>CAZYPR010000008.1:0-59064 GCA_964649495.1 uncultured Clostridia bacterium | reverse complement strand
AAGAACTCAGGAGACCCCCCTCCCTTTAAACTAAGTTATTTTAAACATAACTTCGTAAAAATTAAGTAAGAGGTAAACTCTTGTAGAATGGAGCACCGAGCTGTCCAACATAGTAGGGCACTCCATTCCAGTAATACCAGATTACTGGATTAAATTTGTTCAAACTATTATTAAAAATATAAAATCATTATCTTGACATAAGCTCCAGAAAATAGATAAAATATGGAATTATGAAAGAAAATATTCTTGAAATGGTAGGGAGAACGCCCCTTTTAGAAGTTAAAAGGGCGAACAATAATTCTTCTGTAAGGATATTTTCAAAACTTGAGTTTTTCAATCCAACTGGCTCCTTAAAGGACAGAATGGTTAAAAGAATAATTGAGAAAGCAGAGGAAAGGGGGGAACTTAAAAAAGGAATGACAATAGTTGAGGCAAGTAGCGGAAATGCTGGGATCTCTTTATGTGCCATCGGAAGCGTAAAGGGTTATAAAGTAAGAATTTATATGCCTGAGACAAAAACCATTGAAAGGAGGAAAATTATAAGGGCTCTTGGTGGAGAGCTAATTCTAACTTCAGGAGACAATCCCCACAGTCATATAGAAGCTGTTGAGGAGCTTGTTAAAAATGACCCTGAAAATTATTTTTATTTAAATCAGAATGGTAATGATGAGAATGTTTGGGCTCATTATTATGGAACAGGAGAAGAGATTTTAAAGGAGCTTGATTTAAAAATAGATTATTTTGTTGCGGGTCTTGGAACAGGAGGAACATTAATGGGAGCGGGAATGAGATTGAAGGAAAAATTTAAGGATTTAAGAATAATTGCTGTTGAACCTGATAAACCAATTAGTAAAATTGAAGGATTACTTCATAGGGATGGCTCTTATCTCCCTCCAATTCTAAGGGAGGAGCTTATAGATGAGACAATTCGTGTTAGGGATGAAGATGCCATGGAATTTGCGAAAAAATTGTGGAGAAGTGAGGGAATTTTTGCTGGGATAAGTTCTGGTGCTGTCCTTTATGCTTCGATAAAGTTGGCTGAGAGATTGAGAAAAGGAGTTATTGTTTCAATTTTCGCTGATAGCGGGGACAGATATCTTTCCACCTTTCAGTGAAACTAAAAGGCTTTTTGAGCGTTTATAATATATGAAAGATAAATTTTTAAATTTTCTCATAGGGGGTTTTAATGAAAGCTAAACTTTTAAATTTTTACTTTTTACTTTTAATTTTTTACTTCCCCTTTCTAATTTTCAGCCAGGAGAAAAAGTTTGAGATTTCCCTTGAAGATTGTATAGTGAGGGCTCTTAAGAATAATCTCGATGTGACTGTTCAACTCTACAATCCTAAGATTGCTGAGACATCAGTTCTTCAGGCTCAGTCAGCTTTTGCTCCAAGTTTCTCTCTAAATTCCAACTGGAATGAGAATAATAGAAAATCATACACGATCCTTGATGGTGCTACTATCTTGAACAGCGATTTTACAAGTTTAAGTTTATCCTTTCAGAAAAAGTTTGAATTAGGAACAACTGTCTCATTAACTCTTGGAACAAACCGTTCCTACTCCAACAGCTCCTTCTACACTTACAATCCGAGCTACAATTCCCAGTATAGACTTGACATTAGACAGCCTCTTTTAAAGAATTTTGGGGCAAAAATAAACAATTACCAGATAAGGGTTGCATCCAATAATCATCAGATTAGTCTCAACCAGTTAAAGAACAATTTAATAAACCTCGTATACAATGTGGAGCAGGCATACTGGAATCTGATTTTTTCCATTGAGGATTTAAGGGTAAAGGAGCAGTCCTTGAAACTTGCAAGGGACCTTCTTGAGAAGAACAGGCTTCAGGTTAAGGTTGGAACATTACCTCCGATGGATGTTCTTGCAGCTGAGGCAGAGGTTGCATCCAGGGAAGGGGATGTTATAGTGGCAGAATCTGCTGTAAAAAATGCAGAGGATAATTTGAAAAGACTTCTCAATTTTGAACATGGGGAGTGGGAGAGTGTGATAGTTCCTGTTTCAAAACCTGAGTATGAGAAGAAGGAATTTAACATTGACGAGTTGATAAATATAGCTCTTTCCAATAGAGCTGAGATGAAGCAGGCTGAACTTGACCTCAAAAATAAAGAATTGAATATTAGCTATGCAAGAAATCAATTGCTCCCTTCAATTGACCTTGTAGGAACATTTTACAGCACCGGGGTTTCAGGGGACATACCTATTTATGACAGCGCAGATCCATTTAATAGAAAGATAATTGGAAAAATAAAAGGCTCAACGGTTGACTCTCTTGATGAGGCTTTTAAAAATAAATATAAAAATTATGCTGTTGGGCTCACAATTACCTATCCTCTATTCAATTCTTCGGAGAAGGCAAATTATGCAAGAGCTCAGCTCGAGGCTGAACAGGCTTCTTTACAGCTGAAAAATTTAAAGCAACAGATTATTGTTGAGGTAAGAACAGCGGTAAGGGAAGTTGAAACTGCATCCAAAAGAGTTGAGGCGGCAAGGGTTGCAAGGGAGCTTGCAGAAAAGAAACTCCAGGCAGAGGAGAAGAAACTTGCTGTTGGACTCTCAACCAATTACCAGGTTCTTCAGTTTCAGAGAGATCTTACCACTGCTCAGACATCAGAGTTAAGAGCAATAATTGACTACAAACTTGCACTTTCAAAGCTTGAGAGAGCACTTGGAAGAACTCTGGAAAGCCATGGAATAAATTTTGAGGAAGTGTCGCAAAGATAAGGGAGAGCACGAGAAAAGGAATTCGAAAATCGGATAGCTATTTGACTCTTCCGTATTTATCCTCAAGCCTTACAACATCTTCCAGATGGGGTGTTGATACTTCAAATACAATACAATCATTTATTGCTTTCATCCTGTGCTTTACACCTGGTTTTATTCTATAACTATCACCTGGAAAAAGTCTTCTCTCAACAATCTTTCCATCTTCCTCCACCTCAAAGAGCATTTCTCCTTCCCAGATGAATATTGTTTCATCTTTAATTTTGTGATATTGGAGGGATAACATTTCACCCTTGTAAATTTTCAAAATCTTTCCTACATAATACTCTGTATGGGCAAAGAGAATTTCATAACCCCACGGTTTTTCAATCTTTTTCAATCAAATCTCCCTTATAATATTTCCAAAATTGGAATCTATCTCACTTAGCAAAAATTTCTCCATTTCTTCAGGGGCTCTATCAAAAGCTTTCCTGACTATTTCTTCAGCCTTTACTTTTTCAATTTTTCTCAATGCCTTTTTGACAATCGGAATGTATAAAGGATTCATGCTGAAAACATTTATTCCCATTCCAAGGAGAATTATTGCATAAATTGGTTCAGAAGCCATCTCTCCACAAACATATACCATTTTCCCGTTTTTTTCAGAAGATTCCTTTATAAATTTTAATGTTCTTAAAACAGAAGGATGCAAAGGGTTGTAAAGATAGGCTACATTTTGATTAGTTCTGTCAATGGCAAGGGTGTACTGGATGAGGTCATTTGTTCCTATGCTCAGAAAATCAGTTTGCTTTGCTATAGAATCACTTATTAAAGCTGAAGCGGGAACTTCTATCATTGCCCCAATTTCAATCCTTTCTTTGAAGGGGAGACCATCCTTCCTTAAACTTTCTTTTGTTTCCTCAACCAGAAATTTGAATTCTTTCAGTTCCTCAAGGGAGGTAAGCATTGGTATGAGAATTTTCACATCTCCATAGTGGGATAATCTCAAAATCGCTCTAAGTTGGGGAACTAAAAGCTCCCTTCTTTTTAACATGAGGCGAATTGCCCTTAATCCCATTGCAGGGTTTGTTTCCCTCTCATCTCCGTAAGAGAACACCTTCTCCCCTCCCACATCAAAAGTTCTTATTACAAATCTTTTATCGGATATTTTCTCTAATACCCTTTTATAATAGTTAAACTGGGTATCTTCACTGGGAAAAACTCTTGAGCTTAATAGAAAAAATTCTGAGCGAAAGAGTCCGATACCTTCTGCACCATTCCTTAAAGCTATCTCCGATTCCTCCGCCATTTCAATGTTTGCGAGAAGGGTAAAAGGATAACCATCTAAAGTTCTTGATGGAAGTTGAACTTCTGCGAGAGATTCTTCCTTATGGGATTTGAACTCTTTTATTTTTTTGTTGATTATTGTTAAAAAAGATGAGGAAGGTTCTACCATTATCTCCCCACTTCTTCCATCAACAACTATTTTATCCCCATTTCTTACCTTTGAAAGAAGCCCCTTTACTCCTATAACTATTGGTATCATAAGGCTCTTTGCAAGGATTATTGAATGGGCGGTCTTGCTTCCACCTTGAAGGACGATCCCCCTCAAACCTGTTAGTTCAAAAAGGGGTGGGATTTCGCTGGGAAGAAGGTCATGGGCGACAAGAATTATGTTCTGGTCTTTTTTATGGGGAGGTTTGGAAGGCTGGAAATTTGCTATTTTCTTTTGAATTCTTCCTATTACATCGCAAATATCATAGACCCTCTCTCTTATATAATCATCCTCAATCTTGTCAAATATCTTCATGAATTTTTCCCTTACAATAGAGAGAGACCAGCTCAATGTGTATCCCTGGCTTATGGTGTTTTCAATCTCTCTTATAAACTCCTGGTCTTCGAGGAGAAGAAGGTGGGAGTCGAAGACAAGAGAAGCCTCTGTCCCAATCGTTTTTGCTATCTTCTTTTTCATCTCAATTATCTCTTCCTTAACAGCTTTCAGGGATTCTCTGAAAAATTTAATCTCTTCTTTGATTTCTGTGGCTTTTAGCTCCTTTCTTTTGGGTAAAATTATAGGAGCTTCCTTAATCCAAACATTTCCAATTGCAAGTCCTGGATTAACGGGTATCCCTTTTATGGTTTCCATCAATCTTCCTCATAAAATTTTTTCTCTATTAATTCTTCGATTTCTCTTATTGCCTCTTCCTCATCTTCTCCATCAGCTTTAATTATTAGCTCAGAGCCTTTTGATGCAGAAAGGGTTAGAATACCAAGGATACTTTTGGCATTGACTGCATCGGAGTCTTTCAGGATATAAATAGAGGAGTTAAATTTTTTTGCAACATTGACAAGGAGAGAAGCAGCCCTTGCATGGAGACCGAGACGATTTTTTAATACAACTTTCTTCTCAATCATTTTTTACTTTTCTCAGAGAGGAGTTCTGAGGCAACAATTATTCCTCCAACTCCGCTTTTCTTAATTTCAGATACAGCCTCCTTCAAGCTTATGTTTTTTGAAAGCTGAGAAAACTTAATAAGCATAGGAAGGTTGACCCCTGTTATTATCTCGATCTTATTTTCTTCTAAGAAACTGAAGGAGATGTTTGATGGAGAACCACCGAAAATGTCTGTGAATATTATTACTCCTTTACCTTTGTTCGCTCTTCTTATACATGCCTCCAGATCACTTCTTGATTTTTCTACATCATTGAACCATCCTATTGAGAGAACCTCAATGGGTGGAGTGTATCCCAGAATGGAGGATAGAACATCCAGAAGCTCTTTTGCAAGAGTTCCATGAGAAACTATCACTCCTCCAATCATTTTACTTTCTACCTCTCAAATTCTATTTTACTCCTTTCTAATATCTCTATGGTAAATGTAAATATTATAGCCCATTTTCCTTAAAAAATTTCCTAAGATTTCTCCCACAATCACTGAGCGATGTTTTCCTCCTGTGCAACCGAGGGAAATTGTAAGATGTCTTTTTCCCTCTTTTATATACTTAGGAATTAGATAACCTATAAATTCCTGGAGTTTATTCAAATATTCTCTTGTTTCATCAAAAGAAAGGACATAATCCCTCACCTTTTTGTTTTTTCCAGAAAGATTTTTTAGTTCTTCCTTGTAAAAGGGGTTTGGAAGGAATCTAAGGTCAAGAACCAGGTCTGAGTCAGAGGGTATACCCCATTTATAACCAAAGGAAATTATGGAAATAGAAATGCTTTTCTCCTCTCCAACTATCTTTGCTCTTATAAGTTCTTTCAACTCCGAAACAGAAAGGTGAGATGTATCTATTATTTCATCTGCGAGATCCCTTATGGGACTTAGAAGTTCCCTTTCCTTCTCAATGCACTCCTTTAAAGGGAGGGAGGAGAAGAGAGGGTGAGGTCTCCTCGCCTCCTTGAATCTTTTTAGAAGAATCTCATCACTGGCTTCAAGGAAAAGGAGTGTTATATCATCTCTCTTCTTCTTAAGCTTTTTGTAAATTAATGGAAAATTTTTTGTGAAATCCCTACCCCTTATATCCACTACGAGGACAGCGGGTGTGGCAGATTCCTGTTTGTCGTAAAGTTCTATGAATTTGGGAATTAGCTCAGTAGGTATATTGTCCACACGGTAAAAACCAGAATCCTCAAAATAAACGCTCAAAACTGTCTTTCCTGAACCAGAGAGTCCGGTTATTATGTAATATTTCTTTCTCTTATCCCTTTGTTTTCCCATTTTTTAAATATTCCCTCTCAATTTTCTTTACAAGCTCCTTAGTTGTGTTTTTGCCTTCTTTCCACATAAGATACTGCTTTACCGCTACTTCAATAAGAATTGCTGTATTTCTTCCACTTGCTACAGGTATTCGAACCATTGGGAATTTTTCACCTTCTATCTCATACCATTCTTCCTCTATTTTCAGCCTATTTTCTTCTGTTTCATCCCATTTGGAGAGATTTATTACAAGCTCAATCTTTTTTTCATCGGCTACTGATGAGATTCCAAAGATATCCTTTATGTTTATTATTCCCAACCCTCTAACTTCCATAAGATGCCTTGTTATGGTTGGGGAGGATCCAACTATTTCATTTTTGCCAGTTTTTCTAATTTCCACCACATCATCCGAGACAAGTCTGTGTCCTCTTGATATAAGATCAAGGGCACTCTCACTTTTTCCAAGACCACTTTCACCTGTTATTAGAACGCCAACTCCAAAGATATCCATAAGAACACCGGGTATTTTACTCATTCTTGATTTATTTTCCTCCACTTCCCGTAGATTCCTCCTCTTTTATTATTTCAAGAATTTCCTGTTCATTTTTTGTTGCAAGAATTCTCTTTGCAAGGGCAGACCCTTTTTTTGCCAGATGAGCAATTAGTGCGAGAATTTGAAGATGCTTTGTTGGTTGGTCTTCGGGAGTTATTAAAAAGAAAAAGATATATGTGGGCTTTTTATTTGTTGAGTTAAAATCAATACCTTCTCTTGAAAGAGCAACCACTAATATCGGCTCATCAATGTTCTTACTTTTGCAGTGGGGGATTGCTATCCCATCTGCTACAGCTGTTGAAGCTTGATTTTCTCTTTCTATCAATTTCTGAATCAACTCCTTTTCATTTTCTATTAAATCCTTTTTCTTTAAAAACTGGACAACCTCCTTTATTATCTCATTCCTGCTTTTAGCTGTTGCTTCCTTAATAATAAGTTCTTTTTTTATGAAATTACTTAATCTCACTTTTTTAAAATTCAGGTTCTATAAGGGAAATTGTGCCATCCTTCCTTTTGAAAAGAACAGCTACCCTCTTGGAATCGAGATTTTTGAAAACAAGAATCTCTTTTCTGTGGGCGTTAAAAAATTTCACCGCCTCTTCAAGGGAGATAGGCTTTGGAAAATAGTCATCACTCCTTGTGAGCATATTTTCAAACTCAACAGGTGCAACCTCTTCTACAATAGGGGGGAGTTCAACCTTTCTTTTCTTTTTAATTATCTTCTCTTTCCCCTTTTTAATCTGTTTTTCAATAGTGTCAAAGGCTCTTCTGAGAGATAAAAGCATTGAGTTACTCTTTTCTGAGGCTAAGAAGGAAGAGTTTCTGTCTTTAATATTAAGTTCTACAATGTTGTTGTGTCTTTCAACGGTCATTATAATTGTAGCTTCTATTATTTCTCCTTCGATCTTTTTTAGCTTTTCCAGCCTCTTTAATGCAAAATCCTTGAGATTTTGAGGAATTTCAAAATTTCTACCTGTAAAATTTATCTTCATGATTTAACTCCTAATAGATTTATTCTTTTTCTAACTGGAGCGGAGAGGACCCCGAGCTCCTCTCTATACTTTGCCACAGTCCTTCTTGCAATTTTTATTCCTTCCTTTCTAAGGATTTCCAGGATTTGGTTATCAGAGAGGGGATTCTGTTTGTCTTCTGAGTCAATCAATTCTTTTATCCTATTTTTTATATAAATCGAAGAGATTCTCTCTCCACTTTCAGTGTCTATCGCGCTATGGAAAAAGAATCTTAGCGGGAAAACCCCAAATTCTGTAGCTATACTCTTGTTGGCAATTGCTCTGCTTACTGTTGATTCGTCAACACCTAATTTGTCAGCAACATCTTTTAGTTTCATTGGCTTTATAAAATCAACTCCCTTTTCAAAAAATTCCTTCTGATGCTCAATTATTGCCTCTGCAACTTTATAAATTGTCTTGTTTCTCATGTCAAGACTTTTAATGAACAATTCGGCATTTCTCCTTTTCTCTTTTAAAAACTTTTTTGTTTCATTGTCAAGATTTGGTTGCTTCAAAAGCTTCAGATAGTAACGATTTACCCTTAACTTTGGTATACCCTCATCGTTCAAAAGTAGTGTATAACCTTTATCAGTTTTATTTACAATTATATCGGCGTTTGGATACTCAACATCTTCAAGATGAAAGCCATACAATGGGAATGGTCTCAGTCTTCCCAATTTTTGAAGGTTTTCTTTAAGCTCCTCGATATTAAGACCAACCTCCTTTATTTTTTTGTAGGCATTAGAACTTTTAAGGATTTCTACGCACTTATTCATGAAATTTTGCAAGGAGGGATCTGATGAAAGCTTACTTTCCAACTGATAGGAAAGAAACTCTTCAAAATTGAGGGCTCCAACACCATCAGGTTCAAACTCCCTCATAAGTTTCTTTCTTATCTTCTCAAGCTTTACCAACTCAATCCCTTCTCTTTTTGAAATTTCTTCAAGAGAAGTTAAGAGAAATCCCCTTTCATCTATGTTATCAATGATGATTTCTGCAATTTCTCTGTCCTCATCATCGAGATTTACTTTCTGGCACTGGTCGTAAAGATAATCCCTTAAATTTTCACTTTTTTTAAGATTCTCAAGGGGGTCAAAAACATCCTCTGCATCAGAAGTCTCACCAAAAAGCTCATTTACACTGAGTTCAGAGAGAATTTCATCCAG
Source organism: uncultured Clostridia bacterium (assembly GCA_964649495.1). Lineage (GTDB taxonomy): Bacteria > Acidobacteriota > Aminicenantia > JBFLYD01 > JBBIMS01 > JBBIMS01. Next base: position 49,912 of record CAZYPR010000008.1, on the reverse strand, counting down.
TTCCTCATCTGTGGTTCTATCTTCTTCCTCTGATGAGAGTTCTTCCACATCCTCATTCCATTCTGTGAAAGGGACAAGGCTCAAAGTGATCCAATCGGTTAATTCCAGACCAGAATGAATTTCCGTAGGTCTTCTCTCCTCTGCTTCGAGAAGAGGATTTGTTGAGAGTTCCTGTTCAATCAATTCCTTTATCTGGATGTTTGGAGCAGTTAAAAGTTTGAGGTATGTTCCTAAGTGGGGAGACAAAAATATTTTCTGGATGACAGTTGCTATTATACTCGAACGAGTTCTTTTCATGTTTAAATCTCTAATTTTTCTCCCAAATATCCCTTTCTCACCTCAGGATCTGAGGCAAGCATCGTAGGAGTTCCTTCCTTAAGAATAGCTCCATCTTTTATAATATATGCTTTGTCAGTAATTTTCAAGGTTTCCCTTACATTGTGATCAGTTATAAGAATTCCCATCCCTTTTTCTCTTAGTCCTATGATTATCTTCTGGAAGTCTGAAACAGATATGGGATCTATTCCTGTAAATGGCTCATCCAGAAGAAGAAATCTGGGTTCAAGGATAAGAGCTCTTGCCACCTCAACCCTTCTTCTCTCACCACCAGATAGGAGAACCCCTTTAACATTTCTTAAATTTTCAATAGAAAATGCCTTTAAAATAGTATCTACTTTTCTTTTCTTTTCCGATAGTGGAGCTTTTGTGCTTTCTATCACTGCGAAGAGATTCTCCTCAACAGTTAATCCACGGAATATGCTCGGCTCCTGAGGTAGGAAACCTATCCCTTTCTGAGCTCTCTGGTACATGGGAAGAAAGGTTATTTCCTCGCCATCAAGCTCTATCTTCCCTTCATCGGCAGGGATAAGTCCGAGGAGTATTGAAAATGTTGTTGTTTTACCCGCTCCATTCGGTCCAAGAAGCCCAACAATTTCTCCAGTTTTTACTGTTAGAGAGACGCCATTTACAACTTTTCTCTTTCCAAAAGATTTGGTTAGATTGAAGGCAGAAAAAACCATTCCTTACTTCTCCTTTATTTCAACTTCAGAGATATTCCCTTCAATTCTTACTTCCTTTGTTTCAAGATTTATAAAAATTCTCCTTCCTCTCATCTTTCCCCTTTTCTCATCCTTAACTGATGGATACCCCTCTAAGACAGCCTTCTTGTTTTTCAGGTCGAGTAAGAGTCTTTCTCCATTTCCCTCGATCTCCTTTGATGAAAATTTTACCTTCAGTTTCCCTTCTATAAATATTGGTTCACCCTCCCTGTCAAGTTGTATTTTTATGGAATCTCCACTTATTGAATAATTCTTTGTGTTTACTTTGGAACTTCCCGATAATATAAGGGAGCTATTCTCTCTTGAATATTCAATTGAATCACAAACCCCAGAAATTTTTTCATCCTTTGTGATGAACAGAAATTGGGTGTTCTTATTTGATGAGAATAATTCATTTTTTATTTCGAAATGTAAATTCTGACTTTTGATAAATTGTTCTCCCTGCTCAATGGATGCACCTCCCTTCAACTCTATAATATCTTCATTTTCTTTCCATGTAATAGATTCACCCCTTGCAAAAATCTTTTTTTCACCTTTGAAAAATGGAAAACCGGAAGAGAATCTCTTCTCTCCAAGAGAAGCTTTTACATTTCCGATTCCTTTCATAATTTTATTCTCAGAATCGTATTCGATTCTATCTGCATAAACAGTATCATCACCTCTTTTCACAAATGGTCTTCCCTTTTCAAGGAGAAAATTATTCTTGTTTTTTGAAAAAATTCCACATTCAAAGCTCACATCTCCCTTGTGCCTTACATCTCCCTCTCCTTTAATGATTTCCCAATTTTTGCACTCCTCATCGGTTTTACCATAAATATATTTTGCTTCCATCATCTGGTCTGAGTCAAAAAAGTAGAAATTCCCCTCTCCCTTTGCCTCTCTCACTCCTTTTCCCTTTTCATAGACAATGACAAAAAGCTCAGCACCAATGCTTCCTCTTTCTCCCTTGATTTTTGCAGGAAAATCAAGTTTGCATTTATTCTCAGTTTTAACCATAAAAAGGTTTCCATCTCTTTTGACCTCGAATTTCTCACACTTTAAAACTTTTTCTCCTTCCCTTCCGAGAATTTCTGCCACTCCTCTCCCTTCTCCTTTTTTAGAATAAACAATTTCTGAATTCCCACTTCCTTGAGCGTAGGTGATTTTTCCATCAGAAAAAAGAAAGTATAAGGTATCAGCTTTTAACTGATACCCCTCTCCTTTTATGGATGAATTCCCATCCATAAGGATTGAGTTTTCATTGTAGGAAAGAGTTATTTTTTCTGCTGATAGGCTAAAATTTTCTTCCTTTTTAAAATCTCCTTTAAAATTATTAGCGACTATTATTTTTTTATTTAAATCATATATAAATCCATCTGCTTCACCTTTCCCATATTTGTTCTCAAATTTTGCAAGGGAATAACTTTTTACACTCCCCTCCGAGTTGTAAATTAATTCCCTGGATTTGATTTTTAAATCTTCAATTTTAACTTCTGAATTGTGAATTGTTACGAGAGTTAAATCCTTTTCATATATACCACTTTCCCCTTTTATTTCTATATCCTTCCCATCTGCTTTACCGAATATCCTTATCTTTACATCTCCGCTAAGATGAAATCTTCCCAATCTGTCAGGGTAATGTCTTTTTGCATCTAATTCAAAAATTTCTTTTTTCCCATCTGTCTGAACAAGATGAAGTTCACTTTGCCCTTCGGAAAGGAAAGCATCTTCTTTTTCCTTTATTTTCGACTTTTTTGACAATATGATTGTAACTAAAACAAAAGATAAAAGAATTATCAAAAAAGCGATTATTTTTCTGATTTTATTCCGTTTCATTTTTCAAATCGATTATGTTTAAAAGAGGAAAGACCTCACCCGCAAAATTCTCTCTTTCCACATGATATGCGATTGAAAGATTATTTCCTTCTTTTAGAATATCCAGATCCACCACCTTTTCATTATAATCCCAAATTACTCCTTTTGTCACAATTCCATTCTGAGAAAGACTTAAAATGGCTTTGTTATCTTTTACAAATTCTGGAGGACTTTCTACCTTTACATTCTTTGAAGCAAATACTGGTCTTGAATTCCCTATTCCGAATGGTGGATAATCCTCTTCTAAGATGTCAAGAAATCTTTTATCTATTTCATTGAAGGAAATATATGAATCTATTTTTATTATTCTTGCAAAATCTTCTTCAGAGAGAGCCTTTTCAGCATAACTTTCCAGGCGAGCCTTCAATTCCTCGATTTTATCTCTTTTTATGACAAACCCAGAAGCTATTTTATGCCCCCCCCAACTTTCAAAAAGCTCTGAAACTGTGTTCAAAGCAGAAGCGAGATGGAAAGATTCTATTGATCTTCCAGATCCGTAACCCTTGTCATTTTCAAGGGAAATTAGTATTGAAGGTCTTCTGAATCTTTCCACAAGTTTTGAAGCAACAACACCAATTACACCTCTATGCCAACCCTCTTTGAAGAGGAGTATAATCTTTGGTATTTTATCTTCAGGTATGAAGGAGAGTGATTCCCTCAATATTTCTTCCTCTATCCTCTGTCTTTCTGTATTTAGCTTGTCCAGCTCTTCAGCAAGAATTTTACATTTTTCAGGATCTTCAGATAAGAATAGTTCTACAGCCTTGGAAGCAGTGGATAATCTTCCTCCCGCATTGAGTCTTGGACCAACCCTGAAGGAAATGTCGTTTACAGAAATTCTCTTTTCGAGAAGCCCGCTTATTTCCAGTAAAGACCTCAATCCTCTGTTTAAAGGATTTTTAAGTTCCTCAAGTCCAATCTTTACAAACACCCTGTTTTCTCCCCTTATTTCAGCAAGGTCAGCAATTGTCCCTATTGCTACAAGCATCAAGTATCGGGGTATAAATTTTCCCTTTTCTGTTTTTTCAAGTATTGCCTGAACTATTTTGAAGGCAACTCCAACACCTGCGAGCCCTTTAAATGGATAGGAGCAATCATCCCTTAAAGGATTTAAAACAGCAAATGCAGAAGGTATTCCTGAAGGATCGGGAAGATGATGGTCAGTAATTATTACATCAATTCCTTTCATTTTTGCCAGCTCTACAAAATCAAATCCTTTAATACCAGTGTCAACAGTAATGACCAGTTTTGCACCAAGCTCCCCCATTTTTTCAGCGTGCTCCCTCTTTACTCCATAACCTTCTTTTATTCTTTCAGGTATATAAAAATCTACATTTCCTCCTAATGATGATATTAACTTCAAAAGAATAACTGTTCCTGTTATCCCATCTACATCGTAGTCACCGAAGATAATAATTTTTTCATTTCTCTCAATCGCTCTGAATATTCTCTCTACTGCCTTTCCCATATCAGAAAGTAGATTTGGTGGATGAAGATCCATGATGGTAGGATTTAAAAAACTCCTTATCTCTTCTACTGTTTTTAGATTCCTTTTGAAAAGGGATAAAAGGATAGGTTTAGGAATATTGAGACTCTTAAAAGATTCATCCAAGGGGAATTCTTTGTCATCAAAAACCCACTTTAAATTTCCCATGAAAATCCTTTAAAGAAAAGGATAGCATAGAGGGAGATTAACATCAATATTTATTCCTTTCATTTTTCTTAGACTTCCTAACTCTTGGAAAAAAATAAACTTTTAATATATTATAAGTTCTTAGGGAAAGGTTATGGACGAATTTGATGTGATTGTTGTTGGTGGAGGGCATGCGGGTTGTGAGGCAGGGCATATTTCTGCGAAGATGGGATGCAGGACAATTTTGATAACTTTGAATCTTGATACAATTGCCCAAATGTCATGCAATCCTGCGGTGGGAGGGCTTGGAAAAGGTCATATCGTTAGAGAGATAGATTGTCTTGGTGGAGTTATGGGTTTAATAACTGATGAGACTGGAATCCACTTCAGAATGCTCAACAGCTCAAAAGGTCCTGCTGTTCAGGGACCAAGAGCACAGTGCGACAAAGCCCTTTACAGATTTAAGATGAAATCATACCTTGAAAAAGTTCCAAATCTTCAGATTTATCAGGCTGAGGTTGTAAATTTAATTTTTGAGAATGGGAAAGTTAAAGGTGTCATTTTGAAAGATGGGAGTAAGATTCATGGAAAGGCTGTTATTCTTGCTCCAGGGACATTTCTCAATGGATTGATTCACATTGGACTTGTATCCTATCCCGCAGGAAGAGCCAATGAGCCAGCTTCTCTTGAGCTTTCCGATTCTTTGAGAAAATTGGGTCTAAGAATAGGAAGGTTGAAAACTGGAACTCCCATGAGACTTCACGCTGATTCTATAGATTGGTCAGCCTTTGAACCTCAGCCAGGAGATGATAATCCAATTCCCTTTTCTTTAAGGACAAAGAAGAAACTGGAAAACAAGATTCTCTGCTATATCGGTTATACCAATGAAAAGGTGCATGAGATTATTAGAAAGAGTCTTCACAAATCCCCTCTCTACACTGGAAAGATTAAAGGGATAGGAGTGAGATACTGTCCTTCTATTGAGGATAAAGTTGTCAAATTTCCTGAGAGAAGTCGCCATCAGTTCTTTCTTGAGCCAGAGGGATTGAATACAAAGGAAGTTTATCTAAACGGTATTTCATCAAGTCTCCCCCTTGAGACCCAGATGGAGATTTTAAGGAATATAAAAGGTCTTGAAAATGCAGTTATCTTAAGACCAGCGTATGGAATTGAGTATGATTTTGTTTATCCCGATCAAATTTCCCACACCCTTGAATGTAAAGAAATAGAGAATTTATTCCTTGCTGGACAGATAAATGGGACAACAGGTTATGAGGAAGCATCTGCGCAGGGTATTATGGCAGGCATAAATGCTGTTTTAAAGATAAGAGGGGAGAAACCTTTTGTCCTTTCAAGGGAAGAGGCATACATAGGTGTTATGATTGATGACCTCATTACAAAAGGAGTGGATGAACCTTACAGAATGTTCACTTCAAGGGCTGAATTTAGACTTTTATTAAGAATTGACAATTGCGATGAAAGGCTTCTGAAATATGGCTTAGAACTTGGAACTATTGAGCCTTCCCTTTATGAAAGGGTTATGAAAAGGAAAGAGGATTTAAAAAAGTCAATAGATTTTCTTGAGAACAAAAGAAAAGAGGATTTTACCTATGCACAACTTTTGAGAAGTAAAAAGATAAGTATTGAAGATGTCATTCAAACTCTTCCTTCCAGCCTATTCCCTTTAAATAGAGAGGAAATACTTTATATTCAATCTGAAATAATCTACAAAGGATATATTGAAAAGGATAAAAGAGAGTATGAAAAATTGATGAGGGATATGGAAAGGTTTATTCCAGAGAATATAGATTTTAGAAAGATACCAGGACTTTCAAAGGAAATAATAGAAAAACTTGAAAAATTTAAACCAAAGACTCTTTATGAAGCATCGAAAATTTCAGGGATGACTTCAGCAGCTCTTCAGATTTTGAGGCATTACATAAAGTAGTTTTGGAGAAAAGAATTGGAGAAAATATATGAATTGATTGAAAATGAAGGGAGAAATTTTGGAATTTCTGGGGAAGGAATCTCAAGGATAAAAAAATATTATGAAAATCTTCGAGAATGGAACAAAAAGGTTAATCTTGTTTCAAGAAAGGATTTTGAAAACCATTTCTTGTCCCTTCTAAAGACAAGTCTCTGGTATTCTAATTTCATTTCACCCTTTGAAAGCTTTATAGATGTTGGCTCTGGCGGAGGATTTCCCGCCATTATTTTCAAAATTTTCAACCCCGATTCAAAAGGAATACTCATTGAACCCTCCCTTAAGAAGAGCCTTTATTTAAATTCAATATGTGAAAAATTAGGTTTTGGAAAACATCTTGAAATTATCAGAATGGACTTCAAGTCTGCAATTCATTTTATAAAAAAGAGGAGATTAAAGGTTGATTATATAACAACAATGGGTTTTAAGAAAAAGGAACAAATAATAAAAGAGATTAGGATTACAAGAAAAGGGGTTTCCTTTATAACTGGAGAAAGGGAGATTGAAAGGCTTCAAAAGATCGAGTATTTTAAGAGATTAAAATGGATAATCGAATCCATTCCTGAAAAAGATTTTATAAAGGGTATAATAATTCCCAGAGTATTTGACACATTTGATTCTATAAAATAAAATTAATCTTAAATAATCAAATGATTAAAAATAATGGAGGAGTGCAATGGGAATTTTTCCAAGGGAAAAAGTATTTTATGAACTTTTTGAGGAACAGTCAGAGAAATTTTTAGCTGCTGCAAAACTTCTTGAAGAGATAAAAAATGACTCGATAGACTTGAAAGAGATTTCAAAAAAATTTAAATCCCTGGAGCATGACTGTGACGAGATAACCCATAAAATAGCAGAAAAACTTAACAAAACATTTTTAACTCCATTCGATAGAGAGGATATTCATGCTTTATCCCACGAACTGGATGAAGTAATAGACCTTGCAGAAGAAAGTATTTTCAAGCTTCAACTTTATGAAATAAATAATTTTGATGGGTATATGCTGAATCTTTTAAAAATTATAAAAGAATCTATGATAAAAATTTCAGAAACCCTAAAGCTTCTAAGGAAAAGAAAAGAGATGTCAAAAATCCTTTCAATATGCATTGAAATTAATACCCTCGAAAATGAAGGAGATAAAATATTCAGAGAGGCAATGCTGGAACTTATGAACAAAAAAGATTCTCATGGGATGGATTCAATAAAATTAATGGGGGTTAAGGAAATTTACGAATCCCTTGAAAATACAATTGATAAGTGTGAGGATGTTGCAAATATTATGGAGGGGATCATCCTAAAAAATATCTGAGGGAAAAGCTATGGATGGTCTTTCCTTTTCTCTAATTCTTGTATTTTTACTAATTCTCTGTGCAGAGTTTGTAAATGGATGGACTGATGCTCCCAATGCAATAGCAACTGTTGTCTCCACAAGGGTTCTGTCTCCTCTCCAGGCAGTTGCAATGGCAGCGATATTAAACTTTATAGGAACCCTTTCTGGAACTGCAGTTGCAGTAACAATAGGTAAGGGGATTGTAAAACCTGAAATGCTTAACCTTACAACAATTGGAGCAGCAATGGTGGGAATTGTTGGCTGGAGCACCCTTGCTTGGTTTTATGGGCTTCCAACATCAGAGAGTCATGGACTAATAGCAGGGCTTACAGGAGCGGGACTGGCTTTTAGAGGGTTTTCTTCCCTTGAATGGAGCGGATGGAAGAAGGTTATAATTGGGCTTGGATTTTCAACATTATTGGGTTTCTCCTTGGCTATTCTTTTAACTACTTTTATTTTTAGAACCTTTGGCGGAATAGCACCGGATTCGATGAGAAAAGTTTTTGGAAGATTACAGATTTTCTCCTCAGCTTTCATGGCTTTCAGCCATGGTTCCAACGATGGGCAAAAATTTATGGGAGTTATGACCCTTACCCTTTACATAACAGGAAATATAAAAGAATTCCATATCCCCCTTTGGATCATTGTTCTTTGTGCAATTACAATGGGTGTAGGAACTGCTTTAGGAGGCTGGAGAATAGTTAAAACAATGGGGATTCGTCTCACATGTCTTCAACCTGTCCACGGTTTTGCAGCAGAGACATCCGCAGCCTTAGCAATTGAATTGGCATCAAGACTTGGAATTCCTTTGAGCACAACCCATACAATAAATACTGCAATTATGGGTGTTGGAGCATCAAAAAGATTCTCAGCAGTTAGATGGGGGGTAGGCGGTGAGATTGTAACTGCATGGATTTTAACATTTCCTGTTTGTGGACTAATAGCATACACTATAACTAAAATTTCCATTTGGTTGTTTTGAGCAATTTCAGACAGCTATACGCTATTGGCTTCAGACTCTAAGGTGTCTGCTTTTCGTTGTGAGCTTTTGGATTTACTTTCAAAACTTATATCCGATTTTTCTTAAAAATTCCTTTCTTTTCTTAATATCCTCTTCACCTTCAATCCCTTTTGTTCTTACACCGTCTATCACTCCAAGAATCCCCCTTCCGCTATCTGTTTCTGCAATTATTACTTCCACTGGATTTGCAGTAGCACAGAAAATTCTGCAAACCTCTGGCACATTCTTTATGGCATTTAAAATATTTATGGGATAACCATTTTCCATGAAAATTATAAATGAATGCCCTGCTGATAGATTAAGGGCATTCTCTTTAGCAATTTCAATAAGTCTTTCATCATTCCCAGAGTAGCGAACGAGAGCGGGACCAGATGACTCACAGAAAGCAAGACCGAATTTGAGGTGGGGGGCAGTTGTAACAATTGCTTCATGAATATCCTCTACAGTCTTTATAAAATGAGCCTGTCCCAAAACAAAATTCATGTCCTCTGGTTTTTCAATCTTAACAATTTTAATTTCCATGTCAACCTCCTTAAAAAGTAAATTTTTAATTCTCTCATTTTTGACTTATCCTTTGTTTTTTAATTTTTGCATTTTTCATTCTTCTTTTTATATCTACTAACATTACCTCTTCATGTCAAGCAAAAAGTATCCCTTTGATTTTCCCTTATTTTTATGAGAAAATAAATTTTGGAGGTAGTGAAGAAATGAAAGAAATAGGAAAATCATTTCTTCTTCTGGTTCTTTTAACAACAACTTTCTTTTTGGGTGTTTGGGTGGGGAAGGAAAACCAGAAAAGAAAAGTCCCCTTTTTCCAGGAAGAAGAGAGTATTTAATATAAAATAGAGGCTGACGGGAAAAGAAAGGCTTGCTATAAATCGATTCCTCAACTGGATTTTTTCCTTTTATTTTAAGGAAATAAAAGAACCTGCTTTAAGTGATATTTCCCAAGTTTTTCATCCATGTTGAATTTAATTTATTTGTATGGTAAAAATTAAGCAATGGAGAAGTTGAATAGAAAAAAGAAGTTTCTGATTTTTATGTTAGGTGCTTTTCTTTATATTTTAATTCTCACATTCCTTTTCGAAAGAAGAGGACTAATAGATGTCTTGAATTCAAGAAAGGAACTTTTAAACCTTCAGAAGGAAGTGGAAACCCTTAAGGAGAAGAAAGAAAAACTCGAATGGGAAATTAGAATCTTGAAGGAAAACCCTAAATCAGTTGAGGAAATGGCAAGAAAAGAACTTGGATTTGTATATCCAGATGAAATGATTGTTTTCATTGATGAAAAATTCCTAAAATTTCAGAAATGAGGCAGGGGACACTGGAATTCTACTCAATGGAGGAAGAGCTTCTTGAGGGATTAAACGAAGAGCAGAAAGAAGCTGTTAAATTTGGCGAGGGTCCATGTCTTGTTGTTGCGGGAGCAGGAACAGGAAAGACCCTTGTGGTCACGAGGAGAATAGCTTATCTTATAACAAAAAAAATCTGTAAACCTGAGGAAATCCTTGCTCTGACATTTACTGAGAAGGCAGCAAGGGAGATGGAGGAAAGGGTGGACAAACTTGTCCCATACACTTACTCCTATTCCCAGATAAGTACCTTCAACTCCTTTGGTGAAAAAATTTTAAAAGAGTATTTCATGGATCTTGGTTTTCCTTTTAATTTTAAGCTTCTTGATGAAATTGGGCAGGCAATATTTTTAAGGGAAAAACTCTTTGACCTTCCTTTAAAACATTTTAGACCCCTTGGAAATCCAACATCTCATATAGAAAAAATCCTTGAATTTATAAAGAGAGCTAAACAGGAGGATATTACTGCTGAAGAGTATCTGGAGTGGGCAAAAAGGAAATTCTCGGAGTGCATTGATGGGGTGGAAAGGGAGGAAATTGAGAAACATCTTGAAATGGCTGAAACATGGAAGAAATATAAAGAGCTCATGGAAAAGGAAGGAAAGATCGATTTCGAGGATCAGATATGGTTACTTGTGAGACTCCTTGAGAAGAAACCATCCATATTAAATGCTCTTCAGAAAAGGTATAGATTCATCCTTGTCGATGAATTTCAGGATACAAATTATATCCAATTTAGACTTTTAAGGATGCTTTCGGAGAAGCACAGAAACATAATGGTTGTTGGAGACGATGACCAGAGTATTTACAAGTTCAGGGGAGCAGCGATTACAAACATCTTGAACTTTCTCGATTATTTTCCTGATGCAAAAACCATAGTTTTGAAAAAAAATTACAGATCATTCTCTCCAGTTCTTGAGTGTGCTTACAGATTGATAAAGTTTAATGATCCAAATCGTCTGGAGGCGAAATATAATTTTTCAAAGGAACTTGAACCTGTGAGAAAGGATGGGAAAAATCCTGTAAGATTTATTTATAAAAATAATGAGGATGAAGAAGCAGAGGCGATTGCAGAAATAATAGAGAGGAGAATAAAAGAGGGGGTAAAACCATCAGAAATTGCAATCCTTGTTAGAAGGAATCAGGATGCAGACCCATATTTAAAAGCTCTTTCTGCAAGAGGTATTCCTTACAGATTTAGTGGTTCAAGGGGTTTATACTCAAAGCCTGAGATAAAGGCTATAATCTCCTTCATTAAATCTATAACAGATCCAATGGACAATATTGCCCATCTTCACCTTTCAACTTCAGAAGTTTATGGATTATCAGGAGAGGATGCGGGAATTTGCCTCCATTTTGCAAAAAAGAGAAATGTCCCCCTTAGAAAGATTTTCAAAAATATTGCTGATGGAAAAGGTCAAATATCTATAAGCGAGGAGGGGATTGAAATAATCAAGAAAGTCTATACCGATTTGACAGAACTTTCAAAGTTAATTCCGAAGGAAAAAGCAGAGTCAATTATTTACACCTTCCTTCAGGTGACTGGATGGCTTAAAAAATTAGGAGAGAATCCTGGAAATCTCCTTAAAGTTCAAAATATAGCAAAATTTCTAAAAATTGTAAGGAATTTCAGCGATTCTTCACCCTCATCAGACCTTTTCACCTTTTCCAATTACCTTGACCTTCTTCAGGAAATGGGAGACAATCCCGCAACTGCAGAATCAGAGCCTGAAGAGGACTCTGTGAATGTTATGACTGTCCACAAAGCAAAGGGGCTGGAGTTTTCAATTGTTTTCATGGTTTCTCTTGTAATGGATAGGTTTCCATGCAAGGATAGAGGGGATTTTCTTCCAATACCTGATGAAATTCTCAAGGAAAAGATTCCTGAACCAGTGGATAAATATGAAGAAGAGAGAAGACTTTTTTTCGTTGGTATGACAAGGGCAAAGGATGAGCTTTATCTTTGTTCTGCAAAAAATTACAACGATAAGCAGAAAAGATTGTCAAAATTTGTTATTGAGGCTCTAAACCTCCCAAAGGAAGAGCTCCCTGAAGAGAAATCGAGTCCTTTAACAGTTATAAGCTCAGCAAAACCATCTCCTCCTGAAATAGTTCCTAAAAGGAAAATACCAGAGATATTACCTCTGAGCTTTGAGCAGGTAAATTCTTATCTTGATTGTCCTCTTCGCTACAGATTCCTTTATGTGGACAAAATTCCTCCTCCTCCCCATCATGCTCTAACATTTGGAAGAGCAGTTCATTTCACTATAAGGGATTACCTGAAATTGAAGATGGGTGGTAAAAAAGTTCCCCTCGAGAAATTATTTGATATTTACAAAAGATACTGGGTCTCAGAAGGTTTCCTTGATAGAAGACATGAGGAGATGAGATTTGAAGAGGGGAAGAGAATGCTCGAAAATTTATGGAAGAAAGAAGAGGTTTCAAAATCTGTTCCTACATATGTGGAAAAAGAATTCAAAATAAAAATTGATAGGGTTCAGCTCATGGGCAGATGGGACAGAGTGGATCTGGAAGAAGATGGAGCAATAATAATTGATTATAAAGCTTCGAGAATAAAGGATCAGAAATCAGCAGATAAAGAAACAAGGAGGAATCTTCAGCTTGCTCTTTATTGTTATTCCTTTGAAAAAATTTATAACAGGAGTGTGAAAGAGGTTCGCCTTTCTTACCTTGATTCAGGAATCGAAGGTATAGGGAAAAGAGAGGAGATAAAAATTGAGAAGGCTCTTGATGAATTGAAAAAAGTTGAGGAAGGGGTAAGGAACGAGAGATTCGAACCAACTCCCAGCTACTATACTTGTGACCACTGTCCATTCAAAAGGTATTGTCCCGCTTACTGAAAAATGAAAATTTCTGTAAAGATAAAACCAAATTCAAAGGAATCAAAAGTGGAAAGGAAAGGAGAAAACATTTTTTTAGTTTATGTTAAATCTCCACCCATTGAGAACAAGGCTAATCAGGAGCTTGTGGAGATAATTTCAGATTATTTCAATATTCCAAAAAGTAAAGTTTTAATATTATCAGGACTCCATACAAAAAATAAAATAATAGAGATAAAAGAATGAAAAGTTTTATTAGAGAAAATCCCTTATCCAATTTGAAATTTGTATCATTATGAAATAAAATCCTAAAAATGGAAAACTGGAAAGTAAGACTCGGAAGATTCCTTTTCAAATGGAGAAGTTTCACTCAACTTCCATGGATAATAATAGTTTTGATTTTCCTGAGACCATATTATCCTTATTTTACGATGGGAAGCGAACCATTTATAACAGTTGTAGGGCTAATTATAATCCTTTCAGGAGAATTATTGAGAATATGGACTCACCTTTATGCTTCTGAGGGAACATCGGGCAGGGAGAAATACTTGAGAGCTGAGTCTTTAAACAAAGATGGTCCCTATAGATTTGTAAGGAATCCCATTTATCTTGGTAATTTTTTCATTGTAGGTGGCCTTTTAGTAGTATTCTCTAACTTAATTGTCTTCATAATAGGAATCTCATTCCTCATCTTTCAATATTCCTTTATTGTTCTTGCAGAAGAGAACTATTTAAAAGGTAAATTTGGAGATGAATGGATTGAATATAAAAACAGTGTTCACCGTTTTATTCCAAAAATAAGAAATTGGGAATTTTCCCAATCAATTAGAAAAAATCTCCTCTCTAAGGTTTTAATTAAGGAGATAGATACAATTTTCAACACTCTCACAATGTTATTTATAATCCTCCTTTTAAAAATTAATTATCTTGCGAGTTTAAAGAAAAAAGAAATTTTCATGTCTCTGGCTCTTTTTTCTCCCATCCTCTTTTTCTATATTTTCATCAAGATTAAAAAAATTAAAAAATAATTTGTTTTCTTGCAAATGTGTTAATAATTTTGATAGAATAAAGGGGAGTTTTAGGAGGTTGCGGATGCTACCTAAAAAAATATGTATAGTAGATGGGGTTAGAACCCCCTTTATAAAATCATGGACTCTTTTTAATGATGTTCATCCTGTAGAGTTAGGAAGAGTTTGTGTGCAGGAGATAATATGGAGGAACAATCTTGATCCAAATCTTGTTTCAGAGGTGATCTTTGGTAACATCGCTCAACCAGCAGATTCTGCCAACATTTCAAGGGTTATTGCATTAAGGGCAGGACTTCCAAGAAAAACAACAGCCTACACTGTTGGAAGAAACTGTGCTTCTGGTCTTGAAGCAATAACATCAGCAGCAGAGAAGATCTCCCTCGGACTTGCTGACATTGTTATTGCTGGAGGGGTTGAATCAATGAGCCAGATACCTCTCCTATATCGTAAGGAAGGAGTGGAATTTTTTTCTGCGATGAATAAGGCAAAGACAACATGGCAGAAATTGAAAACATTTACAAAGATTCCCATTGGAAAGATTTTAAATCCTGTTGTGGCAGTATTCCAGGGCCTCACGGATCCTGTGGTGGGAATGATTATGGGAGACACTGCGGAACTCCTTGCAAGAGAGTTTAAGATTTCAAGACTTGAGCAGGACAAATTTGCTCTTTTAAGCCATAACAGAGCAGAAAAAGCCCAAACCGAAGGAAGACTGAGAGAAGAAATAGTTCCTGTTTATGTCCCACCAAACTATGATAAGGTTGTAGAAGAGGATAACGGAATTAGAAAAGGACAAACCCTTGAGGCTCTCCTTTCTTTAAAGCCCTTTTTTGACAGAAAGAACGGGACTGTTACTGCAGGCAACTCTTCCCAGATAACAGATGGAGCAGCAGCAGTTCTTTTAATGACAGAAGAAAGGGCAAAGGAATTGGGACTTCAACCTCTCGGATATTTGAGAAGTTATGCTTATGCGGGTCTTGATCCTGAGAGGATGGGTCTTGGTCCTTTCTTTTCAACTCCCATTGCTCTCAAAAGAGCGAAGGTAACATTTAAGGATATTCAGCTAATTGAGCTAAATGAGGCATTCGCAGCTGTGGTTCTTGCTAATGAGATTGCATTCAAATCGAGAGAACTTGCTCAGAAATATTTTGGTGATTCTGAACCAATAGGAGAAATAAACAGGGAGATTTTAAATGTCAATGGAGGTGCGATAGCCCTTGGACATCCTGTCGCAACATCTGGAACTCGCCTTGTAATAACCCTTCTCAAAGAAATGAGAAGGAGGAAACTTGAACTTGGACTTGTTACCCTTTGTGTGGGAGGTGGACAGGGAGGTGCAATGGTATTGGAAGTGAGATGAATCCTTTTTGCTTTTTAATTTTATCTGGAGGTGCTATTTATGATGATTGTTAAGGAAAAATTTGATAATTTTTATCATTTTTATCCATACCCAGTAGCATTTATAGGAGTAAAGTATGGAGAAAAAGTTAATTTTATGTCTGCAGCATGGCACTCCCCCATATCCATGAAACCACCCCTTTTTGCTGTTATGATTTCAAAGAAGAGATTAACACACACTCTAATTAAAAATGCAAGAGAGTTTTCAGCAAGCTTTTTACCATTCGAGAAAAGGATATATTCTGCATTCTGTGGTAGAACATCAGGAAGAGATAGGGACAAAGTTAAAGAGTTTTCCATTGAACTTATCAATCCAGTAAAAATATTCTCTCCATTGATAAGGGGTTGCTATGCAGGGCTTGAGTGCAAGCTGTTCGATATTAGGGAGTATGGAGACCATGATCTTATTGTGGGAGAAGTTCTTGTGATTCACGAGGAGTCAGAATATTTTGATAAGGATGGAAGACTACTTGTGGAGAAGATAAAGCCAATACTTTATCTTGGAATGGACTTTTATGTAACCACCTCTCCTGAAACTGTCGAAAAAATAACCATTTAAAAAAAGGTATGAATTGAAAGTTTTAAAAACAGGTCTTCCGTTTTTTCTTTATTTAACAAATCTTCTCTTTTCTCAGCTCAACTTCCCTATAAATCATTTCATCCTCTCCAACGGACTAAATGTTGTTCTTCTCGAAGATAGAATATCACCTGTGATTACCCTTGCTGTTGTTTACCATACTGGTTCAAAAGATGACCCTGTAGGAAAAACAGGAATGGCTCAACTTATGCAAAGTATTATGTTCTCAGGAACAGAGACTATTCCTCCTATGGGACATTTTGCTATGATCAGAAGATATGGAGGGAGGGTAAATGCTTTTGTTACAGAGGATTATATAATCTTTTATCAAACTTTACCCTCTTCCCAGCTAAGGACAGTCCTCTGGCTTGAATCGGAGAGAATGAGAGATTTAAAAATCGAAAGTAGTTTTTTTACCCGACAGAAGGAATTGCTAATTTCAGAAATCAAAAGAAGACTTGAAGTAGAACCTTTTTCTGAAAGTTTTCTAAAATTAAATGAGATTTCTTTCCTGAATTTCTCCTATGCCCACCCTGTAATGGGATACATTGAAGATATTGAAAATATAGAAATGGAAGATATTAAAAAATATTACTCCAATTACTTTCAGCCTTCCAATGCATGGCTAATTCTTGTTGGTGATTTCGATACAGATTCTTCAATCTCACTGGTCAAGGAATATTTTGAAAAAATCCCATCAAAGGCGGTGAATATTCCAAATCCTCCTTTAGAAGGTTACAGGAGAGGCGAGATGAGAATGAGAACATTCAAAAAGGGAATTTATAACCACACTGTTCATGTCGCTTATCCAATTCCTCCACGTTCTTCGCCTGAATTCTATGTTCTAAAGGTTATAGAGTTCATTCTCCTTCACGATAAAAATTCCATTTTGCCTCGGGAAATGATGGTGAAAAGATATCTTGCTCAGGAAATAACAGGTGAGGCTGAGGAAAGAGAGGGTTCTTCTCTTTTCACTTTTTTTATTCTTGGAAGACCCGGTATAACTGCTGAGATGCTCTCTGCTCATTTCACCTATCACATTGAAAAATTTTCCACAAGTGTAATAGGCGCTTGGGAAGTTGAGAGAGCCAAGAATATTCTTACAACAGAATATTTGGAAAATTTAAGAACTACAGAAGGAAAAGCCCTTACCCTCGCACGACTTTGCATTTACAATGGAAGTCCCCATTTGCTGAATAATGAGCTTAAAAGGTTTTTTAAGGTCAATCAATTTGATGTTTACAGGGTTGCCAAGAAATATTTTGATAAGGATAATGGAGTATTTATTTATGTTATACCGCAAAAGTAAGCTTATATTTACTATCTTTATCTTTCTCTTATTTACAACAATTCTATTCTCTGAATCTATTGAAATAAAAAATATTAAAGAGTTTTATCTTTCAAATAAACTTAGGGTAATTCTTGTAAAGGAAAAGGAGAATCCCCTTGTCAGACTAAGGATGGTGATTTTCAATGGTGAATCCTCTTCATTCCCTGGACTTGAAGGTCTTGCCACACTTACAGCAAGAACTTTTTTTAAAGGATCTGCTCTTTTTCCAGAGCCTCAACTTTCAAGATTGCTATCTTACTATGGAGTAAAAATTTCTACTGAAGTGAGAGAAGAGAAAACATCCTTTTCAATTTCCCTTCCAAAAAACAACTTTGAGAGATTTTTAATTATTTTAAATGATTTGTTATTGAAAAATTCATTTCCTGAAGATTCTCTCAACAATGAAAGAAATTCAGTTATAAGGGAGTTAAAAATAGGGAACCAAGATCCTTCTTATCTAACCTACTCTTTTTTTTACAAAAACATTTTCAGAAGAACTCCATATGCAAAAATCTTTTTTACTGAAGAATCGTTGAGAAAAATCACTTCCCAGAACTGTTCAACATTTACAAAGAGGTATTATATACCTAATAATTCAACCTTTTTTGTCTGGGGAGATTTTGAACCAGAGAACTTGAAAAAAATACTTGAAAGGGGATTGAGCGGCTGGAGTGAAAAAAGGCTCTTTTATCCTTATGTTCCTCCTCCCTCATCTTTTAGAGAAAACATAATCTCTATTTTAAACCTCCCAATAACAGATTCATACTTTGTAATGGGGAATACCTTGCCCGCTGGCAACATTCAGGAGAGAGCAGGTTTGATCCTGATAAATGAAATAATAGGTGGCTCTGACTTTAGCAGAATTAGCTTAAAATTTAAAGAAACAATGGGTATCTGCAATTATATCGAGAGTGGTGTTTTATTCCTCAAAAATAGCTCTGTATTCTTTGTTGCGGGTCAGTGCAGGGGAGAAAGGATTAAGGAAGTAATCACAGGGGTTTCAGCTGAAATAAAAGATTTAAAAGAAAAAAAAATTGAAGAAAAGGAACTGAGGAGTGCAAAGGAATATGTTACTGGAGATATAATAGTTAAAAACTCTGACCCTGAGATCTTGCTCTCAACTCTTGAGGATGCAATTCTCTCTGGACTACCTCTTGACTATCTGGAAAGGGTTTTAAAGGATATTGAAGGTCTCTCTCGGGACAATCTCTTGAGTATTACAAATAAATATTTTAAAATAGATTCTAATTTTATAGTTGTAGCTGGAAAGAAGGAAGTATTGGCTGATTCTTTAAAAGATTTGGGAAAAGTTGAAATTTATTTTAAAATAAATAATTCATGGGAGAGAGAAAGGTGAAAGAAATTGTAGAAATTATTCCGAACATCTCAGAGGCTAAAAGGGAAGATGTCCTTGAAAAGATAATTGAGCCATTGAAGAGTTTTGAAGGGGCTTTTCTTCTTGATATTAAGCCCGACAAAAGTCATAATAGAACTGTCATAACCATGATAGGAGAAGGCTCAACTCTTCTTGAGGCAGGCATTGCTCTTTATAGAAAAGCTGTCGAATATATTGATATGAGAAATCACAAAGGTGAGCATCCAAGGGTTGGCGCTGTAGATGTATTTCCTTTTGTCCCCATAAAGAATGCCACAATGGAATACTGCGTTGAACTCTCAAAAAAGCTCGCTGAAAGAGTCTGGAATGAATTCAAAATACCTGTTTACTTCTATGAAGAGTCAGCCACAAGGGAGGAAAGAAGGAATCTTCCTGATATAAGGAAAGGAGAATTTGAGGGATTTTTCGAGAAGATAAAGGATCCCAAATGGTATCCAGATGTGGGTGAGCCTGTTGTCCATCCGACAGCGGGTGTAACTGTTATAGGAGCAAGGATGCCCCTAATTGCTTATAACATAAATCTTGGCACATCATCCATAGATATTGCCAATAAAATTGCAAAAGCAATAAGGCACATAAGTGGGGGGTTCAGATATGTAAGAGCAATTGGTGTAATGTTAGAAGAAAGAAACATTGCCCAGGTATCAATAAACATGACAAATTATAAAAAGACCCCCCTTTACAGGGTTATGGAAATGGTTAAATCTGAGGCTGAAAGATATGGAGTTCCTGTGATAGGCTCTGAAATAGTTGGCCTTGTTCCTGAGGAAGCACTTTTTGATGTTGCTGATTTCTATCTTAGACTTGAAAATTTTACCTATGACCAGATTCTTGAAAGGAAGATTGAAAAAACATTGGAAGAAAAGGGAATTAAGTAGTATAATGTATAAGGATTAAAAAATGGCATTACAAGGATCTCTCGAAGATATTCACCTTTCTGATTTAATTCAACTTGTGGGGGTTGCTGGAAAGACTGGAAGGTTTGTTCTTAGAAAAGATAATGAGATAGGCAATGTCTACATTGAAAATGGAAACATTGTCCACGCTGAGGTTGGGAACAGAAAAGGAGAGGATGCGTTCTATTATTTAAGCACATGGGACAGAGGTGAGTTCAATTTTGAAGCGAATGTAAAATCTCCTGAGCAAACAATTGTAAAGAGCTACTCCAATTTACTAATGGAAGCAGCGAGGAGAATGGACGAATGGAAGATACTAACAAGGAAGATTCCCTCTGAAAATTGTATTCCTGAATTTGTTGTATTTGATGCAAAGGAAAGAAGGCAGATCAATCTCACCACCCTTGAATGGATAGTTGTATCAAAGATTGATGGAAGAAGGACTGTTGCTGACATTGCGAGAGAGTGCAACCTTAGTCTTTTTGACACAACAAAGATTCTTTATGGACTTGTAGTTGCAGAGCTGGTTAAGATCAAAACCCCTTAAAACAGCCTCACAACTTAAAGCCTACACCCTGCAACCAAAAATTAATAGCCACGGACTAAAAGCTTCATTATTGGAGAGAATTCCCTGATTTACCGAAGGCTGAAATAATTGAAAAGGAAATGGATAGCAGGAAATAGGTTAGTGAAAGACTTCTTTCTTCTATTTTCTATATTATAAAAAACTATTTCGTCACATAGGTGCTACCTATGAAATTTTAGCTTTTGCTATTTAGCTGTGTTTAGTAAATGCTTTTTTATATAGAAAAGGACCTCAATGGCGCTCTGAAATCTCTTCTCTTTCTCTTTTGCAAGACATTGAAGAATTAAAAAGTCAATTGTTGGAGGAATATCGGGCCTTCTTGCTGATGGTGGTTCTGGTGGCTCTATCAAATGTTGGAAGAAAATATTATCACCAGTGAATGGAGGTGAACCTGTTATAAGATGGTAGAGGGTAGCGCCTGCAGAGTAAATATCTGTTCTGTGGTCAACCTTTTCTCCCTGAATCTGCTCAGGAGACATGTAATGAGGTGTTCCACTTATAATACCTGTTTCTCCACTTTTGTAATCAGAAAGTATAATAGCAAGCCCAAAATCCATTATTTTCAATTGCTTATCTTTCGTCAGCATTATGTTGTGAGGCTTTATATCTCTATGAATAACCCCCTTTCTGTGAGCGTAGTCGAGGGCTCTAAATAAATGGGTGGCAACAAATATAAACTGTTGAATTGAAAGATGTTTTTTTCTCTCAATGAAAGATATAAAACTTTCTCCTTCTATAAATTCCATTGTAATAAAATAATCTTCGCCCATCTGCCCAACATCGAAAACGGTTACAATGTTAGGATGATTCAAAGCGGCAGCAGATCTTGCTTCTGTGTAAAATCTCTCTATTGCTTTTGTGTTGTCCATCAATTTTTTATGGAGAATTTTAAGGGCTACAATTCTCTTGAGAAGTAAATCCTCTGCCTTGTAAACAGTTCCCATTCCACCTTCCCCGATTTTTTCAATTATTTTATATCTCTTCGATTTGTCAGTGGAGAGAAGTTCAAAGCTTTTTGAATCCTGTATAAGCTTCAAGACATTTTTTAGCCTTTCCTGAACCTCTCCTCCTCTGTATTTGAAATCTTCGGTTAAAATTCTTTGATAGATGTCCCTTGCTTCGCGATATCTTCCCGCTTTTTCATAGGCAAGAGCAAGGTTATAATAAATTTCAATGTTTTCCTTATTAAGAGTTTTTGAATCTATTAGTTTCTGAAACTTCTCTATAGCGAGATCAAGCCTTCCTTTTCTCAAAAAGATCTGTCCTATAAGAGAACCTGCTTTTATGTAATTTTCATTATCAGGAGAAACCATTTGAAAAAGATCAAGAGCCCTGTCTTCATCTCCACTTTTCTCAGCTGCTATTGCTGCTTCATAATAGTTACCACATTTCTCAAACAATTCCGATGCTTTTTTATACTCTCCAACTTCCATGTAAAGTTTTGCTCCTGAGCCAAGTTCACCAGCAAGCTCATACATACTGGCAGCACTCTTCTGATCTCCACTTTTGAAATAGTTTTCCGCCGCTGAGAGATAGTTTCCCATTTTAAGATAACATTCAGCTGCTTTTAACCAGTTCCCCGCCCACTCATAAACCTCTGCAGCCCTTCCCCAATCCTCCGCAAGCTCAAAGTGATATGCAGCCTCCTGATGATTACTTTTGCTCATTAAATATTCCGCCTTGCACAAGTGGGATCTTTTCAAATTGCCCGCTTGCTCCCATGCATTGGCTGCTTTTTCAAAATTACCCGCCTTTTCCCAGTTCTCTGCTGATGAAGCCCATTGCTTAAACTCCTCCTGTAACTGGGCAAGCTCTCCGAACATTCTCTCCTTCCCAAGAATCTCTTCTGCCTTCTCACTATTGCCTGCTTCAATCCACAATCTCGCCGCTTTTACTGCAACTATTTTCTGAGTATCGGTAGATAATGAGGTCTTTGTCATGAAATAATACTTTTCAAGACAGGAAGCAGACTTTAAAAGATCTCCCGCTTTTTTATAATTTACAGAAGCTTTATCATAATAACCCATTTTTTCAAAAAGTTCTGCTGATTTCTGATAATTGCCTATTCGGGCATACATTTCAGCCGCTTCATAGAATTTACTCGCCTTCTCAAGCATTGATGCCGCCTCTTCCAGTCTTCCCATTTCATCGAGAATATTAGAAGCTTTTAAATAGTCACCACCTTGTATATACATCTCCAGGGCTTCGTTTTTATAGTTGTTTTTTAGCCACATATCTCCGCATCTTATAAACTCCTGAGCTTTCACATAAAGTTCAGCCGCTTTTTTCAGCTGTCCCGCTTCCTCAAATAACTGAGCAGCGCTTACAATATTTCCTAATTTTAGGTGTTTCTGCGCAGCTTTTTTTAAATCACTCTTTTTGAAGGGTGCTCTTTCTTCAATTTTTTTAGATTTTCTCCCTAACTTGGGAAGAATCCGCTTTATAAATACAATTAAAAGAAATAATGCTACTCCTACACCTATATAGGGGAGATAAGGGATGATAAACTGTGTAATTGAAATCAAATTTTCCATCCGACAAAAATATTATAATTTAAAAGCTTACAAAGTCAATCTGAAAAAACAAGAACAGGTTTGAAATATCTTCTATTAATATCCTTCGCTATTGCAATAAACCTTCCGTCAGGAGAAAAAACCCTTATAGAGTCACCAACACCTGAAAATTTCTTTATAACCTCCGATGGTTTTATAGGATTACCGTTTAAAACTTTTTTAACTGTCTCGTCCTTAATTATAATCTTAGGATAATGATTTAGAACAGATTCAATGGGTATAACATCCTTCAGAGCCTCCCCTTTTTCAGCATCCTCCTTTAATTTTTCAATTGTGACTGCTTTTGATATATCAAAATCTCCAATCTTTGTCCTCCTCAGCTCCCAGAGATGCCCTCCCACTTTCAATCTCTCTCCAATGTCAAAAGCTAAAGTCCTAAGATATGTTCCTGAAGAGCATTGAACTTTAATCTCAATGAATGGGGGCTCATATTTTAAAAGCTCTATGAAATAAATGTGAACAAGCTTTGGAGGATGCATTACAATTTCGCCCTTCCTCGCAAGAACATAAGACGGTTTTCCCGAAACTTTTTTTGAGGAAAAGGGAGGAGGGATCTGTTTAATCTCCCCTTCAAACTGTTTTAGAACAGTCTCAATCTCTTCCCTGCTAACCTTTACTTCCTTCTCCTCTTCAATTGGTTTCCCTTCCCTATCGTATGTGTCAGTTGCGTAACCCAGTCTGATCTTTGCATGATAAAGTTTTCTTTCTTTCAAAAAATAATTAAAGAGTCTTGTGGATTTCCCAAGTCCTATTATTAAAAGTCCTGAAGAGAAGGGATCAAGGGTTCCAAAGTGTCCAGCTTTTTTTACTTTCAAAATTTTTCTTACTTGCTGAACTGCTTTAAATGAAGTTATTCCTTCTGGTTTATCAAGGAGAACAATACCATGGATATCGTTCATTTTTCCTTTAAGATACTGGACTTAACAATCTGAATGGAATTTTTTAAAACAGTTTCATAATCTCCCTCAAGGGAAAAACCCGCTGCATGGAAATGACCTCCTCCTCCATATTTTTCTGCTATTTTCCCCGAGTTTATGTCCCCTTTGGATCTTAAACTTATCCTGTATTTATTCTCACCAACTTCTTTCACAAAAATTACTATATTAATTCCATCAATTGATCTAACCATTGATATTATATCTTCCGTATCTACCTCTGTGAGTCCGGTTTCATCCAGAAACTTTTTGGGCATGGAGATATATGCAATTCCACAATCCATTTCCACATTTAAAGTTGAAAGAATAAGCCCTAAGAGCTTCACTTTCTGATAAGAATAAGTATCAAATAGTAATCTTGAAACTTCATATGGATCAGCACCTTTTTTTGCAAGATAGGCACAAACTTCCAGTGCTCTTGGAGTTGTGTTGGAGAATCTAAATGCTCCTGTGTCAGAAGCTATTGCCGCATAAAGATTTGTAGAAATTTTCTTGTCAAACTCACCCTTTAATGCAGTAATGAGATCAAATACCATCTCGCCCACTGCGGATGCCGAAGGGTCAATCCAGTTAATATTTGCGTAAAAATCAGAGGTGTTATGGTGGTCAATATTAATTGTAAAGAATCTTTTTATGTTCTCATGTCCTGACCTTCCTTCCTCACTACACTCGAGCAAAAGGGCTAAATCATAATCAGAATTCTTTATCTCACCTATAACTATCTCATTTGCTCCAGGAAGCCTTGTAAAGGGGAATGGAGTCTTATCGATGTTTATAAAATCTACAGATTTTCCCATCTTCCTTAAGAGATGAAATAGAGCTAAGCCTGTTCCTATTGAGTCTCCATCAGGTCTAAGATGGGATGAAATAAGTATTTTCTTGCTTTCTAAGATTTTTTCACTTATTTCTTTTATTATCTTTCTCTTTCGCATTTTCTTTATGAATCTCCTCTATAATCTTTTCTATTTTTTCACCCTTTTCAAAACTCTCATCGAGATGAAACGAAAATGTGGGGTTTGTTTTTAAATTTAGCTCCTTTGCAACAATTTTTCTAAAGAATCCCTGAGCTTTGTTAAGGGCATCGAGACTCTTCTTTTTAATCTCTTCTTCTCCAAAAATTGTTACATAAACATCTGCATGACTTAAGTCCGGGCTCATTAAAACATCTGTAACTGTAGTAAAACCTATTGAAGGGTCTCTAAGCTCCATCTGGATTGCTTTAGCAATTTCTTCCTTAATGAGTCGAGCAACCCTTTCAGGCCTGTAGGAAACCTTCATTTTACATAACCTCTATTTCCATATTTATTAAATTTTCGCCAAGCTCGATCTCAATAAATTTTGATATTGACTGGAATGTTTTCTCCACAATATCCTTTCCATTTGCAATTGTTACAAGTCCAATCTTAGTTCTCTGCCATAAATCCTGATGACCTATCTCAGCTATTGCAACATTAAATTTAGCTTTTAATTTTTCTTTTATTTTATTAACCCTCGCTCTTTTTTCCTTTAGAGAATGCGAGTAAGGAAAGTATAACTCTATTATACAAAGTCCAATTTTCATTTCGGTTTACCTTTTTCAATTACATAACATTCAATAATATCTCCAACTTTAATATCGTTAAACTGCTCAATGGAAATCCCACACTCGAGCCCACTCTTTACCTCACTAACATCCTCCTTAAATCTCTTCAAACTATTTATTCTACCCTCATAAATTACTTTTCCGTCCCTTATAATTCTTACCCTTGAATCAGAAGTGACCTTACCGTCTTTTACGAAACATCCCGCCACTGTTCCAACCTTAGCAATTTTGAAAGTCTTCATAACTTCCGCAGTTCCAAGGTAGCTCTCTTTTTTCTCTGGTTCTAAAAGCCCTTCCACAATTCTTTTTATATCCTCATTCAATTCGTAAATTATGTTATATATTCGAAGATCTACATTTTCACTTTCAGCAAGTTCAACAACCTTTCTTGGAGGGCGAACATTCATTGCAACTATAATGGAATTGGAAGCGGATGCAAGCAAAACATCTGATTCTGATGGTGGACCTTCTGCCTTATGGATAATGTTTACTTTAATTTTCTCACTCTCAAGTCTTCTGAGTAACTCCTCCACAACCTCAACAGTTCCCTGGACATCCCCTTTAACAATAACATTGAACTCCTTTATTTCCTCAGGTTTTTTGAATAAATCTTCAAGGGAAACTTTTCTCGGAGGGGTGGTGACCACCTTAGATTTTTCAAGTCTGAACTGCGCAATCTGTCGAGCTTTTTCAACATCTTTCACGACCACGAATGTTTCTCCCACTGAAGGAACCCTTTCGAATCCCATTACAACAACTGGCATTGAGAGACCTGCAGAATTCATTCTTTGCCCAAACTCATTAAAAAGTGCCCTAACCTTTCCAACCTCTGTTCCACAAAGGAAGAAATCACCTTCCTTTAAGGTTCCACTCTGTATAAGAACTGTTGCAAGAGGTCCTTTTTTTGGATCCAGCTTACTTTCAAGGATAACTCCCTTTGCTGGCTTATCAGGGTTTGCCTTTAATTCAAGAAGATCACTCACTAAAAGAATCATCTCAAGAAGTTCGTCAATACCCTGTCCTGTCTTTGCAGAGAGCTCCACAGAAACAACATCTCCACCCCAATCCTCAACAACAATACCATGCTGGGAAAGTTGTTGTTTAACTCTCTCAGGATTTGCTGTTGGTTTGTCTATTTTATTTATAGCTACGAGGATAGGAACATTTCCCGCCTTTGCATGATCAATAGCCTCAAGGGTCTGAGGCATCACGCCATCATCCGCTGCAACAACAAGAACAACTATATCAGTAACCTTTGCTCCCCTTGCCCTCATTCTTGTAAAAGCTTCATGACCTGGTGTGTCGAGAAAAGTAATGTATCTATCCTTCACCTTTACTCTGTAAGCACCTATATGCTGTGTTATCCCTCCCGCCTCACTCTCTGCAACTTTTGTCTTTCTTATATAGTCAAGAAGTGTTGTCTTTCCATGATCCACATGCCCCATAATTGTAACCACAGGAGGTCTTGGAACAAGTTTTTCATCCTCACCCATCTCTTCAAGGGCAAGCTCTTCTTCAAAACTTATCGGAACAAATTCAATATTGAATTCTTTTCCTATAATATCAAGAAGATTCTTGTCAAGAGCTTGATTGACTGTAACCATAAACCCTTTCACCATGAGTCTCTGAATGATATCCTTTGCCTTAATTTCACTTTTTTCAGACAACTCTTTCAATGTGATCCCTTCCCTCACATTTATAACTTTCTTCTCAGGAAGAGGCTTTTCGAATTTCTTAACTACCTTTGGAGGCACTTCCTTCTTAGGGATTACCTCTTCTTTTACCTTCTTCTCTACTTTAGGAATTCCTTCCTCTTCGGGTATCCATTCTATTTTCTCCTCCATTGGTGTTTCTGGCTTTTTATATCCAAATTTTTCTTCTAATTTTGAATAAACATCTAAATCCAGCAATTGAAGATTACTTTTTACAGTTATGCCAAGGGAAGAGAGGGCTTCCTTTACTTCATTTACACTTTTACCTAATTTTTTCGCTGCCTCATAAACTCTAATCTTCTCCATTTGAACCCCTCTCTGAATTGGAAGAAAGTCTCTCTCCAATTTCTTTTATTTTTTCTTCATTTGTTTTTATTTCCAATTGCCAGCCAATAAGCTTTGAAGCCAATCTAACATTCTGTCCCTTTTTCCCAATAGCGACCGATAGCTGTGAGCCTGGGACAACCACTTCCAAGGTTTTATCTTTGTCATTGATTTTTCTAACACTTATAATCTTTGCAGGGCTAAGAGTGTTCTTCACAAACTCTTCAAGGGAAGGAGACCATTGCACTATATCGATTTTTTCTCCCTTTAACTCTTTAAGAATGGCATTTATCCTTCCACCCTTAACCCCTATGCAAGAACCGACAGGGTCTACATCTTTATGTTTTGAATATACCGCAACCTTTGACCTTTCCCCTGGCAATCTTGCTATACCTTTTATCTCAATCGTTCCGTCAGCTATCTCTGGAATTTCAAGCTCCATAAGCCTTTTCAAAAAAAGATTGTCAGAACGGGAAAGAATCACCTGTGGACCCTTTGATTCCTTGAGAACATCTATAATAACTGCTTTTATTCTTTCGCCTCTATTATAATTTTCATTGGATGGTCTCTCTTTTCTTGTAAGGATCCCCTCTGCCTTCTCAAGATCAATAATTACGCTATCATTGTCAAATCTTCTTACAACTCCATTTACAAGCATTCCTATCTTTGGATAGAATTCATTATAAATATAAAGTCTTTCAGCTTCTGAAACCTTCTGAAATATTATCTGTTTTGCAGTCTGAGCTGATATCCTGCCAAGAATTTCTGCAGATGCGTTAACTGCAATTACATTTCCTATCTTCACATTGGGATTTATCTTCCTTGCCTGTTCCCACGATATTTCTTTTTCAGGATTGGAAACCTTCTGAACAACTTTTTTTTTGACAAAAACCGAAACCTCCCCAGTCCTCTCGTTAAAATCAAGGGAAACAATATCCTTTGCCTTATAGTATTTCTTAGCAGCTTCCTTTACAGCCTCCTTTATTGCATTAACAATGAAAGAAGGGTGAACCCCCCTCTCCTTTGAGAGTTGATGAATCATCTGCAAAATATTTTCTTGCATTGTTTAAAACAAATTATTATAAATAAATAATCGAGAAAATACAAGACAACGAATTAGAAGTTTAAGATTTAGGGATTGTGCGTTTTATGCTTTTAGCTCTAAGCTCCTATTGCTCAATCTTCATTAGAGCGAGAAATGCCTCCTGGGGAAGTTCGACTCTACCAACCTTTTTTAGCCTTCTTTTACCCTCCCTCTGTTTTTCAAGAAGTTTCCTCTTTCTTGTATAATCTCCTCCATAGCATTTAGCGAGAACATTTTTCATCAATGGTTTTACTGACTCCTTTGCAATTACTCTTCCACCAATAGAAGCTTGAATGACAACTTCAAAAAGCTGGCGAGGTATGACCTCCCTCATCTTTGATACGAGAGCCCTCCCCCTTTCATAAGCCTTTTCTCTTGGGACTATTAAAGAAAGAGCGTCAACCGGCTCTCCATTAATTAATATGTCAAGTTTGACAAGGTCGGATGCTCTGAACTCTTTAAAACTATAATCCATTGATGCGTAACCTTGAGAGAGGGATTTTAATTTATTATAGAAATCAAGAATTAGCTCATTTAAAGGAACTTCATAAACCAGCATAACTCTGTTGGAGGAAATGTATTCAAGGCTCTTCTGTTTACCCCTTCTTGCCTCAAGAAGTTTCATTATCGAGCCAATGTAAGTGTCGGGTGTAAGTATTATAACCTCAAAAATTGGCTCTTCAATGGAAAGAATTTCATTTGGCGGAGGAAGCTTTGATGGATTGTCAATTTCCAGAATTTCGTTTTTCCTGGTTATAACTCTGTAGCGAACTGTTGGTGTTGTGGTTACAAGAGTTAAATCGAACTCTCTCTCAAGCCTCTCCCTTACTATTTCCTGATGGAGAAGACCTAAAAATCCGCATCTGAAACCAAATCCAAGAGCAGGGGAATTTTCAGGCTCATAAACAAAAGAGGAATCATTGAGTCTCAATTTTTCAAGAGCGGTTCTTAGTTGTTCATAAGTTGTCTCATCCGTTGGAAAAATTCCCGCAAAAACCATTGGTTTAAATTCTTTAAAGCCTGGAAGAGGGGAGTCTGCAGGTCTTTTATCATCAGTTATTGTATCTCCAACCCTAACATCTGAAATCCTTCTAATTCCTGCTATAAGATAACCAACCTCTCCCGCCCTTAATATCTCCATTTTCAATGGCTTTGGTGTAAGAACACCCAATTCCTCCACCTCATATATTGCACCTGATGACATCAATCTTATTTTCTGCCCTAAATAAAGGACTCCATCCACAACTCTTACAAGAACAACAACACCTCTGTAAGAGTCAAACCAGGAATCAAAAAGTAAAGCTTTGAGAGGAGCATCTGGCGAACCCTTAGGAGGAGGGATTCTTTTTACTATAGCTTCTAAAACCTCATCAATTCCGATCCCTTCCTTTGCAGAGATTAGAATTGCATCCTCCCCTGGAATTGCAAGAGCATGCTCCATCTGTTCAATGGTTCTATCAATGTCAGCATTCTTCAAATCAATCTTATTAATAACTGGAACAATTGTAAGATTGTTTTCCAGAGCAAGATATGTATTGGCAAGGGTCTGAGCTTCAACCCCCTGAGTTGCGTCAATTACAAGTAAAGCTCCTTCGCAAGCAGATAGACTCCTCGAGACCTCATATGTGAAATCCACATGACCAGGAGTATCAATCAGATTGAAAACATAATCCTCTCCATCATAAGAATATTTTAGCCTCACAAAATGTGCCTTTATGGTTATCCCCCTCTCCCTCTCAAGTTCCATAGAGTCCAGAACCTGTTCTTCCATCTCTCTGGGTGGAATAGCATCTGTTCTCTCAAGGAGTCTGTCTGCAAGGGTGGACTTTCCGTGGTCAATGTGGGCAATTATTGAAAAATTTCTAATTTTTCTAATATAATCCCTTTCATCCATTGGTTTTGAAACCAGTAAAAAATTATATCAGAAATATTTAGATTGTTAAAAGGAAAAAATAAAGGCACTAAACCCGAAAGAGAAATTTATTTGACATACTGAATTGTCTGGTTTACACTAAAGGAGATTGATGATAGAAAGGAGAGAAGAGTTATGAATATTGTTGAAAGGGTTAAGAAGATTATTTTAAGTCCAAAGGATGCATGGGCTGAGATTAAAGCTGAGCAGACAACTGTTCAGGACATTTATCTTTCTTATGCGGTAATTCTTGCTGCAATTCCCGCTATTGCCCAGTTCATTGGATATGCCCTGGTTGGAACTTCTGCTCTTGGTATTCACTTTAGATGGTCAATAGGAAGAGCTTTAGGCTATGCAATATTCCATTATGTTCTTTTTCTTGCGAGTCTTCTCCTCACAGCCTTTATTGCAGATGCCCTTGCACCATCTTTTGGTTCACAAAAGAATTTTTTGAATGCATTTAAAGCGATTGCCTACTCAATGACTCCAGTGTGGGTTGCTGGAATTCTTTATATTTTCCCTCCTCTTGGAGTCCTTGTCCTTCTTGCAGGCCTTTACAGTCTATACCTTCTATTTATAGGTCTTCCTGAACTTATGGACACTCCAAAGGATAAAGCTGTAGGTTATGTTATTGTTGTGATCATTGTTAATATAATCGTTTTCTTTGTTGTTGGTGCAATTGTAAGTGCAATTTTCGCTGTGGGAAGAGTGGGAATAACTTACTGAATTTTTATTTTTGAAAGCTCCTCAATAACCTTCTGAGGGTTATTTAAAATAGGTCTTCCAATTATTATATAATTTGCACCAAGGCTAAAAGCTTCTGAAGGGGGAAGGGTTCTTTTCTGGTCATCCTTCCCTTCTTCAAATCTAATTCCAGGAGTTGCAATTAAAAAGTTTCCTCCTACTGATTCTCTTATGATTTTTATTTCTTTTGGAGAGGCAATTACCCCATCAGTTCCATTTTCAAAAGCAAGGATAGCAAGTCTTTTTACCATATCTTCAATCCCATAGTTAAATCCTATCTCCTTACAACTTTCTTCATCCAGACTTGTAAGAATTGTTACACCCATTATTTTCGGCTTTTCAATTCCTGAATTCATGCTCTCCTCCTCTGCTCCCTTCACAGCACTTTTAATCATTTCCTTCCCACCGATTGTGTGAATTGTCATCATTGAGACTCCCAATTTAGTTGCCTCCTTCACAGAATGGTAGACAGTGTTGGGAATATCGTGAAATTTTAAGTCAAGAAAGACTTTCTTCCCCTTATTTTGAAGAAAATTGACGATTTCAGCTCCATATTTTAAAAATAATCGGGGACCAATTTTGAATATCTCTATTACGGATAGTAAATCAACAAATTTTTTAACTTCTTCCATTCCATCTACATCAAGGGCTACTATAATTTTTTTAAAAATTTCCATGATCACCTCTATGTTTCAAGAGTTCCAATTACTTCCTCTATTCTTTCTATCCCCTCCCTTTCACATATTTCCTCTATTTCTTTTATTATTCTCGGACAGGCATTAGGATCTGAAAAGTTTGCAGTGCCAACTTCCACTCCTTTTGCTCCTACTACAAGAAATTCCATAACATCCTCTCCTGTCATTATTCCCCCGATACCAATAACTGGTATTTTTACACTTCTAACTACCTGAAAAACCATTCTCAGGGCAATGGGCTTTATTGCAGGACCAGAAAGTCCACCCATTACATTCCCCAGTCTTGGCTTTCTTGCTCTCCAATCAACACCCATAGCAAGGAGTGTATTTATCAAAGATATTGCGTCCGCTCCACCCTCCTGAGCTGAGATTGCAATTGAGCTGATATCTGATACATTGGGAGAAAGTTTTACAATTAGAGGGATAGATGTAACATCCTTTACCATTTTAACAATTCTGTATGTCCATTCTGGCTCCATAGCGGGGCATAACCCATTTCTATGAATATTTGGACATGATATATTAAGCTCAAAAGCTGAGATTCCCTTTTCTTTACTTAAATAGGAGGAGACCTCCGCATACTCTTCATCAGTGTGTCCACATACATTCACAATTATGTGGGTATTAAATTTTCTTAGCTCAGGAAGAATTTCCCTTGCAAATCTTTCAACTCCTATTCCCTGAAGCCCAATTGAATTGAGCATTCCAGAGGATGTTTCCCATATTCTCGGAGGAGGATTCCCCTCTTTTGGATTCATAAAGATACCCTTTGTTATTATTCCTCCCAAGATTGAAAGGTCGAAAAAGGAGCTGAATTCTATGCCGTATCCAAATGTCCCGCTTGCTGTAAGAATAGGGTTTTTTAATTTTATAAATCCAAGATCAACAGATAAATCTACCATACTATCTCCTCACCTTTGAAAACCGGACCCTCCTGACATATTTTAACCCACTCTTCCTTTCCATTCCTTTTTATCCTTGCGACGCACCCCCAGCAAGCTCCAAATCCGCAACCCATTCTCTCTTCAAGGGAAAATTGAGATGAAATAGAAAATTCTTTAGCTATATTGAAAACTTTCCTCATCATTTCCATCGGTCCACAGGAGTATATACAGGAAATTTTTTCTGAAGTAAGGAGTTTTTCAAAGAGTTCTGTAACCAATCCTTTTTTTCCTTTTGAGCCATCCTCTGTTGTAAGAATCGGCTCTATCCCTTCATTTTTGAAATAATTTAATGCTACTAAGTCTGAAGCGCTTCTCCCACCATAAAGAATTTTAAATTTTATTTTTTCTTTTAAAAGGACTTTTGAAAGAAAGAAAAGAGGAGCTATTCCTCTTCCACCTCCAACGAGAAGATGAACACCTGATTTTTCAAATTTGTATCCATTTCCAAGAGGTCCAAGAATTTTCAAAATTTCTCCTTCTTTCAGCTGGGACAGAGTCAATGTCCCCTTACCGCATACCTGAAAAAGGATTTCTAATTTCTTTCCGTCAAAATTAAAGATTGAAAATGGTCTTCTGAGAATAAGTTCTGAAGAAGGGATTTTAACCATTATGAATTGCCCTGGTTCCGGGTCAGGAAATCTTTCTTCTGATTCAAAGGAAAGAATTACATAGGAGTTAAAAGATTTTTTATCAATTATTTTAAAATCCAAATCCACCATCAAAGATTAATATCTTATCAACAGATAATTTTGTCAAGTGAGTTAATTGGATATCAGGATTTGTTATTGTGGATTCCTCCCCTTGCAAGGGATGCGAAAATTCCAAGAAAGCAAAGTCCAGAAAAAATTAAGAAAGAGATCTTGGAGGTTTGGATAAATGTGGGATAATAATTAGGATCTATCTGAACCCTCAGATTGTATGTTGAAAAAATCAGAGTTACAATCCCCATACTCAGCATCTGCCCTAAAAGCCTCATCGTAGCAAGAATTCCTGCTGATGTCCCGTAATACTTTTTTTCAACTGAACTCATAACAGCATTTGTATTGGGGGATGAAAAGAGAGCAAAACCGAAGCCCAGAATAAAAAGGACAAGAACAATGTAGGAGATTTGTGAGGTTAAATTCAGAGGAATGAGTAGTGATAAACCAAGAGCAGATATTCCCATTCCCAAAGATGCAACAATCCTTGGTTCAATTTTATCTGACAATCTTCCTGCAAAGGGTGAGAATAGAGCCATTACAACAGGCTGAGCTACAAGAAGAGAACCCGCAAATCTTGGGGTTAACCCCTTAATATACTGGAGGTATAAACTTAGAAGAAAGCCAACTGCTGATGTGGCACAATAATTTATTAACGCAGCTAAATTTGAGAAGGCAACGGTTCTACTGTTTGTGAAGAGCTTTATGTTCATAACAGGATGGATCAAAGAAGACTCTATAATTATAAAAATTATAATTCCTGCAAATCCTGCAAAAATTAATAAGAAGCCTGTTCTTGAGGGAAGGCGTGGAAAACCATACATCAAAGAAATTATTGATAAACCATAAATCATTGAACCTTTTATGTCAAATTTCTCACCCATTGCACCCGCCCATTCCCCTTTTAATTTTTTTATAACAAAGAAGATTATAAAGATTCCGAGAGGAATATTGACAAGAAAGACACTCCTCCATCCAAAATGTTGGGTAAGAATTCCTCCAATAAAAGGACCGAGAGAAAGTCCTAAATACACTGATGCAGAATTGATTCCAAGGGCTCTACCCTTTTCTCCTGGGGGGAATGTTGATGTTAATAGGGCAACTCCTGTTCCTAAAATCATTGAGCCACCTATTCCCTGAATTATTCTAAAAATGACAATCTGGGATGAGGAACTTGAAATGCCAGAAAGGAAAGAGGATAAAGTAAAGATAGTGATTCCAATCAGAAATATTTTTTTCCTTCCGTAAATATCTGCTATCCTTCCCATAGGAACAAGGAAGACCGATGCGGAAAGGAGATAGGCGGTGGCAACCCAAGCAAGGAGTATTGCATTCATTCTGAATTCACTCCCAATGGTTGGAAGAGCAATATTAATGGATGAACCCATGAAAGGGGTTAAAAAGGATGAAAGGGTTGCAACTATTAAAACTGCATTCTTTTCAATTTTACCTCTATCCATTTCTGTCATAGTAGAAAAGATTACAAAATGAAGAGTAAAAAGTCAAAATAAATGAACTGTTTTCTTTTTCCAAAATTGGGTTTTTGAGCTCTCCCTTATTTTTTTAATTCTGTATTCTCCATTGCCCAGAGTCCCGCTCCTACCATTCCCGCTTTATTCCCTAATCGAGCATGAACAACCTTCACTTTATCCAGGGAGAATTTTATTGCTCTCCTTTTAATTTCTTCCATAATGGGTTTCATAATAAATTCTCCCGCTTCTGACACTCCACCCCCAATTACTATAAGTTCAGGATTTAGTAGATTTATTATATTTGAAAGCCCTATTCCAAGATAGTATCCCGCAAGCCTGAAAGCCTCTATAGCAAATAAGTCACCATTCTTTGCAAGATAATAGACATCCTCAGAGGTTAATTCATCTTCTTTACCAGAAAGTTCAAGATAATTTTTTACTATTTTTGAGGAGGAAGCCTCTGTTTCAACACACCCCTTCCCTCCACAATTACATGGAAGACCATCGGGATTAACAATAGTATGACCGAACTCAGCTCCAAATCCCGATGAGCCATGGAATAAATTACCATCTATAATTATACCTGAGCCGATTCCTGTGCCGATGGTAATGTGAATCATATTTTTCACTCCTACTCCCGCTCCTCTTTTGAATTCACCCCATGCAGCCATATTGGCATCATTATCTACAGTGAATGGAACATCAATTGCTACTTTAAAAAAATCAATAATATTTACACCGTCAAGAAATCTCATGTTTGGTGATCTTCTCAATATCCATTCTTTCATATCTATGAAACCTGCTATTCCTATTCCTGCACCATATATTTTTTCAATGGAAGAAAATTTACTGAAAATTTCTGAGATCTTTTTTTGAAGGAAATTTAAATCCTTTGGACTTTTTTCACTTAACTCTTTTTTAATATTCCCATTTTCGTCAATAATACAAGATTTTATGGCTGTCCCACCAATATCAAATCCAATCCAGCTCATGGTCTTCTTGCAATGATTGCGTAATCATGAAATCCAAATATAATTTTTCCAAGAAGTTTAAAATTGAAAGAGATTCTTCTCATAACATCGTTTTCTTCAGGGATATCTTTCAAATTTTCTTTTGTTGGGGAAAGATACTTTATTTCATCAACTCTAAAGCCAGATGTTTCCATGAGA
Source organism: uncultured Clostridia bacterium (assembly GCA_964649495.1). Taxonomy (GTDB): domain Bacteria; phylum Acidobacteriota; class Aminicenantia; order JBFLYD01; family JBBIMS01; genus JBBIMS01. The sequence continues at coordinate 13,785 of CAZYPR010000008.1, read as the reverse complement.
AATCTCAAGGTTTCAGGGTGAACAGGATTCTTATGGGTTGGATCCCTCCAGAAAACATCTGAGAGAGTGTAAAGAGAAGTTGGGTTAACTGTTTCCAAGATGGCGAAGGCACCTTTTTTAAGCTTGAAATAAAGAACATCAAAAATTTTTCTTAAAAGAACTGGATCAATATGTTCAACAACCTGTGAAGAGAAAAAACCTCCAAGGGACTCATTGTTCAGAGAGGAGAGATGGAGAAGTATGTCCTCATTTATGCATTTAAGACCCTTCTCCCTACAAATTCTAACCATTTCATCATTTATTTCTATTCCGTACCCATCAATTTTATTCTCCCTTAATAGTTCTAAGAATTCCCCTCTTCCACAACCGAAATCAAGAACATTATCCATTCCTTTGAAATATTCAATATAAATTTTCTGTCTCTCCTTTATATCCTCCTCCCACCCTCTAAATTCCGACTCGAAAAATCTATATCCAAGATCTTCTAATCTTTTTTCAAATTTTTCTATCTCTTCAAGGGATGGCTTCTCCTTTGATTTAAGAAGAGTGGAGAACTCCTCTATTTCTTTCTTTATGCTTAAAAATGTCTGGAGTATCCCTTCAATTTTTTCATTTTGAATCTTAAGATTTTCTATTTTCCAGTTTAGAGAATCAAAAAGAATACCAACATGATTTGAGCCGAGGGCATCCCATTCTTTCTCCTTTGCATCAACCATTGGAAGGATGGATTTTAGTGTTTCCTGGACAAGATTAAAAAAAATATTCTGATTTTCATAGATTTTTTCAATTACATTGATAAGAGAGAGAAAAAACTGAGACTCGCTTTTTTTATTTGCTTCAATCCCCTCCTTTAATCTTTTCAATGAATTTAAAGTATTTTCTGAGTCAATTTTAAAAGTATACAGGAATTTATCTATTTTCTCAAGGAGAGATTTAAATTTACTTTCTTCGTGTTCCCTCTCTTCTGCCAGTTTTTTTAAAATTAAAGGATCCATTAATTCTTCAATATCTGATCAGATTTTTCCTCTTTCTCTTCTTTACCGGAAAGGGCTTTTTTAAAACTTTTTATACCCTCTCCAAGACCTCTTCCAATTTCAGGAAGCCTTTTGGCTCCAAAGAGGAGAAGGACTATAAGAAGGATAATAAGGATTTCAGGAAGACCTAAGGTTCTGAACATTTTTTACCTCCAATCTTTTCAAAAAAAGAAAATCTTTCATCTTTTTTATTATATCAAAGAATTATACTCTTCAAAATCTTGAAAAAGGAAATTTTGATAAATGAGTGTTTTCAGTTTTAAAGAGTAAAAAAATTTATGGAAAAGAATCAAATACTTTAAGGAAGTTTTTCCTTATTTTTAAAATAATCATCAATAAGTTTTCTCATTATTTCTTCAACAGATGGAATATCTTTAATCATACCCGCTATCTGCCCAACCTCAAGCTCTCCCTCTTCCAGATCTCCTTCCTTAATTCCTTTCATAGCTCTCATTTCTCCATGGAGAGAGAGGAGTTCCTCATCCCTTAGCCCCTCTTCCTCAGCTTTTTTTATCCTTAATGAAAAAGCATTTTTCAGAGCTCTTGTGGGAAGGATTCTACGCATTATAATTATAGTGTCTGTATCCATTGATTCAATAACTTTCCTTTTATAATTTTCATGAGCGCAACTCTCTTTTGAGATGGCAAACCTTGTCCCTATCTGAACACCCTCAGCTCCAAGGGAGAATGCAGCAAGAATCCCTCTGCTGTCAGCAATTCCACCTGCTGCAATAACTGGAATTTTTACGGAATCGACAACCTGAGGAACAAGGACCATTGTGGTGAGTTCATCTTTTCCATTATGCCCACCCGCTTCATAACCTTCTGCCACAACACAATCAACCCCCGCTGACTCCGCTTTTTTAGCCTGTCTCACATTAGAGACAACATGGGCAACCTTTATCCCTTCTCTTTTAAGTTTTTCAGTAGATAAAGTCGGATCACCCGCAGATGTGAAGACAATCTTAACCCCTTTTCTTATAACTGTTTCAATGTGTTCCTTTGAATACTTAAAGGAAAGGGGAATATTAACTCCCCAGGGCTTATCAGTTAAGGAATTCATCTCATCTATTCCCCTTTCAAGCTCATCGGGCCTCATGGAGCCAGAGGCAAGAAGTCCGAGTCCACCTGCATTGGATACAGCAGAGGCAAGAGCGGAACATGCGACCCATATCATCCCACCCTGAATAATTGGATAGCGAATTGAAAAAAGCTCAGATACCCTTGTTTTCATTTCATATTTACCCATATTAAAAATTTTACAGTATTTTTAGGGAATTCCAAAACTTGACTCCAACGAATAATAAATTTATAAATTCCATTGATGGAAGAATTAACTCCTTTAATGAAACAGTATAATGATATAAAAAAAGAATTTCCCGATGCTTTACTCTTATTCCGGTTGGGCGATTTCTATGAAATGTTCGGTGAAGATGCTATAAAGGGTTCAAAAGTTCTAAACATTGCTCTTACCACAAGAGAAAGGGGTAAGGATAATCCAATCCCCATGTGCGGTGTTCCATACCATTCAGTAAACATTTATATTTCAAGACTTTTAAAAGCTGGTTTCAAAGTTGCTGTTTGTGAGCAAATGGAAGAACCAGGGCTTTCGAAGGGACCTGTTAGAAGGGAAGTCACAAAAATCCTTACTCCTGGAACAGCTGTTGAAATAGAAGATGTTCCATCGGAGTTCTTGAGAATATCTTCTGTAATGAAGGGGAAAGATAAAATTGCGATTTCATATGTTGACCTTCAAAGCTGGGAGGCAAAAAGTTCTGAACTGGATCTTGAAAGCAAGATAAAATTGGAAGACCTCATTTTCCAGATAAATCCAAAGGAAATAATAGTGCCAAAATCCCAATCTGAAGAGATCTCCAAAGTTCTATTTTTTGAGAATGAATTCTCAATCACTGAGCTTGAAGATTCTTATTTTGATCCTTTCAAAGGAGAAATAATTTTAAAAAATCATCTTGGTGTTTCAAGTCTTGACGGAATTGGTTTAACAGGAAGAACACTTTTAATTTCAACCCTTTCCGCTCTTCTGCAATATTTAAAGGAGCTTAGAAAGGATGAACTCAGTTTTCTGAGGAGAATTTCCATCCATTCTTACACTGACTATATGATCCTTGACTCTGTCTGCATAAGAAATCTCGAGTTAATAAAAAATATAAGGGATGGAGGAAAAGAGGGGTCCCTTTACGGAGTACTCGATCTTACGAGAACTGCCATAGGTAGCAGGATGTTGAAGGAATGGATTATTCACCCTCTTCTATCAAAAGAGGAGATTGAAAAGAGACTGGATGCAGTGGAGGAGTTTCTATCCAACCATTTCAAGAGGAGGGAAATTAGGAAGATTCTCGACGGTATTCAGGATCTTGAAAGACTTCTTTCAAAGCTTGTTTTGAATGTTGCAAATCCAAGGGATCTATCTGCATTGAAAAATTCTATATCACCTCTCCCAAAGATAAAGAATTTAATATCTGATTTTAATTCTCAACTTATAAAGGAAAAGTTTATTAGCTGGGATTCCCTTGATGATGTAAGGGAGAAGATTGAAAGGTCTATTGTGGATGAGCCACCAGCTGTTATTACAGAGGGAGGGATTATAAAGGACGGATATGAGCCCTTCTTAGATGGACTAAGAAAACTATCAAGAGAAGGAAAAGAATTTATAGCAAAACTTGAAAAAAAGGAGAGGGAGAGGACAGGAATTAATTCCCTTAAAATTAGATACAACAAGGTTTTTGGTTATTCTATAGAGGTAACAAAACCAAATCTTCATCTTGTCCCTCAAGATTATATAAGGAAACAGACCCTTGTCAATGCTGAAAGGTTTATAACATCGGAGCTGAAAGAATGGGAGGAAAGAATACTTACTGCAGAGGAAAGGGTTAAGGAGCTTGAATACGAGATTTTCTTGAAAATAAGAGAAGAAATTGCAAAGGAAAGGGAAAGAATACAGAGGATGGCGAAGATAATTGCTGAATTGGATTGTCTTTCGACCCTTGCGGAAGTTGCTTTTTTAAGGAAGTATTCAAGACCTGAAGTCTACCAAGGTGATAAAATTTCAATAATTGAGGGGCGTCATCCAGTTATAGAAGCCTTAAGACCTGAGGAGCCCTTTATTCCCAATGATGCTGAATTGGATTGTGTAGAGAACCAAATATTGATTATCACAGGACCCAATATGGGCGGAAAATCAACATATCTCAGGCAGATTGCTCTTATTGTAATAATGGCTCAGATGGGCTCATTTATTCCTGCAAAATCTGCTAAGATCGGCATAGTCGATAGAATATTTACAAGAATTGGAGCTACAGATTATCTTGTTGCAGGTCAGTCAACATTCCTTGTGGAAATGCACGAAACAGCATCCATACTCCACAGCGCAACAAATAAAAGTCTTGTTTTGCTTGATGAAGTAGGAAGAGGGACATCCACCTTTGATGGCATTTCAATTGCATGGGCAGTTATTGAGTTTATTCATGAAAAGATCCTGTGCAGAACTCTTTTTGCAACCCATTACCATGAGCTTACAGAGTTAACACAAACATTAAAGAGAGCAAAGAATCTCCATGTGACAGTTAAAGAAGCAAAGGATGAAGTTATATTTTTGAGGAAAATAAAGGAGGGGCCATCGGACAGAAGTTTCGGGATTCAAGTTGCTAAACTTGCGGGAATCCCAAAGGAAGTAATTTTTCGAGCAAAAGACATACTCCTTGATCTCGAGAGAAAGGAAAGGGAAGAAATAAGTAGAAGAAAATCTACAAGATTCAGAAGGGAAATCGATCCCCATCAGATTCCTCTATTTCCAGAGCTTAGCCATGAGGAAAAAATTAAAAAGATAAGAGAGAAGCTCTCATCCATTGACATAAATAAAATAACCCCCCTTCAGGCACTTTTAATACTTAGTGAAGTAAAAGAGGAAATAGAAAAAGAATAGACATAATAGGGCGATTTGACTACAAATGGAGCTAAATAACCCACTTTTTAATAACCCAATTCTTTCCCTTATGTTATAAAAGCATTTCCAAAATTCTGGCATAGAAATTGCTTATCAATGTGGGATGTTTTATAATATTCCGATGAGCTGGCGCACAAAAGTTTTAATGATAATTTGTGGAACAGTTATAGTTCTATTTGTTTTTGTTTCTATATTCAATCTTGGTATTTTGGATAGTGTTTCCAGTTCGCTTTTAAAGGAGAATGTTTTCTTACTCACCTCAATAATTGAAAATGCGCTTACATCGCCAATGATGGAAGGTAAAGTTGAGTTGGTTCAGAGGATAATTTCCAATATTCCTCATAATACAGATATTATTAGTTTTAAAATTATTTCCAATGAGGGAAAGATATTGAGTTCTTCATCCCTTCAAGAAGTTGGACATGATGCAGGAATTGAATTGAAAGAGGGAATGGCAGAAACCGTGGAAAAAGGAATACCTATTTTCTCTTTTCAGGAGGTTCCTGTTTTCTTTCAAATAAAAGCGATAAAAAATGAGCAGAGATGCTATGGTTGTCACTCCCCATCCAATAAAGTAAATGGGTTCCTTGCAATTCAGGTTGATTATAAAAAAGCTCAAACTCTTTTAAAAAATAACATAAAAAAGACAATTTTTGTTCTTCTCTTTTCCCTTCTATTTTTGATTATTCTCATCACAATTGTTCTTGACAAACTTGTTAATAAGCCAGTTCTGGCAATTCTTGAGAAGATGAAGGAAGTGGAAAAGGGAAATCTTAACATTAAAATTGATGTTAAGGGAAAGGATGAGATTGCTATTTTAGGAAGAGGATTTAATGGTATGGTAGAAAAGCTACAACAATCCTTGAAAGAGAGAGAAAAAGCCCATAATGAAGATCTTAGAAAGGCAGAACATCTTGCAACGATTGGAGAACTTGCAGCTGGGTTAGCCCATGAAATTAAAAATCCCTTAACTGGAATAAAAGGTGCAATTGAAGTAATACTTGAAGAGGAGAAGGGAGAAAATAGAGAAATTTTATCAGAAGTTCTTAACCAGATAAATAGGACTAGTGAGGTTATTCAGAATTTTCTTTCTTATGCTCGCCCAAAAGAACCTATTTTTACAATGACCAGTATTCAAAAAATTATCGAAGATAGCATAAGAATTTCAAAGTATTATGCTGTTGGAAAAAATATTGAGATTGAATTCATAACTCCTTCAAACATTCCCAATATCTTCATTGATCCCGATCAGATTCAGGAAGTCCTTATAAATCTTTTAATAAATTCAATAGATTCCATTGAAAATAGAGGGAAGATAGAAATAAGGGCATGTCCAAGAGAAAATGGAGTAGAGATAAGAGTAAGAGATAATGGAAAGGGGATTAAAGAGGAGATAATCCCATTTGTTTTTAAACCCTTTTTTTCTACAAAACCGAAGGGAAGTGGACTCGGTCTTTCCATTTCAAAAAGATTAATAGAAAATCACAAGGGAAATATTATTATTGAAAGTAAAGAAGGAAGTGGAACAATAGTCAAGGTATTCATCCCAATCCTTAACGAACAAGGGGAAATCGCAAAATGAAAAAGAAAAAAATTTTAATCGTTGATGACGAACATCTCATTCGATGGTCCTTTTCAAAAAAGTTGGAAACATGGGGATATCAAACAGAAACTGCTTCCAACGGAAAAGAAGCTATTGCTCTTGTTAACAATTTCAACCCAGACCTTGTCCTCCTTGACCTTAATCTTCCTGATGTAAACGGTATCCAACTGCTGAAGGAAGTAAAAAATCTCTTTCCTTCCATTCCTGTAATTATCATAACGGCTTATGGCACAATAGAACAAGCAGTTCAGGCTATAAAAGAGGGAGCATATGATTTTATAACCAAACCTGTAAATTACGAAAATCTACAAAATACGATTAAAAATGCCCTTGAAACACAATCATTAAAAGAGGAAGTGTTATTTTACAAAGAAAAGGAAAAAAAAGAGCTGGCACACGAAAAGATTGTAGGTGAATCAAATGCGTTAAAGGAGGCGATGGCACTGGCATTAAAAGTGGCAAGGAGTGAAATCTCTGTAATATTACTACTTGGAGAGAGCGGCACCGGGAAAGAACTATTTGCGAAATTCATTCATTACAATTCCAGCAGAGCTAACGGACCATTTGTTGCAATAAATTGCGCTGCAATCCCTGAGAGTCTTTTAGAGAGTGAGCTTTTCGGACATGAAAGGGGTGCATTTACCGATGCAAAGTCACTTAAAAAAGGGCTTTTTGAAATTGCAGATGGAGGGACTATATTTCTTGATGAAATTGGTGAGATGCCCCTCTCCCTCCAGAGCAAAATATTAAGAGTTTTTGAGGAAAGTTCCTTTAGAAGAATTGGCGGAATTCACGACATAAAAGTTGATGTTCGTATAATATCCGCTTCTAATCAAGATCTTGGCAGGGCGTGTGAGGAAGGGAAATTCAGGAGAGATCTCTACTATAGACTGACAGTTTTCCCTATTTATCTCCCTCCTTTAAGGGAAAGGAAAGAAGATATAATTCCTTTAACTAAACACTTTATTGAAGTCTATAACTTAAAGTTCAGAAAAAATATAAAAGGTATTTCTAAAGAGGCTGAGGAGACTCTTTTAAGCTACAACTGGTATGGTAATGTGAGAGAGCTGAGAAATGTTATAGAGAGAGCCATGATTCTCGAGACATCGGATGTCATTACCTCCGCTAATCTTTATTTACCCTCCTCAAAGCCTTATTTTTCAATTTATGAAGTATTATCAAAACTTTTAGATGCGGGTTTAAAACTTGAAGTCATAGAGAAAGGAATGGTAGAGGAAGCGTTAAGAAAAGCGGGAGGGAATCAAAGGAAAGCAGCGGATCTTCTCGGAATAGGAAGAGATGCCCTGAGATACAAGATTAAAAAATTTAAAATTGACATGAGTAAGTTCAGACTAAAAGGTTAAATAACCCAAAAAAGTAGCGAAATAACCCATTATGACAGTAGTGTTAGGCAAAAAACCTCACAAATAAATGATTTTGTTGTGGCATGATTTTTGAATATTTTTTTTATGAAATTTAGAACTTTTTTTAGAACTTATTTGATTTTAAGTTTTGAAACATATAAAATAATTAAATAAGGAGGTCACAAATGATATACAGAAAGTTTCTTTATTTAATTGTCTTAGTTTCTGCTATTGCTATTCTCTTGTGTTTAAAGCCGACTCGAGCTTCTGCTCAAGGAGAGTATGCGGGTATTGAACAGTGTGCCATGTGCCATGAGAATATTGTAAAATCTTTTAAAGATTCAATCCATGGTAAAAAAGGATTTGAACTTCGCTCAGACAAAGCTTGTGAGACCTGTCATGGTCCAGGTAGTGCTCATGTTGAGGCTGGTGGTGACAAGACAAAGATAAAATCAATAAAAGCTCTTTCCTCTGAAGAAAGGTCGGACATGTGTCTCCAGTGCCATGAGAGAGGAACCCAGATTTTCTGGAAAGGAAGCACTCATGAATCCAGGGGATTGAGCTGTTTGACCTGTCATTCTATCCATCATTCAAAAGCTGAAAAGGCTCAGCTCATAACAAAGGAGCATGATCTATGCTTCAACTGCCACAAGAAGAACAGAGCACAGTTTTTAAGAGCATCCCATCACCCAATTAGAGAGGGGAAAATGAACTGTTCAGACTGCCACAATCCCCATGGAACTCAGACGGAAAAATTAATTTCAGCCAACTCAATTACTGAGAAATGCTATCAGTGCCATGCTGAAAAAAGAGGGCCATTCCTTTGGGAACATGTTCCTGTAAGAGAAGATTGTTCCAACTGTCATGATCCCCATGGAACAAATCACATAAAAATGCTCAATGCAAAAATGCCTTTTCTTTGCCAGAGATGCCATTCTGATACGAGACATCCCGGAACCCTTTATGACCAGACTCAGATTGTTTCCAACAGGCTTTTCAACAGATCTTGCACCAACTGTCACTCCACAATTCATGGTTCCAATCATCCATCAGGTAAAACTTTCTTGAGATAAGGAGGTGCCAAAATGAAAAAATCTTTTTTAATTTTGTTAACATTTGTATTTTTCTTTGGATTCTTCATTGTAACTCTTTTTGCTGAAGAGAAAGAAGAGACAAAGGTAAATGGTAGAATTGTTACAGGAGCTCAGGATATTCAAGTTGATTCAAAATCTTCGAAATTCTTTGAATACAGAGATATTCCGAGAGGTTTCACATTTGGAATCTTTTATGTCAATATTGAAAAAGGGAACAGGTATTTTAACTTCAATTTCACCAATTTGAGGCAGAAGGATGGAAGATACAATCTCAATTTTGGTGAGCATGGAAAGTTAGATGTAAATTTCCTATGGGACAAAACTCCTCACAGATTCAGCTTCGACGGAAAGACTCTTTATGTGGGAAGAGAGGAAGGCGGGGTATACTATTACACTCTATCAGATCAGATTCAGAAGGATGCTCAGAGTGCCCCCAACATTACAGAGACCAGAAAAATTATCTCCAGTTTCTTGACAGGAGCTTATCCAACAGGTCTTGAATTGATAAGGAATAAAGGTGTCCTTGACCTAAAATTTACTCCCTCAGTTCCATTGACATTAAGAGTAAATGCTCAAAGAGAGACAAGAAATGGAACAAGACCCTTTGGAGCTTCTTTTGGATTCAATCATGTTGTTGAGGTTCCAGAACCAATAGATTACATAACAACAAACATTGATCTGAACGCAGAATACTCAAAGAAGTGGGGAACAGTTTTAGCGGGTTTTGCTTTTTCCAATTTTGAAAACAATCTACAGACCCTCGTATGGGACAATCCATTCAGACTAACTGACAATCCCGCAGGCTCATATATTAACGGTGACTCCAGCGCATTGGGAAGATTGGCTCTTCCTCCAAGCAATTCTGCAAATCATATTTATTTAAAAGGTTCTTTAAAACCATTAAAAAATACGAGAATAAATGCCTCTGTATCCTTTGGAAAATTTTCCCAAGATGAAAGACTTCTTCCCTACACAATCAATCCAGTTCTTACAACATACTATTCTGGCGCTCTAAATCCTCCAAGGGAAACTGCAAAAGCAGAAGCTGATATTACTTCAATTGACCTGAATCTGAACACAAAAGTAATTAAGAATCTCTATTTCAGCACAGGCTATAGTTCCTACGATTTCAAGAATAAAACTGAGGAACTCCATCTTCCTGGATACACAAGATTTGATCAGGCATGGGAACCTGCAGTTTCCGTAGAGCCTTATAGTTACAAAAGGACAAAGTTTTACGGTGATTTTACTTTCAATTTCCTGAAAAACACTTCCCTAAAGGTCGGATTTGCATCGTCAAGCATCGAAAGGAAGCTCGGACATGAGGATGAAGGAAAGAGCGAAGAAACCCTTTACCATACATCCATTGACTCAAATCTTACAGATTGGTTACTCCTTAGAGTTTCATATTTGAATTCTTCAAGGGAGTGGTCTCTGGATGATATTAAGAAAATTTATCCTACTTTTAACTTCAAGAGATACCATGAAGCTACAAAGGATAGACAGGGTCTTAATCTTCTTGTTTCAGTTTCTCCATTGACCAATCTCGACATTTCTGCTTCGTATATGCAGGGAAAAGATGACTATACAAAGTCAGATTATGGATTAAAAAATCAAGATTTTACTAATTACTCCTTTGATCTCTCCTATACAATTAAAAATGGTAGCTCTTTTTATGCTTTCTATTCCAACGAAGTTTATAAAGGCTCTCAGCGCTCAAGACAATCTGGCGCTACATATTCCACTGATATTAGGGATGACTGGTCTGCAGATCTTAAAGATAAAATAGATTCTTACGGTGCGGGAATAAATGCAGTTGTCAAAAAGGATAGACTCAACCTTGATCTATCTTACATTTACTCAAAGGCTGATGGAACATCATTCCTTTACTCACCTCCAGGAAGGTCAGCGGGTCCAGATCTTGCTGTCAACTTTACCAAGAAGATTGATGCTACAACCCTTCAGAGTGTAAGGGCAAAACTTTTCTGGAAATTGCAACCTCGAGTGACAATGGCAATAGGCTATTGGTATGAGCAGTATGATCTTGAGGACATTACAAGAAATGATTTAAAGGTGGATATGCTTCTGACAGGAATGGCAATGTATCTTGGTGCTCTCGAACCAGGGTTCAAGTACCATGTTGGTTTTGTAAAATTCATATATTCCTTCTGAGATTTCAGGATAATATTTAGGGCAGGGGTAAACCACTGCCCTTTTCATTTTTATATATTTTTCAATTGATTTTTAACCTTCTATTTCCTACATTCTCCTTTTTGTATTTGCATGGAAATCTCCTCTTTCAGGTTTTAAAAGGACAGCTTTTTTGAAAAGTTCTGCTATTTCATTATTTCCAGATCCATTTCTTAGAGCTTCCCTTACATTAATTTCTAAATCCTGGGTGAGACAACTTCTAATAAATCCATCTGAGGTCAATCTCAATCGATTACAATTTTCACAAAAACCATGGGAAACTGAACTTATTATCTGAAAAAAATTTGGGCTTTTTGATATGCAATAGACACATTTCAAATTACATTGTGGTGTAACAGAAATCCTTACATAACTTATCCCTCTTCCGAACCTATCCTTCAACATAACTCTTAAAATGAATTTTATGAAATTTAATAGGGAATTATCAAGGAAACGAATTCAGTCAATTCAATTATTAATTTGAATTTGATTTTTCGAGATCATGCTTTCTTTTATCCTAAGCTTTGTCAGAAGTTCAAGAACCTCGAGATAGAAGCTTTCCTGGGATTCTTTGCCTGAAAAGCTTGGTGACATATAAAGAATGTTTCCATGCCTATCCATCACAATTTTATAAGGGATGATTTTTATGTTGAATCTCTTTTCTATTTTTCTCCCCTTGTCTTTTGCAACTGGAAAAAATATTTTGTTTTTTATAGTCTTTAAATCTTCACCTTCTGGAATAAAACCTATAATAAATAACTCCTCCCTCTCCAAGTCTTTAAAAAGTTTGTTCCAATAGTAGGATTCTTCCATGCAAGTTCCACAGCTACTGCTGGAGAAGTAAACAATGAGAGTGAGAACACTTTCTTTTGATGGTAAAAGAACTCCTTTATCTAACCTTAAAATAGTTCTATCTCCAATAATTGGATTCCTCATAGGATTCTTTATCTTTAAAACTAACGAAATGTTGATTGCTGCAAGAACCACAGATAAAGCAATCCACCAACCCTTTCTCAATTTGAAACTCTCCTAATCCTGTATTTTGTGAACCTGTATTTGGGTTCTTCTTCAATAGGCTCTAAGATGTACAACATATCCTTGTGATTACTATCCATCATAAAAAAGTGTTGGAAATCAGATGTTCCAATCTCTTTAAGTTTTTGTCCATCCTCCAATAGGTTTCCATTGAAATCATAAAACTGAAGAAAATATTCCCACTTATTGAGTTTGCCATTGTATTTTGTAATTAAAATTCCTAAAAAATCTTTAAGGACAAAGATCCCTGAAACCCAACTGAAAGAACGACGCCATCTTTCATCCGCCTCCATCATTTCAGACTGGCTACCTCCTCTGTATATCAAGTCAAAATCTTTTGTCTTCTTGCACTGTAAAAAATAAGATGGATTTCTACCAAATTTTTTGACAAACTCTCCAGATTTACTGAATTTGAATAATTTAACCTCCCTTTCCTTTACAAAATAAATATCTCCATTTTTTGAGACATCAACAAACGCCATGGCATCAGTAATCCTGTTCCAGCCGTCATCTCTTGGGTATGGGATAGGCATTAATACTTTGACAGCTTTCCCTGAAAAATCCAATATAACCCCTCTAAACTCTTTCCCTTTTCTATTTACAAAATAACCATTTGTAATAACCTTCTCTTCATTCATAACAAAACTATCATTCGGGCTTAGAAGATAAAAAAATCTACCAACTTCTTTAAATTCTCTGTCAAATATCATATATTTTGATGCGCCAACATCCTGCACACATATCCATTTACTGTCGATATCAATTCTGAAAGGGTGCATAAACTCTCCGGGACCCCCTCCCTTTTCCCCAAAGATTTTTATTATCTTGCCATCTTTGCTATAGATCTTAACATTAGAAGAAACACCATCAACAACATAAATATTTTCCTTCTCATCTACTGCAATATCCCATGCTTTTGCAACAGGCTCCTTTTTCTGATCTAAATAAAACTGAGAAATAAGTTCTACCTTTATCTTATCATTGGGAGAAAATGCAAAAAAAGAACAAATTAAAAAAATGATTATTACTCTCCTCATTTATCCCTCTGCCTTTTCATTTAGACTCTAATTTTATCATATTTCCCGAGACCCTCCCGCCCTTTAATGAGTTTTAATAAATCACGACAGCACAATTAGAAGGATAACTAGGATCGCATGTTTCAAGAGGCCAAGCTGGATGACGATATCCATATTTGGTTTTAGCTTCTACCCTCTGAGGGAGAAAGAAATAAATTAAACCCCATAAGAGAGCAATTAACAGAACGGAAAAGAGAATCTTTTCAATTAGTTTTTTCATTTTAATGTCCTCCTTTCAGCCTCTTAAAGAGGCTTTCTGTCAAATTCCCTTTGCCCACTTGCCCATACTTTGGAAAAAATTATGCCAACTCTTTCCTTTCACCTCCTTTCTCATCTTCATCTCTCTCATATAAAACTTATATCAAAGAGCATGCCAGGGTTGATGTTGGCTTCTGGAGAGGGTTTGGGAGAGAGGGGGATTTTAA
>CAZYPR010000007.1:0-72671 GCA_964649495.1 uncultured Clostridia bacterium | reverse complement strand
TAGGACGAGCTGAAAACCCGCACTGAGGGCAATATCGCACTCCTGTGATGATAACTTCAGGTAGGGAAATGCTAAAAGCAAGGCGATCAAAATTGTTGCACCCCATAAAGCAATCTTATTCCACTTGCTTGCACCCTTGATTTTACATGTTCCATCTTCACATATAACTTCTCTTTTTCTATAAGTCAGATAGAAAGCCCAACCGAGTAAAAAAATTGTTATACCAATAAAGTATGGACGGAAACTTCCAAACTTTGAGAATAATCCAGCACCACCCACACTTAGAACAGCTAAGATAACTGGACCGATACAACAAATAGAAGCAACAATTGCTGAAATTATTGCACCAATAATGGGAAGGTTTTTTAATCTATCTTGCTCTACCCTTTTATTCTTACCATAAAGTTCCATACCTCTTTTAACCACTTTATTCACTTCACCAAGACAACATCTTCCTGAAGGATTGTTTCTCTCGCAGGCACATTCTCCTGCTTTTACTTTGGCGGTAATTTCTTGAACAGCGGTGCTGTGCCCTAATTGTTTAATCTGATTGAATATCTTCTCTTGTGTCCATCCAAAGCAATAACATACTGGGATAGGGTCTTCTGTCTCCTTTATACCAACCCTAACCTTAACATCTCCCTTATCTAAGTAGACTTCTTGTTCATTATTGAAGTAAACAACTTTACATGTTTGTGTCTCACAAAAATAGAATCCTTCAAAATTCTTGATATTTTCAAGTTTTGATTCTTTGAGAATACTTTTTAAAGTTATCTCTTTGATAGATTTACCATTGTTGCCACACTCTTTGCAAATGGAAGCCCCACTTGCTGGAACATTGCAACATGATTCGTCCCGTTTATTCATTTTTTTATCAGTCATTTTTATATCCTTTTCCATAAACATTTGCACCTCCTTGTAAGATCTGATCCAATGGATTCTTTATTTTGCTTAAGTTTACTTTGCTTACATGGGTATAAATCCCCGTTGTCTTGCTACTTTTATGTCCAAATAATTCTTGTATATATCTCAAATCAACTCCACTTTCTAAAAGGTGCGTTGCAAAACTGTGTCTTAAGGAATGAACAGTAAAATTTTTATATATTCCTGCTTTTTACAAGCATCTTCAAAAATCTTCTGAACAGTTCTTGTTGTAATGCTCCCTTCTTTCTTCTGTCCTAAAAAATAACCATTTTTGTGGTTTGAATGCTTTATAATAAATTCTAAGTATCCACAACGCCTTTCTTCCCTTTGCACCTTAATATGTATCAACATTCTCTTACCATCAACATCCTCTGGTTTTAATTTTACCACTTTACCAACCCTTAGTCCAGCGGAATAAATAAGCATCAGGATTGCTTTGTGTTTTACATTGCTAACTGATGAGAGGATTTTTGCAACTTCTTCTTTGCTTAAAACAACTGGGAGTTTTTCATCCTTTCTTGGTCTTCTGACTTCATAAACAAATTTTCTCTTGAGCATTGTGCCATAATAGAATTTCAGGGCATTGATTGCCTGATTCTGGGTAGATGTCGCCGATTGCTTCTTTTCTGTAAGATATACAAGGTAATTTTTAATGTCTTCATCCGTAATGTTAGATGGCTCTTTGCCTGTAAAATTCAAGAAATCTCTGTTGAAATAAAGATAACATTTTATCGTCTTATAGGGATATTTCCTTGAAATAAGTTCTCTTTTTAGGTCTTTAAAACTATATTTCTTTGTAATAACACCAAAGAACTCTTGTTTTAAATCCGGGTCTAAATAAATTTTCTCTCCCTCAAAGACCTTTAAAATATCATCTAAAGTTCCATTAGTATTAGGAAAACTCCAGTATTTCTCTTCCAGATTCCAGCGGTGTCTTTTGATACTTTTTATCTTTTCCGCAAAATCAGGATTGTATGGAAATGTAACTTTAATAAACCCGCCTTCCTTTCTAATCTGAATCATTTTGTTTATCATGGTTTAACTATATATTATTTTTTAAAAAGTCAAGCAAGAATTTTTAGCAAGAATGTTTTGCGGATAAAAGAAGTTGCAAGTATTTCAGCCGTGCCACTGGCACAGACAATAGGCAATTAGAAGAACTCTTCCCCGCCTTTCAGAAGATAGGGATTTCCCTTTTATCCGCTTTTGTGCAAAGTTGCCATTCTTAAAGGGTGAAGGGTGTTATCTTTTTGACGATTCTGGCGAGAAATATCTTGATTTAATGACGAATTATGGAGTAAATATTTTTGGACATAACCATTCATACATATCTCCAAGAAAATAATTGGATTGTCAAAAAGTCCATAAGTCCCATCTGGGAGGATATTGATATTCTTAAATCGATTCCTGACAGTAAATTTTTCCTTATCCATGCTCGAAGCTCTTCATTTCCGAATCATAAGAATAAAATTGAATACAATCAACCATTTATTTCAGGGAAATTCTCTTTTGTTTTTAATGGATTTATAAAAGGAGAAATAGGTTCTCAAAAAATATGGAATCTACTTTTGAAGTTTTTAGAAAGGAATCCCACTAAAGAATCACTGATTCTTTTGAAGAATGAAATTTTAAAAAATTCAAAAAATGTTTTCGCCATAAACATTGGGCTTTGTGATAAAAAGAATATTTATGTCCTTTGCTACTTTGAAACAAACCCTGAATATTATTCACTCTTATCTTCACAAAACTCTTCTCTTTACATTATCTCTTCTGAGAAGATTTGTGGATATGAATTTAAAAATTTGGATTCAGGAGAATTGGTAATTCTTTAAATTTTTTACAGTAGAACAAGAATTAAATTAAATTAAAATTATTTAGTATAATCCCATAATCGTAAACACCTCCGTTGGATATAAATAAATTTACTTCCCCTCTATTCTCCAGTAAAATGTGGAGTATTTCTGGCTAATTCTTCTTTTATTTTTGATCTCCAGAACAAGGAGATACAACTTTTTCCCTCTATAATTATAAAAGGGTGGGTCCTCGTAAAATGCAGAGCCTCTAATGTAAGTTCCCATAAAAAAGGGCAAGTCAAAGATTTCAAGAGATATATCAAAGTAGTCCTGGGAGTGGAAACTAAAAACAATCCTTTTCATTTTTTCTTTAGTCATAAATGGGAGGTAATATCTGTCGTCCTTAAATACAAAAAATTCAGTGTTATTTGAATGAATATTTCTGCTCAGGCTGAATAAGATTCCTTTTTCAGAGCCTATTGGTAACTCTTGAATTCTGATATATCTAATTCTTGGAAATAAGACGAGGGTAAAAATGAAAAAAATAGAAAAAACAATTGGTGGAATTCCTTTTACCCCTTTTAAGTTTTTAAATTTCTTATAAAATATTAAAATAAAAAAAAGGAAAAATAGCCAGAAATAATTTGGAATATAGCCAATGTTGGAAATTTTTATGAAGGAAGGAAGAAATGAGGGTAGAGTTAAATAGAGATTACTCAGATGGATAAATAAATCTCCCGCTCTTTGGAAGATTCCGCTTGTTGTAGGCTGATAAAGAAATTGTGGGTATTTTATGAGAAAAAA
The DNA here is from genome assembly GCA_964649495.1 of uncultured Clostridia bacterium. Classification (GTDB taxonomy): domain Bacteria; phylum Acidobacteriota; class Aminicenantia; order JBFLYD01; family JBBIMS01; genus JBBIMS01. The sequence goes on along the minus strand of CAZYPR010000007.1, from coordinate 69,150 downwards.
TTCAAGGAAAATGGTTATAGCTAAAAAAAGCGAGAATAAATCTTTTAAAAAGCCACTCCTATTAGATTCGAGGAAATAAGCGAGAGCAACTAAAAAAATCCATGATATTGCGATGAGGGGTCTTGCAAATGGAGAGTATCCTCCCCTTGTCAGATTCCAGGCGTAAAGGATAATATAGGGAAGGGATACAGAACTAAGGATTAACAGTAATTTTCTGTTTTTCTTTACCATTTCAATCATGCCGAAAAAGGAAAAAATGAGGAAAGGAGCATATGGAAGAAGACCATCCCTCTGGTCAAAAAAGTAGTCGAGAAAAGATTCGAGGAAATAAAGGGGTTCGAACCCTTTGAAAAAAGCTGAAAAACTTGAAAGGGTTGAAACTTCTTTTCTTACTGAAAAAGGTGAGATAACCCCAAATGTGCTCCATACATAGAAAATCAAAAGTCCCGAAATAAAAAGAATGGGAAAGATGAAAATTGGGAGCCCTTTTAAAGAATTCTTTTTCCTAAAAAGAGTGTAAAAATAGAATAAAAAAATCAATGCAAATATTGGATAATACTTCTGATTTAAAAATAAAATGAAACCAAAAAGAACACCATCTAAAAAACCTCTTATTCTTTGAATCTTTCCTTCGATGATCTCATTTATCATAAATATTATGATGAAGGCGCAGAGCATTTCAGGATAAAAATGAAAGGAGTGAAAGAAAAATGGAGACAAGAGGAGTGAGATAAAGTAAATTTGAACATAAATTTTTCTCTCAAAACCCTCCCTTCTAAGGAATCTAAAAATCTGGAAAGAAAAAATTATACCAGAAATGGATAGAAAAAGCCTTAAAATGAAGACATTCCAAGGAGATGGTAAAATTTTTGTCAATGGGAAAATAGGGAGGATAAGAAAAGAAATTCCCGGAAGATGAAACGAGAACCAGCCACCATCCCTTCCCTCATGGCAGTGGGGCATTATAAAAGTTGGGTTAACATATTTATAGTCCATGGTAGAATAATTGTTTTTTAGCTCAAAATCTCCATCCTGAAAAATACTTGCTGAAATTGTGTAATAGTGAGGCTCATCTCCGGAAAGATATGGGTTTCTTAGAGAAAAGAGCAAAATCAAAAATAAAATAATCGGAATAGAAATAAAAAAGAGAGAATATTGACTCAAATTTGAATAAAATTCGAAAATATATTGCAAAATTTTTCTATGATTTTTTAGAAAAATAAAAACCTCCAAAATTAAAAATAGAAAAGTAAGATTTAGAAATCTTCCCTTAAAATCCTCTCTGTTAATATAGAGAAAAAGCATTGGAATTACCAATAGAAAAAGAAAAACTGGGGGTGAGAAGTTCAGAAATAATTTTATTGTAGAAGAATGTCTAAAGAAAAGAGAGTAGAGGAAGGATAATGAAAAAAATAAAATTAAAAAAGTGATAAGGAGAGGTTGGAATCTATTGGAAAAATTCATTTTCTCGAGATTAATTAAAGTTGAAAAGAAAAGAGAAATGGAAAAAAAGGAGAGAAATACAAAAAAATTTGTTTTAATTTTTTCTTCTAATTTCATTTCTTCTCTTTCCATAGATTCTAAAAGAATAAAATCTGTGATTATCTTTTTCTTCTTCTTTCAAGATATTCCATTCCAACAAGAACCTCTCTCGGCTTTTGACCCTCTTCAGGTCCGACAATTCCTTCAGCTTCCATTCTGTCCACAAGTCTTCGGGCTTTTGGAAATCCAATCTTCATTTTTGTCTGAAGAAATGAAGCGGAAGCCTTTTTATGCATTATAACAAGTTCTACAGCTCTCCACCATAGATCATCTTTGATCTCCTCTTCCTCTTCTTCAATTTCAGCAAACTCTTCTCTTTTCTCTTCCCTTAAAATTGAAGTATCATATCTTGGCTTTCCTTGTTCTTTTAAGAATTTTACAATTCTTGCAATTTCAGTTTCCGAAATATAAGCACCATGAATTCTAATTAATTGTGAAGAGTTTGGAGGCATAAAAAGCATATCTCCATTTCCGAGAAGTTTCTCTGCACCCATACTATCAATAATAACTCTTGAATCTACCTTCGTAGGAACTCTGAGAGCGATTCTGCAGGGCAGATTGTTCTTGATTGTTCCTGTTAAAATATCAATTGAAGGTCTCTGGGTTGAGATTATTAGGTGAATTCCAACAGCCCTTGCCATTTGCGACAAAGAGGTTATACAATTTTCAACATCAAGAGCCTGATTCCCTTTCCCAATCATCAAATCTGCAAGCTCATCTATTACAATGACAATATAAGGAAGAGGCTTAAGTTGGCCTGGAGTGTTGACATTGCTGTTTGCCTCTTGAGCCATCTGGTTAATCTTCATGTTGTATTGCTCTATATTTTTAGCCCGCAGCTCGGAGAGCTTTCTATTCCTTTCCTTCATCTCTTTAACTGCCCATTTTAGTGCATTTATAGCTACTCTTGGCTCAACAATTACAGGTGTTAAAAGGTATGGAATATCATTGTAAATAGCAAATTCAACTCTTTTTGGATCAATTAAAATTAATTTGAGCTCATCTGGAGATGCTTTATAAAAAAGGCTTGTTATTATGCAGTTCAAACAAACACTTTTTCCTGAACCTGTTGCTCCCGCAATGAGGAGATGGGGCATGATTGAAAGGTCTGATATAAATCTTTCGCCTCTAACCATTTTTCCAAGAGCAATTGTAAGTTTTGATGGAGATTTTTGAAATTCTTCAGATTCAATTACATCCCTCAAATAAATTCTTTCCCTCCTATCATTGGGAACTTCTATTCCAAGGGATGCCTTGGCAGGGATTCTCTCTATCATTATTGATTCAGCTTTTAATGCAAGAGCCAAATCGTCAGAGAGGGAGAGAATCTGAGAAATCTTTATCCCTGGCTCGGGTCTGAATTCAAAGGTTGTTATAACAGGTCCTGGATGAAATTCTACAACAGAACCCTCGATGTTAAACTCCCTTAGCTTCTCCTCAATTCTTTTCATTTTTTCATTTAACTCTTTCTTGTTTATTTCCTCAAAGATAGGAGCTTTATCAAGAAGAGAAAATGGCGGTTGGGTAAATACAGCTTCTTTATATTCAGGGAAAAGGGAAGGGGCTTCAGGAGGGGTAGGAGGAACTTTACCTCTCTTTTCTTCCTTGCTCCCTCTCCCAATACCTTTCCTCTCTTTTGCTTCTTTTTTTCTTGATAGAATTAGTGATATTTTCGATGTAATAAATTTCACAAAGGAAATAGTGCTTTTGTAAGCGTTCTTAACAGTAATCCCTGTAAAAAGTGAAAATGAAACAATTGAAATAATTGAAAAAATCAATAAAGAACCGACATTTCCAGCAAGTTTTTTCAATAAATCTGAAAAAAGTTTTCCCAAAACACCCCCTGTAAAAATGGAAATCCCCTTTATCTGAATTTTAAAATATATAAACTGTAGAAGGGAGGAAAAACTTAAAATAAAAAGAAAAAAGCCAAAAAATTTTGTTGTATAAGATTCAACCCTGCTTTTTAGAAGGTCTATACCTATGAGGAATAGAGCGAGAACGATAAAAAAGGATGATATTCCTAAAACCTGATATAAAAGGTCGGAGAAATAAGCTCCCACAATTCCAACAAGATTATTTATCTTCTGGGACTCAGTTTGAGTGAAAAATGAGGGATCAAGAGGGTCATAGGAAAGGAGACTTAAAAGAATAATTATTGAAAAACCAATGAAAATAACCGCTCCTATCCCTTCCCATAAAGATGAGGACTCTGAGCCAACTCTTATTTTCCACATAACCTTTTAAAAATATAAAGCTTTAGAGAATTTTTGTCAATGGTAAAAGGTATTACAAATGTGATATTCATCATTTTAATCCGCAAAGGAAAACATTAAAACAAATGAGAAGGAGAAAAAGATTATGAAAAAAATAACCTTATTTTTGATATCTTTGTTCTTTTCAATTTTGCCCCTACAATCAAGATTAAAATTTATCGGTTCCAATCCATACTTCTCCTATCTACATTTTCCTCAGGATTCAAGGTTTCTCCATCACAACTCTTCCATTTTCTTTTTATCTTATAGAAATTCATGATGGATGGGGAATCTTGACGACCCATTTCGTTCTCCCAGTGCTTTGTATGTTAATACATATGATTTCAAAGGTTTGAGGATAAAATTCAGTATTTGTCCTTTTGAAATTTATATGTTAAATTTAAAATTATGAAAAATTTGATTGAATTATTAAAAAAAAGGGTTCTAGTTGCAGATGGTGCAATGGGAACTTATCTTCTTGAGAAGGGGCTCGCACCTGATGAATGTAAAGAGTTGCAAAACTTGAATAATCCTGATTTAGTTCTTTCCATTCACAAAGAGTATGTTTCCGCGGGGGCAGAAATAATAGAGACGAATACCTTCGCAGCCAATTCTGTGAAACTTTCAAAATTTAACCTTGAGAACAAAATAAAAGAAATAAATTATGAGGCAGTAAGAATAGCAAGAGAGGCGGGAGGAGAAGATGTTTTTGTTGCGGGTTCTGTGGGTCCTCTGGGAGTTATGCTAAGACCTTATGGAATCTTTACCTTTAACGATATGGTAAAGGTTTTTAAAGAACAAATTTCAATCCTTGTTTCAGCAGGCGTAGATTTGATCATTATAGAGACAATTTCGAGCCTTCTTGAAGCAAGGGCTGCTCTTCTTGCATCAAAGAGTGTTTCAGATCTCCCTGTAGTTGTTTCAATGACATTTCTTTCGGATGGAAAGACAAAATTCGGTGATGATATATCCCGCTCACTGAATGAACTCAAAGAGATTGGAGCTGAGATAGTAGGGGCAAATTGCACTGTTGGTCCTCAGGAAACAGCGGAAATTGTAATCCCTTATCTTAAAGAGAGTGAAAATCTTTTCTCTGTTATGCCCAATGCTGGTTATCCAACAGTGGTGAGGGGAAAGACAATCTATCTTTCCTCCCCTGCGTATTTTAAAGAGTATGCAATAATTTTTCTTGAAAATGGAGCAAATATAATTGGAAGTTGCTGCGGAACAAATCCTACTCATACAAAAGCGATTGCAGAGGTTGTGAGGGGAGAGAAACCAAGAAAGAGAAAGAGGTTTCCCTATGTCGAAATTATTGAGGAAAAAAGAAAAGAGGAGAAAGTTGAAGTAATTTCCCGATTTAGAGAAAAACTTGGAAAGGAGTTTGTTATAACTGTAGAGATCGATCCTCCAAAAGGGCATAACTGTAGTGAGGTTCTAAATATTTCGAAAAAATTGATGTCCGCAGGAGTTGATGCTTTAAATGTTGCAGAAAATCCTATGGCGAGAATGAGGATGAGTTCAGTCGCTTTAGCTCATTTAATTCAGGAGAAAATTGGGATAGAGACAATATTACATTTCACTTGCAGAGACCGTAATCTTCTTGGAATTCAATCCGAGCTTCTTGGAGCCTCTGTTCTTGGCATAAAAAACATACTTGCTTTAAGAGGTGACCCCGCAGAGATTGGAGATTTTCCAAAGGCTACCTCTGTTTATGATATTGATACAGTTGGGCTTGTCCGACTTGTAAAGGAGTTTAACAAAGGGAAAGATATGGCAGGAAACCCGATAGGAACCCCAACATCATTCCTTGTGGGAGTTGCAGTGAATCCATCCTCTCCTGATTTAAATGCAGAGTTAAAAAGGCTTGAGGAGAAAATTGAGGCGGGTGCAGATTTTGCTTTAACTCAACCTCAGTATGATATTTCAACCATTGAGAATTTTCTGAGGAGAATAGAAAAATTTAAAATACCTATAATAGTTGGTGTTATGCCATTAAAAAGTGCAAAGCATGCTGAATTCCTCCATAATGAGGTCCCTGGAATTACAATTCCAGAGGAGATAAGAGAAAAATTGAAGGGGGTAAGTCAGGAAGAACAGTCAAAAATTGGAATGGAAATTGCTTTGGATTTTATAAAAAAAATAAGGGGAGAGGTCCCAGGAATATACTTGATTTCTCCCTCACAAAATTTTGACATTATTTTCACAATAATTTCTGAGATAAGGGGGAAAGGTAGTGAAGATTTTTCAAAAAAAATGGATTGATTACTTATTAGTTGTTATCACAATCTTTTTGGTTCTCTTTTCTTGGAGAAAATTTTTTTTCTGCACACCAGCGGAAGCGGAAAGAATGCTCAGCTATTTTCATTTTGCGAAAAAATCAATCTTGCAATACCATTCTTTTCCTAATTTTGTTCTCGGATAATCTCTTACATTTATTTAGACCTGAACCGTGTTTTCAATTTATTTCAGAAAGATTGTAATCCATTGGAATTTTCTGAAGACCCCATTTTTTTCAATTACACCCCCAAAATCCACCCTTCTGGAGAATGCACTCAGAAATTTTCCAATCCAAATCTCAGGATTTGGAAGTTAAAGTTAAAAGATGATGTGGGAGCAGTTTTTGAGGAACTTGACTGGAAATTATACAGAAATGTTCTTAAATTTAAAATATATAGAAATGGGAAGTTTGAGGAAATAAATTCTCAACCCCACAATGGGAATGTCTCTTTGAAAATTCCAAAGGATGCAACCATTTTAAGTATGAAATTCGATTCACCTTACTTTAAATTAGGTTTAGCGATTACTTTAATTTCTCTGGTTCTGGCATCTTTTTATTTTTTCAGACCAAAATTTCTTTGACTCTATTTATAAATAAAGGGAACAGTTTTTCTGCCTCATTGACAAATTTATGAATTTTTTTCCATTTAATATCCAGATATTCATGGACAAAGATATTTCTCATGGATGCAAACCATGAGAATTTTTCACCAAATTCGTTATCTATATAAAATGAGCAAAATATTTTCAGGGTCTCTCGGTATGTTTGAGGTATTTCTCTTCTTTCTGAGGCAAGAATTACCTTAGAAATATCAAGAGCACTCATGACTAAATTCTCTATCCATCTCTCAATAATCTTCCTCTTAAAACTATCTTTGAGATAGTCATCATAGGTGAATTTTTTAATCAGTTCGATTTCGTTAAATTCATTTTCTAAGAACCTTAAATACTCTAAAACCCTTGCCCTATCCTCTGGAGAAAGAGAGCCCGCTCTTTCAGATATTTTGTAATAATCTGATACAAAATCCCACCAGTCGATTGCCTCGTAACTGACTTTGCAAAGAAGATCAAGGTAAAGTTTCCTATCTTTTATTACAAGAGGTCTTCCAGTTCTTAAGACATTATAGACAATAACTGGTCGAGCTCTGTTAAGTATAACAAAATCCACATTGTCAGTTTTTAGAATCTCAGTGATGTTTGCCCATATTTTTCTTTCTTCTGGATAGTCCTTTTCTGTTTCAATTTCCATATATTCTTCAGATTTAAGGTATACTGCAACATCCCAGTCAGATATATTACTTTCTCTTCCCTTTGTTCTTGAACCGAACAAAAAAGCGAGAAGAACCGAAGGCTCTTTTTTAAAAAAGCTAATAAGCCTATCTATTTTTTCTTCCATTTTTAATCTCTTTTTATAATCATTCCAGGAAGCTTTCCCGTATGACGGTTCTTCTCAACAACGATCTCACCGTTTACAATTACATATTCAATCCCCTCTGGATACTGGTGAGGATTCCCAAATGTTGCCTTGTCTGCTATATTCTCAGGTGAGAAGATAACAATGTCAGCATAAAAATTCTCTTTCAAAATTCCTCTTTTTCTTATTCTAAATGTATTCGCAGGTAAAGATGTCATTTTCCTTACAGCATCCTCCAGCGTAAGAACTTTCTCCTCCCTTACATATTTTCCGAGAATCCTTGGGTATGTTCCGTAAGACCTTGGATGGGGAAATCCCTGCTTGAGAATTTGCATGGCACCATCTGAGCCTATCATTAAGTATGGAAGCTTCATTAATTCCTTTACATCAGATTCATCCATCTGGAAGAAAATTCCCTGAGCATCCCCATTCTTAACAATTTCAATTATAAGGTCAGCTCCATTGCCAACTGTAGGCTCCTTTCCTTCCATCTCAAGTATCTCTTCAAGATTCTTTCCTTCATATTCCTTTTTCCAATGGCATGATGCAATAAATATGCTCTGGAGCTTGTTTATTCCTTTTACTGAAGTTAGTCTTGCCTGTATTACATGATTTTTAATTTTTTCGTATTGCTCCCTGTCTAAAAGTCTCTCTTTAAACTTTTCAATCCCTCCTTCCCTGCTCCATGCAGGAAGAGAACTTTCAAAACCTGAGCTTGTTGCGGTGTATGGATACTGGTCAAGAAATACTTCAACTCCTCTTTCCCTTGCCTCCTCAACAGGCTTTCTTATCCTCCATATTTCGTTCCATACACTCTCCTCAGCAAGTTTTATGTGGGAGATGAGAACCGGGATTCTGTTCTTCTCCCCAACTTGGATAGCCTCCTCAATTGCCTCCTTTATTCCTTTCCCCTGATTCCTTATGTGGGAAGTGTAAATTCCGTGATACTTTGCAACAACCTTTCCCAGCTCAACAAGCTCATCAGTGTTGGAGTAAATCCCTGGCATATAAGCAAGACCTGTTGAAAGACCAATACCTCCCGCTTTTAACTCCTGTTCGAGGAGCTTTCTCATTTTTTTCATCTCTTCTTCATTGGGGAGAGCTTGTTTCTTTCCCATCACAATATCTCTAATTGTGTTGTGCCCCACAAGAGAGCCATAATTTATTGATATTCCATTGGATTTCAGTTTTTTAAAGTGCTCTTTTAGGGGGTAAGAGTGATTACCACAATTTCCAGCAATCACAGTTGTCACGCCTTGGAAGGAATAATTCTCAATTTTTGGATTCTTCTCTATTCCTTCAGCATGGGTGTGGACATCTATGAAGCCTGGTGAAACTACAAGGTCCTTTGCATTTATAACCCTCTTACCCAATCTTTCATCAATAAAACCAATCTTTTTTATGAACTTACCATTTATCCCTATGTCTGCAATGAACCATGGATTTCCCGTTCCATCAATTATTCTCCCATTTTTTATCAAAATATCGTATCTCTCAGAGAAAATCGAAAACCCCAAAAAGAATGCTATTATAATGAATATCCTTTTCATGTTTTCGCTCCTAAATTATATCATATTAAAAAATTAGACTTGTGTCTAATCCGTGAATTGCTATTATTGGATTAATCAAATAAAATAAAAACTAACTATGGAGCAAGATCTTCAAGAATTTGAGAAAAGGGAACTAAAAAGGAAAGTTTTTGTCGGTGGTTCTTTCATGCTTTTTCGGCAGGGATTGAGCATAATAATCAGTCTTTTTGGAGTTATCCTTTTAACCCGTCTAATTGGACCTTCAAATTACGGTTTATTTAATGCGGGGATGGGAATCTATCTATTCATTTATTATCTTGCTCAGTTTGGGATAAATGTTTATCTTATAAGAAAAGATGGGGAAATTGAAGAGGAGGAATATAACACAGCTTTTTCATTTCTAATGATTGTCAGTTTTTTAGCAATAATTTTTTCAGAAGCTATGATCCCTCTTCTGGGGAAATGGACGAGATTGAATGGATTCAACAGAGTAGCAATGATAATTTTCCTTTGTTATCCCATATCCCTTGCAAATTTAATCCCAATTTCAAAGCTTGAAAGGGAACTAAATTATAAGAAAGTTGCTCTTATCGAGCTCTTTGCTCAAATAATTTACTATGCAGTTGGTTTGCCCCTTGCCTTTTTAGGTTTTGGAGTCTGGGCTCCTGTAGCAGGATGGTGGTTTCAGCAACTTCTGGTGGCTGTCTTTTCTTCTATTTCAGCAAACTATTTACCCAAGTTTCATTTCAATAGAAAATTTCTAAAAAATATGCTCAGTTATGGTTTAAGTTATTCAATCTCCTTCTGGATTTGGCAATTTAGAAATCTTGTGACTCCATTGATTGTGGGAAGGTTTCTGGGAGCATCTTCAGTTGGATATGTAGCGCTTACCATTAGAATTGTTGAAATACTTACCTTTGCAAGAAGTGTTGTGGGGAGAATCTCCAGAGCTGTTATGGGGCGTTTGCAAAGGGAGAGAACTCGCCTTTTAGAAGTTATAAATGAAGGGATGAGGATTCAGCTCCTTGCAATATTTTCCCTTGTCCTTCCATTTTCAATCTTTGCTAAATGGATTATTCCTATGTTCTTTGGAATTAAATGGATTCCAGTTCTTCAAATATTTCCATTTATTGCCCTTAGTTACATTGTAAATTCAATGTTTTCAATGCACTCATCAGCCCTTTATACAATTGGGAAAAACAAAGAGGTTGCCATTTTTCATGCCGTTCATATAATTCTCTTTGCTGGTGGCTCTTTTGTTTTTGTTCAGTTTCTTGATTTGATTGGTTATGGATTTGGAGAGGTGCTTGCTTTTATAAGTTATGTTTTAATTCATTTTTTCCTGACCAAAAATTTAGGAAAGATTGATTATTCCATTCCGTTTTTATGGTTTATCTCCCTTTCATTACCTCTATTTCAAGAAAACTTTGGAAATTTAATATATCTTTCAATTCTTTTAATTTTTGTTTTTCCTAAGAGCAGAAAAGAATTGGTTAAATATTCAATAACTCTCAAAGAATTAATATTTGAAAGATTGAATTCCATAAAAAGAAAAGATGAGGCTATTTTTTAATTTCAGGGTGGAATATAATAATTATAGGAGTTTGCAATGACCGAACCTTTCGTGAGTGTTGTTAAAAACAATTATAATTACGATAAATTTTTAAAAGAATCCATCAAAAGTGCGCTGGAACAACAGTTATGAGAAAAAGGAGATAATAGCTGTTGCATGGATTTTAAAAATTTTTTTGAAAAGGAGGATTAAAAATTAAAGTAATTTCTATGCCGGCATTCTCCAATAAAAATGAGAACCCTTATAACTGGCTACTTTGCACTCAAATAATGAAAATGGGTATTGCAGTGGATGATTATTCTGCATGGAAAATTATAAAAAAAAGATATGATATTTTTCATATTCACTGGCCAGAGAAATTTCTTTGTAATCCAAATTTTTTAAAAGCCCTTATAAAAAGCTTACATTTCCTATTAATTCTTATGATTTCAAAAATTAAAGGGACAAAAATCGTCTGGACGATTCATAATTTGAAAAGTCACGAAAACTATTATCCTTTATTTGAAGAGCTTTTCTGGAAATTTTTTCTTCCATTGGTTGACTCCTATATAAGCCTATCAGAAAAAGCAGATTCCCTTGCTAAAAAAAGATTCCCTCAACTTGGAGATAAAAAAGGATTTGTAATTCCAATAGGTCATTACAGAAATTTATACCCTGATACTTTAGAAAAGAAAGAGGCAAGGGAGAAAATCGGAATTCCACTGGAAAACAAATTAATTCTTTACTTTGGATTGATAAGAACCTACAAGAATGTTTTATCCCTAATAAATTCCTTCCGAAAAATTGAAGATAAAAAAATTAATTTGCTTATTGTTGGAAAACCTTTCAACCAAAGAATAAAAAAGGAGGTTGAAAATTCATCTTTTCAAGACCCAAGGATAAAATTGATTCTAAAATTTGTCCCTGATAATGAAATTGAGATATACATGAAAGCATCTGACATTTTTGTTCTGCCCCAGAAAGAGATTTTTAACTCATCAAGTATAATCCTTGCCCTCTCTTACAATCTTCCTGTTCTTATTCCCGAAAAATTAACAGGTGGAGAAATAAGGAAAAAACTTAGTGAAAAATGGGTTAAAACCTTTCAAGAGCTAACTCCTCAAATTTTATTAGAAGCAGTTGAATGGGCAAGGACTGAAAGAGGAGATTGGAGAATACCCAATGATATGAAATGGGAGAGTATTGCAGAAAAAACAATTGAAGTTTACAAAAAAGTTATGGGATAAAATGAAAAAAATTTTACTCGTAAGCTTCTATTTTCCCCCCTTTTTAAACATGAGGTCTATAAGGGCATCAAAAATTGCGAAATATCTTGAGAGGGAAGGTTGGGAAGTTTTTGTCCTTACAGCGGATAGACTCAATCTTGATAGAGCACTTCCTGTTGAAGCTGATGAAAAAAGAATAATAAGAGTTTCCTTTGATGATAAGAATGTTTCTTTGTTTCCATTAAAGTTGAAAAAATCAAAAATTTTGAGGAGATTTTTTAATTATCAGGATAGGTTCTTAAAGTGGTGTTTCAGAGCATTAAATGTGGGTAGAAAAATTTTAAATAGAGAAAAAATTTCTTTAATCCTGAGTTTTTCACCTCCTTATCCATCCCACATTCTTGCATCGAAACTATCTAAGGAGTTTAACCTTCCATGGATTGGGGAGTTTGGAGATTTGTGGAGTGAAAATTATTATTTGAAAAGAATATTCCCCCTTTCAATTTTGGAGAAGTTTTTGGAAAAGGTTTTTATAAAAAGGGCTTCCTCATTAATTTCTGTTTCTAAAAACATATCTAAAAGATTGGAAAAAATCCATAAAAAAGAGATTTTCCTTTTCCCTCATTTATTTGATGATGAGGACTATAAAATAAATGTTCCTCCTCAGGAGAATTTCACACTTAGCTACACAGGCCATCTCTATCCTTACCAGAATTTTAAAACTTTCCTTAATGCTCTAAGGTTAATAAAAGAAGAGGGTTCAATTGAAGACATAAAAATTAAATTCTTTTCCTATAATCATTTTGAGATTAAAGAATGGTTCAAAGAGTTTTCAGACTTGCCAATTGAGATAAATCCTCAGATTCCTTATCTTGAAAGTATAAAGGCTCAGATAAGCTCATCAGCTCTTCTGTTTTTTTCAATAGGAAAAGATGTGAAAGACCGTGAAAATCCGATTAAAGGTAAGTTATTTTCCTATATTGGAGCAAGGAAACCTGTTCTTGTTGTGGGTGAGGACGATGGTGGAATATTCCTTGAAAAGATAGGAGTTGGAAAAATTTGCAGAAACGAAGAGGAGGTAAAGAAGACGATTGAAAAATGGTATATTGAATTTAAGGAAAAGGGAAATGTGGGTATTGGAAATCTTTTTGACTGGGAAAATTATTCATATAAAAATAGAATATCAGAACTTTCAAATTTTCTTGAGAAATTTTTAGAAAGATGATGGAAGTCATAATTTACCCACTTGTTTTCATTCTCTCTCTCCTTTTTTCACTCTACGGAACTCCTGTGGCAAGAAATGCGGGAATTAAATTTGGTATAGTTGATAAACCTAATGGGGTTCTTAAACTTCACCAAGAGCCTATTCCCTATCTTGGTGGATTGAGTATTTTCCTATCATTCCTTGTTGCCCTCTCAATTGTATTCCAGTTCAATAAAGAAACCCTTGGAATTCTTTTTGGAGGGAGCATTATCTCAACTCTCGGACTTATAGATGATATAGGCAAGCTTTCTCCAAGAATAAAATTTGTTGGCGAGTCCCTTGCTGTTTATATTCTTATAAAGAGTGGAGTTTACATAAAACTATGGTTTCTTCCTGAATATCTTTCTATTCCTTTAACCTTTCTTTGGATGATAGGAATTATAAATGCTTTTAATCTTATAGATGTGATGGATGGGCTTTCAGCAGGTGTGGCATTTGTTGTCTCCAGCATATTTTTTATCATTGCAATTCTAACAGAAAATCAAACTGTTGCGATAATTTCAATGGCTCTATCAGGTGCCTGCCTTGGATTTCTAAATTATAATTATAATCCCGCTTCAATATTTATGGGAGATTCAGGCTCCCTCTTCCTTGGTTTTATTCTATCATCCATTTCAATAATGCTGGATTACACAAAGCTGAATAAATTTGGATTTATCGCTCCTATTTTTGTCTTATGGGTTCCAATATTTGAAACATCTTTTCTTTTCTTTACAAGACTCTCAAAGGGTGCCTCTCCATTCAAAGGGAGTAGAGATCATACTTCCCTCAGATTGAAAGCTCTCTATAATTTTTCAGTAAGGAAAACTGTTTGGGTCTTCTATTCTCTTACCCTTATCTCTGGAATCTTTGGTATTTTAAACATCCTCTTCTCATTTTACTTTTCAGGAATCTCATTTTTATTCCTTATTATTTTTTCAGCCACTGCCTGGATAATTCTTTTGAAGGCAAGGGTTTGAGTCATGAAAAAAATATTAATAGTAGGAGCGGGAATCACTGGTCTAAGCGTTGGTTATCATTTGAGAGGAATAGAATTTGAGATATTTGAGAAGGAAGGGGGAGCGGGTGGTTTGGCAAGGTCAAAAAAAGTTGGGGATTTCAATCTTGATTTTGGTGGACATTTCATTCATGGTAAAGATCAGTATTTTCTTGGGATTCTTAGAAGCTTTTTCGGAGAAAGTCTAAGAAAATGGGAGAGGAAGGCTTTCATATTAAAAGATGGTAAACTTATACCATATCCCTTTCAGGCAAATCTTTCCCTTCTTCCCCAACATGAAAAATTCAAATGTGTGAGAGATTTTATAGAAAGCACATTTAGAAAGAAAAGAAAACCTTCCAACTTCAAAGAATGGCTGGAAGCAAATTTCGGAGAGGGGATCTGTAATTCTTTCCTTTTCCCCTACAATTCAAAGTTCTGGATTTATCCTCTGGAGTCATTGAGCTATGAATGGTGTGAGTGGGGTATTCCAGTTCCTTCGTGGGAGGATGTTCTCAGGTCTTCTCTTGGTGAGATTATTAAAGGTCTTGGCTATAATCCAGTTATTTATTATCCGGAGGGAGGAATCGGTGAATTCCCTTTAAAAATCATGGAAAGTTTTAAGGATAAAGTTGTTTTCAATAATGAAATAAAAAGTATTGATATAAATAAAAAAGTTTTGATTTTTAAGGATGGGAAGGATTATGAATTTGACATCCTCGTATCAACCATTCCATTAATTGAACTTGTAAGGATAACCAAAGGGCTCCCCTCTTCAATAGTAAAAAAATCTTCACGATTAAGATTCATATCAGTTGTTGTAGCAAATGCGATTTTGCAGGGAAGAAATTTTGAAAATATTGACTGGATATACATTCCTGAAAAGTGGACACCCTTTTACAGAATCGGTTTTTATCCCAAAAGGAAAGATTCCATAATTCCAATATTTTCTGAAATATCAGTTCTACCCGATTCAAAAATTCAAGAAAATTCGATTCATCTTGAATTATATGCTCTCCTAAGGAAGTTGAACCTCATTGAGAAAAAAGAGGATATAGAATATTTTGAAACAATAAAAATTCCATATGCCTATGTAATTTTTGACAAATACAGAAAAAGAAATTTGAACTATATTTTATCTTTCTTTGAAAAAAATAATATTATCTCAACAGGAAGGTATGGAAGCTGGGATTATCTCTCCATGGAGAAGGCTTTCCTCCTGGGAAAAGAAATTGCTGAGAGAATTGAAAATAGATGGGGAGAAAAATATTCCTGATATAATACTTAGAGCGGAAAGGAGTTTAAATGTTATTGGAAATTGGATATAAATGAGGGAAAATTTAGATAATGGTGAAGCTGATGATGTGTTTGATAAAATCAACAGGAGGCAAGAAATGACTTATTCCCTATATACTCGTAACCGCTACTCGCTACTTATTCCTAAACCTGTGGATTTTTTGGGAATGATACGAATATGGTGATAAAATTTAAAATTGGAGGTAAATAATGGGAAGAAAATACAAAAATCCACCAGTTGTAGAAGCACTGTGTGAATTCCAGTTTATACCTAAACAGCCATGAATTGAAAAGCTCGATTTATGAAAATTAAAGTTTGCCACATAATAACAAAACTGGAGCTTGGAGGAGCTCAGAAAAACACCCTTTTTACAGTTAGCCATCTCGATCCTTCAAAATTTGAGACATATTTAATATCAGGAGAAGAGGGAATTCTTGATTTTTCTGCTTCTGAAAAACTTGGGGAGAGGGCAATTTTTGTAAGGGAGATGAAAAGAGATATAAATCCATTTTTTGATTTAATCGCCCTTATAAAATTAACAATTATCTTGAGAAAAATAAGGCCACAGATAATTCATACCCACAGTTCAAAAGCAGGTATACTTGGAAGGTGGGCGGGATTTTTTGCGGGAGTAAAGATAAGAATTCACACAGTTCACGGTTTTGGCTTCAGTCCCTTTCACCCTTTACCATTAAGGTTACTTTTTATATTTCTTGAAAGAATCACTTCTTCTGTCACAACCCATTTCATATTTGTTTCAGAAAACAATCTCAAAGACGGAATTAGATTGGGAATTATAAAGGAGGGTAAAGGAACAATCATAAGGAGTGGAGTGGAGATAGAGAAATTTCTAAACTCAAATGTAGAAATTGAAAAGAAAAAGAGAGAACTTGGAATTCCCCTTAATAAAAAAATAATTGGAATGGTTGCCTGTTTCAAGCCTCAGAAAGCCCCCCTTGATTTTGTAAAAATTGCAAGAATTTTAAGGGACTCAAGGAATGATTTGCATTTTATAATGATTGGAGATGGAGAGTTGAGGGGGAAAGTAGAGGAGGAGATTGAAAAATTGGGATTAAAGGAAGATTTTTCCCTTTTGGGATGGAGGAAGGATGTGGAAGAGATATTCAGGATTGCTGATGTTTTTGTTTTAACATCTCTTTGGGAAGGTCTTCCTCAGGTAATTCCTCAAGCATATGCCTCAGGAGTTCCAATGGTTGTAACTGATGTTGATGGTAACAAAGAATTCGTAGAAGAAGGAATAAATGGTTTCACCTTCAAACCCCATGATCTAAAATCAGCTTCTGAAAAAATTCTCAAATTGGTTGATAGAATAGATTTAAAAGAAAAATTTGTGGAGGTGGGAAGGAAAAAGCTTGGTGAATTTGATGCAAAATTTATGGTGAAATCTCAAGAGGAACTTTATCTAAAACTTTTAGGAGAAATTTAGAAAGCTAAACAACAACCCTCGGTATCAAAGGATTTATTCTTGTTACTATTTCATAATTTATTGTTCCGCACAGAGAGGCAAGATATTCTGCAGAAATTCTTTCTTTTCCCTGGGAGCCGATTAATACAACCTCATCCTCAAGTTTTACATCTTCTATATCTGTTATATCAACCATTGTCATATTCATAGCGACCCTCCCCCTTACAGGAGCTCTGTGACCTTTTATAAGAACATGGGAAATATTGGAGAGTCTTCTGTCATAACCTTCGTTGTATCCAACCGGTAGGACAGCTATTCTGCTATCTCTTCCTGTCTTGTAAGTGCATCCATATCCAATAAATGAACCTTTTTTAACATCCTTAATCTGAGCAACCCTTGTCTTCCATGTAAGAACTGGTTTTAACTCAACAGGAGTTTTCCCATTTGTCATTGAAGAAAGGAAAGTCTCTCTTGATGGCCAAAGACCATAAAGTCCTATACCTACCCTCACCATATCAAAGTAGGTTTCAGGGAATAGGATTGTTGCTGCTGTGCACGCTGTGTGCTTTATTGGAATATTTATTCCATTTTTTTCAAGCATCTCAATTGTTTTCTTGAAAATCTTAAGTTGAGCCTCTGCATAGGAATGGTCTGTTGTATCCTCAATATTTGCAAAATGGGTTGAAAGTCCCTCTAATCTTAAAAATGGGAATTTTTTTATCTCATTTATAAAATCAAGAATTCTCTCAGGATATATTCCCTGTCTGTGGGTTCCGGTCTCAAGTTTTATGTGCAAAAAGACCTCTTTTTCTTTCCTTTTTGAAATCTCCCCAAGTTCTTTGATAGTTTCAAAATTATATACAACCATTCTTAATCCAAAATCGATTAATTCTTTTAATTGACCTAAAGGAACATAGCCAAGAACTATAACAGGAGCTTTAATTCCACTTTTCCTTAAAAGGATCCCTTCTTCCACAGAATTTACTCCAAGCCAATCGACCCCAAAGGATAATATTAGATTGGATATTTCAAGAATTCCGTGTCCGTAGGCATTTGATTTTACGACACCACAAAGGATTTTCTTATTACCAACTAAATTTCTGAATTGTTTGACATTATTCCTCAATGCCTCTGAGTCAATCTCAACCCAGCTCAAAGAAGATGTGATTGAAGGGGAGAGGGAAAGTTCGACCTTTTCCATAAAAGAAATATTAAATCATTGGAATGAATTTTTCAAACATTATTTTCGATAAAAAGTGAAAAGCAATAGTTTTAGCTATGATTGCATGCTTGCATTTTATTTGTAATCTTTTCTCATTGATTTATAATTAAAGTGTGATGATGGTCATTTGTTCGAAAGAAATTTGCAAGATAAAATCAATGAAGGAGGAGAAATGAAGGGATTGCTTCTTTTGTTAATTCCTTCGATTTTATTTCCCATTTTAATCACGAACATTGATCAGGTTTATTTTGGTGTCTCAAGGTATGATCTTCTAATTAACAAGAATTACACCAAGGAGAAAATAGATAATTTCTTCAGAGAGAATGCTTACAGGGGTGCCAACTTTACAAGGGTTTACAGTTATTTTTATGGACCCTTTGATTATGGAGGCTCTCCTTTTGGCGGATTTCCAAACACATATGTTCCATGGAAAGTTGTTTCTGATGCTGGGAACAATAGAAAAATATTCGATTTAACCCAGTTCTCTTCAGAATATGAAGAAAGACTAAAATGGTTTATGGATGCGGCAAAATATTATGAGATAACTGTTGATTTATGCATATTTGATACAGTTGCTTTCAGATTTGACAACACCTGGTATTATCATCCCTTCAATCCCAACAACAACATTCAGGGTTTCAATGGAAGTTATGCGGGTCTTCCATGGAATGTTGACAGAAAATACTTTGAAATCTATATAAAATGGCTGGCAGAAAAACTTAGAGCCTATGACAATTTACTCATAGAAATGTTAAACGAAGGTTATCCCGATAATACAGGAAATATGGAGGTGTATAGGAAATTTCTTGCATGGGAGTATGACCTTATTCGACAAGAATTCCCAGGAAAAACAATTGTCCTATCTACAGAGGCTCCTGGGCTCTTCCACATATACTGTGACATCTTTGATGCCCATTTTATCTGGGGTAGGTCTGCCCTCTACCGTGAAGAGGGGGGGATGACTGTTCTCAGATATCTCGAAGGAATCCCACGACCAAAAATTTTAAGTTCCGATGGAGATGGAGATCCCACAAAGGTTTGGGCTGTAATAACCCAGCACAATGAAGATGAAATAGTAGGACTTTATCAGGAAGCTTTTTCAAGAAGATGGGGAGTTGACCTGACGACCCTCGACCACACAAAATCTTACTGGGTGGTTGATGCGGGAGCAGAGGTTTATAAATCTATTTTTGGCTCCTATCCCAAAAACTGGCATGTCAAAAAAACTCCACTGATTTCACCGAATTTTACTGACCCAAAATTTAACTATTTAAGTGCTGACAAATTTACTGCTGTTGGAGGACAGACACTCACATTTATAATTAATTACAAAAATACAGGAGCATCTGCCACTGGTGTTGTTATAAGGGATGTTCTGAGTTCATTTTTTGAAAATGTTAAGCCGAGTAGCGGAGGGAATGTTTCTGGAAATACAATAATCTGGAACATCGGTGATGTAGGTTCTGAACAGGGTGGTTCAGTTAGTTTTACAGCAAGGGTGAAAGTTGGAACTCCCATAGGAACTAAGATTCAGAATTATGCAGAGATAGACTCTAATGAGACCGATCCTTTCCAGACAAATAAAATAACCATTTCTATAATATTTTAATCTCTTTGGAGGATCAATGAAAAAAGTAATTTTAGCATTGACTCTTTTAACGATTATTTCAAGTGAAGGGATTTTATTTCCAGATGATGGTTTTTTTTCCATTAAACTTTCAGGAGGGATGAGCAAACTTTATGATGGAGGAGATTTAAAAAAATGGTTTCAGGAGGAAAAAGCTTATTTTGACTGGCTTGGAACCCAGCAAAATTATACAACAAAAAGTAGTTATCCTTTTAAACAGGATGAGCCTGAAGGTAATTTTGAGATTATTTTCAAACCCTTGAACTATGTAGGGATAAGCCTCGGTCTCGGATACATGAAAAGAAGCTGGAATTCTTCAGCGGAGATAAATTATAACTATGGAGGGAATCTCGGATCTGAAAAAATTGAACTTTCTTCAAAAGAAGAGCTCAATGCTTTCCCTGTAACTCTTTCATTAATATTTTCTGTTCCTTATAAATTTTTTAGAGGGAGTATTTTTGCAGGAGGAGGGTATTATTTTTCCAACCTGAAATTTAACAATGAAAGTAAATATTTCTGGCAAAATTTTCCCGGTAAGGAAAATTACAGGCATCATTACAAATCCAATTTAACTACCCGAACAGGAGGAATAGGCTTTCATGGAGGGATTGGGCTGGAAGTTAAGATTATCTCTCATCTATCCTTATCTATCGATGCTATTTTCAGAAGTGTAGTATTGAATGATGTTAAAGGAGAGCTGAAATGGAATGAGATTGTTGAATGGAGTGGTTATAAGAGTGAAAATTCTGCTATCGAGAAGAATCAGACTTTGTGGTTTGGCTCCATTAAAGTGGATGGGAATAAGTTCGAAAGAGCAATTTTCTCCAGTGAAAAACCTTCTTTATTAGAAGGGGTTAAACCCTTTCGTTTTAATCTTAATTCCACTTATATTAGAGCGGGGATAGTATTTTCCTTCTGATTACCCATACAAGAACCAATTTTTTAATTCCTGTTTGAAAGTATTATAATTATAATTTCATGGTTCACGAGATTAACTAATGATAATATTATTTCTAACACTTCTTTTTCAATTTCAATTGATAGAAAAAGATTTCGCTTCAATTCAGTCCTTTAAAGCTGAGTTTGAGCAGATTTATTTATATAAGGGAAACAAGGAAGAGATAAGGGAGAAGGGGATTGTTTACTTTAAAAAACCATCCCTTTTCCGATGGGAATACATTGAGCCTGAAAGGAAAATATTTATTTTAAACGGTTTGGAAATCCTCACATACATACCTGATGAGGAATTGATTCAAAGAGAGAGAATACCAGATGAAATGATGGACATATTCTCGATTCTAACAGAAGGAAGGCTCTCTGATTTTTTTAACTTTAAGGAGAAGGAATGTTCGCCAGGCCAGTGCATAGTTCTTTTTCCAAAAGAAAGGAGAGATTTTAACTCCGTAGAAATTAAATACTCAAAAAATCGAATAAAGGAGATAACAATTAAATTTGATTACTCTGAGAATAAGATAATTTTAAAAAAGTTTTTGAAAAACATAAAAATTCCCGTAAAAATTTTCACTATTGAGGGTATATAAAACTATTTCCCTTTCATCTCGTATAATGAGTTGAAAGGGTAAATGATGATAAAGATATGTTTGAAAAATCTGATAGAGAGCTGGTTGAGATTGCCCTCAAGGGAGAAAAGAGTGCCTTCGAGGCTCTCATTATCAGATATCAGAATGGAATTATTAACTATATATACAGGATGATTCTTGACAAGGAGGAGGCAATGGATCTTACTCAGGAGGTTTTCATTAAAGCATATTTTTCTCTGAGCACATATAATCCTCGCTATTCCTTTAGTACATGGATTTATAAGATTGCTTCCAATCTGACAATTGACTATTTGAGAAAGAAGAAAAGGAAAGACTACAATACAGAGAGTTTGAGTCAAAAAAGTAAAGAAATTGAAATCCCAGACCAGAGTATGAGTCCTGTTAAGAATCTTGATAGAGAAATGTTTTATAACAAACTTGAAAAAGCACTAAATATGCTTCCTGAATCTTTAAGAGAATTTATAATTCTTAGAGATATTAATGAGCTTACATATAACGAAATTGCAGAGATAAAGAATCTCCCTCTTGGGACAGTTAAAAATAAAATATTCAGGGGGAGAGAAATTTTAAGAAAATTAATGGAGGATGAAGATGCACCTTAAAGTAGAAGATATATATGAACTTTTGAATGGATCATCTGAAAGAAAGGGAATTTTGATGGAGCACATTAAAGATTGTCCGAAATGCAGAGAATCCTTTGAAATAAGGGAAAAATTTGTCAACTCAATTAGAAAGATTGAAAAGCTTTCCACTCCTTCAGACTTTTCCTCCCAGACCCTTTTTGAGATTGAGAAGAGAACAAGTCTCTTGAAAAAGATATCAATAGCTCTTACTTCAATTCCAATTTTTATTTCTTCCCTTTTGCTAATCTTAGTTTCAATTTCTGGTTTTCGAGAGGAAGAGCTTTTACTCCTTGCCAATCAATATGTGACTCTCTCTTTGAAACTCTTCAAATTATTAATAAAAGTTGCTATGGGAGTTAACAAACTTATTTCAAGTTCCTTCGAAATATTGCAAAAATTTTCTTCTGCCTCTTCGAGCCTTGCAGTTCCTATTTTTGCCATCTTTCTTCTTTTCATTTTTTCAACCATATTATTTTTTATTTTATTGAATCATTTCCCTTTGAGAGGTATGAGAGATGAAAATAGTTAGCATTTTCCTATCACTTTTCTTGCTTATTCCAAAACCTTTTTTCTTCCCTTCTGAAAATGGAGAAGGGAAAAGGGATATTATAATTGAAAAGGATGAGGAATACAGAAAGGATATAATTGCCCTCGGGACTGATGTAACAATTAAAGGAACAGCCAAAAAGTCTGTAATTGTAATAAGTGGTTCAATAACTGTTTATGGAACAGTCAATGAAGATGTTGTTGGTATAGGTTCAAAAGTTTCAGTCATTAAAGGAGCCAAAATAAATGGAGACCTTCTTGTAATAGGTGGAAAACTAAGAAAGGATAGGGAAACTTGCATTGAAGGAGATATGTTCTATTTTAAACCAGGTAAGAACTTTCCTGCTTTTTTAAAATCATTATGGAAGGGAGCAATTTCTTTCCCATCAAAACCCTACGAGCTTCTTTTGAAGATAATTGCTCTTCTTAGCTGGTTTTTACTGGTATTGATTGTAAATTTTATCTTTCCCAAAAATGTTTTGGAAGCCTCTCGATTAATGGCAAAAAATGTCTGGAAAGAGTTACTGGTAGGTCTATTATCCCTTATAATAATTTTCGTCTTCTTAGTATTTTTTGGTTTTTTGAGTCTTTTTTTAATCGGAATTCCATTTTTACTCATCGTTTTAATAGTTTTATTTATTTCACTTCTTTTTGGTAGGACAGTTATATTTCATTGGCTCGGCTCAATTCTATTGAATTTGTTCAAGAGAAGTGAATTCTCAAATACTATTGCAGTTCTTTTAGGATTTTTACTCTTCTTTATTGTTTCATTTATTCCTTTCCTCTCATTTCTTATGAGAGTATTTGTTGATATTGCAGGGATAGGAATTGTCATGATTTCAAAGTTTGGAACAAGGAAGATTTAATTGAAAGAAAAATTTTTAAAATTTGAAACTTTTTGAATTTTTTAGAGGATATATAAATTATAACTCCACAATCTCTTCAATCTTTCTTCTCTCCTCCTCGAAGAAGGCAAGTCTTCTGATCTTTATTCTAAGGATTTCCTCTGGGAAGGGGAATGTCCCTGCAATAGAGGATTGAGCTATATCGAATATTCTCTCCACCCCTTTAACCTTCTCGACCGTCAGAATCTCAGGATTATAAAGTTTGATAATTTCTATTTCGAACTTTCCCAGGCCTTTAAAAAGTTAATTCGAAAAACAATCACTTTCCGTTGAAATTCTACTCAACTCTTACAATCTCTCCCTTTGTTGTTCCGAATACTTCAGGATTATACATTTCTTCAGCTTTTGCTGAAGGAACAAGGAATGTTCCCTTTGTTGTTAGTCTTATAATATATGAAAACTCGTGTTCTCCCTGAGGAAGGACATCTGCAAAAACTTGCATCCTGTCATCGTATTTCTCCACATGATTAAAATACCATGAAATTTTTCCCAATTTTCTCTGATTTTCAAGGCTTGTCGTTTTTAGATATGAGTCCTCTATTTCTGCTCCCGCAGGTATCGGATCAACTACTGCCACATAGTTTCTCTCTGCACTAACATTTATTTTTATTCTAACCCTGATTAAATCTCCAAGCTTAAAAGTTGTTTTTTTCTCACCTGTATTTAAATCTTCATAAATTCTTTGAATAGAAAATCCCTGATTAAACTCTGGAAAATCTATACCATTTGGATAGAACGATAAATTAGAAATCCAGTATAATTTCCCTTTACCTGATTTCTCAAAAGTGAGAGTTAGAGCCCTGCCAAGACTTAAAATTTCTTCCATGGCAATATTTATAACTTCTTTCTTGATTTCAGCAAATTTTATTGTGGGAAGTTTTTTTCCATCGATTTTTCCGTTGAAATTAAAATTGATCTCTTTGCTTTCCTTTTTCAGGAAATACTCACTAAGACTCAGAAGCGCATAAGAATTCTCTTGGGTGTTCATCCATGCACCATTTTCTCTTTTTCCAAGAATGTATGATACAAGTTTCTCAATAATTGGAGAGCTGGGATCAGCATCAAGAAGGGAAAGAAGAATTATGGCGTTTGTTCGCAGGTTTGAGTGCATATAAATTCCTGAGCCTTCGAATCTCCCCTCTTCAAAGTGAGCTTCCGCAGGTTCAACTCTCACCCTGTTCATAATCTCATTCAAAAGAGTGCTCTTCATGGTAGAGCTTTTCTTTGTCCTTGAAATTGAAGAGAGTAGAAAAGCCTTTGAGAATAATGGAAGAGAATCCCTTTTTTCATATATAAGGGTTTGGTAGCTTTCATCATGGCTTCCATAAAGGGAAAGGGTATAAAGGGCAAAGGTTTTTGTTATCAGGTCAGTTCTTATCTTTCCTTTGAGAACATTTTTTAGATACTCGATAAGTTTTTCTTTTACACTTTTGTCAATCTGAAATCCCCTTTCTTCAGCCATTTTGAAAATGAAAAGAACATAGGAAGAGACATAAGGGTATGATGTTGGAGAATCGCTCCAGAAACCGAATCCACCATCTTCCCTCTGATTCTTATAAATTTTTAAAAGGGTTTCACAAACGATCCTTTCCATCTCTTTTTTATCAATATTTTTGAATTTGAATGCTCCCGAAAGATTTTGGAGGGCAATAAAGGGAGTAAGCATTGAAGAAAGTTGTTCAGTACAACCATAAGGGTATTCAAGAAGGAATTCCGCACTTTTTTCTAAACCAGAAAGGGCAGATGAAGAGAGGGATATCCTGAGACCTCCCGCATCAGTATAAATATTCTCGGGAACTGAAATATTTATGGTTTCTTTCCCATCTGTGCTACCATAACTTGCAGAATCTACTCTTAGTTTTGGAATCTTTACAGGGATTTTCACTTCCACAGCATCTCTTTCTTCTTTTGAAGGGCTCTTAAATGTAGCAAAGAATTGAAGCCTGGAGAGACCATGGGATAAAGCTTCCATTGGAAATCTAAAGAGATGAGAGCCTTCAGGAGATAAAGTTATCTTTTCCTCATCTTTTAAAATCTTCAAATTTGATGAAAGGGCTCTGACCTTTATAGATAATTCTCCCTTCTCCTTTGTATTATTCTGAACCCTTATACCTCCTTCGAATTTGTCTCCTGTGATCAGGAATCTTGGAAGGGACGGAAATAGCATCAATGGTTTTGAAACCCTTATCTCCCTTTTGGTGGAGCCGAACCGGGAGTCAAGGGTCTGAGCTACAGCCATTATAACAAAGGAGGTAAGGGAATCGGGCAATTCAAAGGACTCTTCTGCAAATCCATTCTCATCGGTAATTACCTCCCCTTTCCAGAATGGGGTTATTCTGAAATCAGTTCTTATCTGGAATAAAGATTCCTCAACTCCTCCCCCTCCAGCTGACTCTGCAAGTTTTCCTTTTAAATATTCTCTGCTTATGAGAACATTCCTGAGCTCTGAGTTCCTTACTCCCAAAAATCTATCTTTGTAAAAATACAAAATCGGGTCTGGGAGCTTGTATCCAGTGAGGGATAGCACCCCATAATCAACAGCATAAAGGGTGACCTCCGCCTTTCTCCCTCTACCTTCAAAATCCCTCACCTTAATATTTACCTTTACTCTTTCTCTCGGTCTAAATTCCTCCTTTTCAGTATTTATTTCCAGTTTTAAATAAATCTCATCAGGTAAAACATCTATCTTTGAGTATCCCAGCCTGAAAGATGGTTTCCCAACATCAACCCCCTCTTCCAGTTTCTCAGAGGTTCTTCCTTTAACAAGGAGAACCGAAACATAAATTGTGGGTATATACTCTTTTTTTATTGGAATCTCTAATACCTGATTAGAGCCTTTAAGGAATACTGGAAAATACTCTATAATTCCACTCCTTTCAACTGTCAAAATCCCTCTTGCTTCTTGCCATGGAGATTTAACAAGAATTCTTGCGACCTCTCCCGGCTTTAACTCTTTTTTCTCAGGGACAATATCAATTCTGTTGTGGTCATATCTTTCCCATGCTGTAAACCCTTCACCTATGCAGTAAAATCCGAATCCTGAAGTTTGGATATGACCTTTGCCATCTTTTGAGGATGCTTTCAAAATATAATATCCCACACTATCAAGGACAAATTCTACCTCCAATGGAATGTCGGAACTTGTCAGGTCCAAAGTTTTCACTGTTGTATCAACAGGCTCACTTCTGTATCTGTAATATGTTCCTTCTTCCTTCTCCTGAACAGAGTGCCATTCTCTTTTTATGAGCTCTAATTTTATCGGTCTTCCCTTTACAAAATTTCCATCCTTATCAAGGGCAACAACTGTTGTCTTTAAGGTCTTCCCTTTATCCACAAAATATGATTTATACTCAATCCCTACATAATAGTCAGAAGGGTGAAGGAGAAAGGATACTCTATTGGATATAGCTTGCTCTGTTATATCTGTAACCTCTCCCTCAAGAAGATAACCCATCGGTTTTTTGCTGTGCGAAAGCTTTTCTTCAACAATATATTCTCCATCTTTTGATAAAACCCCTTCTCCACTTGCTACAACCTCACTTCCATAATACTCATCTTCCTCCTCTGTCCAATCTTCAAAAACATAATACTTTGAAGAGAGTTCTCCTTTTAAAGGAGGAGAGAATGATGTTGGAGACTTTCTCAGAGTCCATTTAACCTTGCAATCCTTCATGGGTGCACCGTAGAGGTAGGTTCCTTTTATTAAACCCTCTATTTTTTCATCAGGAAGATAATCCTTCTTTTTGACAGAGACATCCACTCTAAAGTCAGGCTTCCTGAACTCAGATATAAGAATTGAATAGGAGAACAATCTATCCCTATCCTCTATTTTTAGCTCTTTTGGGGCTTTCGCCTCGATTCTATAATATCCAGTAGGAGAATCTTCAGGGATTTTAAATGAAAAAGAGGTTGAACCATAGTTGTTTAGGAAAACCTTCTTTGTTAGAAATTCTTTGTTTCTTGAATCGTAAATCTTAAATTCTATCTCTTTTCCCTCTGGAATTGTTAAGTTTTTCAGTTCATCAACACGGAATATTCCCTTTAAATAAACATCCTCCCCAGGTCGATAAGCCCCCCTGTCTGTAAATAAATATCCCATAACCCTTCTCTTGCTTGGCTCCCAATCTGTTCTTAAATTAAACTGCCACCCTTCAATTCCATCACTCCACTCCTCTGTGACAAATGCTCTATCATTATCTTTCTTTGCCACAACAATAAAATTCGTTTCCCAATCATCCTTTATTCCCAGATCTTCTGTCCCAGGTCCAAGACAGATTCCATTTTCGTCAGTCTCTCCTTTCCAGAGAAGTTCTCCCTTCATATTCAATACTTTTATCTCACAGTTGGAAATAGGTTCTCCACTGGAAAGAAATGTTGTATAGATTAGAATGTTTTGAGGTGAATATTTGAGGGAGATACCTATATCTGTTATCTGGAGAATACCATTTACAAAACTCGGCTCTCTTTCATAATCGGTTCCCTGCTTTACATCCTTAGCAGAGATCTCTGTGTATATAATCGCTGATTCCTTCCCCAATATTTTACCAACATCCATGTTAACGATTGTGAACCTGTCCTTTTCCGTTTTAAACCTTACCTCAGGAGAGGTGGGCTTCAAAATTATTCCTTTTCGAGTGTTAAGATAAGAAAGGAATTTTCCTATTTCATTATCATCAATCTCCTTTATCTCCCTTAAAACTGAATCTACATTTACAACCCTCAGAGATAGATATTTTGGACCTTTGGACTCTATAACTCCCCATCTGTTAATGAGTTCAATTGAATAGGGGTAGCTCTTTAAGGAAAAATATTCTGACACAAGGTAATTCAAGTTTAGTCCATATGCATCCTTTAGATTCCTTTGAACTTCCAACTTGTAAGAATGACCCGCTTTTAAATTAAACAAATCAGAAATATAAACATTGTTACTGCTATATCCCCTCCAATATTCATAACCCTCTTTCTTTACCTCAACTTCCTTATTTTCTGTTAAGTCAAAGACTTTTATTCCCTTTTTTGCTTCCTCAGGGAAAATTGGATTAGAAAATATTATGGAAACAGTTGAATAGGGATTACAATCAAAGCAAGAAATCCCACCGTAGAGTAGGGTCTTGGGTGTCTGGAAGCTTATCTCATAATCCTTTTTTGAGCCTAAATTACCTTCCTTACCTCTGAAACCTTTTGGTATTAAAATTTTTATGAGGGAATTTAAAGGTATGGGCAAAACAGGTTTTAAACGAACCTTATTTACTGAACCAGGATCATATTCAGCCTCCACATCTAAGGAGATTGTTTTCTTGGAAGACAAAATCTCTCTAACACTCCTCAATTTTCCCATTGCCTCGGTTGAATGTGTTTGGAAACCTTCTGGAACAGTGTAAAAGGAGGGATATATATTTAACTTTACTTTTGAACGGACCTCTTCAAGGGAAACAGGTTGGTTAAAAAAAATAAGAATATCCTCTTTCCTACCAATGGTTGAACCCTGATATGGAATGGTTCGGACGACAGTGGGAGTTGGCGTTTCAAAAGTTGAGACAAATTCTTTATTTAAAACCTCACCTGTGACACTCTTTATTCCTTTTTTTATCTTTATTTCGAACAATGTTGAGTATGGTAATCTTTCTTCAGGATGGAAAATTAATATTCTATCTCCCGCCCAATAGAACTTCCCTTTTACAGGTGGATTGATTGTCACAAAATCAGGCAAAAACTCTTTTTTTATTTCTCCAATTGGAACCATTGGCTTACTAAAGGTAATGGAAATCTCGCTTACAATGTCCAATCTTTCTATAACTCCCTTTGGAACAACAGTAACTTCAAGCTCTTCAGAATGAAGGGAATGATAAATAAACTGAAAGAACAAAACAAAAATTAAAAATCTTTTCAAATTAAACACAATTCCCTCCTTTAAAAAATTCCATTTTTTAGCACTTGAAATTTATATAATGATATGAAAGTTAAGTCAAGTTATTATTCTGGTGTTTTAATATTTCGCTTGAGTGTTTATCCCTTCATTTGGTTTTATAATTACTTTTAGAGAACCTTCTGGTTTACTCATGAGGTCAAATCCCCTCTGAATCTCATCTATTCCTAAAACATGGGTGATCATATCTTTCACATTGACTTTTTCAAGATGTATCAATCTCAGTGCAATGAAATAGTCAGAAGGAGACGCTGCATAGGATGTTGTAAGGAGTGTGTCATTCCTCCAGAAAACTTCATTTATTGAAATGGATATTTTCGCTTCTGGCTCTGAAGGAGCAAAGAAAAGGATTTTTCCCGCCCTATTTATTATTTTAAAAGAAAGCTCAATAGCTGAGATCGAAGATGCACAAAGAATTACAACATCTGCGAGTTCATTTTTTAAAGTCGATCTAACTCCCTTTTCAAGTTCATGGGGATAAAAAACTTGATCCGCTCCGAATTTTAAAGCTTGCTCCATTCTCCTTTCATTTATATCTGATGCAATTATAGGACCCGCACCGAAAAGTTTTGCCATCTGGATGTGGAGTATTCCTGATATTCCACTTCCAATTACAACTACACTATTTCCAGGCATTATCCCGAGCTTTCTTTGGGCTCTCAAAACACACCCTAATGGCTCAGCAAATGTAGCTGACTCAAAAGAAACCTCTTCGGGAATTTTAAACAATCCCTTCTTCACATTTATTTCTGGAATTCTTGCGAACTGAGAAAACCCACCAGGATAAATGTTTGTTTTTCTCAATGTTTCACAAACAGTCTCATTCCCTTTTATGCAATAATGACATTTACCACATGGAACATGGTGGGCAACAACCACTCTATCCCCTTCTTTAAAATCCTCAACTTCCCTTCCAACCTTATGGACGATTCCTGCTATTTCGTGTCCAAGAACAAGAGGTATCCTATCTTTCCTATACCATTCCATCAGATCCGAACCACAAATACCACAAGCTTCAATCTTTACAACAACTTCCCTATCCGAAATCTCAGGATATGGAATCTCAGAAATTCTAAGGTCCGAATTACTGTAATATAATGCTACTTTCATTTTTTAATCAAAATCAGCATAGATTTCGCCAAGACTTATATCTCCAATGTATTTATCTTTATACTCTTTTTTGAGAGAAACTATTGCCTCATCGAGCTTTTCATTAACAACCCCATTCCTCTTTGCCAGAAATGCCTCAACAAATGCTGAAAGATCATCCATTGCCTTTACAAGTTCTCCATCCTTTGGATTGAACTCGTCTTTATTGTATTTTTCCTGTATCTCCTTTGATGTTGTCTTAACTATCTCTCCATTAATTTTCACAACAGTTGAGAACTCATCCTCCGCATAAATTCTCATTTCCTCGTGCCAATCTTCAGGAATGAGATTATATATCTTCTCTCTCATCTCCTTTCTCTCATACTCCTTCAAAATCTCCTCAAGACCCACTATAGATTTTTTTACCGGTGAGATAATATCCCTTGTCAAAACTTCTGGAAGGTCATGGAAAAGACCTGTAAAGAAATTGTTCACAAGGCGACGCTTGCAAGCTTTTAGTTCAAGGGAAAAAAGATAGGAAAGTATGGCAACAATAAGGGTGTGCCCAAGGACAGAGGTTCTTGGAATCATTGGAAGATGACTCCATCTAACCTGAAATCTAAGCTGACCACATATGTCAATGAAATTTTTTAAATTGGATGAAGAACTTAAAACTGAATTGAACCCCCTCAAATTTTTATATTTCTCACTCCTTTCCTCAAGCTCCCTTTTTATACTTTCAATCTCATATCCTCCTGGATTTGCCCACTCTATAATTCCGAACTCCCATTTTGTAGAGAGAGAATGGGACGCTCCAAGAATTTTCTTGTTTATGTCTTCCTCAACCGATGAAAAATATTCCTTAAATCTTTCTGGAAAATTGTTTCCTATTGGAGAAATAACTGGCTTCAGCTGTCTATAAACCCATTCATTCAGCTGTTTTAGTTTTTCAGGATCACCCTTAATTTTGTGGAAAATCTGGGGTTTTATATCAGTTACAACCAGTCTCTGAAGAAATTCAAATATACCACCCTCAATTATTTTTATCCAGTCAAATCCCTTCTCTTCTTGATTCATTTTCCCAAGGACATAAGCGAAGATCATCTTATGGGCTTGTTTGTCAAGCTCCCTCATCTCAACAGGACGGATTTTATCATTCCATCTCTGCATATTTGCAGCATCAAACAATCTCAAGAGAAAGGATTTCCTTATCATTCTTTTTTAAACTGATCTTTCCTTGATTTTTTTAAATATTTCAAGAGCTCCTTTAACATCCGCTCCTTCATGAACAATTGCCCTTATTGCATTTATCATTGCAACTGGATGGGCGGACTGCCATATATTCCTTCCAAAATCAACTCCTTTTGCACCCTTAGACATTGCGGAGTAGGCGATGTTAAAAACTTCTTCTTCTGAATCCATCTTTGGACCTCCAGCAATTACAAGAGGAACAGGACTGGACTCAGCAACTTTCTCAAAATCCTCACAATAGTATGTTTTTATGAATCTTGCTCCAAGCTCACTGGCAATTCTACATGCAAGAGAGAGGTATCTTGCATCCCTTTTCTCAAGCTCCTTTCCAACCGCTGTAACCGCAAGAACAGGAATTCCATAATCTTCGCACTCATCAATCAATTTTGAAAGAGAGACAAGAGTCTGATGCTCAAATTTTGCACCCACATAAATAGAAAAGGCAACTGCACAAACATTCAATCTAACAGCTTCTCTCACAGATGTTACAATTTCCTCATTGGAGAGTTCTTCGCCCACTATACTGTTCCCTCCCGAAACTCTCAAAACAACAGGGATATTAAACTCGGGATTAACACAATTTCTAAGTATTCCTCTTGTAAGCATAATTGCATCTGTATATGGGATCAGAGGCTCTATTGTTTTTCTTGGATTCTCAAGTTTTGAGACGGGACCGAGAAAATATCCATGATCAACTGCAAGCATAACTGTTCTACCAGTTTCAGGTTTAAAAATTCTTGCCATTCTATTTTTCATTCCCCAATCCATAATTACCTCCTGAAAATCAATTTTATAATTTTAAAGAATTTATGGCAATTTATGAAGAGTAAGAAAGCAAAATAAAATGGGAAAACAATTTAAGATTATTGAGTTAATAAAACAAAAAAGAAAGAACAAAGACAATAATCAAAAATAAAAATCCCCACTTTCTCATTTTTCTTTCCTCTCCTTGCAATCAATTTTATCGCAAAATCTGCAAACCAGGGAGCTACTTTCTCCCTTTTTCCCTTTAAAAATATTTACTGCAAAGGATATGGATTTTCTTGGAAACATCATCATTGATGGAAGGAGTTCAATTCCTATTGTGTCTGCGGGCAAAAGAGAAAAAAAGTTCTTCTGCCATCCCAATTCAAAAATTCCATAACCAGGGCTGAACCTTTTCCCTGCAATTAAACCATTTTCCATTGCTTCTCTACATATTAGACTATTTGTGTAGTCTGCGACCATCTCAACCATTTCAGAACCTAAAATGTCCAAAATAAGACCTCGCAGAAGTTCTCCTTCCTTTGTAAGCCTTGATGCTTCCGTCTCAAGCCCATTCCCTATTGTGCATAGAGCAAGTGCCACATGGCTTGCTCTTTCAAAAACGGGATGATGAGGAATATCTTCTACACGAAATATTTTATAGACATATTTTGGCTTTGAAAGAGAATTGGCGATTCCATAGCTTTCCTCAATCGCAGGACGAATCTTGGAAAAATCACTTTTCTTATATTTTAAAAGTTTTAGAATAACCTTTTCCTCAACCTTAGGAAGCTCGGGGGGTTCCCCTTTTTTAAATGGCTCTTCCATTACTTCAATAGAGAAAGGGCTAAAGAGACTGCCTGAGCTGCATTGGATGCTGTCCCATCTGCTCCAATCCTTTTTGCCCACTCCTCATTGACAGGTGCTCCTCCAACAAGAACCCTATATTTCTCCCTTACCCCCTTTTCCTTAAGCATCTCTATGACCTTCTTCTGACCTATCATTGTTGTTGTCAGTAATGCGGACATGCAAATAAAATCTGCATTTATTTCCTCTGCAGTAACAATGAATTTTTCAAGGGGAACATCTGCACCAAGGTCAACCACCTCAAATCCATTGGCAACAAGCATTGATGCAACAAGATTTTTTCCGATGTCATGAATATCACCCTCAACTGTCCCTATAACAACCTTTTTCCCCAAACTTATTGATTTGTCTGAAATAATATGAGGAGTAAGGACATCCATTGCGCTCTTCATAGCTTCTGCACCCATAAGAAGCTCAGGAAGAAAATACTCTCCCCTCTCCCACATGGCACCAACTTCTCTTATCCCTTTTGAAAACCCTTGATCAATGGACTCCTGAGGATTGATCTTCAATTCAAGGGAGAGCTTCGCCAATCTTGCACTCTCTTCCCTGTTCCCTTCAACAATTGCCTTTACCATCAATTCAAACAATTCTTCTTTTCTCATGGCTAATTTTTAATATACAAATAGTTTCTAAAAATGTCAAAGAAATCACAATACAAACGCCCCGCCTCCCTCACTGCTTTATAATCCTCCGCTATCGATTCATTAGCTCGAGAGTCCTTCCCTTATGTACTTACTTACAGTCTCGACAAAAATGTCAAGTTCTTCAAGTCTTGTGTAAAGACTGGGAGTGACTCGTATTCCTGGAACCTCTTCATGGGTTATGGGAGTTACAACAATTCTATGCTTCTGAAATAGAAGGTTTGCAAGTTTTGTTGGGTCTACTCCCTCAATATAAAAATTGGCAAGTCCGCATGAATTTTTTGGATCAAGCTGGACTCTGAATTCCACATTGGTGAGCTCTGAAATTCTTTTAGCCCAGTAATCCTTTAGATACCTAAATCTTGCTTCCTTTCTCTTTGAACCGATTCCATTGTGAAAGGCAATTGCCTCGTCAATTCCAAGTTCAATTGCATTCTGGTGGGTTCCGATTGCCTCAAACTTCCTTATGTCAGAGCTGAGAGGGTCAACATAGGGAAAGAGAGGCCAAATTTTTGATATTTTTTCTTTCCTAACATAAAGAAAACCTGTTCCCTTTGGAGCCATGAGCCATTTATGAAGGGAAGTGGCATAATAGTCGCAATCGAGGTCAGTAATTTTGAAATCGAGATGGGCAAATGCATGAGCTCCATCAACAACAACCTCAACCCCCTTTTCGTGGGCAACTTTGCATATTTCACTAACTGGAATAATCTGACCTGTTAGAAAAACAATGTGAGATATAAGTATTAGCTTAGTTTTCAGAGTTATTCCTTTACTTATTATATCAACAACCTCCATAGGGTCTTTCACAGGAACAGGAAGTTTTACTCTTTTTACAACAATCCCTTCCCTCATTGCTCTCTGATTTAGGGCATTCTGCATTGAGGGATAATCCTGGGTGGTTGTGAGGATTTCATCACCAGGGTTCATAGGGAATCCAAGAAGAATGTTGTGGAGTGATTCAGTGGCATTTCTTGTAATTGCAATCTCTTCAGGAGAACATCCAAAAAGCCTTGCAAGTTTTGTTCTTGTAACTTCCATCAATGGTTTTAAAACCTCCCACATAGTATAAGTGGGTGATTTTTCTCCAAAGTCCATATATTCTTTTACTGCATCCTGAACAATTTTTGGAGATGGATGGACTCCTCCATTGTTGAGATTTATTATACTTCTATCAATTGTAAAGGCATTCTGAACCTCAAACCAGAAATCCTCATCCATGGCTACTTCTTCAGGGGTTTTCTCTTTGACTTTCTGAGAAATTTCTTTTACTTTCTGGATGTTTGCCCTTGAAAATATTGCGGTTGCAGTTATCAAACCTCCAATGCCTGTTAATTTTTTTACAAAATCCCTTCTTCCATATCTCATAAAATCCTCCTTTCTCATAAATAAAATCATGACTCAGAAGCCAGATCCCTTCCTTAGAGACCTGACCTCTGTTGTCAGAACTCTGCTGAGGAACAGATATCCTGTATTCCTCCAATGCCCTTCTGCCAAGGTCAATAAGCTTGCACCTCTCGGAACAGAAGGGCCTCCGGGGATTTTCATTCCATATGGTGACAGCCTTGCAAGTTGGACATATAATCTTCATAATGAATTTTACCATAAATCAATAATAATGGGTGGAAGGGAATGGTTTTTGTTCTTACAGAGGACAAAAATATTCGGGGTAAAAAATCTTGTAATTTTGAGAAGATAATGCTATTTTTTATATAAGGAGAGCGAGCTTAAATGAGAGAGGCATTGAGATATCTAAATAATGCAAGGGAGATATTAAAATCTGTTCCTGTAGAGGGTAACACCTATACAGATGTAAAGCGTGTAAGAGAAGCACTTGGAACAGCCTATCTTGCTATCTTAGAGGCAATAAATGAATATCTTATCACTAAAAAAGGTTTCACCAAAAAAGAGCTTCCAAAATCAGTGGATGCCTACAGGGAGGCATTGCGGAAACACTTAACGGTTCATGATGGAAAACTCATGAGGGAGTTTGATAGTCTTTATGATGCTTTACACATAGCAGGTTATTACAGGGGGCTGATTTATAACACAGATGCTGTTAAAGACTATTTGAAGGCAGTAAAGGCCTTTATTGAGAAGATAAAATAAAAAGGACAGTTATTCCAGGCTGGTAATGTCAAAATTTTTGTGTAAATTCATTGACAAAGGCAGCTACAAATACCCTCTCTATGCTGTTCGTTGTCCTTATCTTGCTCCGATGCTTCTCAGGAAAATCATAAAAACTGAAGGATTCCTCTATCCTCCTGCTGTGAAATCTCCTTACTTGCTTGTCTAATCCCGCTACTTGGAAACCGTCTGAGCTGATGGAGAGGAGCCTATAAGAGGTTCTAAAACCTCCTTCACCCTCCTCGTAGATATTCCAGCTAAAAACATGTTTTCAATTGTTCTTTTTACCTCCCACCTCCTCCTTTCTCGCTTAGTTTATCAAATAATAATTTATTGCAAAATTAAAAATAAGGACAGTTGACCTTAAAAAATGACACATTAACGATTGCAAAACATTTATTTATAAGGGATTTAATCTGGCATCAAATTTGATAGAAATTTCATATGAGGAGGAAACATGAAAAAGTTTTTAATTTTAACTTCGATTATTTTAGTTATAACTCCTGTTTTTTCGGACTCCCTAAAGTTAAAATTTGGTCAATTCAGTCCTTCTCAGGAGAGTGACCTCTGGAAAATAAACAGGGAGAATTTGTATCTTGAAAAAAAGGATTTTGAAGGAAGTTTTTTATCTGTGGAATGGGAGGTTTTTGTAAAGAGGAATATCTCTTTTTCTCTTGAAGTTGGTTCCTATTCAAGGGAAATTACGACATCTTATAGGGATTGGGAATATGAGGACGGTTCTCCTATATATCAGTTCCTCTCCCTCAGCATTGTTCCGATAGAAGGTTCCTTTAAGATTTATCCTGGTGGAGCTCACAGACCTATTGCACCATACATTGGTGGAGGGCTCGGCATATATTTCTGGAAATATGTTCAGGAAGGGGATTTCGTTGACTTTACAACCTGGGAAGTTTTTTCGGGGAGTTATGAAACCAGCACATCTGGAATAGGTGCCAACATTCGAGGAGGAATCTCCTGGAGAATAAGCAGGTCAATTGGCTTATTTGGAGAAGCGAAGTATGTTTTCCTGAAAGACAACCTATCCCATGAATTTCAAGGTTTTGAAAAGTTCGATCTCAGCGGACTCCACATCTTAGCTGGAATTTCAATCTGGTACTGAGTTTTAATAAAGCTTTCAGCTGTTAACTTTTAGCTATGGATTCTGTCCTTTTCCTATCGAATTCTCTCAGTCTTTTTGTAAAGCCTCTGAGGAAGCTCTTGTAACAAGAACAGCTCCTTTCTGAAAAGTGAAAAGAACTCGGTTTCTCTTCCTTTGACAGTTAGGAACTACTTTTCCTCCTCTATCTTCTTTTTCTCCATTATTGCAGATCTTCCCGCTGAGAGTCTTGCTACAGGAATTCTGAAGGGAGAGGCGCTCACATAGTTCAAGCCAATCTCATGGCAAATTTTTATTGAATCAGGATCTCCTCCATGCTCACCACATATTCCCACTTTCAGATCTGGTCTCTTCCTTCTTCCTTCTTTTACTGCCCATTCCATTATTTTCCCAACACCCTTTGGATCAAGGGACTGGAATGGGTCAAACTCCCATATCCCTCTTTCGAGATAGACTTTTGTAAATCTTCCTGAATCATCCCTTGATATACCATAAACGGTCTGAGTTAGGTCATTTGTCCCGAAAGAGAAGAATTCAGCAACTTCTGCTATCTCATCAGCAGTTATTGCTGCTCTTGGAACTTCCACCATTGTTCCTACTGAATACTGTATTTTCACATTTTCTTTTTTCATAACCTCTTCAGCAACTCTATCAATTATCTCTTTCTGATTCTGAAGCTCTGATTTAGAGGCAGTAAGAGGTATCATTATTTCTGGAATCACATTTTTGCCCTCTTTCTTTATCCTTGCAGCAGCCTCAAAAATTGCTCTTGCCTGCATCTCTGTTATCTCAGGATATGTTATTCCAAGCCTGCATCCTCTATGACCGAGCATTGGATTGAACTCGTGGAGTTCCTCTACCCTCTCGAGGATCTTCTCCAACTCCTTTATTTTCTTTGCATGTTTTTTTCTGTCCTTTGCCTTTAAAAGTGCTATTTTAACCATCAGTTCTTCTCTTTTCGGAAGAAACTCGTGAAGGGGGGGATCAAGAGTCCTGATTGTTACAGGGAAACCTTCCATTTCTTTAAATAGTCCGTAAAAATCCTCCCTTTGAAGGGGAAGAAGTTTTTCGAGGGCCTCTCTCCTCTCCTTTTCACCCTTAGCCATTATCATTTTTTGCATTATAGGGAGTCTATCCTTAGCAAAAAACATGTGCTCTGTCCTGCAAAGTCCTATCCCTTCCGCACCAAAGGCTCTCGCTGTTCTTGCATCCTTTGGAATGTCAGCATTTGCCCTAACCCCAAGTCTTCTGTATTTATCCGCCCAGTTAAGTATTTTTTCAAAATATTTGTAGATTTCTGAGTCCTCCTTTTTCATTTCTCCGTTTATGACCTGTATTATTTCAGAGGGACGGGTTGAAATTTTAGCAAGAAAAACTTCTCCTGTATTTCCATCTATGGAGATCCAATCTTTTTCCTTCAATACCTTTCCATCAACTTCAAGGGTTCCCTGTTTATCATTTATTATAAGGGCTGAACATCCGACAACCGCAGGTTTTCCCATCTGCCTTCCAACAACTGCTGCATGGGATGTAAGTCCACCCCTTGCAGTTAAGAAACCAACAGAGGCACTCATTCCGTGAATGTCGTCAGGAGAGGTTTCGCTTCTTACAAGGATAACAGGACCCTCTTTCGCCATTTCCACTGCTCTGTCAGCATCAAAAGCAATCCTTCCCGATGCTGCCCCTGGAGATGCTGGAAGACCTCTTGCAGAAGGAGAATACTGGGATTTCTCCTTTGGGTCAAAGATTGGATGGAGGAGTTGGTTTAATGATGATGGTTCAACCATAATAAGCGCCTCCTCTTCATCTATCAGTCCCTCCTCAACCATATCAACAGCAATTTTCACACTGGCAAGTCCTGTTCTTTTCCCTGACCTTGTCTGAAGCATGTAAACTTTTCCATTCTCTATCGTGAACTCGAAATCCTGCATATCCCTGTAATGAATCTCAAGTTTTTGAGCGATTTCCCTAAGTTGCTCAAATGCTTCAGGCATTATCTCCTTAAGCTTTGATATCGGTTTTGGAGTTCTTATTCCAGCGACAACATCCTCACCCTGGGCATTCTCGAGAAATTCACCATAAAATTCTTTTTCTCCTGTAGCAGGATTCCTTGTGAAGCCAACTCCAGTTCCAGAATTCTCACCAAAATTTCCGAAGACCATTGTTTGCACATTCACCGCTGTTCCTAAATTATGGGGTATCTTGTAAAGCTTTCTATATGTTATTGCCCTCGGATTGTTCCATGATTTAAAAACAGCTTCAATTGCCATTTTTAATTGCAGATAAACATCCTGGGGGAATTCAAATCCCGTCATCTTTCTTACAAGGAATTTATACTTTGAAATTAACTCCTCAAGGTTTTTCTGGTCCAGCTCATAATCATATTTAAGCCCCTCCCTTTTTTTAATCTCATCAAGAATCTCCTCAAAATATCTCTTAGGAATTCCAAGGACAACATCTGAAAACATGTGGATGAATCTTCTATAGCAGTCGAGGGCAAATCTTCTATTCTGAGCCTTTTTTGAAAGCCCCTCAACAGTTTCATCATTCAGTCCAAGATTAAGTATTGTGTCCATCATTCCTGGCATTGAAAATTTTGCTCCTGAACGAACAGATACAAGAAGTGGATTATCTTTTCCGCCGAACTCCTTGGATGTAACCTCTTCCAGTTTTTTAAC
Organism: uncultured Clostridia bacterium; assembly: GCA_964649495.1. Classification (GTDB taxonomy): domain Bacteria; phylum Acidobacteriota; class Aminicenantia; order JBFLYD01; family JBBIMS01; genus JBBIMS01. The sequence continues at coordinate 29,461 of CAZYPR010000007.1, read as the reverse complement.
TGCTTCTTTAACTTGATTCATAAGTTCTTCCCTTATTTTTTCTCCATTTTCATAGAATTCTGTGCAAGCTTGGGTGGATATTGTAAAACCAGGAGGAACAGGAAGACCCGCATTTGTCATTTCAGCAAGACCCGCTCCCTTCCCTCCAAGGATATCCTTCATGTCCTTGTTCCCATCAGCTTTTCCATTGGCAAAAAAGTAAATGTACTTCATAAGTCCTCCTACAAATATAATTTTGATATTATATTTACCAGAGTGGCTGGTTTTCTTATAAAAATAACGCCTTTTCTATCTTTGCTCCCAATAAAGATTATCTTTTTATTCAGCTTTTCTGCAAGTTTAAGAGTATCTTCTGCATTTTTATAATCCTCATCAACAATTAAATGAGTGTAATATTCAAGGTTTTTTTCCTCTTTTTTCCAATCTACATTTATTGATTCAGATTCTAAGATTTTAAAGAGAATTTCATAGAAATTATTTTCAGGAGCAAGGAGAGCAATTCTCTGTTCCTTCCAATCAAATGGTTTTAGGGGTAAAGAGATTGTAATTTTTGTCCATTTCCCCTTTTCACTCTCCGCTCTTACATCTCCTCCATGATTCCTCACGACTCCGTGAACAAAGGATAAGCCAAGACCTGACCTTCCCTCCTTAGTAGTAAAAAATGGTTCAAATACATTATTTAAATTCTCGCTATCTATTCCTTCTCCATTATCCCAGAATTCTATAACCGCATTGTTTTCTTCCTCAGAAATATTTATTTCAAGCCTTTTTTCGGTCTTGTCGAGAGCCTCAAGGGAATTTTCAATTACTTTCTTAATTACTTCCTTCATCTGGAATTTATTTATAGGAAGGGTAACTGTTTTATCGACCAGGAGTTTAAAATTTATCTCTTTCAATCTTTGATCAGCCTCCACAATCTCTCTTACAAATTCTCCAAGGTCGCACACCCTTTTTGGATATGGAAAAGTTTTTAAATATTCAAAGAGGGAGCTTAAAATTGAGGCAGCAACTGAACTGCTGTTGTAAATCTTTTTCAATTTTTCCTGAACCGCTCCTTCTGAATCCTTCATAAGGAGCTGGGTATACCCGATAAGAGGGGTCATTTTATTGTTAACTTTATGAATTATTGAAAGAACAAGTTCAGGAAGAAGGTAAAGGGAAGTAGGTTCACTTCTAATCCCAGAAATCATAGTTTTTAACTCATTGATAAGAATTTCCTCAATCTTTTCCATCGATCACCTCAAATGTTGCTTCCTGTTTAAAAGGATTCCATCCTACCTTGACTGAATTCCCATCCCTTATTCTTCCCGATATTATCTCCATTGCAAGGGGATCCTGAATTGTTTTCTGAATAACTCTTTTGAGAGGTCTTGCTCCATAATGAGAATCGTATCCCATCTCTGCAATTTTTTCCTTTAACTCAGGGGTGAACTCAAGCCTTATATCCCTGGAAAGCAAGATTTTCTGGACCTCCGAAAGTCTCAAATCAACAATCTTTGAGAATACTTCCCTTGAAAGAGGCTTAAATATTATTATGTCATCTATTCTATTTAAAAATTCGGGTTTAAAATAGGCACGAACTGTTTCCATAACCTTCTGTTTCATGAGTTCAGGATTGGAAATAAGAGACTGAATTAGTTGAGAACCAAGGTTGGATGTCATAATTATAACTGTATTTCTAAAATCAACTGTCCTACCTTTTGAGTCTGTCAACCTTCCGTCATCAAGAATCTGAAGAAGTATGTCGAAAACTTCAGGGTGAGCCTTTTCAATCTCGTCAAGAAGAATAACAGAGTATGGTCTTCTCCTTATTGCCTCAGTAAGTTGTCCACCCTCTTCGTATCCAACATATCCTGGAGGTGCGCCAATTAACTTTGCTACAGAATGTTTCTCCATGTATTCAGACATATCAATCCTCACCATTGCCCTTTCATCATCGAAGAGGAATTCTGTGAGGGTCTTTGCAAGTTCAGTTTTTCCAACACCTGTTGGACCGAGGAATATGAAGGAACCAAGGGGTCTTCTCGGATCTTGAAGTCCTGACCTTGCCCTTCTTATAGCAGATGATACGGAACGAACTGCTTCATCCTGACCAACGACCCTTTCAGAGAGTTTTTCCTCCATGTGGAGAAGCTTCTCCCTCTCTCCCTCCATAAGTTTTGTAACAGGTATTCCGGTCCATTTTGATACAATTTCAGCCACATCCTCATCATCAACCTCTTCTTTAAGCATTTTACCCTTCTGCTGAACAACTACAAGTTCCTTTGAGACCTTTTCAAGCTCCTTTTGAAGCTCAATAAGTCTCCCATACCTTATCTCAGCAACCTTCTCCAGCTCTCCTTTCCTTTCGTATATTTCCTCTTCAACTTTTGCATTGTCAATCTTTTCCTTTATCTCTCTAATCTTCTTTATTAAATCCTTCTCTTTCATCCAGTGAGCTCTAAGCTCATCCCTTTTTGAATAAAGCTCCTTTATTTCACTCTCGATTTTGGAAAGTCTTTCAGCAGATGCGGGATCATTTTCCTTTTTCAATGCGGATCTTTCTATCTCCAGTTGAAGAATCTTTCTTTCTACCTCATCAATCTCAACAGGGACTGAGTCTATCTCCATTCTAAGTCTTGCTGATGCTTCATCTATAAGGTCTATGGCTTTATCGGGAAGAAACCTATCAGAAATATATCTATGGGAAAGAACTGCTGCAGTTACAAGAGCGGAATCCTTTATCTTAACACCATGGTGAACTTCATACTTTTCCTTTAAACCTCTTAAAATAGAAATTGTATCCTCAACAGATGGTTCACCTACATAAACAGGCTGGAACCGCCTTTCAAGAGCAGGGTCTTTCTCAATATGTTTTTTATATTCTGTTAATGTGGTTGCTCCAATTGCCCTTAACTCACCCCTTGCGAGGGGGGGTTTCAACATGTTTGATGCATCCACAGCACCTTCAGCAGCACCCGCTCCAACAATTGTGTGGAGCTCATCTATGAAAAGAATTATTTCACCGTTGGATTCGACCACCTCCTTTATCACTGCTTTCAATCTGTCCTCAAATTCTCCCCTGTACTTTGTCCCTGCCACAATGGCTCCTATATCCAGGGCAATGATCCTTTTGTTCTTGAGTATTTCTGGAACATCTCCCTTTGCAATCCTTTGAGCAAGTCCTTCAACAATAGCTGTTTTTCCAACACCAGGCTCTCCGATTAAAACAGGATTGTTCTTTGTCCTCCTTGAAAGAACCTGCATAACTCTTCTAATCTCATCATCCCTTCCAATTACAGGGTCAAGCTTCCCTTTCCTTGCAAGTTCTGTCAAATCTCTCCCAAATCTCTGTAGAGCCTGATACTTTTCCTCAGGACTCTGATCAGTTACCCTCTGTGTCCCTCTTATAGACCTTAAACTTGCAAGAAGATTCTCTTCAGTCACTCCACTCTCTCTTAGAATTCTGCTCGCATTACTATCTTCTTTGTAAATTGAAATAAGTATATGTTCAGTTGAAATATAATCATCTTTCAGGGATTCAGCTATACCTTCAGCATTATTTAGAACATTCGCCAATCTTTTTGAAATATATATATCCCCACCATGAACCTTTGGGACTCTTTCAAGATATTTTTTTGTTTTTTGAAGGATTATGGATGGGTCGATTCCTATTTTTTCCAAAATAAGAGAGGGGATAGATTGGTTATCCTCCATGAACACATGAAGAACATGCTCAGGAAGTATTTCCTGATGAGAGAGATTCTGACAAAGTTTTTGCGATTCTGCAAGAGCCTCCTGCGCTTTTATAGTAAATCTATCCATCCTCATTTTTTTCGCTCCTGTTCAAAATTTAGAGGAAATTTCATCCTCTTTTTAAAAAATTATCATTATAAGTATAACATTTTTCCCTTTTTCTTTAAAGTCTCCACAAGATCTTTAACCTTCTGAACCTGATCCTTGTGGCAAACAAGGATCGCATCCTTTGTATTTATAACAACAATATCCTTTACTCCTATTAAGGATACTACCTCTTCCTGGGAGAATACAAGACAGCCTGAAGAATCAATGGAGTAAACCTCTCCTTTGAAAGAGTTTTCCTGATTATCAATTCCCCATATCTGATAAAGAGAGCTCCAGGAGCCAACATCAGACCAGTCAAAATCCGCTCTTACCATGATTATTGAGGAAGCTCGCTCCATCAAAGCATAGTCAATGGATAGGGGTTTTATTTTATCCCATATCTCCATAACCTTCCCTTTTTGATTTAAAGAGAGTTTTTCAATTTCCTGATAAATTTCATAGTACTCCGGTGAAAATTTTTTTAAAGCTTCCTTAAAAACAGAAATTCTCCATAAAAACATACCACTATTCCAGAAATAATCACCACTCTTTACATATTCTTCCGCAACCTCCTTATTGGGCTTCTCAACAAATCTAATAACCTCAAAAAATCTCTGGCCTTCATATGAACGGAGCTTCTCTCTGTTTATCTGAATGTATCCATATCCTGTTTCAGGAGAGGATGGCTTTATACCAAAAGTGAAAAGGGAATCAATCTCCTGAGAGAGATAAAAGGAGGCGCTAACTGCTTTCAAGAATTCTTCTTTTTTCCCAATATAATGATCTGAGGGAAGAACAATAACCACAGGGTCTTCATCCAATTTTGATATGTAAGAACTTGCCAATATTATTGATGGGGCGGTATTTTTCCCGCTCGGCTCTTCAACAATTCTTATTCCTTTATATCTGGAAGTTTCTTTTTTTAGAACAGGGATCAAATCCTTTGGTGCTACCGCAACAATCCTCTCAGTGCTTACAAGGGGAAGAATCCTCTCTATCGTTTCCTGAATCATAAGTTTTTCTGAAATTATAGGCAGGAACTGCTTTGGTCTTTTCATCCTTGAAAGGGGCCAGAACCTTGTGCCATATCCACCAGCAAGTATAATAGCCCAGAGTTTAGCCACTTTTCCCTCCTATTTACAATAATATTAATATACCTAATCCAGCGATAAGGCAATATATTGAAAATAAATGAAATTTTCCTTTTCTTACAATGGGAGATAGTATATTGAGGGAAAGGTATCCTAAAACAAATGAGGAGATAAACCCTGCTAAGAGATTCCATTGATTAATAATTCTCATCTTCAAATCAAGAAGCTCGAGAATGTTGGCTCCTACAACAGCGGGTATTGAGAGAAGAAAGGAAAATTTGAAGGCGTATTCCCTCTTCCATCCAAGTGCAAGAGCTGATGCAATTGTAGCTCCAGATCTTGAAATTCCAGGAAGAAGGGCAAGCCCCTGAAAGACACCGATAATAATTGCATGGACTATTTTAATTTCTGATTTTTCCCTTGTGAATTTTGTGAGAAAAAGGATCGAGGCAGTGAAGAGGAGTAAAGATCCCGCTAATTTTGGTGAGAGGAATGCTGATTCAATTTCCTTTTTATAAAGAGCTCCCATTAGCAAAGTTGGTATTGTTCCTGCCAAAATAAGATAAAATAACCTTGAGCCTTCTCTTTCCATCCCTTCTTTTTTAAATAAAAATGGAATTTCTTTTATAATTGTAAGAATCTCTTTCCAGAAAACAAAAATAATTGCCAAAAGTGTTCCTGCATGAAGAACTACATCAAGAAGGATAACATCTCTTTTTATGCCAAAAAGATGCTGAAGAATAACAAGATGGGCTGAACTAGAAATAGGGAAAAATTCAGTTAATCCCTGAACTATCCCAAGAATTATTACCTGAAAAAGAATACTCAAAGATCACCCACCCTCCTTTTACATTCCTGAACAACTCTTTCTACTTCATCCTTAATTCTTCTGAGAGCTTCCTGTGTGAACCCTTCAAATCTCAGCACAAGAACAGGTTGAGTGTTGGAAGCTCTTACAAGAGCCCATCCATCTCCAAAATCAACTCTTACACCGTCAACATCAAACATTGGAAAATCTTTGAAATGCTTTTTAACCTCTTCAACAACCTGAAATTTTAAATCATCGGAGGAAGGAATTCTAATCTCAGGGCTAAAATAGGTCTTTGGAATATCATCAAGCATTCTGGAAAGAGGTTTTTCAGACTTGGAAATTATCTCAAGAATTCGAGCTCCTGCATATATAGCATCGTCAAAGCCAAAATATCTATCTGCAAAAAATATATGTCCGCTCATTTCTCCCGCAAGTAAAGCCATCTCCTCTTTGATCTTCTTTTTTATCAGAGAATGTCCTGTCTTCCACATTATAGGTATACCGCCAAGCCTTGCTATCTCATCGTAAAGGAGTTTTGAGGATTTAACCTCACCTATTATCTTTGCACCAGGATTCTCCTTTAAAATTGACCTTGAGAGAATGATCATGATTTGATCCCCCCAAAGAATATTCCCCTTCTCATCTATAAGACCTATTCTGTCAGCATCGCCGTCAAAGGCAATCCCCAGATCAGCTTTTTCTATTTTTACCTTCTCAATCAAATCTTTAAGATATTCAGGAATTGTTGGGTCGGGATGATGATTGGGAAAATTTCCGTCAGGTTCGCAGTAAAGCTCAAAGACTTCATTTCCCAGTTCTTTATAAATAGATGATGCAACAAATCCGCCAACACCATTTCCCGCATCTATAACTATTCTCAATTTTCGCTCAATTTTGATATTAGAGGTTACAAAATCTATATATTCATTTACAATCTGATAGGAGGAAAGAGAACCTGTGCTATCTTCGAAAAATCTCTCTTTCTGTATTATTCTTTCAATCTCCTTTATCCATTCTCCATAAAGGGTTTCATCATCAATCATAATTTTAAAACCATTGAATTCAGGTGGATTATGGGAACCTGTTATCATTACCCCCCCATCCATTTTTTTCCTGATAACCCCGAAATAGAAAACAGGGGTTGGAACCATTCCAAAGTCCACACAACTACACCCTGTAGAGAGTAAACCACTGATAAGAGCCTGCGAAAAGGGCTTTGATGAAATTCTTGCGTCTCTTCCGATTGCAATGGTCTTTTTCCCCTTACCTCTGAAAATTGTTCCAATCGCTTTCCCTATAATCTCAACTGTTTCAGGAGTGAGATCCTCTCCCACTATCCCTCTTATATCATACTCCCTAAATATATTTGGATTTATAGAAGACATAGTTTAGAATTATACCATCTTATTTATATCAGCTCAAGAACCGAAATTTTATTGACTTTTCTAAATTTTTAATTTAAATTCAAATTGATGAGAAAAATATTCATTTTAATTATAATGTTTGCTTTCTTCTTTGGTTTTGTTTATTCCCAGAAACAAGAAGAAAAGGATAAAGTAAAAAAGGAAAAGGTTATTACAAACCAGACTTTGAAAGAGTTAAAAGGAAAAATATCAATAGTTGGCAGGGAAGAAGAAGCAACGGAAGAAAGGAAAGAAGAGTTTTCTCAAGAAACAAAAGAAAATGTAGTGAAAGATGAAAAATACTGGAGGGGTTTAAAAATTGAGATTGAGGAAAGAATGGCACAGGCTTCAAAAAAGGTTGAAAATCTTAAAGAAGAGATCAATTCTCTTTACAGAGAATTCTATTCAATGGATGATCCCGCAAGAAGAGACCAGATTCAGGTAAAAATCGTTGAATCCACAAGAAAGCTTGAAGAAGCTGAACAGGAGCTGGAAAAGGCAAAAAGGGAACTAGAGGAATTTAGAGAAAGAGCAAGGAAAGAGGGTGCTCTTCCAGGCTGGATAAGATAGGAAACAAAGAGGACATTTGTTTACTCAAGAGGACATACACAAATTTTTTCATCCTTTTCTGAAGTCTTCTCTTACTGGCATGGGTTTTGTATTATATAAATCTGAGGTTAAAGATGCTTGACATTAAAATTCTCTTTTGCAAAAATTACTTTGTGAAGAAGTTAATTTCCCTTTTATTAATTCTCCTCTTGGCTCAGACTCTAATTTCATCAGATAAAAGATTGGTTGCAGAAAAAAACTTGAAATTTGGAATTTTAGCCTCCCAGAAAGGACTATGGAAAGAAGCAATTTACAGATGGAAAAGGGCAATAGAGCTTGATCCAACCAACTGGAAAGCTTATAACAACCTTGCTGTAGCCTATGAAAGAGAGGGGATGTTCAGCGAAGCTCTCAATCTTTACCAAATTTCTCTTCAATATTCCAAAGATAACATTTATGTGAAAAAGAACTATGAGTCTTGCCTTGCTATATTGGAAAAAACAAAGGAGAAAAAGTGAGAATGAAAAAAATAATTGTTTTTAGTGGCTTTATAATTTTGTTTTTCTCCTGTTCAGAGCCCATAAAGGTAAAAATAGAGATACCTGTTGAATCCATAGTTAAAATATCTGATTTTAACGAGGTTATTGTGACCAACTTTTTTGTGAGAGAAGCTCCAGGTGAATTCTCCGCAGGAAAGGAGATAGCAAATTTTCTTTTAAATGACTTCAGAGCCTCTCTCTCCATGAATGCCAATTATAAAGAAATAAAATTTGAGAATGGAGATAAAATATTTGGAGATTCTGAGTTTTGGAAGTCCATCATGGAGGAAGGAAGAAATCTAATAATAACTGGAACAGCAGAAATTAAGGAAGAGAAGAGGAATGTAGTTCAGGAAGGCTCTCCTTATGTAACATTCCCTGGAAGAAGAATAGTTCCAATGAAATTCTTCATTTTCAATATAAAAATTTTTCTCATAGACTCTTCCAATGGCTCTATAATATCATCAAAGACATTCAAAGAGGAAAAAGGTTATGAGGATCCTGACGCACCTATTGAGAGAGGCTTTATGGATATAATGCAAAGAATTTCGAATAAATACCTGAAAGATTTATTCCAGAAAAAAATTGAAGAAGAACGATACATAATTCAATAAAGGGGGAGATATGAAAAAGATATTTTTTGTATTTTTTTCGATTTTAACAATTTCAAATTTAATCTTTTCCCAATTCCCTTACCATGGAAAAAACAAAATAATAACAAAAAAATTCGACTGGAAATCATATCAGACAGAGCATTTTGAGATATACTTTTACGGTGCTGAAAGGGAAAGACTTGAGCTAATAGCGGGAATTGCAGAGGATGCATACAAAAAACTTCAGTCCCTCTTTCTCCATGACATAAAGGAAAAAACTCCTTTAATAGTCTACGACAACCAGAGAGATTTTCAGCAAACAAATCTCTTCCCTGGGATAATGCCTGAGGGAATCCTTGCCTTTGCAGAACCTATTCTTCACAGGATAGTCCTCCCCACCAATATACCTGATGAAGAATTGTACTATCTTGTAACTCACGAGCTCACCCACATTTTTGAGTATTCTATTTTATATGGAGATATAAAAGGAGGGACTTACAATATAAAGGAGCCTCCGCTATGGATAATGGAAGGGCTTGCTGAATATGCCACAGGAAATTGGTCTCCTATTAGCCTTATGATAGTAAGGGATGCTACTTTAAACGATATTATTCCTGAACTCGATGAAAGTGGAGATTTTCGCTCTTCCTACTCACGGGCCCCCTATGATTTTGGCCATGCAATTTTTGACTTTGTAGATGCAAAATATGGAAAGAGTGGGATAAGGCAGATTCTATGGGAAGCTAAAAAGGCATCAATCTTTGCCAAGAACATCCCCTTTAAACAGACATTTAAAATGAGCTCAAAGGAGTTCAACTATGAGTTCAAGAAATTCATGAGGGAGAGATTTAAGGAATATTTTACAAAGGAAAACCCTGAGGACTACTCTGTGAAAATTGGTCCTGAACTTCCCTTTGCCTACGATATCTCCCATGAACTCTCTCCTTCAGGAGAGATTGTTGCCATACTTACAGCCAACATGAAGGATGAAGACATAGATATTCTTTTACTTTCTGTAAAGGATGGAAGTATAATCAAAAATCTTACAAAGGGTTATACATCCCGTTATGAGTATATATCAGCCAATTTCGATCCCTCTTATGGTAAGGATATTTCCTGGGATTCAAAGGGCGAGAATCTCGCCTTCTTTGCCAACAAGGGTCATAAAACCTATCTTTTTACCATTGACGCAATAGAGGGGAAAGAAACTTTTAAAGTTGAAATTCCATATGTCCAACCCTCCTCACCTGTTTTCTCTCCTGATGGAAAAGAGATTCTTTTTACAGCTTACAGCGATGGAAAATGGGATATATTTTCCGTGGAAATTGAAAGCAAAAAATTTAAACGCCTTACCAATGATAACCTAAGAGAGAAATCCCTCTCCTTCTCTCCCGATGGAAAATTGATAGCTTTTTCAGTGGTAATAAATGGAAAGGATAAAATTTTTATTGCGGATAGCAAAGATCTTTCTTTAAGAAGACAGGCCACATTTACCAAGGGAAATGATATAACTCCATCCTTTACAAAAGATGGGAAATCTCTTTACTTCTGCTCTGATGAAAATGGAGCCTTCAACATCTATGCTATTGATTTAAAGGAGAACAAGCTGATAAGATACACTGATGTTAGAACAGGTAATTTCTTCCCCAATCCCCTTCCAGATTCTCCAGAAACTGTGTTCTTCTCCTCCTTCCACAAGGGTTATTTTAACCTCTACAGAAAAGAATTCAAAACTCCCCTTGAAGTAAAAGATAACACTCCCGAGGAAATTACTAAAAAAGAGAAAGAAGAGGTTAAAGTTGAGGGAGTTGTTTCCTCCAAATGGAGGTTGGCGGTTGACGATAAGAAAATACAGCAACACAAAGGAATTGGAAAACTTTTCTTGATGGCAAGACCCCCGATTAGTGCGGGTATCTATACTGACGGAACGATTTATGGGGGAACATCTATTGCTTTAACAGACATTTTTGAAGACCACATATTCTATCTCGATGCTCTCTCAATAAGTGATTTAAGGTCTATATTCCTCGGATATATTAACCAGAAAAACAGATTTCAGTTCATGGTAAGAGGATTTGACTTTGCATTATTTTACTATCCAGATTATTACTATTTCTATCCCGAACTCTACTACTATGCCACTTGGCAGGATGCTATAAGAGTGAGGGAAATACTTGGAATCGATGCTTTTGGTATTTATCCTCTAAACAGATTCTATCGTATTGAAGCAAGTCTGGGATACTATTATTACAGAGACAAGTTCAGATACCTTGACCCTTATTTCGAAGATTACTTTCCCTATGCCTGGAACGGAAATCTTATTAATGTTTCTGCTTCTATAGTGGGAGAGACCACAAGATTCAAGTATTTTGGACCAATTGCTGGGTCAACATTTAAATTCACTGTTTCCCAGGCTCTACCCCTTGGTTCCAATTTCCTCTCCAGCACAACCTTAGAAGCAGATTTAAGGAAATACATAAGAGTTGGGGCGGAAACCCTTTTCGCCTTCAGACTCGATGCCTTCTCCAGTACTGGAAAAGATCCTTATCTTTTCTATTTTGGTGGGGACAATCAGGTTCGTTCTGTATATTATGGAACCCTTATAGGTAATCAAGGTTTCTTCTTTAACGCAGAGTTTAGATTCCCTATCTTTAAAAATCTTCCATCATTTATTAACCTTGGACCTTTAAGGGGAACTTTATTCTTTGATATAGCAAGTTGGAAGGTTAAAGGGTTCCCTTATAAATTCGTTTCCAAAGAGGATGGAATACAGCTAATAGATGGAATAGCCAGTTATGGATGGGGGCTTCAGATATTCATTTTTGGCTACCCTGTTCACATAGATTTTGTTAAACCCACTGATTTTAAATACACTGGCACTACTCGCACAAGAATCTGGATTGGGTTTGATTTTTGAGGACTTGAAATTAAAAAATTTTAGGTTTAGTATATTTTTTTTCCAAATAGAAAATGTTTAAAGATTTCCACAGTTGTGAAAATTTCTGTGGAAATCTCGAGGGGTTCAATGGGTTTTTGGGAAAAATTTCTTGACCTACTTAAAAACGAAATTGAAGATGATTCCTACGAGACATGGGTTTCGCCGATAAAGTTTATTGGAAGGGATGAGGAAACGATTTATCTTAAGGTTCCCAATAGATTTTTTAAAGAAGCCCTTGAAAATAAATTGGGAGAGAGACTAAGGTTAATTTTAAAAAAAGTTGCTGGCGAAAATTTAAAAGTCAAATATATTTATCAAGAGGAGGAGTTTTCAGACACTCCAACAATATCTCCAGATAGTTATCAAAAAACAAACCTTAACTCAAGATATACATTTAATTCCTTTGTTGTAGGCTCCTGTAATCAGTTTGCTCATGCTGCATCTATAGCGGTTGCAAATTCTCCTGGAAAAGCTTACAACCCTCTTTTCATTTATGGTGGAAGTGGTCTGGGAAAGACCCATCTTATGAATGCAATAGGAAATTACATATATTCAAAATCATCGAATGTCCTTGTCCTATATGTTACAACTGAAAACTTTATGAATGATTTTATTCATCATCTCCGTTATGGAAAAATAATTGAGTTTAGAAAAAAATACAGGGAAGTAGATGTTCTTTTGATCGATGACATACAGTTTTTAACTGGAAAGGAAAGAACAAAAGAGGAATTTTTCCACACATTTAATTATCTTTACGAAGCTCAAAAACAAATTGTTATTACATCTGATTGTCATCCCAAGTATATTCCAAATCTGGAAGAAAGACTCCATTCAAGGTTTGAGTGGGGGCTTATAGCAGATTTAAAACCTCCTGATCTTGAGACAAAACTTGCTATTCTCAACAAAAAATGTGAGGAAAATAATATGGTTCTACCCCATAATATTGCCTTGTTTATTGCTTCAAAAGTAAAATCTGACATCCGACAACTCGAAGGTGCGCTAACAAGGTTAAAAGCTTATGCATCTTTGAAAAACACAAATATTGATCTTGCACTGACGAAGGAGGCTCTAAAAGACATTCTTGACTTTGTTGATAAGGAAGTCTCTGCCGATATGATAATGAAATTTGTAGCAGAGAAATTCAACATTAAAATAGTTGATTTAAAATCAAAAAACAACTCTCCAAAAATTGCTTTTCCAAGACAGGTTGCAATGTATTTACTTAAAGAACTTACAAATTTGTCTTTATCTGAGATTGGAAAAGAATTTGGGAATAAGCATCATACTACAATTCTTTATTCAATTCAAAAAATCGGAGATTTGAGGAAAAAAGATGAAGAATTTGACAAATTAATTACAAGTTATATAAACTTTTTCAGATATGGTTAATTTTTCCACAGAAAATTTCACTGGATTTTGAGAATGAAAAGGATTTATATGACTTATTTTATCAATTTTTTCAGAAAAATTTGTGAAATCTATTTAATTTTCTTTAAATTGAATATAATAAAAGAATAATTTAAAAAGAGGTGGAAAATGAAATTTACAGTGAAGAAAGATTTGATAGTTAAAGAACTTTCCTTACTTCAAGGAATTGTGGAAAAGAGAAATACCATGCCAATACTTTCATCAATTCTTTTTGAGTGTGAAAATCATCAATTAAATATGTATGCTACTGACCTTGAAGTTAGTATAAGAGTGAGTCTACCAGTTAATATGATTTCAGAAGGGAAAATTGCTCTTCCTGGCAAAAAAGTTTTTGATATAATTAAGTCATTCAAAGAAGGTGTAGATATAGAAATTTCTAAGGAGGAAGAAGGAAAAACCTGGATAAAAGGTGATTCAACTCAATTCATTTTATTTGGTTCACCTCCAGATGATTTTCCAGAAATACCAGTTCCTTTCTCTGAAAAATTTTTTGATATTCCTCAAAATTTATTAAATACATTAATAGAAAGAGTTGACTATATTTTAACCCAAGAGACTCATTTTAGCTTTGGAGGAGCTCTTTTAAGGATTTCACCATCATTTATTGAGATGGTTGCAACAGATGGTAATAGACTTTCTTATACAAAAGAGTCTGGAAAATTCAATGTTAGTGAAGAATTTGAGGTAATTCTTCCTAAAAAATTTTTAAGTGAATTGAGCAAAATAGAGAGCGAATCATTTAAATTTACCCACGATGTTAATAATTTGTATTTCGAAACTGGTGGAAGACTTCTTATTTCCAGGAAATTGGATACAAGGTTCCCACCATGGAGAAGCGCAATCCCATCTCAAAATATGAATATAGCAATTTTAAATAGAGAAGAGCTGAGGGATTCAATAAAGAGAGTTTCTATTCTTGCAACTGAGAAGGGAAGAGCCATTAAATTTATTTTCCAGAAAAATATTTTACAGATGAGAGCCTTCAATCCTGAAATTGGGGAAGCTCTTGATCAAATAGAAATTGAATATAAAGGAGAACCCATAGAAATAATTTTCAATTCATCTTTCATTGTCGATTTTTTGAATTCACTGCAATGCGAAAAAGTAAGATTTGAAATTATGGATTTTGAAAAGCCCGTTCTTATAAAACCAGAGGATTTAGAAATAAATTATATATATGTTGTTGCACCTATAAAATTATAAACTTTTAAAATAATCTTACTAAAAGACCTTACTGGATTGATTATTATTTCTGCTCCTGTTCATGCTCCTCTTTGAGGGCCCTTTTTATTAAATTGATAAATGCTTTAGAGAGCTTTTCCAAGCGCTCCTTATCTCTTGAAGAAAGGAAAAGGAGTCCCAGACCATGGCTAAAGGTCATTGGAAGAGCAAGATAGGTAGGATTCACTTTGAACCTTCCTCTAAACATTTCTTCAATATCATTTAACCACTTGATATGTCTCTCATTGAACTCTTTAAGAATCTCTTTCAGCCATGTGGTTCTTGAATAGGAGTAGACCATGAAGTAAAGCTGTGTGAAGAGGGGATTCTTATTGAAAAAATTAATAAAATGCTCCAAGATCTTTTCGTAAAGAGCGCTCTCTGATTTTATGTCCTTTGCATTCTGCAAGAAATCTTTAAAGAACATATCAAGAGTGGTTATGAGGATTTCTCTAAGTATAACTTTTTTCGAAGGGAAATGATAGTAAACAGTTGCTCTTCCAAGACCCGCTTCCCTCGCAATTTCCTGCATTGTTGCGCCATCAATTCCTTCTGAGCAAAAGACTTTAAGAGCAGCACTAAAAATTATTTCTTCTTTATCGATTCTTATTCTTTCCCTTGCTCTTCTCATGTTTCACCTCTCTAAATAAAATATAAATTCATTTAAATATATTTGTCAAGTCAATTATGAATAATATTCAATAAATTTTTGAAATTGATTGAATTACTGAATATTCAATTATTCTATAGGGATTATTTTTAAAATAAAAAAGATGGGATAGACATTTACAATCCGAAGAGCCAAATTTTTTCATTAGAACAATCCCTTTTTCATTAAGAATACTGCTTAACTGGCATTCATTTGTTCCTTCCCCAAGAATTATCAATATCCTTTCAATTTTTCCTTTCTCAAGTAGATAATCGATGTGCCACCTAAGTTTTTTAGATCTTTTTAAATGTCTTATTATCCTTTGAAATCCGTATCTTTTCCCACTACCCACATAAACATAAAATCCTCTTTTGAATTTTCTATACTTCTTTTTTATTTTTAAACAAAAACATCTTTCAAGATGAAGAATTAGCAAATATGTAAACAAGTTATTTTTTGAGAAGTTTTTTTATCTTTTCTACACTTTCCTCAGAAAAATATGAGCAACCGCACTTTATCTCATCGGGTTTGAGATTTGCCTCCTTTATTGTTTTCTGAACTTCTGCCTTTGAAACCCCAAGAAGCTCAGCAATCTTAGCAGCTGTTAAAAGGGTCTTTTTTTCTCCGCTCTTTTTTGGCATTTCTTAACCTCCTATTTAATTTATTCAGATTTAATTATACAGTAAATCATTTTATTTTCAATAAAAAATTTTTTTAAGTTGAACTTTAAATTTTTATGAAATATCATTTCTCTATGTGGAGAGTAGGAGTTGATACTGGAGGAACTTTTACTGATTTTGTAATTTCCGATGGAAAGAGTATTACCATAAAGAAAATACCATCAACACCTGAAAATCCGGGAAATGCGGTTTTTGAAGGATTGAAAGATTACCTTCCATTTTCTCCCATCATTGTCCACGGAACAACTGTGGCAACAAATGCTTTCCTTGAAAACAAAACTGCAAAAACTGCGCTCATAGTTACAAAGGGGTTTGAACATATTCTTCACATCGGTAGACAAAATAGACTTAATCTTTTTTCTCTGAAGCCTGAGAAACCCAACTCTTTGATTCCTTTATCCCTCTCCTTTGGTGTTAGTGAAAGAACCCTTTTTGACGGAAGAGTTGAGAAATTCGTTGAAAAAAAAGAGCTTATAAGAATAGGCGAAAGACTTAAAAAGGAGAATGTTAAATGTGTTGCTATCCTTTTTCTCCATTCTTATGCAAACCCTGAAAATGAAAGAATTGCTGAGGAAATTTTTAAGGAGATGAATTTCTATTGCACCTCTTCCCACTCAATCCTTCCTGAATACAGAGAATATGAGAGAGGGGTTGTAACTGCCCTGAACGCCTCCCTTATTCCAGTCATGGGGAAATATATATCAGAATTGAGGGGGGAACTTTCCCATTCAAGGCTTTTCATAATGCAATCTCAGGGAGGATTTATATCTCCTGAAATTGCCATAAAAAAACCTGTTTTCACCTTACTTTCAGGTCCTGCGGGTGGAACGATTTCTGCTGCATATTTGAGTAATTTAATAGGCTCAAAAAAGCTTATAACCCTTGACATGGGAGGGACATCCACTGATGTTAGCTTGATAGATGGAGAATTCAAGATAACCAAAGAGAACTTTCTCGGAGGTCTTCCCTTGAGAATTCCCATGATTGATATTCAAACAGTTGGAGCGGGAGGAGGCTCAATTGCAAGAATTGACAGAGGTGGGGTATTGAAGGTTGGTCCTGAGAGTGCTGGAGCAGACCCAGGTCCTGCATGTTATGGGGTCTCCGACCTTCCAACAGTAACGGATGCTTTCATGGTTCTTGGCTGGATGGTTCCAGAGCATTTTCTTGGTGGAAAGATGAAAATATTTCCTGAAAAAAGTTTTGAAGCAATAAAAAAATTAGCAAAGAAGATTGGATTGGATGTTTATAAGATTGCGGATGGAATTGTTAAAGTTGCATCAGTAACCATGGAAAAAGCATTGAGGGTTGTGAGTGTAGAGAGGGGTCATGACCCGAGAGATTTTTCTTTGTTCGCTTTTGGAGGAGCGGGTGGCATTTGCGCTGTTATCCTTGCTGAAAGATTGGGGATGAAAAGCATAATAGTTCCAAATTTTCAGGGTGTCTTTTCAGCATTGGGTATGATTCTTTCTGATTCTGTTAAGGAGCTTTCCATCTCTTTTATGAGAAAGGCTGAAGATATGAACAGAGAAGAAATAGAGAAGAGATTCAAGGGACTTGAAAAAGAAGCGATGGAATTATTCAAGATTGAAGAGATTGGAAGAGAAAGGATTTTTTTTTCAAGATCCCTTGATATGAGATACAAAGGACAATCCTACGAAATAAATATTCCATATAAAGAGGGATTTTTAGAGGAATTTCATAAAACTCATATGAAACTTTATTCTCACTCTTATATAGATAGGGAAGTTGAGATAGTAAATTTGAGGCTGAGAGGTATAGGAATTGTTGATAAGGTGAAATTGCCCTCTGCCAGATTGACGGATAAATCACCTGAGAATGCTTTGGATAGAGAAAGGAAGATTTATTATAATGGAGATTTTTTAAATGCTAAGATTTACATAAGGGAGAGATTGCAACCTGGCAATCTAATAAAAGGTCCTTCCATTGTTTCATCTTATGATGGAACCACCTTTGTTCCCCCACTTTATGAATGTTATGTGGATGAATTTTTTAACCTTATAATAAGGAAGGGAAATGTTTGATCCAGTTGAAATAGAGATTTTCAGGAATATTTACCAATCAATTTGTGATGAAATGGGGAGCGTTCTAAAAAAGTCAGCATTCTCTCCAAATATTAAGGAAAGACAGGATTACTCCTGTGCCCTTTTCACATCTGATGGTGAAAGTTTTGCTTTTGGCTCTCACATTCCAGTTCATCTTGGCGCAATGCCCCTTTCGGTAAAGGAAGCTATTAAGGATGTTGCCCTTGAAGAGGGGGATATGGTTATTTTAAATGACCCTTATAAAGGTGGAACCCATCTTCCAGATCTGACCCTTATTTCTCCCTTTTATTTTGATAAAAAATTAATATTTATTGTTGCTAACCGTGCTCATCACAGTGATGTTGGTGGAATAAAACCTGGCTCAATGCCCCTTGCCGGTGAAATATATCAGGAAGGCTTGATAATCCCACCTGTTAAGATTGTTAGAAGGGGTGAGATAAGTGAGGATGTTATGAAAATTATATTATCCAATGTTAGAACCCCAGAAGAAAGGGAAGGAGACATAATTGCTCAGATTGCATCCAATAAGAGGGGAATGGAAAGATTAAAGGAAGTAGTTGAAAAATACGGAATTGAAAAGAGCCTTGAAAATGCAAAGAATCTTATTGATTACAGTGAGAGGCTCTTCAAAGCTTTTATTAAGAAAATTCCTTCAGGAACATACACATTCTTAGATTATATGGATGATGATGGATTTGAAAAAAAGAATATACTAATAAAGGTAAAGATAAAGGTCGAAAAGGAAAAAATATTAATAGATTTTTCAGGCAGCTCCCCTCAGGTAAAAGGTGGAATAAATGCAAACTTTGCAGTAACCTATTCAGCAGTGCTTTATGTTATGAAAAGTATAATGGGAGAGGATATTCCTGTAAACTCAGGAATTATGAGACCTATAGATTTAATTCTTCCTGAAAGGAGTATAGTGAATGCGGGAAAACCATTTGCAGTTGCGGGTGGAAATGTAGAGACCTCCCAGCGGATTGTGGATGTTCTACTCGGAGCACTTTCAAAAGCCATGCCCGATAAGATTCCTTCTGCAAGTCAGGGAACAATGAATAACATTTCCTTCGGCGGAGTAGATTTGAATGGTGAAAATTTTGCTTATTACGAGACTATAGGAGGAGGGGCGGGAGCAGGTCCTGGATGGCATGGAATATCTGGAGTTCATTGCCACATGACAAACTCATTAAATACACCCATTGAAGCCCTTGAACATTACCTTCCAATAAGGATTAATAAGTATCTCCTTAGGAAAGGCTCGGGAGGTAAGGGGAAATTTTTTGGAGGAGATGGCATTGTGAGAGAATACAAATTTTATGTCGAAACTGAGGTAAGTATCTTATCAGAAAGGAGGAGGGTTCCTCCCTATGGTCTTAAAGGTGGGGTGTCTGGAAAGACAGGTAGAAACTATCTGATAAGGGGTAGGCGAAAAGTTCTTTTGCCATCAAAGGTAAATTTTAAAGCAAGGGCGGGAGATGTGCTGAGAATAGAGACCCCTGGAGGAGGTGGTTTTGGGATATCTAAAAAAGTTTCCCCATAGAAACCATTCTTTCTATTGCCATCTCCACCCTTTTCTGGGAAAAACCCTTTTCCTCACAAAGAAATTTTATCAGCTCCCTCTCTTCAATCTTTCCATAGGATATTGAATAATTGTCTGTAATATTTGGATGAAGGTATATATTCCTTATCTCTTCATATTCTTCCAATTTATCTTTTATCTCATCTGGTAAATTTTCAATACAACCATACTCCTTTATCAAGGTGAGAGCCTTCTTTGGACCTATCCCTTTTACACCCTCATTGAAATCTGTTCCCACAAGAATTGATATATCTATGAGCTGTTCATAAGTTATTTCATAAATTTGGAGAATTTCATCCCTTTCTATAATTTCAGGTTTTAATGGTCTGAATTTTCCCTTGCTCGGAAGAAATTCTTTTCCGGAAAGGGTTATGAATCTTGCAAGACGTGGGGTGCCAAAAAGTAGGGAGTCGTAGTCTTTACTTCCTGTAGCCCAAGCATCTCCCCTTTTAACCATGTAAGATGCCTGAGCTTCACCCTCAGAAGGCGCTTGAACATAGGGAATTCCGAGAAGGGATAAAAGCTTTTTGGCATCCTCAATCATTGAAGTTGTCAGCCGAGATGTCATTGTTGCCTTTGAAAAAGCTTTCCTGAGATCTCCTTCCGCAAGGGCAATCTCATACTCCATCAAATACCTTTCTTTTAATTCCCTTCTTTTTTGAAGTTCCTTCTCCTTTAGTTCTGGAGGTTTTCCATCAAAAACAAATACAAGTTTTATTCCATATTCACCTATCAATCTTGTTGTTCGATAGAGAAGTCCTACAAGATGAGATGTAATATTACCATAAGGATCACGAAGGGGTGTTCCGTCGGGCATTCTTATAAGGGCAAGAAATTGATATAACTCACCATTTCCATCAACCGCTATCACTTTATCCCTTAACTCTGAAAGTTCAATCTCTTTTTTTAAAATAATAGGAGTAAGATTTACACCCATGATAAAATAATACAACCTTTAAAAAAAATTTTGAATAGGAGACCCCTTGACAATTTGAAATGAAAAGATTAAAAATAATAGCTAAAATAGTTATGAGGGAAGATATGAAAATATTTAAGATTACATTTTTCATTATATTACTCTCAAAACTTTCATTTTCCGCTATCTACCCCCAGTTTGGAATTGAATCTACAGCTGGCTCAAACAAGCTTTTACTCCTTACTCCATGGCTCGGATTGAGATATCCTGTCTCTCAAAACTCTTCCTTTCTCATTAAATACTACAATCACAATATAAGCTTCGAATATATAATAGAAGAAACTGAGAAGAAAAGAAATGCAAATATTTCTAATTTCTCTTTTGTTTATTATTTTCAGAATCCTGGGACAGAACTTTACTCAGCTCTCTCTTTTCTCACAGGAACCGATTCTTACAAAGCATTTGCCCTTGACTGTGGATTTTCAAAACCTTTACTCAATTGGTTAAAAACAGAAATTGGTTTTTACCTTCTCAGGGAGAGTTCTATTCTCTGGTATCCTGAGGAGGATATAAGAGACATTTTTCTATATTCTTTAAAGGGTGGTTTTAAATTAAAGTTAATGAAGAATATCGAGCTCAATTCGAATTTTTATTTTTACAGAAATTCTGAAGATATTAATGCTTACTCCGCCTCCATAGGCTTTATCTATTCACCAAAGGAGCCATTTTATCTTTTCCTTTTCTATTCAAGATATTCCGAATCTGCCCAATACAAGTTTTCAGGGAATTATATTTCGCTGGGTTTAAACCTCTACTATTAAAACTTTGAAGTTTAGAGAGAATCTAATTCTTTACTTCTTCCTCTTATC
Organism: uncultured Clostridia bacterium; assembly: GCA_964649495.1. GTDB lineage: Bacteria > Acidobacteriota > Aminicenantia > JBFLYD01 > JBBIMS01 > JBBIMS01. Next base: position 8,307 of record CAZYPR010000007.1, on the reverse strand, counting down.
AATTTTCATTATTTATCTTCTTACCCTTTTCCCTGGTCCGGGTGGAAGAGTGAATGCGGGAGATTCTATGAAATGGCAATTCATCGGCAAAGTCCTGGGAACACCTCACCCACCAGGATATCCTCTATTTATTCTTCTTTCAGCAATATTTTCAAGGCTCCCTCTTCCCCTACCTCTATTCACAAAAGTAAATCTTATATCAACCTTTTTTGCAATTTTAACCCTTTTTTTTCTTTACAAAGTTATGAGGCAAATCGGAGCAAATATTTTTTCTTCATTGATTGCAACATCAATCTTTGCCTTTGGAAAAATATTCTGGTCTCAGTCAACAGAGGCAGAGGTTTACACTCTGAATTCATTTTTTATAATTTTAATAGTTTATTTTTTAATCCTCTGGAGAGATAAAATGGATGAGAGATTCCTTTCCTTTTCCCTTTTCTTTTCCATTTTTAGTCTTTCAAACCACATGACAATTCTAATCCTCTTTCCATCAATCTTTATCTTTATTCTCCTTATCAGTCCAAAATCATTATTGGGAAAAAGAGCAATCTTATTCTCAGTCATTTCCATTATGATATTGTTTAGCCTTTATTTGTTCTTAGTGGGGAGAGCCAACAAATCAGTTTATTCGGAGTTTTCCATAAAAAATATTAAGGATTTTATATATTTTGTTTCAGGAGGGGTATGGAAGAAAAGACTTAGCTCGCTAACTCTTAACTCTATTTTTTACGGTCTATCTAAATTTTTTTCCAGCATCCCGTCAAATCTTACATTCTCATCCCTTATAATTTTAGCTTCAGGTATTTTTGCTCTTTTTAAAAATTTCAAAGTACTGATTTTGCTCCTTCTATCTCCTCTCCTCTTTCTTTTTTTCTCAGCCTCATATTCAATAATTGATGTAGAAGTAAATTACATTCCAGTATATTTATTTATGGCAATATTTACTGGTTTTGGAATTAATTTTCTTCTGAAGTTGAAAGTTTCAAAACCTTTATGGAAATTAATGATATTTGTATTCTCTCTAATACCTTTTTTTCTTTTTGTAGAAAATTATAAAGAATTGAAAATAAAAGAAAGCTATTGGGGAGAGTGGATTAAAATAGTCTTTTCAAACTTCAAAAGAGAGACAATTTTTATTCCTGACTATATCAATTATGACCAGGACATGGCTCTCTCCTATGGAGTCTTTGGGCTTGACTATATTAAAAACAAAAATTTTGTTATAGGAGAAAATTTTGTTGAAAGGGGGGAAATAATAGAAGATTATCTTTTGGGGAAGGAAATCTATTTGAAAGGTTTCAAACTAAAAAAAGGAATGAAAATTGTTTGCTTTGATGAAGGGATTGCCTTGAGACTATCTCAAAAATTTAAAGTTGAAAAAAGAATAATATCCGGAAAATTTTTTATTCCATACTTTCGTATTATGAAGAATTTTTAGCCTATTCTATCTTGCCATTAGAGCTCTACCCTTCTGATACTCCGTCTCAGCATCAGCAAATCTTCCCATTCTATTGTAAATATCAGCAAGAATAAAATGTCCAAGGGGAGCGTACTCCTTTGGAGGGTTAAGGGACAAGCCCTTCTTTGCATGCTCAATAGCAGATTTAAGATTTCCTGAATCCATTAACGCCTTTGCAAGATAGAGATGACCAAGGGAAAAATCGGGAACAATTTCAACTGTTTTCCTGAATCTTTCAATCCCTTTTCCCAGCACTCCTTTTGCAGTGTAAAGCTTGCCAAGATTGAAATGGGCTTTGAAGTTTAAAGGATAATTTTCGGTTTCTATCTCGTACTCCTTTATCGCAGAATCAATATCTCCTCTTTTCTCATAAACTTGGGCAAGATTGAAATGAGCGTTTCTAACTTTTGGATTCAGCTCAATGGCTTTTTTAATGTTCTCCTCAGCCTCATCCAGCTCATCTCTTACATAGTGAATAACACCTATCCCATTGTAAGCATCAGCAATTTTTGTTGAAAAAGAAAGGGATTTTTTGAAGTCATCAAGAGCTTTGTCAAATTCCTTCTTTTCAAGATAAATATCACCTCTTATGAAGTATCCCTGAGCATCCTTTGGATTGAGAGACAAGAATTCCTCAATCATTTCAAGGGCATCGTCAAATCTTTTTAAAATTCTGTAAATATTAGCTAAATTTATCATCGCAAAATCAAATTTTGGATTTATCTCAAGAGCTTTTTTAAATGCCGAGATCGCCTTTTCATAATCACCCATTTTCCAGTAAACATTGCCAAGGGAAAAATGAGCATCTGGGATATTTGGGTCTTCCTTTATAATCTTTTCAATTTTCTCAATTGCAGTTTTGTAATTTCCCGAAAGGGTATCTTCCTTGCAGGATACTAAAAGATTAAAAAGCTCTATTTTATCCTTTGGATCTGCAAGCTCCCTTATTTCAGTCCCCTTCTCCTCAACAAAACTTCCTATATAACCGAGAGCAGCGAGTTTCTCCATTGTCTCCTGATCAAGGTTCTGATATTTTATCTCCTCCTTTAATGAATATTTTTCAATTATTTCAGAAAGAAAATCTTCAAGTTTTTTTGCAATATCCTTCCTATCATTGTAAAGATTATGGACCTCTCGAGGATCCGATGAAATATCGTATAACTCTGGTTTTGGAGCGGATATATATTTCCATTTTCCCCACTTAATCCCCTTTAACTCACTCCATCCAAAATGGTATCTTGGATAGAATGTTTCGAAATATATCTTTTCTAAATTTTCTTTAAAGGGCGAAAAGAAATAATCAACAAGAGAATTCCCCTGGGCAAATCCATAGTCAGATATACTGGCTAAGTTCAATATTGTTGGAGTTATGTCAACGAGTTGGACATTGCTTTTTACTCTTATTCCCCTCAAATTCTGGAATGGGGTTCTCACAATTAATGGAACATGGATAACTGATTCATATACAAAAAAACCGTGTGTTCCCTCTCCATGTTCTCCAAGGCTCTCTCCATGATCTGAAAGAAAAATTATGATTGATTTTTCAAGAAGTCCTTTTTCTTCAAGAAATTTCAAAAATCTTCCTATTTGGAAATCTGTGAAGGCAATCTCTCCAAGATAGGGTCTTCCTTGATAAATCTTGTCATAGGGAGGTGGAGGTTCATACGGAGAATGGGGGTCATAAAGATGGACAAAGGCAAAAAATTTCTCATCTCCATTGGCTTCAATCCATTTTATAACCTCATCTATTGTCTCATCAGCCCTTCTCTGAACATCACCGAGCCCAATTGTCTTGTATTTACTGAGATCAAACCTGTCAAAATAGTAATCGAATCCTTGGCTAAGACCCCATTTGGAATCAAGGACATAGGCGCTCACAAAGGCTGATGTCTTAAATCCTTTTTTTTTGAGAATTTCAGAAACCACAATTTGTTTTTCGTCCAGGACAAACCCTCCATTATCCCTTATTCTATGATAAAGGGGAGAAGTTCCTGTCAAAATCGAGCAATGGGAGGGAAGGGTAAGGGGAGTGGAAGAGTAGCAGTTTTCAAAGTATATTCCTTCTTCAGCGAGCCTGTCAATATTGGGTGTTTCAATCATATTAAATCCATAACAGCGTAGCCGATCTGCTCTAAGAGTATCAACTGAAATAAGAATAATATTCAAACCTGAAGATTTCTTTAAAAAATAGCTCTTTTTAAAATAACCCTTTGGAAGAATTCTATAGAGAGCAAACAAAATCAAAACTGCTAAAACTATAATCCAAAAAATTTTTCTCTTTTTCATATATAAAATATAAGATTAAATCCTTATAAAAGCAAGAAAAAGTTGCGAAATTCTGAGCTCCTCCTACACCCATAGAAATAGACACTAAATAAAAAAGCCTTTTTAAAGCAAAAAAACCATTTGAAGATAAAAATTTATCCTTATATAATTAACTATGATAAAAAAAATTCTGATTGCAAACAGAGGTGAGATAGCTATAAGAATAACAAGAGCTTGCAGGGAACTCGGGATCCCCTCTGTTGCAGTTTACTCTGAGGCTGACAGAAAATCTCTCCATATCCAGATGGCTGATGAAGCATATGAAATAGGACCTCCTCCACCATCTGAAAGTTATTTAAACATCCCTAAAATATTGGAAGTTGCAAAGAAGACAGGAGCAAATGCAATTCATCCAGGCTACGGATTCCTTGCTGAAAACTGGCAATTTGCAAAGGCTTGCGAGGATGAGGGAATAATATTCATAGGTCCGAACCCAACTGCGATGAGACTCCTCGGAAATAAGGTTGAATCGAGGAAGGAAATGGAAAAAGTGGGAGTTCCAGTTATACCAGGAATGAAAAGTTCATCAAGAGATTTTGATCTTTTTAAAAAAGAAGCTGAAAAAATTGGTTATCCTATACTTGTAAAGGCTGCTGGAGGAGGCGGTGGAAAGGGAATGCGCATAATAAAAAACCCAGATGAGCTAATTCCTTCCCTTGAGTCATCAATGAGGGAATCAAAATCCGCATTTGGAGACGACTCAGTTTATCTTGAGAAATTTATAGAAGAACCAAGGCATGTGGAGATTCAGGTTCTTGCAGACAATTACGGAAATATTGTTCATCTTTGCGAGAGGGAATGCTCTATCCAGAGAAGGTATCAGAAAATAGTTGAAGAGAGTCCATCTACTGCTCTTGATAATGATTTGAGGGAGAGAATGGGTGAAACAGCTAAAAAAGTTATAAGACACGCGGGTTATAATAACGCTGGAACAGTAGAATTCCTCCTTGACAAAGACAAAAATTTCTACTTCTTAGAAGTTAATGCAAGAGTTCAGGTTGAACATCCTGTAACTGAAATGGTCACTGGAATTGACATTGTAAAAAATCAGATTTACATTGCTTCCGGAGAGAAATTGAAATACAAACAGGATGACATAAAGCAGAGGGGACACGCTATTGAATGCAGAGTATATGCAGAGGATCCAGAAAACAATTTCCTGCCTTCTCCTGGAAAAATCTTATTTGTAAAAGAACCTTCTGGAGCAGGCATAAGATGCGATTCCGGAATTTTTTCGGGTTGTGAGGTTTCTCCTTTATACGATCCAATACTTTCAAAATTAATTGTATGGGCAGAGGACAGGAGATCAGCAGTAAAGAGGATGGAGGAGGCTTTAAAAGATTATGTTATAATAGGCATAAAGACTACAATTCCATTTCTAATCTCTGTTATGGAACATCCGGAGTTTAAAAATGGGAACACATTTACAAATTTTGTGGAAAAATATTTCAAGGATTGGAAAGAGCGGAGGGAAGAATTTGAAAGGGAAGCCATTGTCTCGTCCGCATTGATTTTTTTCAATAACTTAAAGGTTAAAAAAACTTCTGATCAGAAGAAATCTGTTTACAATCCATGGCTTGAGATAGGTCCATGGAGGAACACCTGAGATATGGAACTAAAAATTAAAGAGGGTGAAAAGGTTCATAAATTAAAAATAGAATTTAAGGATAACTCCTTCGTTGTATCTTCAGAGGATTTTGAAACAGAGGTCTCAACAGAGGATTTGACTCCAAATTCCTTTCTTCTGAGAATAGGCGGAAAAGTTTTGACAGTTTATTTTGCTGAGGACAGCTCAAAGCTTCACATCTTTATAAAAGGAAGAACTTACACTCTTGAAAAGGAGGAGAGAAGATCAGAAGTCTATCATGAGGAGAAGGGAGACAGAGTTGTAACCTCACCACTTCCTGGAACTGTGACAAAAATTCATGTAAAGGAAGGAGAGGAGATAGATAAAAATCAACCCATTCTTGTTATAGAATCCATGAAAATGGAAAATGTTATTGTTTCACCTATAAAAGGTGTGGTTTCCAAAATATGTGTTTCAGAGGGAAGGCTTGTCAACGGGAATGAAATTCTTGCAGAAATAAAAAGTATTTAAATTTCATGCGAAAAATCCTCTTCTTTTTTCTACTTTTAATTTCTTTTCTTTTCATTCTCTGGTCCGCTCTTCCAGATCCATCTCCACTAAAAAACCATAATCCTAAAATAACCTCCCTTATGAAATTCAGAATAAAAGAAGCCCAGAAAAAAGGGAAAGGGTATTTTATAAATCAAAGATGGAAAGCCCTCAGTGAAATCTCTCCTTATCTTATAAATGCAGTTCTAATAAGTGAGGACGACAGATTCTATTCCCATTACGGAATAGATTGGGTTGAATTGAGGGAGTCAATAAAAAAGGATATTAAGAAAAGGAGATTTGTAAGGGGAGCTTCCACAATCTCTCAGCAGGTAGCAAAAAATCTATATTTAAGCCCTAAAAAAACAATTTTAAGAAAATTTTTTGAAATAGTATTAGCTTTAAAAATAGAAAGAACCCTTTCCAAAAAAAGAATTCTTGAAATTTATTTAAATATTGCGGAATGGGGGGATGGAATTTTTGGAGCAGAATCAGCATCTCAATTCTATTTTGGAAAGAGCGCCAGGGAATTGAATCCCTATGAGTCTGCCTCCCTTGCATCTATTCTTCCCAACCCCCTTAAGTATTCTCCCAATTCCAAAAGTAGATTTGTAAAGAAAAGAAGAGAGAGAATATTGAAGATAATGGAAAGAAGAGGAATATTGAAAGAGTTTGAAAACTGAAAATCTTTCAAATATTTTACTGAGATGAATTCAGAAAAACTGAAATTATCAGAACTTGTGAAATTCTCCAGGGAGATTAGCTCAATCTCTTCCACAAATGAGAAGGTCAAAAAGATAAAAAATTTCCTTGAAAATTGTGACAGAAGAGAGATTTCAATTGTATCAAGCATAATAAGTGGAGAAAGGCTTGTCTCTATTTTTATAGGATATTCAACAATTTCAGAAGCTCTGGATGCTTTGAGGGAAGAGGGGGAAGGGATTAATGTAATAGAGATTTTTGAGTTTATTGAAAATGTTAAAAACTTAAAAGGAGAAGGAAGCAGAGAGAGAAGACTTTCGGAACTTCTCAAGCTCTTCTCCCGCTCTAAAAAGGAAGAGAGGATATTTCTCGAAAAATATTTTCTCGGCGATTTAAAACATGGGGCATCAAAGGGGATTGTTTTAAAAGCAATATCCTTACTTTTTGAAATTGATGAGGAAAGGCTAAGGATTGAATATGCAAAGACAGGAAGTATATTTGAACTTTCAAAAAGAATAATGGAAGGGAGTAAGCTCGAAGAAAGGCTTAGATATCTCTCTCCTGTTTATCCTATGCTTGCATATCAGGAGGAAAATATCTCCTCCGCAGTAAAAAGGACAGGATTTCCTGTAATATGTGACTTTAAATTAGATGGTATAAGGATAATTGTCCACAGAAAAGGTGAGGATGTAAGAATATTTTCAAGGAAAATGAGGGATTTGAGCTGTGAGCTCAGGGAAATTTCTTCAGAAATAAAAGGATTCCCTTATAATGAGTTTATAATAGATGGTGAGCTAATTGTTGAAAGTGAATCAGGAAAACCTTATCCCTTTCAGGATATAATAAGCCTTATATCGAGAGGCTCAAATCTATTCTCAACATGGAAAGCCAGACCATTCTTCTTCGATGTTTTAAAATTGGGAAATGAAGAGATCTGGAAAAAACCCGCTATGGAGAGGAGAAAAATTTTAAAGGAAATTGTTCCTTCAGATCTTGCTGTTCCATGGATAATAGCGGAAAATGAAGAAGATGTTTCCGAATGGATGGAAGAGAGTATAAAAAGGGGGCACGAGGGACTTGTTCTGAAGAAAATAGATTCTCCATATTCTCCTGGAAAAAGAACATGGGACTGGATAAAACTGAAGAAATTTTTTACCCTTGATCTTGTAATTATAGGTGCAGAGTGGGGGCACGGAAGAAGAAAAGGATGGCTCTCTGACTATCATCTTGGAATAAAAAAAGGGAATAAATTTCTTATGGTTGGGAAAACCTTCAAAGGTTTAACAGATGGAGAATTCATTGAAATGACCTCAGCTCTTCTGAGATTGAAAAAGGAGGAGTGGGAATGGGGTGTTCTTGTTGAACCAAAGATAGTTGTAGAGGTTGCTTTCGACGAAATCCAGAAAAGTAATCGTTATGAGTCAGGCTTCTCCCTGAGATTTGCCAGAATAAAAAGAATAAGGTGGGATAAAAATCCAGAAGATAGCGATGAATTCTCAACCCTTTTAAATATTTTTGAGATTTTTAGAAAAAGGAAAGGCTAAGTTTGAAAATTGCAGTTGGTAGATTTTCTGAGAACCAAATCTTTATTATATGGCATTGATTTAAGGTATATTCAGGAACCTCAAAGAGACGGTTCTGGGGTGGGTAAGAAGGGCGTATATACAACGGAGGAGCTTTGTGGAGGTAGCAATGACCGCTTCTT
>CAZYPR010000006.1:0-72911 GCA_964649495.1 uncultured Clostridia bacterium | reverse complement strand
ACCCCAATATCTCCTACTCCATGGCTTATTCTTACCCTGATTACTATGTCCTAACCCAAAAGAGTAACTTGTTTGACTTTTTAATTTTTTCTCATATAATTTTTCGTTGTGAATAGGGTAAAAATTACTCTTGGAACCGACTGCAGAATAAAACTAAAATTTTTATGCAATCCAGAATTTATTAAAAAAATAAGGCACAGTTTTGCCACACATTTGCTTGAAAGTGGGACTGATTTAAGATACATTCAAGAATTATTAGGTCATAAAAATAGTAAGACAACAGAGATTTATAACAATGTAAGCACAAAAAATCTTAGCAAAATTAAAAGTCCATTGGATAACTTAAAGCTAAACGAGGAGGTAACAAATGGAGAACAAATTTGAGTTAATCATTCTTGGAGGTGGTGCTGCTGGATTTGCTTCAGCAATAAAGGCAAATGAGATGGGTGTTAAAACATTAATGGTAAATTCAGGGCTCCCGATAGGAGGGACTTGCGTGAATGTCGGTTGTGTTCCTTCCAAGAAATTATTATGGTCTGCGGAGGTTTTGCATTCATTAAGTAATCACGGGATAGCAGGGATAGAAGCTGAAATAAAAAGAATTGATTTTTCTAAGATAATACAGGATGAAATTAGTTTGGTGGAAAGGATGAGAGAAGAGAAATATCAAAAGGTATTATCAAATTTAAGGAATGTAGAATTTAAAGAAGGGCAGGCTTTTTTTGTTTCAGATGATGAAATACAAGTAGACGGCAATAGATTCAAGGGGAAGAAATTTATAATTGCGACCGGTTCGACAACATTAGTTCCGCCAATTGATGGATTAAGGGAGACGGGTTTTATAACGCATATTGAAGCATTAAGGATTAAGGAACTCCCGAAGGAACTTTTGATAATTGGAGCCAGACCAATGGGGTTGGAGTTTGCACAGATGTTTGGGCGATTTGGTGCCAGAGTAGATGTTCTTGAGATACTGCCTACGGTTTTTAAGCCTGGAGAGGCAACACTTGTTAAGCAACTTGAGAACATTCTAAAGGAAGAAGGGATTAGTATAAGAACGGGTGTAAGAGTTCTTAAAGCATATAAGGAGAGGGGGAAGAAGGTATTAATTTATAGAATATTAGAGGGTAGGAATGAGAAGGAACAGGAGATATATGGAGATGAGATACTTTTAGCAACTGGTAAAATTCCTAATACTGATGCTCTTCAACTTGAAAAAGCCAAAGTTGATATAGATAGAAGGAAAGCAATAATCGTAAATGAATATCTGCAGACTTCAAATGAGAATATATATGCTGCGGGAGATGTAACAAATCTTCCTTTAAGACTGGAGACGACTGCTGGCAGAGAAGGAAGCATAGCTGTAGAGAATGCATTTGAAGGGAATCGGAATAAAATTAATTATAATGAAGTTCCGTATGCTATATTTACAGACCCTTCATTAGCAGGAGTTGGTTTAACAGAAGAAGAGATGATGAATAAATACGGAATGTGTTCTTGTCGGACATTGCAATTCAAGGACTTGCCAAAAGCCATAATTAAGAATAGAACCGAAGGTGCGGTAAAGTTAGTTATTCATCCGGATACAGCCCAGATACTTGGTATTCATATTCTCGCTCCAGATGCTGGAGATTTGATAGCAATTGGTATGATGATTGTGAAAAACAAGATGACAATAGATGATGTAATAAATACACTCCCCGTATTTCCAACATTTTCAGAAGCAATTAAATTGTGTGCTCTCTCATTTAAAAAGGATATTACTAAACTTTCTTGTTGTATATAAAGGAGGGAAAAGTTATGGATAAAAAAATTTATAGAAAGATACCAATATTTGGTGCGATAATTTCAGCAATTGTTGCTTCTATTTGTTGTATCGGTCCAGTTATCTTAGCTGTTCTAAGTGTGGGTGGTGCTGGATTATTCTCAAAGTTTGGAAGTTTCCGTCCATACTTTATTGGTATAACAATTTTTTTACTCGGTTGGGCTTTCTATCTGACTTATAGAAAAAGAGAAGTTATATGTGAAGATGGAACATGTAAAATCAAGGGTGCAAGCAGGTGGAATAAGATTGCTTTATGGGGTGCAACACTTTTGGTCGCCTTACTTTTAGCATTTCCCTACCTGAAGTTATCAAATACCAATCCTATTGGAAATGCAATTGAAAGCGAGATAGTTGAGATTACAATTCCAGTTTATGGGATGACATGCTCTGGTTGTGAATATAATGTTGAAAGTGCGGTCAAAAAGCTTGATGGTATAATAAAGGTAAAGGCTGATTATCAAAAAGGGGAAGTTTATATTAAATTTGAAAAAGACAAAGTAACTGTGGATAAGATTGTAGAAGCAATAAACAAAGCAGGATACAGGGCAACCAAACCATGAGATTAAATATGGCACAATAGCGTCCAACCCAGCACTTATTTTTGAAGGTGCAAAGTTTGTTGAGGTTTTAATCGTAAGGGAGCTTGATATAAGACGATTTTCATTTAGTAGGGGAAATAAGTGCTGGGAGTTGAGAAATTTTATATGCTAAAAAATGTTGTTTGAGTTATTTAAAAAATAACATATAATTAAAATGAAAGAGAGGCAGAGAGTGAGATATTTTGAGAGGGAAAGGAATCCGGCAAAAATATCCGCACTAAGTGCTGATATGAATAAGTTAGGCGAAATGACGGCTTTAAAGTATGGTAAAATTTTTAGGTTAAAATATGAAAACGCATCATAAAATAATCATCGGCGATTCAAGATGGATGAAGGAAGTCGCAGATGAGTCAGTTCATCTTATCATCACATCTCCACCATACTGGCAGTTAAAAGATTACGGAAATGGGAAACAGATAGGGTTTAATGATACTTACGAAGAGTATATAAACAATCTTAATTTAGTCTGGAATGAATGCTATCGTGTTCTACATAAAGGTTGCAGATTGTGTGTGAACATCGGAGACCAGTTTGCTCGTTCGGTTTATTACGGAAGATATAAAGTAATTCCAATACGGACAGAGATAATTAAATTTTGCGAAAGTATTGGGTTCCTCATAGAAAAGACGAAAGGGCAGAAAGTCTTCTTAAGATTTGATAATGGTATCAAATATGATGAGAAAAACAACTTGCTTTGCTATCTTTATTTATGGAACAAAACTTTCATAAATGCCCATTTGATTAAAAACGGTCTGGCGGATGTAGATACTACAATTGATTATAAATATAAAATAAAGTTTTTAGAATATATCGAAGGTGAAAACTATGGAGCAGAAAACCTTGTTTGAAAAAGAAGAAAAGAAACTTATCAATTTAAAAGAAGCTAGTATCTGGGCTTCTAATTATTTGAATCGCAAAGTTACTGTTTCGAATATATCATATCTAGTTCAATATGGGAGAATTAAAAAATATGGTAATGATGGTAATCCACTTGTAGATATAGATGAGCTGAAAAATTATTATGATTCCTTTTCAAAAGAAAAAAACTGGCGAAAGGTATTAGGAAGGGATATCAATTGGCATTTGTCATTTGCTCAATATACAGAAGCGGAAAGAACAAAACATGTCCATAGATTGCACCCATACAAAGGGAAATTTATTCCACAGTTAGTAGAATATTTTCTTGATTCCCATACGGATGAGTTTAAAAAAGAGATATATTTTCATAAAGGCGATATAGTATTGGACCCATTTTGTGGAAGCGGAACAACATTGGTCCAGGCAAATGAATTAGGAATGCATGCCATTGGAATAGATCTTTCTTTTTTCAATACTTTGATTTCAAAGGTAAAAGTTGAAAAGCATAATTTAGTTTTAATTGAAGATGCAATCCGTAAATTGAATTCAAGACTAAAGAAATTTCAAAAGACCAATAATAATATTATTTTTGAAGAACATTTATTATCGGAACTTGCGAAATTTAATAATAAATATTTTCCCTCACCGGAATATAAAAGGAAAATTGCTAATGGAACAATAAATGAAAATGAGTATGCAAAAGATAAAGAAAAAGAATTTCTTACTATTTATAATGGGTTGGTACAAAAATATCAAATCAAAATAAGACAGGATAAAAATGAAACTTTTTTAGATAAGTGGTTTTTAGATCCCGTGAGAAAAGAAATAGATTTTTTATCGCAAGAAATAAAAAAAATAGATAACATAGATGTAAAAAATGTCCTAACTGTCATTTTAAGTAGAACCGCCCGCTCATGCAGAGCAACCACCCATGCCGACCTTGCAACATTAAAGGAACCTGTTGCTACTACCTATTACTGCAAAAAGCATGGAAAAATCTGTAAACCAATATTTTCTATCAAAAAATGGTGGGATTTTTATACAAGAGATACACTTACTCGGCTTAAAGAATTTGATAAGTTAAGAACCAATACATTTCAAATCTGTTTAACCGGGGATAGTAGAACAATAGATATTTATGAAGAAATTAAAAAAGCAAATCCGGAGTTTGGAGAATTGTTATTAAGGCAAAAGATAAAAGGAATATTTTCAAGTCCACCTTATGTTGGGCTTATTGATTACCACGAACAACATGCGTATGCATATGAGATATTTGGATTTGAACGTAATGATGAATTAGAGATAGGGCCTCTATCCAAAGGTCAGGGGGAAGAGCAAAGGAATTCTTATATTAAAGGTGTAGCTGAGGTGCTTATAAATTGCAAAAAGTATCTCCAAAATAATTATGATGTATTTCTGGTGGCTAACGATAAATTTAATCTTTATCCAAAGATTGCAGAATTGGCTGGAATGAAGATTGTTAATGAGTTTAAACGACCTGTTTTATGCCGGGTGGAGAAAGACAGGGAAACACCTTATTCAGAATCAATATTTCATTTAAAAGAAGGATAAAAATGCCTCTCACAAAAGAACAAATAAAAAAGTTGAAAATACTATTAGAGAAAGTTTAAGGCATAAATTTTTAACATATAAGCCAGAAACAAGTAATATGCCATTTCACTATCGCCTACTTGGTCGGGATAGAATGGCATTATTTTCCTTTATTCAATCTTTAAACACCACTTTTGGCACTTCTATTTTTGAACCCGTAGCTGAAACATTGGCAAGTTTGAGATTTTCAGTAGCACAAAAACAATTTGTGATAGGAAATGAAATAACCGAGCAAGCCCAGATTGAAATTCAGCATATTATGAATGAACTCACAATAGGAAGAAATCCAAATAAAATGGAAGAAATTGAGAGAATAAGAAAAGTGGCTACTGCGGGAAAAATAAATAAACTAAAGACTGTAAAAGTAGATTTATGTGTAAAAAGTGATGATGGTGCAGTTCATTTATTTGATTTAAAGACAGTCAAGCCGAATATTGGCAATTTCAAGGATTTTAAGAGGACCCTTTTAGAATGGGTAGCAATCTATTTATTAAAATACCCAGATGCAAATGTCCATTCTTACATTGCCATTCCTTATAATCCTTATGAGCCTAAACCTTATGAAAGATGGACACTGAAAGGGATGTTGGATTTAGAAAATGAATTAAAGGTAGCAAAGGAGTTTTGGGATTTTCTTGGAGGAGAAGGTGCTTATGAAGAACTTTTGAATTGTTTTGAAAGGGTAGGAATAGAATTGAGGCCAGAAATAGATGAATATTTTTCAAGATTTAAATAATGCACAGGGAACACATCTTAAAGTAGTGGGTCAGATGAGTGAGCTTATTCAGGAGTTTGAAGGGAAAGACGCTGAAAGAGTGGGAGGAGTGTATTTGAAGAAAAAGCCAGATGCAATAAAAAATGCTACGGAAAAGATACTTCAAAAATTGAAAGAACTCATATCTATAAAACCTCATACTTACGATGTGAAAGCATCTCTGCCTGAGCATATTGGTGTTAAAATTATTTATTACAGAAAGATTGACGACGGGATTGAGGCAGATTATGGAGAAGTTTTATAGAAAGCCATCGCTTCGCCTAACACAGCATAAAAGGTTCGGAAGAATTCGTAAGAAGTGTTTACATTCAAAAATTGCTGGGGAAGGGAAGAAATATTGGAAAGGTAAAGTCCTTTTTGCATCAAGTAGATTCTAGTCGACTAAATGACGATGGCATTGACAACTACTTATTTATAAATGCTCTAGATGTTTTAAAAATATGGTCATCTACTCTAAAATCAATCAGAAGAACCTTTCCATTGATTCCTGGCATTTTTGATTATGTAATTTTTGACGAGGCTTCGCAGGTTGATTTACCCTCAGCAGACAATTTAGGGATTTTAAATTTATTAGAAAAGAATGAGACTTTTGACATTAAAAGGTTTATATATTATCTTTTAAAAATTGGAGGAAGAAGATGAGGAGATACTATCTTTCAGTTTCCTTTCTTTTATTTTTTCTTGGTTTTATCCTCTCTGAATCCCATAAAGATAAAGAACTTAGACACCCTGAGGAGAGGCATTTAAAAAATATAAAACAGCTTACCTTTGGAGGAGAGAATGCTGAAGCTTATTTCTCCTTTGATGAGAAGAAACTTATCTTCCAGTCAACAAGAGAACCTTTTAGCTGCGACCAGATTTTTGTTATGAAAATTGATGGCTCTGATGTAAGGCTTGTTAGCACTGGAAAAGGAAGAACCACATGCTCCTATTTTTTGCCCGGAGATAATGAAATAATTTACTCCTCAACCCACCACATCAGTGATGATTGCCCAACTCCACCGGATTTTAGAAGAGGATATGTTTGGGGACTTTTCGATTACGATATTTTCAAAGCAAACGCTGATGGAAGTAATCTAAGAAACCTTACAAATTCTCCTGGATACGATGCTGAAGCAACTGTATCACCCCTTGGAGATAAAATCGTTTTCACATCAATGAGGGATGGTGACCTTGAAATTTACACTATGGACTTGGATGGAAAAAATGTAAAAAGACTAACCAATGAAAGAGGATATGATGGAGGTCCTTGGTTCTCTCTCGACGGAAAAAAGATTTGTTACAGAGCATGGCATCCAAAAACTCAAGAAGAAATTGAAGAATATAACAAAATGCTGGAAATAAAAGCTCTCAAACCTATGAGGCTCCAGATCTTTGTCATGGATTCTGATGGAAAGAACAAAAGACAGGTGACAGACAATAGAGGAGCAAATCTTGCACCATTCTTTCATCCTGATGGAAAAAGAATAATATTTACATCAAATATGGAGAATCCTCTGGAGTGGGATCTTTACCTTGTGGAGATTGAAACTGGAAAGATTGAAAGGGTCACATATCATGAGGGTTTCGACTCATTTCCAATGTTCACAAGAGATGGCAAAAAGCTTGTATGGGCTTCCAACAGACATGGGAAGGTCAAAGGCGAGACAAACATATTCATTGCTGACTGGGTTGAATAAATCTCATCTTTTGGATTAAACTGAAACTTTTTCCCACCCTATTTTTGAAAAAACATAATAAATTACACTTCCCGCTCCAATGGCGGTTAAAATATAAATAAGCCCTGGTAAATATTCACCAAGAACAATCTTTCCAATTCCAAAAAGGGTAGAGTAGACGAGAATTATTCCCGAAATCCAGCTAATGAATAGTCCTATATAGCCAGAGTCTCCTTTAACATCGGGAACTAAAGATGAGATCCTTTTCCATCCAATCCCTCCGGGATGGACTCTTCTGTAGAAATTCACTAAATACTCCCTCTCCACGGGTCTTGTAAGGAATGTAAAAATGAGCCATACGATTGTTGTAAATGCAACTATAAAGAAAAGAGATTCAGGGAATTCTATCTTTGTAAAGAATTTTATATATCCATATGCAAAAAATGGAGCAATCATTGCTGAGATCTCAGACCATGCATTTATCCTCCACCAGAACCATCTCAAAATTAGAACAAGTCCAAGACCCGCACCCGCCTCAATTATAAACTGCCATGCTCCAGAAATTGTTGTAATTATAAGGGTTACAAGTATTGAAGCAATCATAACAGCCAGAGTTGTTATCCTTGATATGAGAACATAGTGCTTTTCTGATGCATTCTTTTTTATAAATCTTTTGTAAAAATCATTTATTACATACGATGTTCCCCAATTTAGCTGTGTGGCAATTGTCGACATGTATGCTGCAAAAAATGCGGAAACAAGAAGTCCTTTCAGGCCTGCGGGAAGAAAATCCCTCATTGTGTAAACATATCCAAGTCTTTTCTCACCAGAACCAAGGGATGGATAGAGGACAAGGGTTGAGATACCAACAATTATCCAGGGCCAGGGTCTTATGCAGTAATGGGCTATTGTGAACCACAATGTAGCAAGAAGGGCATGTTTTTCATCCTTGGCAGACATCATTCTCTGGGCAATATATCCTCCTCCACCAGGTTCAGCTCCCGGATACCAGCAAGCCCACCATTGAATTAGAATATAAGCTATAAAAGCTCCAACTGTAAGAGAAAGGACTCCTCCATAACCAGCTTCAGTGACCCCAACTTGAGGAGTAAATCTAAATAACCAATCGGGAAGTTTATCTTTCAGTCCATCGATTCCTCCAACCTGGGGAAGGTTTATCACAAGAATAGCTAGAATTATTGTTCCTGCCATAGCGATTACAAATTGAACAGCATCAGTCACAGCAACACCCCATAGACCTGAGAGGGCTGAATATAGAGCAACAAGAATCATACATCCAAAAACATAGAAGCGAACCTGAGAGGCTGGAACTCCAAACATGCCAACGAGAATCGACGCCATTGCAACATTAACCCATCCCATTATAACAGTATTTATAAATAGTCCAAGGTAAAGGGCTTTAAAGCCTCTTAGAAATGCAGCGGACTTTCCCGAATATCTAAGCTCTACAAATTCAACATCTGTAAGTATTCCCGCCCTTCTCCACAGTCTTGCAAAGAAAAAAACTGTTAGCATTGAACCAAAAAGGAAATTCCACCATAGCCAGTTACCAGCAATTCCATTTTTTGCAACCAGTTCTGTTACAGCGAGGGGGGTATCTGCTGCAAAGGTAGTTGCAACCATCGATGTTCCCGCAAGCCACCACGGAAGATTCCTTCCTGATAGGAAGAATTCACTAATACTCTTTCCCGCTCTTTTTGAATAATAAATTCCAATCACCAAACTTAGAGTAAAATAAAGAAATATAATTACCCAATCAATAAAACCCATTTTCACCCCTCTGAAAATTAAAAAGGCAAAGGTTAAAGCCAGAATCTAAAATTGAAAATTCCAATTCCCTTTTCAATTTAATTTTCCTTATATTCCTTCCTCAGCAAGAAGGTAGGAAAAGATTGCCATTGATATAGCGCCCAGTTCCAGTTCCCTTGGATGAACCGCTGAAAGAACATCTTTGGCACAATGGTGATAATCGAAGTATGTCTGAGAGTTAACAACTATTGTTGAAAGAATTGTTCCTTTCTCCGCAAGAGGACCTATGTCCGCTCCTCCTCCACCCTCTATTATTCCAACAATTCCAGCAATCTGGAGAATTTTTTCCCATCTCTTTAATCTATCTATTATTTCTTTTCCCGCCCTTATTCCAAAATATAAAGGTAAAAACCCTCCCCTGTCAGATTCTATTGCTATTATATGTTTCTCCTTTCCCCTCTCCTTTGCTTTTGCATAAGCTTTCCCTCCTGTTGCGCCAGATTCCTCATCCATAAAAAGAACTCCCCGTATACTCCTTTTTGGATTAACTCCTAACTCCTTCAGAAGTCTCAAAGCTTCTACAACATGGGCACATCCTGCACCATCATCGTGGGCTCCCTCTCCAAGATCCCAGCTGTCTATATGAGCACCTAACAAAATAATCTCATCAGGTCTCTCTGTCCCTCTTATCTCGCCTATAACATTGTGAGAAATAACTGGTGAAAGTTCTTTACAATTCAACTTAAAGTATACTTTTAATGAGGGATCAAATTTAAGAAATTTGCTCAGCAATTCAGCATCCTTTGTGCTAATCGAAGCGGAAGGAATTTTAGGGACATCTGGAGAGTATCCAACAATTCCTGTGTGGGGATATTCATCTATTGAAAGAGTGAGAGAACGGATAATTACTCCAATAGCTCCGTATCTACCCGCCTCTATTGCTCCATTATTCCTTATGTAAGCACCCTCTCCATAAGACCTGAAAGGTTCAAGATAAGCGGAGTTCATCTTCTTGTTGAAAAACACAATTTTCCCTTTAACCTTCTCACCCATCTTTTTTAGCTCTTCAAGGGAGCTGACCTCTAAAACCTCAGATAAGATACCACTTTCAGGTGTTGAAATACTTCCACCAAGGGCACATATTGAAATTGGAATTGTTCCAAAATAAGGTGAAATAATTTTCCCTTCCTCCTTTTCTCCTCTTATCCATCTTCTTACCTCAACAGGTTCCAACCTTACCTCAAGCCCCATATCTTCCATCAATTGCTTCATCATGAAGACCGCAGATTCTGCTTGTGGGGAGCCAGTGAGTCTCGGACCAATCTTTGTAAGTTTTTCAAGAATCCTGAAAGCTCCATTATCTTCAAGCCCTTTCTCTAAAATTTTTCTTGCTATAACTTCATATTCTTCGGCAAATAAACTATATATTAATAGAAATAAAAAGATTGAAATTAAAAATTTCTTCGTTTTCATTCCACACCTCTAAAAATTTTTAAAAATTACCTTTATATGGTCTGTTAAGTCATTGAAAAGATTATTTGTAGCATGGGCAAAAACAAGCCCAAGTGTTAGAATAAGCCACAATCCAAAATTAAATTTTCCCCTCTGAAGCGCCAGGATACCTGCAATACATGCTGAAATAAAAGTCATGACAAGAACCACAGACCTTGTGGAGATTAACCATCTGGAAATAAAATCAAGCCCACCCCACTCTTCTTTATCCATCCACGGAATTACCCTTAAAGCCTTCCTCCACATCGAAATATTCATTTTCATTTCTCCGCAATATGGAGGGCGACAACCCCAGGGAATAATCTCTTGTAAAAAACCTTTGAAAATCCAGATTCATAAAGAATTTTCTCCAGTTCTTCTGCACTGTAGAATTTGGGAATTGTATAGGACAAATATCTGTAGGCGGGTTTAGAACCTGATAAAATAGAGCCTACAGGTTTTACCAAAGTTTTTACATATAAATGGAATAACCATCTTGCTACTATGCCAGATGGCTGTGTTGTTTCAAGGTTATAAAATTTCCCCCCATTTTTTAAAACTCTTCTAAACTCCTTAAAGCATCCTATAAGAGTCCCTCTATTTACATTTATATTCCTCGTGGCAAATGAAATTGTAAGAGCATCAAATGTTCCATCCTGAAAGGGCAATTTCTCAGCATCTCCAATAACAAAATCAATTAATGCATTCTTATCTTTCGCTTTCTTTACCATAGGAATGCAAAAATCAAGGGCTACAATTTTTCTATTATTTCCACCAGTATTAGTTAGATTAAATGCCATCTCCCCTGTTCCTGTGCATACATCCAGAAAAATCCTTCCTCCATTTACAGCCAATTTTGCTGTTTTTTTTCTCCAGTAAATATCAAGTCCAAAAGTTAGAATATGATTTACAAGTTCATAGCTCTCTGAAATTTGAGAGAAAATCTTGTGGACACCTTTGTTCATAAATAATTGGCTCTTATTTTTTCAATTTCCTCAATAAATTTATCGGGACTCATAAATCCTGAGAACCTTCCGAGCTCCTTCCCATTCCAATCCATAAAAATAACCGTTGGGATCCCAAAAACATTAAATTTCCTTAGCTCATCCCTCTCTCCAGTAGAAACATCAACTCTTACAAGAATAAAGTTTTTGAGAGATTCTTTCACTTTCTCATTGGAGAATGTTTTCTCATCAAGCTCTTTGCAGATAGTGCACCACTTTGCATAAAAATCTAAGATTAAAATTTTACCCTCTTTTTTTGCTATTTCCATCCCTTCATTTAACGAAGGAAGCCATTCAATCCTCTCCCTTTCAGAAATCGATGAAATCGGAAAATTTATTTTGTAAAACTGCATTAGGGAAAGAAATAGATAAAAGAGTCCAAAGATAAGGATTATTACTCCCGCTCCTTTAAGAATTTTCCCCCTCAACCCCTCCTCTTCCTTTTTGAAAACACCAGCAAAAACAGATAGGAAAATGAGGGATATCCCGAGGAGAAGGAAATAAATCTTTTCTGGGACTGCATCTTTGAGAAAATAAAAGGAAGCTCCAAAAAGAATTAAACCGAAAAGATATTTAATGAGGGAGGAGATTTCTCCAGTGGATGAAAGAAGGGTTCTCAAACTTGCAAATAAACTCAGGGGTATGAAAATTGTTCCAATTCCAAGAGCGTAAGAGAAAAGAAGGGAAAAGCCCAAAATTGGGTTCTGAGACTTTGCAACAAATGCAAGAAGAGAGACAAGAAGTGGTCCAACACATGGAATTCCAATTAGTCCAAAAACCACTCCCATTAAAAAAGCTCCAAAAATCCCACTTCTTTTTTTCTGAATTTTTCCTAAGAATGAGGGAGGGAGTTGAATTTCGAAGGCACCAAACATACTGAGTGCCATTGCAAAAAATATCAGAGAAACCATGGAAAGGAAGATGGGTGAACGTGTGAGCAAACCCATTGCACTCCCAGTTTTTGCAGATAAGAGACCCAGTAATGAAAAGGAAGTGGAAAGCCCTAATATTATAAAGATTGAAAGTATAAGAGCATCAATCCTCCTCTTTATAGAGCTTCCCCCAACAAAAGCAATTACAAGAGGATAAAGCGGGTAAATGCATGGTGTTAACCCTGTCAGAATTCCTGAAAAGAAAACCGCTATTATGCTAAAAACTGAAAAGGAATCGATCTCTGGCTTAATTTTAATCCTTCCTTTAAAAATCTCTTTGTTTATATATTTAAAGGAACTTCCTTCTGGAGCAATAGGAATTGAAATGTTTATTCTCTTAACTGATGGTAAGAGACATCTCTCCTGAGGCCTCTCTTCACAAAGCTGATACCTAAATTTTATCTCCACTGGAAACTCTCCAGGCTTTGCATCTTTGCTAACTGCAAAATCAGCAAAAATTTTCAAATCCCTGTAAATGAAAGTATCTTTGTAAGGCTCAGGCTCAGGATATTCTGGCTCTGAAAATATTATAAATTCGGTTTTTGGAAACTCAATTTTGAAAAGTCCGAGGGAAGGATCTGTAATATGATAACCTTCCTCAACTTTGCAGGCAATTGCTATTTTTCCATCAGAACCAGCAGGAAATCTGTCCTGGGAAAGATAACAGGAACAGTCGAGATTTTCATCTTCTCCGAAAAGATTAAAAGAAAAAATTACGAGGAAAAAAAACAGAAATCTTTTAACCATAGAGAACAGAACCTCCATTGACATTTAAAACCTCTCCAGTTATATGTCTTGCAAGATCCGAGGCAAGAAAAAGGATTGGTCCCGCAATATCCTCAGCTGTTGCAACCCTTTTCAATGGTATCTTTGAAATAATCTCCTTTTTCTGTTCCTCATCAGAAAGGGGACCAGCTGACATATCTGTATCAACCCAGCCAGGAGCGACCGCATTTACAAGTATATTAAATGGTGCAAGCTCCACCGCAAGGGACTTCGTAAAAGAGATCAAAGCTCCCTTGGTTGCAGCATAATGGGAATGGAAAGCCTCCCCCCTTACACCCGCTGTTGAGGAAACATTTATAATCCTTCCAAATCTTCTCTCTTTCATAAAGGGAACAACTGCGTTGGTCACATAGTATACCCCTTTCAGATTTATATTCATTGTTTCATCCCATACTTCTTCTGGCATATTCCCAATCTCTCCATATGTCCATATACCAGCATTGTTTACAAGTATGTCAATCTTCCCAAAATTTCTCAGAACCTCTTTTACCATTCTTTCCACATCAGCTTTAACACTCACATCAGCTTTTACAAGAAGAAATTTCGCTCCCTCTTTTTCCACTGCTTCACCAACTTTTTTTGCTTCCTTTTCTCTCTCTCGATAATTAATTACAACCATAGCCCCTGCCTTCGCCATATAAATTGCAGTTGCAGCACCAATACCCCTTGAAGCTCCTGTAATTAATGCTACTTTTCCTTCAATTCCAAGCATAATACCTCCTAAAAATAAAAATTATATCGGATAGAGAGTATCTTGTAAAATTGACAAAAGAATTATTTGATTTTAAATTATTCTTATGTTGAAAAAATTTTTCATTTTTATTTTGATTGTTCCATCTCTACTAATTTCCTGTGCTGAAAAAGAAGAGGCGAGAAAGCTGGAAGGTTCCCTTTATACCAATGACTGCGGTTCAGCTCGATGTGGATTCGAATGGGCGGGAGAATATCGAGCAACCCTTGAAATTTTCGATGATGTCGGAACCCTTTATCTTAAGCAAATTGCAGGTTTGGGAGATCCTCTGAGAGAGCACAATTTAAAAGTAGAGGATTTCAAAATCAACGATTCAAAAATTGAAATGAAAATAAATGGAATAAAAGCTACTCTCATCTGGACAGAGAAGGATAAAATATGGGATGGAGAATACAATTTCCATTATATTGGAAACAACTCCCAAAACCCTTATGAGAAAATTGGTTCATTAAGCCCTTCATCCTTTCCAGGATTATTGGAACATTTTTATGTGGAGCTGAGACTCAAAAAAATCCGAGAATAAATATTTAGCTTTTGGATATAAGATAGAAAAGCCTAAAGGCTATTTGAATCCAAGAAAAATTGAGGGTAAAAAACAAAAAAAATTTACAATTTTTATAGCCCATCAATCGCATTACAAACATCCTCCGCATTCCAGCTAAAATGATCAGTTCTTCCACTCTTTACTATACTCTTCCCTTCCCTTTTTTCTTCTTATCAAGAATCCACTTTCTCCTTAAAGGTTGGTAACTTTTAAGGGAGCTGTAATACCATTCCCTCATCTTTGCATTGTTGGGAGTCTGTTCAAGGGAGATAATTGTATTGGATGGAGATTTGTGACTGAAAAGAATTATATGAGATCCTGCATCATTTAAAGCATCTCCTTGTAAAAGGTTGACCTGAGCAGAAGAACCTTCGGGTCCTAAAGGATAACAGTATTTCCTCTTTCCATTGGCATCCTCATAAAACAGAGTTGTTGAATATCTCTCGGGTAATTTCCAGCAAATGGATACAAATCCTGAGCAATCTGTTCCATAATAGTTATACCACCTGTTATTTGTTCCCCAGTAGCCATAATAATCGTAGGGAAGATTTGTAATCCCTACCAAAAACTCTTCCCAATTTTCCTGAGGATTGTTCTGAGTATAGAGCATTCCATAATATGTTTTTCCTGGATAAAACTCGGGTGGGTAAACTGAAATGTTCCAACCCCTGCATATCTTATTCGGAGACCACGGAGATTCTATCATTTCCTTTGCTCTTTTGACAATCTCATCCCTACTTATTCCAGCCCATTTCTCTCCTTTCCAACCTGAGAGGGAAGAGGCAATAGCTAATAGCCAAAAGCTTAAAGTTAAAAACTTATAGCTTATGGCTTTGTTCTTTAACAATTTAGTCATTTTACTTTTTTGGTTTTCTCATTTATAATTCTTAATCTAATCCATTTAATCCTTCCCACTATTTCTCTCTTCACTGCCAAACACTTACTCTCACAAATTCTCTCTTTGGAAGAACCTGAAAAATTCTTCCTTTCTCATCAACAAATAGAAGGCGTGAAGTCCATATTGAATAATCATTTTCAGGAATAGAAATCTTAGAAATTATTTCTCCCCAAGGATTTAACCTCAAAACTTCAAGCCCTACACTATTTTCTGAGATCAAATATTCAATCTGAATATAAATATTCCCTTCAAAGTCCTCATTTAAGAATTCAATAGAGACAAGGTTTTCCCTTTCCAAAGGAAATCTTAAAAGAGTTCTTCCAGAAGAATCGATTTTTCTGACAATCCCTTTCCCTTTTTCCATGTATTCAGCAATAAAAATATAGGGAATTTTCTCAGAGACCCCTCCTTTAAAGCTTGAAAGTCTGACTTTATCTGCCCTTCTAACAAAAATCTCTCCTTTCCAGAGGAAAAGTTTTGAGGGTTCAATTGAAATTTCAGTTTCTATTTTTATTCTATTTATTTTCCCATCTTTTTTAATATTGATAATCTCTGAAGAGTCTCTTTTCAAAATAAAAATATCTCCATCGGGAGAAACCATTAAATCATCATAAAAATCTTTAAATGGAATAACTTTAAGAAATTTTCCATCACAAGAGAAAATTTTAATAGATGAGTTTACAGGATCTGAAATATAAATATTTCCACTTTTATCAACTGAAAATGAATGGGGACCTATTGGAGGGGTTTCAGGCTCGAAAATTATCCCTATTTCATTCTCTTCCGAGCCATAATTTATTGTGAAGGAAGAAAATTTCTGGTTGCTGAATAAATTTAGAATTAAAAAGATTAAAAATATTTTCATTTTTAAAAAAGGGAGGGGCTTTCTCCAAAAGCCCCTCCCTTCCAAAATCAGAAGTTGAGATAGAATGTAAGAACAAATCTTCGAGGAGAAGCGTAAGAGGTTGGCTGTCCAAAGTTGGGATTTGGACTAATCCACTGGGGTTTTCCTTCCACCAATTTATAATCGAAATACTGAATGGGGTCAACAGAAAGGACCTTTTGATTGTTGAAAACATTCTCTATTCTTGCCTCGATAACTCCACTGAACCTTCCAAATGGAATTGTATGGGAGAGTTGAAGGTCTAAATTCGCCCATGGATCAAGCCTTCTACTACCAGCCTTCTCTAAATAAGTTCTATATCCATACCACCAACTTCTTCCCTGAGCCTGCCATGGAGCTCCACTCTGATACCTGAAGTATGCACCAGCCACCGTCCTCTTCAAAAACTCCCATGAAGCAAAGATTTTGAGAATATGGGTTCTATCTCCGAGCAAGATACCCTCACGGTTAGGATCTGTCATGTAAAGACCAGGGCAATCATCAAGAGCAGAGGATGCATAGAATAAAGAGGTGGCATAATCCAAATCCCAGTTTCCGTAGAGCTTACTCCATGTGTACATTAGAAGTAATGACCACTTCTCTGCAAAGGGTCTCTGAAGTTGAAGGGTTAGAGCTTTATATCTTCTGTGAGCCCATGTGGAATTCCCATAAACAAATCCGGTGGGAGGAGCCCATATTCCAAAATTAACATAAGGGTAATCCTCTATCAGATTTTTAATTGTCCTGAACTGATACCATATGTCTACAGACCATTTCTTTCCAAAGAGGGGTCTACTGTAACCGATTACAGTTTCATCCTGATAGGTTGGCTTAACATCAGGAAGAATTACCTTTCCAGTTTCCGCTGCACTGGGAATCTCTGCTATAGGATTCCCTCCAGCAAGTTCGAAATAAGCATCTACATAATAGATTCTTTCTGCTGCCACTGCCCTTGCAATACTTTTGTTGTCAAGGGCATAATATCTACCAAAGTTTCCGTAAAGTTTGTCACCAGCTTTTTTATCGAGAACCAAAGTGAATCCTATCCTTGGTTGAACCTCATCACTGAAACCAAAATAGAACTTTCTTTTCTCTTTACCTGCTTTTCTCAAAGGATCAGCAAGCCAAGCATTAGGATCTACAAGGAAATCAAATCCACCCTTTCCAATATACTCATCCCTGTTGAGAAGAACTCCAAGGTAAAGGTTAAGCCTCTCCCCTATAGTGACTGTGTCCTGAGCAAAGATTGCAAAAGTCTTTCCACCCGAATCCTGGATTGAACCTACTGGATAATACCTTGCCGAAAAACCAGGTCTTTTAGCTCCACCCACATATGGAGAGATATCTGTGAGATATGAGATTGAACCCCATCCATTGGCTTTTCTATCAAGATATTCCTTTCCATAGTCGTAGCCAAACCCAGCTTTTATAAAATGGGAGTGCCCTTTGAAATCAAGATATTTGCTAAAGACTATTTTCAATTCATCTCTTGAGAAGTCCTGGATATTGTACATTGTTGAAGCTCCAACATAAAGACCAGCAGTGGGTGCACCAAACAAATAGCCTGGAACTGTTTTAAAATAACCCATCTTAGGGATATTTGTAGGATCAAAGGGTAAAGGTTTATAACCAAGCTCTGTCACAGGAACATCCTTATTTTTGTCGTCAACATGGTCGAATTTTACCTCAAGATAGGAGGTTGGGGTTATGCTCCATGTCCATGAGAAATAGAATATTCTCTGTGTTCCTTCATAATCAGTAGCAGTGGAAGGATGGTCATATACACCAATACCTGCATTTTCACCTTTCACACTTCTGTTTCTCAAACTTGCTATAAAAAGGTGCTTGGGATGAGGATTAGAGCTCAATTTGAGGAATAACTCCGATGTTGGGTATTTTGAATCTGGGACAGAACCCCATTTGTTCACCCTACCAGTTGTCTTGGAATAGGGAAGGTTTCCTGAAAGGTAGAACCATACTTTATCTTTCACAATAGGACCACCCAATCCAATTGAAGGAGTTAGAATATCAGTTTTTGTTATTATAGTTGGATCTTTAAATTTTGCATACCAATTTGCTGGTTCATAAACAAATCTGAAAGAGCCTGAAAGCGTATTCGTTCCTGATTTTGTTACAGCATTTGTAACCATTCCAACAGCTCTTCCAAATTCAGCGGAAATTGCACCTCTTTTTATATTGACTTCCTGAATGTCAAGTTCTGAGAAGTTGGAGAAGAGATTTGCAAAGAATGGATTTGTTACATTTGAACCATCATAAAGAAAAACATTATCTTGCTGATTCCCTCCTGCATTTAATCTTCCACCAGCAACTCCAGGGGCAAGGGCAATCAAAGATGCGTATGTTCTTCCAAGGGGGAGATTTCGAATTGTCTTGGAATCAATATTTGTTGATATCTCGGTTGATTTTACATCAACCAATGGAGCAACTGCAGTAACAACAATCTCCTCTTTAACCATTCCAGTAGGAACCATTAGAACTTCAACCTGTGTTTCCTTATCAAGGGAAACAATAACCTCTGTTTCAAAATCTAACATATCGGGATGTGTCACTTTGAGATTGTATTTTCCAGGAAGAAGACCAGGAAATCTGAAAAGCCCATTTTCAGTTGTAAAATACTCTCTACCTGCAGGAAGAAGGTCTCCGTAGATTTTAACCGTTGCATTGGCAAGGAGTTTCCCTTCTACATCCTTTACAACTCCAGAAACAGAACCCCTGGTTCCTACTGCCTGAGAAAAGGCAAAGGAACCCATTAAAAGAATGATTGAAACCAAAATTAAGAGTTTTTTCATCTTACCTCCTTTAATTCCAATAATCTTAAAACCAATTCCCCAATGCCAATACCATAAAAATATTACCTTCCTTTAGCTACCACCTCCTTTCACTTTTTTTAATGCATTTTTCATGCCAATTTAAATTTTCCTTTTTAAAAAGACCTTTTTTTCTCTCTCAATATCAAATTTTTGTTCATTTTTTTGAACAATATTCAAAATTTTGAACAAGGGGGGGGTTTTAAGCCCCCCAATTCTAATTCAGAAAATAAATCTTACACCCAGCTGAATCTGTCTTGGAGCACCTGCAACTGTTGCTGTCCCAAACTTGGGAGAAAGTTTATTTCCAATATATCCACCAAAATTCTTCCAGTTGAAAACATTAAAGGCATCTACAAAAGCCATGAGAGTATACCCTTTATAGGTAAAGTTTTTGGAGAGTCTGAGGTTTAAAACCTTTGTGGAAGGAGCTCTTCCTGCATTTCTACCCTCTGGTGGGTAATCGTTTGTAAGAACAGAGTCTTTGTTATCATCTGTTCCAGTGTAAACAAGATAAGGTCTACCTGTGGCAAAATTTCCCCATCCACTTAACTGAAATCCAAATGGAAGATCAACAATTCCACTAATGGAAACCCTGTGTCTTTCATCAAGATTTGATGGTGCTTTTTTCAGGAAATCTGGACTTGTGTAATAAAGATAGCCGTAATATATATAATCATCCCATTCAGAGTATGTCCATCCAAGAGTGTAAGCAAGTTGTAAACCCCATGAACCCTTCTTATAGGGCTTGTCAACCGTAAAATATAAAGCATCAAACCATGAATTACCCTCATCCGTCCAGACATTTATTCTTCCATATTTTGTGGTTAATACGCTCTTTCCTGTAACAGCGCTTCTGTAATTTGCATCATAGGTTTGTATCTCATTATAACCCCTAACTCCAACATAGCTGAGACCAAAGGAGATCTCCTTTATTCTGTGTCTTATTCCAAGGCTGAATTGAAGGCTCATTGGTGGCTTAATATCATCAGGGATAAGGAATATCTCAGGAGGAGGAACAACACCAAGGGAAATCAATTTCAAAAGCTCACTTCTGCTATAGTATTTATCATACCATTTAATTGTTCCAGGAGCTCCATCAGGTGAAAAGTAGATGTAGTAAACTTTCCATGTTAATCTAAGGCTTTCATCTGAGGCAACATTCCATACATGCCTGTCATAGGCAATTCCGAAACCACCTGTTAGAAATGTTGTATCCTTCTTTGTCAAATCATAACTAAATCCAAATCTTGGAGCGAAAGAATAAAGATAAGGCCTTCTGTTTGTCCCATCAGAGAAGTATTTAGGTTCAAAGAAAGGTGAAAGATCTCTTCTTATCTCTTCAGGTGTAACAAAATTGTTGTTGATCATATTGGATTCGTAATCCCATCTTACACCAAGATTTAGAATTAAACGAGGATTTATACTCCAATCATCCTGAATATATATACCGAACTGGGTGTTGTTTGATTTAAGGAATGGTGTTCCATCTCCCACAATCCCAAGATAAGGAATTGTATCTGTATCTCTCCTGAAATAGAATTGGGGATTTAAGAAAAGCTTTTGCTCAGCCTGATAGAATAATCGGGAAATGAAGAAACCCGCTTTAAAGACATGATTGCCATGAGCGTATGTGATATCATCGTAAATTGCATATCTGTCCTGATACCAGTTCTGGGGAGAGTGGGAATGACCTCCCACAATAAAACTTGGATATCTCTTAGCATAATTTAGCTCTACAGGGTCAATAATCCAGTTATACCTCTGATAATTTAATCTTAGTTCATTCACAAGAGTTGGGGAAATTATATACTGGTGCCTAAGAATTCCTGTATAAACATAATTGTCGAAGTATCTTGCAAAACTGTAATCATAAATTCCTCCTCCACCTATAAGCTGGGTATCATACCTTCCACTGAATGAAAAATCAAAATAATGATTGGGGGAGTGCTGATAGGTTAGACGGAGAAAGCCGAGATAACCATCAAAAGGTCTTTTGAATGTTCTTGAATATTGGGAGAATATTGGGTTTCCAGGAACTATTGTGGAAAAAGTCTCTGTATTCGTTCCTTCATAGGAAAGGAAAAAGTGAAATCTGTCCTTTATAATAGGACCACCAAAGCTTATTCCTGTCTGAAGACGCTTGTATGCAGGTTTTTCCTTCTCAAAATAACCAAGAGCATTGAGATCCTTGTCCCTGTAAGTTAGAAAAAGAGTTCCATGAAATTCATTTGTTCCTGTTTTTGAGGTTGCTGTTATAACCCCACCCGTTGCCTTTGCGTATTCTGCTTTGTAAAGCTGAGTTATTACACGAAACTCTCTTAAAGCATCCTGAGGAAAAGCATTCCCAGTGCTAACAAACTGTCCAACAAGACCTCCCTCTACAATTTCGTTTTTAAATTCAGCACCATCGATATAGAAACCCATATTTGTTGGCATTGTTGCTCCACTTGCAATTGTTGCACCCATAGGTCTAATACCAGGGGCAAGAGTTGCAATCTCAAGGAAATTCCTTGTATTAAGAGGAAGATATGTAACCTGTTCAGTTCTTATGGGAATAGATAGTTCAGACTTTTTTAGCTCTGTTGCAGGAGCTTCAGCAATTATAACTACCTCTTCCTGAACTGTTTTAAGTTCAAGAGCAAAGTTTACAGTAGCTTTCTGTCCAACAAGAAGTTCTATTGTTTTAACTTGAGGACCAAAAGCTTCGTGACTCACACTAATTTCATATCTTCCAGGAGGAATTGAGAAAATGTAATATAGTCCATCTCCAGATGTAACACTTCTCCATGTCAAGCCAGTTTCTAAATTCTTTGCGACTACTTCCACTCCAGGTATAGGAGTTCCATCCTTCCCTACCACTCTACCCTCTAAGGAAGCTGTGCTAACCTGTGGGAACAAAGCTATCGGAGAAATTAAAAACCCAACCAATAAAATTAAAATAAATTTATGTTTCATTTAAACCTCCTTCCTCTCATTTATGGTAATCCAAGTTCATTTGTTAAGAGTAAAGCGGCTGCTCCCAAAATAACTATTTCAGAACCTAATTTCGAAACCTCAATACGAGTTTCATGCGCAAGGTTTTTAAGAGAACGCCTTTTCATCTCCTCTTTAATTGGCTCTATCAATGCATCCCCAAAACGGGAAAGGACACCCGCAATAACAATATTTTCTATATTCAATAAACCAACTATATTTGCTACTGCAATTCCTAAGTAGTGGCCTACCACTGAAATTAGCTTGTAAATTTCTTTATCTCCCGCCTGGAAGGCTTTAAAAACCACATCCATGTCAATCTCTTCTGGAGAATTTGCAAAATTATGCAATAGGGAATTCCCATCTTGCATGAAAATAGCCTTTGCGCTCCTTGTAATAGCCCGAGTGCTCGTCAGAGTTTCAAGACAACCTACATTTCCACACCTGCAAAGATCACCATCTTCAACTACTTTTATATGCCCTATCTCTCCTGCACCAAAGCCGTCCCCATAGTGAATTTTTCTATTGATAACAATTCCAGCCCCTGTCCCCCTTCCTACTTTTACCAATACCAGATTCTGAACATCATTATTTTTACTAAATATACACTCAGCAAGGGCAGCGACCTGGCAATCATTGGCAATGTAAACAGGCAAATTGTATCTTTTCTCAAGAATATCCTTTAAGGGAAGCTCATGCCAGTCAAGGTTAACAGCATTTTTTACTATTCCTCTTTTCGAATCAATCAATCCAGGCGTCCCTATCCCAAGTCCAAGCACAGGGCTATCAGCACTTTTCAAAAGCTTTTCAATCAATTCGTAAAGTATCTTCAAAGCAGTCTCACCATCACTATCTTTTATTGAAGCAATAAATTTTTCTTTTATTTTCCCCCTCAGGTTTATCCCTGCGCCACAGAACACACTATCTGCAAGGTCTAAAGCTATTATATAACGAGAATCGTCAACAACACTTAAAAGTGTGGGGGGTTTCCCACCTGTAGATTTTCCAGTCCCTACCTCTCTGACAAGCCCCTTTTCTATTAATTCAGCTACTGCATCAGAAACAGTGGCACGAGTAAGACCAGTTTCCCTTGCCACATCCGCCCTACTAATTTCACCAGAGTTATAAATTGTCTTTAAAATCAACCTTTTGTTATGTGCTCTTGTGGTCTTATGGTCTGCCTTGCCCGTCAAAGCTAAACTCCAAAATTAGTAAGTTTATTAAACATACAAAGTAATAATAAAAAAATATTTTAACCCTTGTCAAGTCCTCCAATCCCTTTTCTGATAAGCATTTGCTATTCCGCCTTTTTAAGATATTTTTTCAACATGTGGAATCTTTTTACTTGCTCAACAAATGTTTCAAGAGCAATTTCCCTTGAAGGCTCATTTCCTGTGCTGTAAACCGCTGTCAGTATATGGATATTGTCGAACTCTCTCTTTATCTTTCCTGCAATTGCACTGGATGAGTTCCCAATCATACAATTGAAACATATGGCATTTATAATTCCATCAGCTCCTTTTCTTGCAAAATCTATCATTTTCGCTACATTCAAAAGAAGAACTTTATGATTCAGATTACCCATATACCCTTTTGCGATTTTTATTATTTCTTTATATCCGGGCTCTTCATAAATATCCACAATCCCCTTTATTCTCCTTTTAACAAACCATCCCTCCAGGTCTCTTCTGAAAAAGAGATATGCGGATGGAAAAAGGGAAATTGGATTTAATTTTTTAAGACTCTTATAAAAATCGTGGGAGAGATCAAAATCAAGAACATCTATTTGAAAAGGTGCGGGTATGACCTCAATCCCTCTCTCTTCAAGCCAGTGGAAAAGTTCATGATTTGCAGTAGGATTAATTCTTGTGTAAATATCACCAGCAACTCCAATAAGAGGGAATCTTTCGAGATTTTTAAGGGGAATCCTTGACAATCTTCTCAAACCTTCCTCAAGAGCTGTGTATATATCATTATTTAAAACCGCTTCTTCAATCAAAAGAAGATTCTCCTTATGAATTTTATCCGCTAAACCTTTTTCTTTCTCATAGGGTCTTAATCTACATAAAGCTTTGACTAAAATGTCTACGGCAAAAAGTGCCCTGTAATAACGGACGCAACCATCGAATCCAAATAATTTGAAAAAATCTTCACCCTTTGGTGAATAAACCCTCAAATTTTCTATACCCATTTCAATAAGGAGAGCTTGCATTGAAGATGAGAATTGATGGAGCATGCATGGATAAGTTGTTCCTGGGAATGTAAAAATCGCCCTTTCATTTTTATTAACCGATTTAATGAGGTCACCTAAAAGCAATAGGAAAGCATGGCACTCTTTTCCATAGGAATATGCTTCTCCCAGCAAAGCAGTCTTTTCGTCAGGAAGAGGTAATATTTCCACATTGAATCCCTTCAATTTCCACAATCCACTGTAAGCATAAACAGCATCCGCAAAATATGGAATTATAATCTTCTCATCCTTCTTAGGTTCTTTAATTTCCCTTTTGATTGATGATTTCCCTCTTTTAATCTTTTCTTGACTTAAGCGGTCAATAAAGGCTTCTATCCTTGTAATCATCCCTGTTTCAGCTCTGTGTTCATCAAATTCAAGAGTTAAATAGGGTTTCTCTTTCAAAATATTCTCAATATGTCTGAATGAAAAAGCGTCTGGTGCACAACCAAAATTTGAAAGAATAATTGGAATAAATCTATCATGGTCTTTCAAAAATTGAGAAAGAAGATGAGACCTCGAAGGATAGAACCAAGGGATTTCAGTTTCTCCATTTTTTACATAGAATAAAGTCGCTGGAACTCCAATTAACCCCATTTTCCTCATATGTTCAAACAAATTGAGATTCAAAAAATTGTCGAAAATATTGTAAGGTCTTCCCATTATCAAAAATACTTTCTCATTCCTTTTCTCAATAAAATCTTCTATTCTCTTCCTCATCCTTATCTCAAAATCCAACTGAGCTTTCATCCCTTTTTTATAAGCTTCCTCTATCTCATCAAGAGAAACTTGAAGAATATCCACCAAATCCTGAAATCCATCAATAAAATCCTCTTCCCTCATAGAGAGAACAGGTGCTAAAACTCTCTTTTTGTCATCAAACTCTCCCATAAATGGCAGTGCCTGGGTATATGGGCATGAATAAGAATTTTCTTCTTTTCCTCCGTGGAATCTATAAATTGCTGGAAAGAAAAGAAAATCTGAGGTTTCAAGGACTTTAATTGCATGCCCAACCGCCATTTTTACAGGCATACAAACATTTGAGGGAAGATCCCTGGAACCGAGTAAAAGAATCTCTTCAGAGGACTGAGGCGAAAGAACAGGATTAAAACCGAGCTCTGAAAAAAAGATTGCAAAAAATGGCAAATAAGATAGAAAAGCTGAGCCCCTTGGAATACCAACACTTCTTCTTTCAGGGAATCTGTTGAAAAGCCTTTCGCACTCTTCCATATATTCCTTCGCAAAATTAGGTAATTCTGAGGATTTTACCCTTGAGCTTGTATATCTTTCGCAAATATCACCAAAGAATAATTTTTCATTTTCTTTGACTATCACATTTACCTCGCAATTATTAGAACACTTACTGCAGTTAAAGGATTTTAAGGTTAGTGAATAATTCTCTTTAGGCCATCTGAACTTAGATTTAATACAATTTTTTGTAGCTTCAATAGCGGAGAGTGCAGAACCTATGGCGCCTGAGAGGCGATTGTAAGGATGAACATGGATTTTTCTGCCGAGAAGGGATTCAAAGGCTGAGACAACAGCCCTATTAGATGCAACTCCTCCCTGCATAACTATAAAATCTCCAATTTTTCTTCCCGCCACAACTTTCTCAAGATAATTTCTTGCAATGGAATAAGCGAGACCCGCACAAATGTCATCAAGGGTGGAGCCAGAATTTAACTCATTAAAAATATCTGTCTCCATAAAGACAGTGCATCTTGAGCCAAGATTTGAAGGAGAGATACTTCTGAATGCCATTTCTGAGAAGTCTCCATATACATCTATCCCCAGCTCTCCCACCTGCTCCTCTATAAAGGAGCCTGTTCCCGCTGAACAAATTTTGTTCATTGTAAAATCAGCAAGTCTTCCATCCTTCACAAGTATATACTTTGAATCCTGCCCACCTATTTCAAAAATGGTATCAACATCCTTAAAAAATTTTAAAGTTCCGAGCATCTGACATGTTATCTCATTTTTTACAGAATCTGCTCCCACAAGCCTTTCAGCAAGATAACGACCAGACCCTGTAACTCCACAACCAAGAACATTTACCCCTCCTTTGAATCTCTCCCTCAATTTCCCCAATCCTTCAATTATTACTTCCACAGGTTTCCCTCTTGTTGGTAGATAAAGAGATGTCAAGACATTCCCTTCCCCATCAAGAGCCACAAAATCTGTGCTTACAGAGCCTATGTCAATTCCAATATAAACATCCATTCTCTGACTGAATGAATCCTGTGGCTCAAAACTTTGAGTTTCTTCATTAGGAATAAGGGGTGGTAGTGATTCCTCTTTTTCAGATCTTAAAGATAGAATGTAATCAAATATTTCAATGAGTTGGCTCAATTTTAAAAGATTATTATTGTTTTTCAAAGCAATTATTGCAGAACCAAGAGCAGTTTCAAATCCTGGCATAGAAGAAGTGATAATTGTGGAATCATCCTTGAAAAGTATTTCCTTTAGCCCTCTTATAATTCCCTTATTTAATGAACATCCACCTGCAACAACAACCTTTCCATTAATCCCGGTTCCTTTCACAAGGGTTGATACTACATTCCTGCATATGGATAAGCATAAACCGTACGCAATCTCATCAGAGGGTGTTCCTTTCTGTTGATGATGGATCATATCCGATTTCGCAAAAACTGCACACCTTCCAGCAATTCTTGCTCCCTTTCTTGCTTTAAAAGCCATTTCCGACAATTCCTCAATGCTTATACCAAGCCTTTTTGCCTGCTGTTCAAGAAAAGCACCTGTTCCTACTGCACATGTGTGGGATATCTGGAAATCCACAATCTCACCATTGGGATTAAGAATTACAAATTTTGAGGATTGCCCCCCTATCTCCAAAATATTTCTTGCCTCAGGATGAAGGAAAGATACTCCCTCAGCAAGGGCAAAAATGCTGTTTGTAATATTCAAGGGAAAACTCTTTCTATCCAGTGTCTTTAAACCTGCCAGCCCAAGATAGAATTTGATATCAAGTTCTCCAACTCCTTTAACGAATTTAAGAAATTCTTCTTTAAATCTCGCCCCTCTCTTTCTTTTAAAAACACTTATTA
This sequence comes from uncultured Clostridia bacterium, assembly GCA_964649495.1. GTDB lineage: Bacteria > Acidobacteriota > Aminicenantia > JBFLYD01 > JBBIMS01 > JBBIMS01. Next base: position 45,427 of record CAZYPR010000006.1, on the reverse strand, counting down.
CTCTGAAATTTTCGTCAATTAAAACAACCTTTCCTGCAATAGCTCCTAAATCAACTCCCAAAGCCTTCATTTTTATGATATTATTTTAAATAAAATTTATAAAATGTTCAAATAAAACGGGGTTGCACAATTATCAAATATTAATGTCATTGAAAAAACTTAGTAAAAAAACAAAGCCTATTTCAAGAGGTCGTTGGTTGGGAGATAGTATCCATCTTGCCTGATATCAGAGAAGAATATCTGATGTTTTACCCAATTGCTCTTAAGAAATATATTAAACTTAGCATGAAAATTAGACCATTTGCAAAGCTCCTACTCCATGGCTTATTCTAACCTTGATTATCATTTCCTAATCCGAAAGAGAAAATCTGTTGACATAGAGTTTTTTGAGGTATACTATATTCTTTCAGGAGCTTTTTATGAGATACTGTCATGATCATTAGGAAAATAAAATTTAGGAGGTAAGAAGGAGGTGAAAAAAACTCTGGGAACCCACATTTTGATGGAAATGTTTGGGTGCGATCCTGAGATGTTAAAGGACAAAGAAAAGATTGAAAATGTCATGAATGAGTCAGCTGTTAGAAGCAATGCGAAGATCGTGAAAAGTTTCTTTCACCAGTTCAAGCCCTATGGAGTTTCTGGAGTCGTTGTAATTGAAGAGTCCCACTATACAATCCATACATGGCCAGAACATTCCTATGCAGCTATTGACTTTTTTTACTGCTCTGATGAAGTAATTATTGAAAAAGCGATTGAGGTTCTTAAAAATGCTCTCAGACCCTCTTCCTTCAACCTTGTTGAGATCAAAAGAGGTGTTTTCTATTCCACAGTAGACTCAAAATCCGTCAAAAGGGTTGCTCCCATGGTTGAGCCTGTATGAGTGACGATGGTTTATGGTTTTTAGAGAGCTTTACTAAAAATCAATTACACTCCTTCAAAGTTAAAAGGATAATCTCATCTTTTTATACTAAATTTCAGAAGGTTGACATTGTTGAGCTTGAAATATTTGGTAAAACACTTTTTCTAAATGGAAAAATTCAATCCGCTGAAATAGATGAATTTATATTCCATGAATCCCTCGTTCTTCCATCACTCCTTACCCATCCATCTCCATCAAATGCTCTAATAATTGGAGGAGGGGAAGGAGCAACTTTACGGGAAGTTTTAAAAGATAAAGAATTAAAGAATGCTGTAATGGTAGACATTGATAAAGAGCTTGTGGAAGAATGCGAAAAGAATCTTCCAGAGTGGTCAAATGGAGCTTTCAAGGATAAGAGGGCAGAGATTTATTTCGAAGATGGAAAGAAATTTGTAGAAGAAACTGCGCGTAAATTTGACATTGTAATTTTGGACCTATCTGAACCTGTTGAGGATGCTCCATCAGTAGAACTTTTTACAAAAGAATTCTATCAAAAAATTTTCAGTGTTTTAAAGGATGATGGAATTCTATCGGTTCAGGCGGGAAGCACTGATCCTTTCTACTGCCAGTTTTTTTCCTCTATAACTAAAACTCTCCAAAGTGTATTCCCCATTGTAAGACCCTACTGGACTTTTGTGTTCTCCTTCAGAATGCCATGGGGTTTTGTTTACGCTTCAAAAAGGTTCGATCCTATAAAAGTTGATGAAAAAGAGATAAAAGAAAGAATGGAAAAAAGGGGGATAAATTCGCAGAAATTTTATCATCCTGGAATTCATAAAGCCCTCTTTTCTCTCCCTCTTTATCTCATAGAAAGTATTAAGTCTGCCTCAATAATAACAAAAGAAAATCCATTTTTATGGAAAGCATGAGCGAAGAGATTCCCCCCTCTAAAATTCAAATAAAAGAGTATCATGGAAAGGATTTTGGATTGTTCTTTGAACCCACATCAATTCTATACGAAAAATATTCTCCATTTCAAAAAATAACAGTAATTGATACTGAGAGTGTGGGAAGGGTTCTTCTTATTGATGGACTGGTAATGTTTTCAGAGCTTGATGAATTTTTCTATCATGAGATGATTGTCCATCCTGCTATGGTGAGCCATCCAGACCCAGAAAAAATCCTTGTAATTGGAGGAGGGGATGGAGGAACTGTTAGGGAAATCCTTAGATACCATGTAGAGGAAATTTACCTTGTTGAAATAGACCAAGAAGTTATAGAAGTTTCAAAAAGATTCTTTCCTCAGATTTCAGGTTCTCTAAGTTCAGAAAAAGTGAAAATAATAAACTCTGATGGAGCTGAATTTTTGAGGAATTCCTGCGAGAAATTTGACATTATAATTGTGGACTCATCAGATCCAGTAGGTCCATCAATTTCCCTTTTCACTGAAGATTTTGTAGATAGTGTAATATCTCATCTGAAAAAAGGAGGGGTTTACATTTCTCAATCGGGCTCCCCAATTTTTCAGAAGGAGCATTTAAAAGAGTTTTTCAAACTTGTAAAAAATAAATTTAAAATTGCAAATCTCTACTTAGCTCCTGTTACAACATATCCTGGAACAATATGGTCTTTTATAGCAGGTTCTTTTGAAACAGATATTAATGATATTAAGAGAAGACCTCCAGAAGGACTTAAATTTTATAATATTGAAATTCACAAGCTTGCATTTTCGCTTCCCAATTTTGTCAGAGAAATAATAAAATATTAGAATGAAAAGATTGGCTTTGATAACAGGTGCCTCCAGAGGTCTTGGAAAGGAGATAGCATTAGCTCTTTCGAAGAAATTTTCTGTGGGTATTCATTATTTTGAAGGAGAAGAAAGGGCAAAAGAAATTCTGAAAAGGATAAAAAAAGAGGGTGAGGATGGAAAAGTAATATGGGGAGACCTTAGCACTGAGAAAGGTGCGAGAGATTTTGTTCTAAATGTAAAAAGGAATTTTGGAGACCCCGATATTTTAATTAACAATTTCGGACCTATAATCTTAAAGGATCTTTTTGAAACTGAGTTAGATGAGTGGTTATATATTTTTCAGACAAATCTTTTCACTCCTTTCATTTTAATTAAAGAATTTCTCCCAAAAATGAAAGAGAGAAAATGGGGAAGAATAATAAACATTGGGTTCTCTGAATCTTCGAAACCACGAGCTTTTAAAAAAATAACTCCATATGCGATCTCCAAGAATGCCCTCCTCACCCTGACATTATCCATTGCAAGAATTGAAAAAAAATCAGGGGTTACATGTAATATGATCTCTCCCTATGTGCTCGAGGAAGGTGTTTTTCCAGAAAGTAAAAAGGATGTGAAAATAGTTCCTTTTAAAAAGGTTACCTCTCTAATTCTTCGTTTGTGTGATGATAAATCCAGTGGTATAAACGGAAAGAATTTTGTTTTAAAGGACTAAAATTATTGAAAAAGCTTAAGGTTTTTTGCAAAAATTGCTTGGTAATGTCAAGATTTTTGCTTATCCAACATGGGTTTCTGCTCATAAAACTCTACCTGGAGTGAGAAGAAAAGATAAGAAAGAGCCATTAGGAGAAAAGCTTGTGAAAAGATAAAGAATTGAAGGCTCGAGAGACAATGAATTTGTTGACATTCGCATCAAAATTAAGAAGGGAACATAATAGAAAAGAAGGGAAAAATTTAGCAATATGTAAAGAATAAATGTTTTCCCGAAATTTTTAAAAACCCATTTAATATTAATTAATCTGAATGAGAGAGATTTTGAAGAAAAAAAGGAGAGAAAACCTCTATCCCATGAGGATTCAAATCCTGGATTTTTTATAATTTACCTATTTATGATATAATTTTTTTCTAAAATTCTTGATACCTTTAAGGCAATAAATGTCAGAAAAGGTTGAAAACAGCGAGTCAGGTTTAAAAGACTTTGAACCAGTAATCGGACTTGAAATTCATGCTCAGTTAAAAACAGAAACCAAACTATTCTGTAGTTGTCCGATTCGATTCGGTGCCCCTCCCAACACCCTTGTTTGTCCAGTATGTCTTGGATTGCCAGGAGCACTTCCTGTTCTTAATAAAAAAGCTGTAGAATTCGCAGTCAAGGTTGCAATTGCCCTCAACATGAAAATTAATAATCTATCATTCTTTGCAAGAAAAAATTATTTTTATCCTGACCTTCCCAAGGGTTATCAGATAACCCAGTATAAAACTCCTATTGCAGAGAATGGTTATATTGAGATAATTCTTGATGGGAAAAAAAAGAGAATAGGAATAGAAAGATTAACCCTTGAAGAGGATGCGGGTAAAATGATTCATGATGCTCCGGGATTGGAAGAGAAGAGTCTCATAGATTTTAACCGTTCAGGAGTCCCTCTTGTTGAAATTGTTACAAAACCAGATATATCTTCTCCTGAAGAAGCGGTAGAATTTTTCGGTCTTTTACGCAGCATCCTAATTTATCTTGAAGTAAATGATGGAAATATGGAGGAGGGTAATCTCAGGTGTGATGCAAATGTTTCCCTTAAAGAAAAGGGTAAAGATGAATTTGGAACAAGGACAGAGATAAAAAATCTTAATTCATTTAAATTTTTAAAATCAGCTCTAAAATATGAAATTGGAAGACACGCAAAGAAAATAAGAGAAGGAGAAAGAATAACTCTTGAAACAAGGACTTTTAATCCTTCAACAGGAGAGACTGTTTTAATGAGAGGTAAAGAGGAGGCACACGATTACAGGTATTTTCCAGAGCCTGATCTTCCTCCTCTTTTTATTTCCGATGAATTTATAGAAAAAATTAGAAAAGAGATTCCCGAGCTTCCCAGCTCAAAAATTGAAAGATATGTAGAAGAATTTGGGCTTGGAATTGACCAGGCAAAGACACTGGCAGAAAGAAAGGAGCTGGCAGATTATTTTGAAGAGGCTGTAAAGAGAACTTCTATGCCAAAAAAAACTGCAAGCTGGATACTGGGAGATGTGATGAAGTATTTGAATGAGAATAATATTGAAATTATTTCATATCCTGTATCTCCTTTATCTCTTTCAGAGGTTATTTTGGAGGTTGAAAATGGAAGAATACCGAGAAATATAGGAAGGGAATATTTGCAAATAATGGCAAAAGAAAGGAAGGAACTGAAGGAAATTATTTCTGAAAGAGGGGAGCTTATGGATGAAAATTCTCTTAGAAAAATTATAGAAGATACAGTAAAGGAGAACAAAAAAGCATTGGAAGACTGGATAAAAGGGAAGACACAGGTGTTTGGTTTCTTCATGGGAGAGGTTATGAAAAGGAGCAAAGGTAAAGCGGATGCAAACATTGTAAAAAAATTATTAAAGGAGATCCTAAATGAGTTTAGTGAGTCCAGAAGAGATTAATAGACTCAAAAACATTGCTCGAATTCTTCGAATAAATACTCTAAAAATGTTAACAATAGCAGGCTCAGGTCATCCTGGAGGCTCTCTATCATCCGCAGACATAATTGCTGTTCTTTTTTTCCATAAGATGAAACTTGATCCCAAAAATCCGAATTGGGAGGAGAGGGACAGATTTATCCTTTCAAAAGGACATTGTGCTCCAATCCTTTACTCTGCCCTTGCTGAGCTTGGATTTTTTCCAAAGGAGTGGCTATGGAATTTGAGAAAGATAGATTGGCCTCTTCAGGGTCATCCTGATAGATTGACAACACCGGGAGTAGAAATGTCCACAGGCTCTCTTGGACAGGGGCTCTCGGTGGGAAATGGTCTTGCCCTTGGACTTAGATTAAGGGGAATAAAATCAAAAGTTTATGTCTTGATGGGAGATGGAGAATTGCAGGAAGGACAGGTCTGGGAGGCTGCAATGACAGCATCCCATTACAAACTGGACAATCTCTGCGCTATCATTGATTACAATGGTCTCCAGATAGATGGATTTGTAAAGGATATAAAATCAATTGAACCTCTTAGAAAGAAGTGGGATGCCTTCGGATGGCACACAATTGAGATAAATGGTCACCAGATACATGAGATAATAAATGCTCTAAACAGGTCTGACAGAATTAAGGAAAAGCCAACAGTTATAATTGCTCATACAATAAAAGGAAAGGGAGTTTCCTTTATGGAAAATAAAGTGGAGTATCATGGTGTATCCCCAACAAAGGAGGAGCTTGAGAAAGCTTTGTCAGAATTGGAGAGGGAAGATGGGTGATTTGGTGGAAAAGAGTTTAAGGGAAGTTTACGGTGAGACTCTTGTTGAGTTAGGAAGAAAAAATCCTAAAATAGTTGTCCTTGATGCAGACCTTTCTGGCTCAACAAGGACATATCTTTTTGCCAGAGAATTTCCTGAAAGATTTTTCAATGTTGGTGTCTCTGAACAGGATTTAATAGGAACTGCAGCGGGACTTGCCCTTAGCGGATTGATACCATTTGCATCCACTTTTGCTATTTTCCAGACAGGAAGAGCATGGGAGCAGATCAGACAATCTATCTGCTATGCAAAATTAAATGTAAAACTTGTTGCTTCCCATGGAGGGGTTACTGTAGGAGAGGATGGACCAACCCATCATGCAACAGAAGATATTGCCCTCATGCGAGCTCTTCCAGAAATGACAGTAATTGTTCCTGCTGATTATTACGAGACAAAAAAGGTAATTGAAAAGATTGCTGAACATAATGGTCCATGCTATGTTAGGCTTGCAAGACCAAAATTTCCAGTTATTTTTGATGAAAATTATGAGTTTGAGATAGGAAAGGGGAAAATAGTAAAGGAAGGCTCATCCGCAACAATAATAGCTATGGGTATAACACTTTTCCATTCTTTAAAAGCATCGGAAGAACTTGAAAAGGAAGGGATTTCTGTGAGAGTGATAAATATGTCAACCATAAAACCCATTGACAGGGAACTAATATTAGAATCTGCAAAGAAAACCGGCGCGATTTTGACAGTTGAGGATCACTCAATTATAGGAGGACTTGGTTCTGCTGTTAGCGAAGTTATTGTAGAGGAATATCCAGTATTCCAGAAGATTCTTGGTGTTCCTGATATCTTTACTCAATCTGGGAAACCCAATGAGTTATTAGAAAAATGTGGAATCTCAAGTAATCACATTAAGAAAGCTGTTATTGAACTTTTAAAAAAAAGAGGTAAAAATAATACGGGCAGACGAGCGAGAAAGGCAAGGGTTGAAGATATAAAATGATTTTGGTTTCTAAATAAAATTTAGATAAAAAATGATTCAGTTCTTTAGAGTTTATAAGCAATATAGACCTCCCGCATATGCCCTCTGGGATATTAATGTTTTTATAGATAAAGGAGAGTTTGTTTTTATTACAGGACCATCAGGAGCGGGTAAGACAACATTTTTAAAATTAATTATGAGAGAAGAACTTCCAACATCAGGGAATGTGGTTGTAAATGGCAGAAATGTCAAGCAGATACCCAATTCAAAGTTGCATCATCTGAGAAGATCGATAGGACTTGTTTTTCAGGATTTTCATTTGATTCCCCAGTGGAATGTTTACGATAATGTTGCAGTATCTTTAAGAGTTCTCGGAGTTCCGGAAAAGGAGATTAGAAAGAGAGTTTTAAAAACTCTCGGCATACTTGGACTTTATCATAGTGTCTGGAAATTCCCCCTTGATATTTCAGAAGGAGAGCAACAGAGGGTTGCAATTGCAAGAGCTATTGTTAACAATCCTTTAATTCTCCTTGCGGATGAACCGACTGGAAATCTTGACCCCTCTTTGACTCGAGAAATAATGCAAATTTTTAAGAATATCAATGCCCAGGGAACAACAGTTGTAGTTGCAACTCATAATATTGATCTAATTAAAGAGACAAAAAAAAGGACGATTTTTCTTGAGAGCGGAAAGTTAGTAGGGGAGGAAAAATATTAATTTAACATATCCAGGAGTATACTTAAAAACATTTCACCAGCTTTTAAGAGGGAATTTCCTCATAAATCTATTATCAACAGCATTAATTTCCTTCACTCTTTTTATCTATGGGCTCTTCATTTATATAAATCACAATCTTACTCTTGGCATTTCAAAGATGTCGAAAGAACTAAATGTTATTGTTTTTTTGAAAGAAAATCCTGAACAAAATGATATTGGAAAAGTGGAGAGTATTTTAAAGGAAGCGAAAATTCGGAAATGGAGATATGTAGATAGTGAAACTGCAAAGAGGGAATTTGAAGAGAAATTTCCTGAGCTTTCTTATCTTTTAGCAGAAATAAATGAAAGCCCTTTCCCTCCATCTTTTGAATTAAAAATAGAGGTTAAAAGTAAAGATGATTTTAATTCCCTTGAAAAAGCACTAAGGGAAATACCATCTGTTTCTCAAATTTATAATAGTGGAGATTTTTCAAGGCAGATAGGAAGTATAGGTAGAATAATTGTTTTGGTAGGAATGTTTTTCAGTTCAATTCTTTTTATTGCTTCAATCTTTACAATCTTTAACACGATAAGATTAAACCTTGTTTACTATAAAGATATAATCGAAATACTTAGAATTGTGGGAGCAAGTATTTCCTTTGTAAAAATTCCTTTTTATCTTCTTGGTCTTTTTCTTGGGTTTTCAGGAGGAATTTTCTCACTATTTTTCCTTTTTTTAATTACAAATGCTCTTCTCTCTTACATCTCTCCCTTCATAAACACGATAAAAGTGTTTTTCCCTTTTTCTTTTCTTCCTCTATCCAAGATATTTCAAATTATCGGGATTAGTGTTTTTATTAGCCTTTTTTCAACATGGATCTCAATCAAAGGTTATATGAAATGAATTTTTGGCTAAAAATAAACTATACTCCCTTCTCACTAAAATAAAAAAGGAGAATGGTCAAAAGAATTAGTGCTCCTGCAGTTGTAAAGGAAATAAAATTTTGAAAGGGGTTATTCTTATACTCACCCATAATCTTTTTATCATTAATAATTATTAGCATGAAAATGAGTATCAGAGGAAGAAGTATTCCATTGGTTGTCTGGGAAATAATCATCACTTTCATGAGATTTAGACTTGGGATAAGAACAATTCCTGCGCCAAGGATTATAACCCCTGCTAAGATTGAAAAGAATAGGGGAGCATCTTTAAATTTTTTATCCAGTCCCGCTTCCCATCCAAAAGCCTCGCAAATAGCGTAGGCGGTCGAAAGGGGGACAATTGCAGATGCAAGAATTGATGCATTTGTCAAACCAATGGCAAAAAGAAGGGAGCAGTATTTTCCAGCAAGAGGAGCTAAAGCAAGAGCAGCTTCTTCAGCTGAATTTATTTTAATTCCATTTTTAAATAGTGTTGCAGAAGTAGCAACTATTATAAAAAATGCAATAAAATCTGTGAAAAATGAGCCAATATAAACTTCTGTTGCTGAATATTTAAGATGGGAGAGTCTGACTCTCTTATCAACAATAGAACCTTGAAGATAGAACTGCATCCATGGAGTTATTGTCGTCCCTATCATTGCAATCATTAATACTAAATATTCTGTTGAAGTTTTAAAAGAAGGGATAAAGCCATTCCATACATCTTTCCATTCAGGCTTTGCAAGAAATCCAGAAATGACATAAGAGATATAGAAAAAGGCAGAAAGTAAAAATATTTTTTCGATTTTACTGTATTTTCCCAATGTTAATAATCTAAATATGAAAAAAGCAGATACAGGAACAACAATAAATCTTGGTATTCCAAAAAGCTCTAATCCTGCAGCAACACCTGAGAAGTTGGAAATTGTCACAAAAATATTTGCTATTAAAAGGAGAAAAAGAGCAAGAAGAGTTAGCTTTACGCCGAATTTTTCTCTTATTAACCCTCCCAGACCCTGACCTGAAACTATTCCCATCCTTGATGACATTTCCTGGACAACTGCAAGACTAATGGTTATAAGGAACAATGCCCATAGAAGTCCATAACCTTCCTGAGCACCTGCGGTAGCATATGTGGCAATTCCTCCCGCATCATTATCAGCAGTTGATGTTACAAAAGCAGGACCCATAACTGTGAAAAATATAAAAATCTTTTTTAACCGCTTTTTAACATTAAACCTCATTAAAACTTCTTTCTCTTTTTAATTGAGGGAAGCATAAACTCAAGGACATCGTCAACTGTTATAATTCCAATCAGTCTTCTTTCCTTATCTACAACAGGAAGGCTTAGAAGATTATATTTAGCCATTGTCTTAGCTACTTCCATTCCTTCTGATTCCGGGGATACACTCTTCACTTTCTGATTCATTACAGAAGAGAGAGGAGAATCAGGAGAATGAATGAAAAGATCCCTTATTGAGACAGAACCCATCAGGCGATCATTTTCATCGGTTATATAAATAGTGTTTATATTTTCAATATCGGGAGCTGTAAGTCTCAAAAAAGATAATGCCTCATCAACTGTCATATACGGTCTGATAGCAATAAATTCTGTAGTCATAAGTCCTCCCGCAGTGTCATCTTCATGCTGAAGCAACTCTTTTACTTCTTCCACAACCTCTTTTTCCATCTCCTCCATAAGTTCCTCAGCTTTTTCATCGGGCAAATCTCCAAGAAGGTCTGCAGCCTCATCAGGTGGCATTGCTTCAAGAATGTCCACAGCTTTATCCTTTTCCAGTCTTTCCATTATCTCAACCTGTCGCTTATCATCTAATTCTGGCAAAGCTTCTGCTATTTTTTCCACGCCTATTGATTCTATAAGGGATTCCTGTTCATCAGGAGCGAGTTTTTCAAGGATATTTGCAATATCATAAGGATGTTGCTGAGAAAGAACATCCCTTGGAATTGAGAGGACTAATTTAGTGACTTTGGGCTCGAGGGGTTGTATTAAACCCCAGCTTATAAGGTCATAAGGCAAACCTTTGACAAGGAGTTTCCATAATTTTCCACCCTTTCCTTTAAGTCCCAATCTTCTCAAAAGGCCCCTGAATCCTACATCAACTGCAATTATACAGAGTTTCTCTCCTACTTCTCTGATTTTAAGGTCGTTGACTCTTACCAGTTTTGCACCATTAACATCCACAATCTGTTTGTCCATTATATCCTTCATGACAAAAATCTCTTCCTCTGATGGTTCTTTTAGCTTTACTTCATCTACCAATGATTTACAAAGGGTGAATTCTCTATTAAATAGTTCAATCTCATCCCAAGGAAGAAGATATAATTTTCCATCTCTTTTAATAACAAAATTGTCGATAATAGGAAAAATATCTCCTCTGATAGCAGTAAAGTCCTTTATGTGCCCAATTGTATCCCCTAATTTATCAACCACCTTCTTTCCGATTAACTCACTTACAAAAATTTCACCTTCAAATTTCATCTTGAACTCTACTAAAACTTTCCCTTAATAAAACAGTTTACCTATCTACAAAAAAATGTTCAAGCTTTACCCTTTAGGGGGTAAAGTTATAACTTATTAGATTCAAGAAGCTCTTCCCTTTTTCTATATCAATTCCAAAATTTTCACCAATTGTTTTTCCTAAATCTGAAAATGAATCCCTTTCACCAATAAAAACATTTTTTCTCGCCCTATTCCCGTAGATCAGTATTGGAACAGCTTCCCTTGAATGATCTGTGCTGGGAGTGGTTGGGTCATTACCATGGTCTGCAGTTATAATTAAAAGGTCCTCCTCTTCCAATGAATTTAAAATCTCGGGAACAAAGGAATCAAATTCTTCAAGCCCTTTCGCAAAACCTTCAACATCGTTTCTATGTCCCCATATCATATCAAAGTCAATTAAATTTGCAAGAAGAAGGGAAAAGCTCTCTTTTTCTACTGTTTTCTTTATTTTTTTCATTCCATCTCCATTATCCTTTGTAGGAAAAACCTCAGAAAATCCCTTTCCTCCCATTATATCCTTCACCTTCCCTATTCCTAAAATTCTTTTACATTTTTCGAGCATCCTGTCCAGGAGAGTGGGATATGGAGGAGGAAGAGAAAAGTCCCTTCTTCCCTCAGTTCTTTTAAAATTACCCTTTTCACCCTTGAATGGTCTTGCAATTACTCTGCAAACAGCATGTTCTCCTTGCAAAAGCTCCCTGGCTATCCTGCACATCTCATAAAGCTCCTCCCTTGAAATAATGTCTTCATGACAGGCGAGTTGAAAAACAGAATCTGCTGATGTGTAAAGAATTGGATATCCTGTTCTAAGGTGTTCTTCTCCTAAGAGATTTATAATCTCTGTTCCTGAAGCAGGTTTGTTCCAAAGCACCTTTCTACCTATTCTCCTCTCAAACTCCCTCACAATCTCTTCAGGAAAACCATTGGGATAGACAGGAAATGGTTTTTCAAGAATTACACCGAATAGCTCCCAATGTCCAGAAGTCGAGTCCTTTCCCGCAGATTTAGGATGCATTATTCCATATGATCCCGACAAATTATCCATTTTCCCTAACTCAGGAATTAAAGCTGAAAGACCAAGGGATGAAAGATTTGGGAGTTTTAAAGGTCTTATTCTGTTAATATTTCTTAATGTGTCACTTCCTTGATCCCCGTATAGATGAGAATCAGAAGTCTCTCCTATTCCTACACCATCGAGAACTATTACTATAACTCTTTTGAAAATTTCTGACATTACTTCTTGGGCTGGAGTCTTCCGAGAAGATCTTCTGCTTCTGTAAAATAAGGAGAGTTGGGAAATTCACCTATAATTCTCCTCAAGGCGAGGATTGCATCTTCCCTTTTACCCATCTCTTTGTAACAGTATGCCATTTTTAAAATAGCAAGTTCCCAGGGAAAATCCTTTGGTTTTTCAAGGGTAATTTTTTTATACTCTTCAATTGCCTTATCAAAATTGCCCATACCTTTGTAGATATCCCCCTTCAAAAGCAAAGACTGATAATAATAAATGTCTTTTTTAGTAGATTTTATCTTTGATATTTCACCAAGAGCTTCTTTCATTTTCCCCTGAGAGTATAGGTTTGAAGCAATTTTTAGATGTCCAAAGGTTCTCCAGCGAGGGGGGAGTTTTTCAGCTGAGACATATGAGTTTCCGCTGATGAATCTTCCAAGAATTACATTCTCTTTATTGATGATAATCTGGGAATATGTCTTGTATGCAAAAAAGCATAGCAGTGCAAAAGCTACGATTGAAAAACCAATTAAAATTTCCCTCTGGTTTTCCCTGAAAAACTTTGTAAGCCATTTTAAAGAAGTTGCCAGTTCATCTTCTTTAATTTTCTTTTTTAGCTCTCTCTTCATTTTTTCTCAGTGGTGCCCCTGAGAGGACTCGAACCTCCAACGCAGGGATTAGGAATCCCACGCTCTATCCTTTTGAGCTACAGGGGCTCATTTAATTTTCTAACATTTTTATAGCTTTTCGTCAATTCCTTGAATTCAAAATAAAAGTGTTAGGATTGATATGGACTTCAAAGGAGAGAGATTTTGTTATATAATTTTTAATCTTGGAGGGATGGCCGAGTGGTTTAAGGCGGCGGTCTTGAAAATCGCTTCCCGTTTTATAAGGGACGGGGGTTCGAATCCCTCTCCCTCCGCCATTTAATTTGAAAATCTTATTTTTCTCCTCTTTGAGAAAGCACTTATGAAAAGCAATCCAAATAGGAATCCGCCTATATGGGCAAACCACGCAACCCCACCTGCCCCAACATTTATGAGCTGCATGAAAAACCAGAAAATCAAAAAGAAAAAAGCAGGAACCTGAAAAATTTTAATTATGAAGAAAAGAAATACCAAGGTGTGAATTCTTGCGTATGGATAAAGAAGAAGATAGGCACCAAGAATCCCTGAAATTGCTCCAGATGCACCTATCATGGGAATTGTTGAATTTGGATAAAAAATAATGTGGACAATGGATGCAGAAATTCCAGAAAGGAGATAGAAGATTATAAATTTTATAGGACCGAGAAAATCCTCTACATTGTTTCCAAAAATCCACAAATAGAGCATGTTCCCAATTATATGGAAGAAGTCTCCATGCATAAAAATAGATGTGAAGAAAGTTAATGGAGGGGAGATTCTAAAAGGAAAAGATTCAAAATGGGTAATTTCATAGGGGATCAGACTCATAAGCTTTATATAATAAGAGAGACCATTGGGTGAAAAATACTGATATAAGAAAACGAAAATATTCGCAACTATTAAAGAAACTGTGACAAAGGGGAAAGTTTTTGTTGGATTTTCATCTTTTAAGGGAATAAACATTTTCTATCTCCAATAACAACCTTTTAATAATATCAAAGCATTGAATCCATGTCAAAGTCGCTGTTCTTTCCCACTTAGTGGGATGCGTGGGACATAGAATAAAAATAATTTTCTAAAGGTTGAAGTAAATGCAAAAATTATCTAAATTTAAATGTTTAAGTATAAATGAGTTAAAAAACCCACTTAACTGGTCAAATGACGCACTACTAACCCTTACCAAAGTAAGAAATCCTTATAAAATCAGAATTTACTTTTTTGGCATAATTCTTGAATGTTTTTTAAATGATTTTAAATCTTTGGAGGTTTAAATGAAGTTTAAAATTTTAATCAATGCGTTAATTATTATTGTGGGCTTAGGGTTTTTTACCCAGGATGCTTTCGGTATTGCCGCATGGGCTCGTCGCTATGGTGTAACCTGCTCTGCATGTCATGTAGGCGGTGGCTGGCAATTAAATAAGAATGGGCAGGATTTTCTTCGCTATGGGCATATGTACGAAGGTGATAAAGTTGGCGAGAGGTGGTTTGATTACTTTAGCTTCTCTACAAAGGTAAGATTCCAAGGGGGTGACAAGGAGCTGGAGCGATTTTACAACGAAGCATTTTCCATTTATACAGGAGGTCCTCTCGGGAAGGGATGGTCCTTCTTTACAGAAATGTATCTCCATGAGAATTCGGGAGTAAATGATCCTGCCAAAGCCCAGGATTACGGTGATTTTGGAAGGAGTAAACTGGCAGAAGCGTTTATCCAGTACACCCATGGTAAAGTAGATAAATATATTGCTTTTAGAGCTGGTTCAATTCAGCCACAACTTCTTCATATACATGGCTTAGGAGCGAGATATTCATGGTCAAGACCCTATATCTTAGCTGGGGCTAAAGTAGGAAAGAATCCTTATACTCCCTTTTCCCGTCAGTATGGGGTTGAGATTAATGGGCATTACTCTAATCTATCTGCTTCAGCAGGAGTGGTTAATGGAACTGGTTTCGGAGGTCAATTCAACATGGTAGATAACAATCAGTATAAAGATACTTATTTTACTGCTGATTTCAATTTCAACAATTACGGAAGCAGGATTGGTGTATACTTTTACGATGGTAAATATCCCCTTACTGGTTTCGAGGACAAATATCACAGAATTGGATTGATTGGAAATTGGACAATAGAGAAATTTTCAGTAATGGGAGCCTATCTTATCGGTAGGAATACAATTGAAAAGGGAAAAACCGCTGACAATTCAGGCTTTTATGTTCTTGGCATCTTCTACCCCACTGAAAAGTTTGGAATCTACGCAAGATATGACTACTTCGACCCCAACAAAGATCTTGGGGGTGACGAATTTAAGTCTCCTGTGGGAGGATTCACTTGTTATATTAATGATTGGTCAAGAATTGTGGGAGAGGTATGGCAGACTAGGGTAGGAAGCGGAACTAAAAAAACCTCTTTTGTTGTTGAGATCAATCTAATGTTCTAATTCCTTATCGAATCTTCAATTATGGGCAGGGAATGATCCCTGCCCTTTATCTTATTTAACATTTTTAGCTAACTCTATTTGTAGATAGGGAAAATTTTTTTTGATAGAATAAAAAAATAATTTTAGATGGAGGTAAAAATGGGTTTATATAAGTACTTATTATTACTTCTCATTCCTTTTTTTATTTTTTCAAAGGTGAAGAATGAAAAAGCTGAAATAGTATTTTTGAATGGCAACATCTATACTCTTGATGAAAATCTACCTGTTGCAGAAGCAATGGCTATAAAGGGTGAAAAAATTCTTTCAGTCGGCTCTAACGAGAAAATTAAAGAGAGAATTGAAAGGGATACTAAAGTTATCGACCTTAAGGGAAAGACGGTTGTTCCGGGATTTATTGATGCCCATGTTCATTTCTTTTCCTATGGTTCATCCCTTAAAGAGCTCAATTTTGTTGGAACAAAGAGTATCTCTGAAATTGTTGAAATTGTTAAGAGTAACCTTTCCAATTTTAAGCCCGGTGAATGGATAACAGGACATGGATGGGACCATGAGGATTGGGAGAAAAAGGAATTCCCTACATACAGGGAAATATCAGAAATTACCCCTGAAAATCCCGTTTATTTCACAAGGGTTGATGGTCATGCGGGATGGGCAAACAAAAAAGCTATGGAAATTGCTGGAATTACAAAGGAGACAGAGGATCCTCCAGGAGGAAAAATAATAAGGGATGAAAAAGGAGAACCCACAGGAGTTTTTATTGATTCTGCACAGAGTCTTATAGAAAAGCACATTCCTGAAAAATCTCGGGAGTGGAAGAAAGACGCAATTTTGAAGGCTCAAGAAGAGTGTATAAAATTGGGGTTGACCGAAGTTCATGAGGCGGGAACTCCCGAAGAGATTATAGACATTTACAGGGAACTTATAAAAGAAGGAAAATTAAAAATTAAAATCTATGCAATGCTGAGCGGAGCGGAGCATTTTGAAAAATACAAAGGCAAAACTCCAGTTATTAGAGAGGGTGGAAAGCTTACAATTAGAGCGGTAAAACTTTTTATGGATGGAGCTCTCGGCTCAAGAGGTGCCGCTCTTTTCCAGCCTTATTCCGATGACCCAAATAATACAGGATTACTCCTTATGGATGAAGAAAAACTTTATCAAATAACAAAATCAGCTTTGAAGAGGGGCTATCAGGTGTGTGTGCATGCAATTGGAGATAAAGCAAATTTTCTGACTTTAAATGCTTTTGAGAGGGCGATAAAGGAGACAGGAGTTAAGGATCATAGATTAAGAGTAGAACATGCTCAGGTTGTAAGGACTGAGGACATGCATAGATTTTCGGAACTGGGAGTGATTCCATCAATGCAACCTACCCATGCAACATCAGATATGTATTGGGCTGAAAAGAGACTCGGCTCCGAAAGAGCAAAAGGAGCCTATGCATGGAAGTCAATTATGAAAAAAGGTGCAAAGATAGCGGGTGGTTCAGATTTTCCTGTGGAGAATCCCAATCCCCTATGGGGATTCTTTTCTGCCATCACAAGATATGACCACAATGGATGGCCTCAAGGTGGATGGCATCCTGATGAAAAGATGACAAGGGAGGAAGCTCTAAAATGTTTTACTGTGAATGCAGCATATTCAGCTTTTGAGGAGGATCTTAAGGGCTCACTGAAGCCAGGAATGCTTGCTGATTTCGTTGTTCTCTCAAAGGATATTATGACAATTCCAGAGATGGAAATTCTCAAAACAGAAGTTCTTATGACAGTTATTGATGGAGAAATTGTTTATTCAAAATTAGGAAAATAGAGAGCAAATTTGTAAGCTTTTAGCTATTCATGCCTTTTAATTTTCTCCATTCTTCAGGTTCAAGAGGGACATTTATCTTTCTTTTCCTCATTTTCCATTTGAAATATGGATATGCAAAAAGTCTCAGTATCTTCATTTCCCACTCGTAAAGATAATATTTTAAATCATGTTTCACAAGATATTTTGCATCAACAGGAAGAACTACAAGACTTACCTCAATATTAGGGACTACCCCAATGGGGATATTGTTCTTTCTACAAGCATCGTAAACATGCTGGAATACTATGTACATATCTTCATAAGAAGGAGATGGAAAATCTTCCATATCTGCACCCAAAAGGGGTCTAAATATACAGACAGTGGGGAAAGCACCAAGGGAGGTTATGTAATCTATTGCTTTCAGTGTGTCCTCAATTGGTTCAACTCCTGCAATTATTTCTCCTGAGACCTTCCCCTTCATCATTTTCTTGCATGCATATTCAAGGTTGTCAAAGAAAGTTTTCTGTCCAACGAATTTAAATTTTCCTGGAAGGTATTTTTCAAAGTATTCGGGATTGTGAAACTCATAGCAAAAGGAGAAATGGTCTGTCCCAAGATCGATTAGCCAGTCAATTTTCCAGAGTTCTTTTGTTGGTATAAATTGAAGACCCACAAGAACACCAACCTTTTCTTTTAAGGCTTTTACATAAGGAGCCATTATGTCAGGGTCTTTTCCACTGCTATAGCCAGTGTTTAAATGAACGAATGTTATTTTTGATTCCTCCTTTGCTCTCAGAGCGGTTTCAACAACATCTTCTATTTTTTTGTCAGCAACTTCGTTTACACCTACATTTAATCCTGTCGTGCAGAATCTGCAGTTTAAAGGAGGGTCATGATACCAGAAACCACATGAATTGGAAACATATATTCCGAGATATGTTCCCTGTAAAACACCAATTTTTGACATGGGTATTCCAGAGGAGGTCTTTTCATTATACCATTTTGGTTCCTCTGGAATTCTAACAGGATATTCAAAGGAATTTCTTTCATCGTATACTACATATTCATTTCTTTTTTTCTTTAGAACATAGGGGGAGTTTTGAGCAAAATCCTCCTCAACAGGTATGTTTGTCCATAGATCTTTAAGATTTCCAGGTATTATAAGTTCAAGACCACTTCCAAGTCCTGCTCTTGTCCTTGCAAAAAGCCTTGCATCCTTTTCAAGGGTGCAACTCTCGTCTATTCTAATTCCTTTGCAGAATAAATCAAGCTGGAGTTCTCCAGGATTGAGTTTTTTCATTGATTCCTCCTATTCAGGAATATCAAAGGGGAAAGACCTTTTAAGATTGGATGGTCTTTTCTCAGGGGATAGACCTGATACAAGAAAATCGATCCATTCTTTAACTTCCTTTTCTTCTGAGTTCATTGAAGGTAAGACAACGCCATAGCTAAATCTGTCTATGCTGTGGGGAACAGTGCTAACCTTGTAAAAGAAAACAACAGGTTTGTTTTCTGAGTGGAAGAAAATCTTTATCCTTCCCCTGTTGGGCTTTCCTTTAATTATGTTTTTAACGCCTAATTCAAGGTCATTTTTTGATGTGTCAACCCAGAATTCCTCTCTGGAATTTTCCATTAAATTCAATAATTTCTCTATAAAGTTCCCCTTTTTTGCCCATGTATCCAATTTTTCCTTTACCTCTTTCTTTTCTTTTTCAATTATCATAGAGTATTTTATAAAAAAAATTGGTTTTGTTCAATTCTAATTTTTAATCGATTGGGTAAATAATTTTTTCCCCCTTTGATCTATCTAAAGTTTATACCTTTTTCCTCCTACCTGTTCAAAATTGAGAATATCCATTGTATCCTCTTTTATTGCCATAGCATATATACTGTTCTTTGTTAGATAATCTATTACATCTTCAGAAAGATAAAGGGAAGAGAATATGGGAATAATCTCCTTCCCTTTGTACTCAGGAAAATAATCAAAAAATTCCTTTAGAGTTGAAGAGAAATCATCAATGTAAGAGATTCTGGGTGTTGATTTTGTTTCATTTACAATTATTTTATTTTCAAAAATAGCTATAACATCAAATTCTCTATGTTTACTGATATCTTTTGTGTTTCTCTTTTTAATTCTTGAAGCAAAAAATTCTAATTGCTCACACCCAAAATATTTTTTTGCAATCCCAGAAATATTTGGGATTACCATGTCCTCAACAATTGTCCCCATTTTGTTTGCAAGTTCTCCCCACTGTTTGTAAGCTCTTTTTCTTTCCTCAAGAGTTTCATTTTTGAAATCCCGCATCTCATCCTTGAAAGCTAACATCTCATTTTTGAAATCCCGCATCTCGTCCTTGAAAGCTAACATCTCATTTTTGAAATCTCGCATCTCGTCCTTGAAAGCTAACATCTCATTTTTGAAATCCCGCATCTCGTCTTTGAAAGCTAACATCTCATTTTTGAAATCTCGCATCTCGTCCTTGAAATCACGCATTTCATTTTTGAATTCTGTCATTTCATCCTTTAGATTTTTCATTTCTGCCTCAAGTCTTCTAAGAGCAATATCTGTATGAACAATAAACTGCCCAAGAATACTCTCAAGACTTTCTACTCTCTCTTCAAGGGTAGGCATTCAAACCTCCTTCACCTTTAAAATATACTCAATATTGGAAAAGTTGTCAATTGAACGAATTTGAAAATGATGAAATGTCTTTATTTTAATTATTGTTTAAATGAATTGAATTATTCTCTTCCGCAAAATAAAATATTTCTGATGGGAACCCCTAAAAGATTCGAAAAGGTAAATCTTATAATTGGAATTATTTATCGAGAAGAAATCTTCCTTGAGGAAGCCATCTTCCATTTGAGAGATATTTTTGGAAGAACTGATCTTGAGAGTGAATCATTCATATTTGATGTTACTGATTATTACAACAAAGAGATGGGAGGAGGACTCAGAAGAAAATTCTTTAGTTTTGAGAGGTTAATATTTCCTGAAGAGCTTTCAGATATAAAAATCAAGACAAATGAGATTGAGGAGAGTTTGAAAAGTGAGGCAAAATCCAATGGAAGGGTTGTAAATATTGATCCGGGAATTTTATCCGCAACCTCCCTTATAATGGCTACTACAAAGAACTATTCCCACAGAATCCCCTTGAAGAATGGAATATATGCCCATCTTGAATTTTTATTCAGGAAGAATTCAATTCAATACCTTGAATGGACATATCCTGACATGAGAAAAGAGGAGTATGCAGATTTCTTTTTAAAGGCAAGAAAAAATTATCTTGAAAAACTCAGAAAATTGAAGAAAATTTGAGAGAGGGGAGAAGAGAAAAGAGATTGCGGATTAGAAAAATAAGAAGTCCAGCTGTCAGCTTTTCACTCTTTCTTCTTCTCAATTTCCTCTAAGAATTTTTTGAGTTCTATGGAGCGGTCGGAATTGGGATCGAGTTTTATACACTTTTTAAAATAAAAGATAGCCTGGTCTTTTAGGTTAAGGTTTTCATAGCAGAGAATTCCAAGATTGAAATAAGTGTCTGGGTTATTGGGATTTATTTCTGATGCTTTTAGATACATCTCAAGAGCCTTTTTGTAATCTTTCAATCCTTTATAAGTTATCCCGAGATTTATAAATACTTTTTCATTTTTTGGTGTTAAACTCATTTGTTTTAGATAAGCCTCTTCAGCTCTTTCATAAAATCCAACCTGAAGATAGCAATTTCCTATATGCAAAAAAATCTCTGGGAAATTGGGATTCCTTTCAGCAACAGCTTTAAAATCCTTTAATGCGGAAGCATAGTCCTCTTTATTGTAAAATTCCATCCCTCTTTTAAAAATAGTTTCAGGATTCTCTTTTTGGGTTTTAAGCGTTGTGGCACAGGAAATTAAAAAAAACAGAGATAATATCAAATATTTTTTCATTGCTCCTCCTCGTATTGAGAGATTTTGCTTTTTATCTTTTTTATTAACTCGAAGTCTTCGGGGTTGGTTTTTTCAAGAGCAAGTTTCCATTTTTTAATGGCTTCCGAATAACTTCCCACTCTCTCCAATAAAACTCCTTCATTGTAAAGGGCTTCAGGTTCTTCCCTGAGAGATTCGACCTTTTTTGAGATTTCCTTTTTCATCTGCTTTGCTTTTTCATTTAGTTCAATAATTTTTGATAACCTTTCACCCCTGAAGCTTTTGTTTTTCTCAATAAAATCATCTGATTTTTCAATAAAAGATTTACATAAAGAGCCTGCTTTGAAAACCTGGTTCTCCTCATAGAATTTCTTCATTGTTGCAAACTCATTGAGAAGGAAATAATATCCTACTTCAAAGGAATGCCTTGATATGTATGCTCTTGACCTCGTATAAATTTTTTCTCCCTTACTTATTGTCTCATTGGAAACAGATAATTTTTTGAGTTCATTGTATAAGTTAACTACATTTCTGTGCTTTTCGAGGGCTTTCAAAGAGTCTCCATTCCTCTCAAAATTCTCTGCCTCTGAGAAGAGTTGTTCCATTTTTGAAATTATTTCATTCCCTTTTCCCTCCTCTTTTATTTCTTTTCCCTCACCCGCTTTCCATATCTTTGGCTTTACTCCTTCTGTAGGCATCTCTTCAAGCTCTTTCTGAATTTTCATTTTATACTCAAGGGCAACTGGATCCTCAGGATTTGAGAGAAGGGCTTCATCAAAGTAAGTTGT
This sequence comes from uncultured Clostridia bacterium, assembly GCA_964649495.1. Lineage (GTDB taxonomy): Bacteria > Acidobacteriota > Aminicenantia > JBFLYD01 > JBBIMS01 > JBBIMS01. The sequence continues at coordinate 23,490 of CAZYPR010000006.1, read as the reverse complement.
AGCAAGCTCAAGACTTTCTATCGCATCCTTGTATCTTCCTGCATTTTTAAAAAGTATTGCATCATCAAAAAGTTTTTTCCCCTCTTCAATTACAGCGGGACTCTTTTCAGTAAAAGTCTTTTCAGATTCCATCTTTGAAATCTGTTTTTTTTCAGGTTTAAAATGAATAAAAATCAAAAGTCCCCCAAATGCAAAAATTATCAGAATTAAGAGAACTGGAAATAAAGGGATCCCCTTTTTCTTTTTAACTCTTTCTTCCTGTTTCTCTTCAATTTTCTTTTCAAATTTTGGAGCGGATACACCTTCTATCACAAAATCCATAGGATAGATGCCAAAGAGAATCTCATCACCATTTTTTAGTGGAGAGATTTTTACTCTTTCCCTGTTTACAAATACACCATTTGAACTTTTGAGATCCTCAATATAAAATTTACCATCTTTTCCAATGAATATTCTTGCATGTCTTGTTGAGACAGAGGGGTGATTTATTACAATGTCATTATCCTGAGCCCTTCCTATTAAAACAGAGGTTTTTTCTATTCTATAAGCTTTCGCAGTTTTATCTGCTCTCTTTTCCAGCAGAAAGGCAATCACTGGATTTCCTCAATTGCTTGAATCCTTTTCTTAGCTTTCTGAAAATACTCTTCATCAGGGTCTTTTAAAACATCAAGGACCTCCCTATAAAACTGAAGAGCCTTCTTTGAATCAATCTCCCTGTATCTTTCTCCTTCCCTGTAAAGCCTTATACCTTCAGCGATTCTCTCCCTTCTTTTCTGAGCTAATCCCATGTATCTGGAATTAATTTCTTTTACAATTTTTTCAGCTTCCTGATAGTAAGGATTTGATGAAGGAGCAATAGATTTTAAGGTATTCCACTCCTTCAGGGCTGAATCCCACTCCTTTAGACCCATGAAGAGTCTTTCCCTCTCAATGTAGCTCAAACCAAGTCTGTAGTGGGTCGACATCTCATCGTATGTTTTCTTTATCTGGATCTCCCTTTGAGCTCTTTCAATCTGGCTTCTCTTTGCTTCTTCAATTCTTTTCACAGCTGAATCCTGAAGCTCTTTGGCAGATGCATTGTTCGGATCAATTTCGAGAATTTTGTTTGTAACATCTATACATTCCTGATATTTCCCCTTTTGAAATGCGGATTTTGCCTGAGTGAGAAGATTCAATGCTTCCTCACCAATTTTTGCCTGAAGGGAGTTTTTAACCTCATCTATTTTTTTCTGTAGCTCTTCAATTTTCTTTGAAAGCTCATCATTCTTTCCAATAAGATATGTTATAGTCTCTTCCTTTGCTTTTTTATCTTCTATTGCATCGAATATATTTTCAGAAAAACGCTTTTTTGACTGATATGAAAGGTTTATCGCCTCTGTTATTTTATTTCTTGCATTTGAAATATTTTCTGTCAAGAATGCGAGAAGTTCTCTATTTTCTTTTGTGTTTTCATTTGTGATTTTTGAAATATTTGATTCGCAGACATAAAGAAATTGTTCTCCCTCTGATGATAGAGAAAAGATCTTCTTTTGGAGCATATTATAATCTGTGAGATCCTTTACTGGAACATTTATGCTCTGGACGGGAGGCTTTCTCTCTGTGACTTTTTTACCCTCCTCTTTTTTTGGAAGGATTGAAATAACTACGATTAAAAGGAGAAGAATTATCATTAAGTATAGAATAATTCTTACAGGGCTTCTCTTCTTCTCTTTTTTCTCAGGAACTCTCCTTTCTTCAAATTTTGAAAGGTCAAGCTCAAAAGGCTCGCCCCTTTCCCTTAACTCATCTTCTTTAAACTCTATGAATCTTGTGACATCTGCTATTGTTGGTTGGTAATCCTCATTTTTTGATAACTCATCCTCAAAGAATATGTTTATCCCTGTTGTTCCAATGTAAATAATGTCCCCTGTTTCAAGGAGCTTTTCAGTTATTTTTTCGTTCTTAAAAAATGTTCCGTTGGCAGAACCAAGGTCTTCAAGATAGTATCCATCGAATCTTTTTGTAATTTTTAAATGTTTTCTTGAAACAGATTTGTCAGGTATTACAATGTCATTGTCCCTTTCTCTTCCAATAAATGTCTCATCTTTTTCAATTCTGTAAACATCAACTAAATTTTTTCCTGACCTTAAAGTTATTGTTGCCATTATCCTAACCTCTCCTTTGCTTTTTCAATATTTTTCTTTGCCTCTATATAAAATTGATTATTCGGATCTTTAACTATGTCAAGGATTCTCTGCCACTCATCAATTGCTCTCTGATACTGAAGACTTTCAAAGAATTCGTGAGCACGCTTGTCAATTTCTTTTATTATCTCCACCAATTTTTTGTTACAGTCCTCAATTCTTTTTCTACAGATTTCACATTCAGGATTTATGGAAAGGGCTTCCTTGAACAAATTTATAGCATCCGCATAACTTCCTTGAAAATATGCAATTTCTCCCTGCTGATATATTGAGTTAAATTTTGCCTTTTCCTCTTCTGTAAGTTCCTTTTTGGAAGGAGTTGTTTCAGTGGATTGCTCCGATGGAGTAGTTGGAGGTGAAATTGGCTCTACAACATTTCTCTCTTCAGAAGTCTTTTCAGTTGTGCCTTCAGGGGGTTTCTTTGAAGATAGAAGGGCAATTATTACAATTAATATTGTAAAAGCTGTGAGAACATAAATCATAACCCTCACAGGAGAAGATTTCTTTCGTTTCTTTGCAAACTCCTTTTTTCCTTCAAATACAACTTTTTCTTCAATTTTCTCCTCCTCCATATGGAATCTGAAAACATTTGAGCCTATTCTTATAATGTCTCCATTTTTGAGGGAGGAGCTTTCAACTAAATTATTGTTTACAAAAACACCATTTTTTGAGCCGAGATCTCTTATGGAAAATCCCGATAAATCCTGTTCAATCCTTGCATGCTCCCTGGAGACCATTGGATCTTCAAGGACAAGGTCATTCCCTTTTTTCCTGCCTATTGAAAGTCCTGAGGATGTTACGAATATTTTGTCCCCCTTGTTGATTCCTTCAATTACTTCAAGCCATGCGGATGCCCTAACTCCCATTTTCAATTCTCCTTAGTGTAAGTATTTATCTTTATTTGGTAGCCATATTTCAGGCTTCAATCTTTCATCCTTTATTCTTACGAGCCAGACTTTGTAGGGTTTACTAAATCTACTTTCTGCAAACATCTGGTTTATGTCAAAACTGAATGCTCCTCCTAAGATATCTGCAAGGGTTCCTCCTAAAAGCGCCCAGAAACCATTTGTCCCATCCCATACCTCTCCTTCATAGGGTTTTGCAGCTGAAACAGCAAACCATCCTCCACTTGCAACTCCTTCCAAAATGCTTTGTAAGTTAGAAATTGAAGATAAATCAAAGTTTCCGAAGTCAATATGTTGAAACTTTTCAAATTTGAATAATTTTCCAAAAAAGAATTTTTCGTATCCTATAGATGGTCCAATAACAGCAACAGCGGAGTAGGTTATAAAATCTCTATCCTTCATAAGGAAAAGTTTTCTGTAAAGGGAGGGTCCTCCAATATCTATCCCCTCTTCAGTTCCAAGACCTGTCTTATCATTTATGCATCTGTTAATTGCATCAGCTTTCTCTTCATTGCTGTATTCCCCATCTCCGTCAGAGTCCTCAAGATAATCTTCGTAATCGGGATCATCAAACAAACCTTGAGAATTTCTGCACTCATCCTGTGCTTCTTGAATTTTCTGATTCTGATCCCCCTCCCCTGTTTCTTCCCAGAGAAGGGGCCAAAGTGGAAGGGGGGTTATTGGAATTGGTATATCAAAAACATAAATAGTGCATGTATAAAAGAAATACATTCCATTCTCTATTCTGTACTGATCCATATCATCGGTTTCTTTCCATCCCAATTTGTAATTTAGATCAAAATCATGGATAGGGATTGCAATTGAGCCCTTCATGTTTTTATCTGCAACATACTGCATGATTAAAGGAGTTCCTACCCCACCATACTTTGCAATGGAATCCTGAATTGGCTGTAAAACATCAATAGCTATCTCTTTGATTAGGGGCTTATAGATTTCATTATATGGACTATAACCTATAAAATCCCAGTTCCATAAAAGTGGCATCGCCATTATTCCCTGAGCAATCACATACAATTTTGATATTATATCATTTATATCCCCAATTATATCAAGCATTTTTGCCTGATATGCCGCACCTGTTAGAGCGCATGCATCCGCTGTTGTCTGAAGCTTCATTTTGTAGAGGGAAATTACTGCTGAATTTAAAAATAAGCAAACAAGAAGAGCAATAAAGAAAATTAGGGCAAGGGTGAAAACAAAAATCTGACCCGATTCCCTTTTAATTTTTTTGCTTATTTTTGTTAACATAGCTTAACTCCTTATATTATGAGATGCTCGTCTTATATTGCTTGCTTATCAATCCTCTGGTGCATTATCTCCTGTCCATACATCAATTCCATATGCAGGAACCCTTGCAATTCCATGATAGTTCTTTAGCTCAATGTAGCCTTTTCCAATTATTCCTGGAATAAAGGCACGCATTCTATAAATAACCTGAAACCTAACAGTCCCCAATTTAGCAGATTTTTCACCGTTCAACTCTTGATCTTCTGAACTTCCCTCTTCAATCCATTTAATCTCAACCCTTTCCTTTCCCTCTATTGGAATATCTGGATAAGGCTCATCGGAATGATACCCAAAGGCAGAGATTGTTCCAAGAAGAACCTGTTCTGCAACCTTTTCTACTTCTCCCTTCACTCTATCCTTTGCTTCATCTTCATCCTCGTCTTTTTCCACAGATGCTCCGACCATAAATGCTCTTGCAGATGCAAAAGCTGCATGATTTACCTGTATGTAGCCAATTCCAATAAGGGCGATCTGAATGAAAATAAAGATATATATAATTAGGACAAGGAACATGAATAAGGCTTCAATTGTGGTCTGACCAGAGGAGCGAGAAAAGCGGGATGTCATTTTTCCATAACCTTTTTACTGAAATTCTTTCTCATCTCTTTAATCCATCTTGTATTTGCCCCTCAATTAAATGTGCAGAAGAAGTTTGAATAAAGTGTATTAAGAACAGCATCTCTTAAAATTTCAGCCATTTTCGGTATTGCTTTAATGAAGATAGAAGTAAAAAGGAGCATAAATATCATAATCAACACATATTCTATTGCTGTTTGGCCTTCTTCGCCCTTTTTAAAGATTTTTGAAATAATTTTTTTCATAGACTATCTTCTCTTCAAAATTCTGTTTAAAGCAGAGACTATTGGTGCAAGGTCAGGGTCGTTTGTTTCTTCAAGGAGTTGTCCTTCAACTTTGAGAACAGCTTCCATATTCTCCCTTAACCTATAAAGAGGTGAGAAAATGAATTTGTAAAGGAAAAGAACTGAAACAACAGAAAGGAGAAGGAGAAAAAGACCGAAAAGATAACGAGCTGTTTTTACACTTGAGATTGCCTTTTCAACTCCAGAGACTGAGTAATCAATTCTTGCAACCCCAACTAATTCAATTCTTTCGTTGTAAATCGGGAAATAAGCCGAATACAATCCTTTACCAAGATTTATTTTTCTGATCCCCTTTTCAATTGCTTCCTTAGCCTTTAAATCTTCCTCACCCCTTCTCTGAACTGGAGAAAGGATTTTGAATGAGCTATCAAGAATATATGCTTCTTCCACAAAGGGGTAACTCTTTACAGACTCTGTGTCAAGGGAAAGATAATCTTTCTGGAGCAAAGCCCTTTCATTTGCTGCTGAAAGATACTGGACAACAAGGTCTGCTTTATCTTCAGATTCTCTCCTTAAAGCATACCCAGCAGTGGAAGAGAGTAGACCGCCATAGATTAAAAAGAAGAGAAGAAGAATTGTAGAGAAAGTTATGATAAGCCGTATTTTGAGGGTAAGGGAGCCAAGTTTACCCATTTAATCTCCTTATTTGTCCTGAATCTTCTCCTTTACCTTCAATTTTTTCTTTAATTTCTCAAGACTCTCTTTTTCTTTGTCAGAACCAGAACCAGCGGGAAGTATTGTTGGAGTCAAGGTTATGTAGATTTCCTTCTGCTCACGCTGAGTTCCTCGAGATGAAAAGAATGAGCTGAGAATTGGAATTTTTGAAAGTCCAGGGAGTCCCTGGACAGATTTCTGGAACTCATCAGAAACAAGACCCGCAAGAACTATTGATTCTCCTGAATTCACTGTCACATTTGTGTTAATTTCATTCTTAATTATTGATGGAGCACCTGCAATTTCAGGACCAATTGCAACAACCTGAGCCTTTATTGCAACATCAACTGCATCGGATGTTTTAGAGACAATTGGTGTTGCATCAACTATAAAACCGAACTCCTTGTATTCAATTCCAATGGCTCCTCCCGCCTGAGGAACTGGAATTGGGACCTCTCCTCCACCCATATTCTGATGAGCTGATGTTCCTGAACGGATTACCATTGTTGCTGTTGAGAGTTGCTGAGCCTCTCCTTCTGTGTAAAGAAGATCAAGTTTTGGAAGAAGACCAGAGACGATTCCTGTGATCTCTTTTAGAGGACCCATTCCACCACCCACTTGAATACTTTTACTTGGTTCAACCCCAAGGGTTCCTGTTGGAAGCCATCTAATTCCAATTTGTTGTGCTGCTCTCCTTGTCATGGCAACAATCTGAGTAGCGATGTGGACATGGGGAGCACTAATAAATCCTTTTTTTTGAGGGTTTACAGTTATTGCGTTAACAATTAATCCTGGAGCATATGTCTCAGCAATTATCTCAGCTTTTTTAAGCTCCGCATCTGATATAACCTCACCCTCAAGCATTATTTTGTCCTTCAGAATCTTGAATGTGATCTCATCTATTCCAATAGTTTCAATGATCTTCTCACCGAGTTTTTTCATTGTTTCTTCATCAAGTTTGAGTTTGTTTATTACATTAGGATTTCCAGCAATTGTCTTCATTATGAAAATGTAGTCATCAACATTGAATATTTTCCCTTCAAGGGTTATTTTACCTCTCTGTTCTGAAATCTTTAAACCCTCAATGTCAGCGAAGAGTTTCTGCATATCACTCTTCATTATTGCAATATCCTGAACAACCTTAATTAGATACTCAACCCTTATCTTCTCTGTCTGGTCGTAAACAATAAGGTTTGTAGAGCCTATCGACTTGCTTGTTAGGAGAAGTGTCCTCCTCTGATTGAGAGTTTTAAAATCACAAACATTTGGATTTCCAAGGATAACCTTTCCAATTGCAAATCCAGGGACTAACTCTCTGCTCTGTCCAAGATTTACTATTAGAGTTTCCTGCTCCTGGGATAATAGAATCAATGGAAATAGGAGAAGAAAAACCCCTAAGAAAGCATTTACTCTTTTCATTTTAGCCTCCAAAAATTTATTAGCAAGAAAAGCGAAAAAACAAGATTTGCAAGACGAATGCTATCTTTTCTTGATCCTCTTGTCTTTCTCGCCTCTTTACTTTTCATTTATCATACCATCCTTTTCGTGAGTAAAAATATTCCAAAGGCTCCGAAAATTATTAGCATATTTGCGGGGAGAATTAAAAACATTAGGGGGAATAGAAGATTTGTTGTTGCCCTTGCTCCAGCCCTTTCAGCTTTTATCAACCTTTCCCTTCTGGAGTAGTCAGCTATCATTCTTAGAGTTTTTCCAATTGGGCTTCCAACTCTATCGGACTGAATCATTAAGTTTACGAAAAAGGCTACCTCTTTGAGCTGGGTTCTTCTTGATAGATTTCTTAATGCATCCTGAAGGGTTGAGCCAAGCCGTATCTCAGAAAGCATTGTTGCAAGCTCGTCCCTTAGTGCATTGGGTTTTGATCTTTCAATTATCCTGTCTACTGCAACTATAAAATCAAGACCCGCTTCAACTGTAAGAGTTATTATATCAAGGAAATAAGGAAGGGCGAGGGATATTTCACTGGCTCTCTTTGCTACTGCCCTTGTAAGCCATATGTAGGGTAGAGCAGATAAAGCAGAGCATACTATAAGGGATAGAATAATCCCTAACAGAAATTGAAGAAGAATAAAGAGAATTACTGAAACAGCAAGCATTATTGCCCAGTAAGCAAAAAAGTCACTAACATTGAATTTTTCTTCAGGAATTCCCGCTCTCAAAAGAAGATTTGAGACCTTTTTTCTAAAACCGAAGAAGGAGTAGCGAGCAAATACAGGAGAGAGTCTTTTTATCAAGGGAGCGAAAAATTTTATTAGTTTTGAATCAACCTCGATCAGTTCTTTCTTTTTTTCGATTCCCCATGTGACTTCCTTTCTTTCAGGAATAATTGAGTAAATAATATAAGCAACAGAACCCGCAAATACTAAAATTAGAATATAAAAAAACATATTCATTTTTAAACCTTTATTGTTGCAATTTTTTTCATTAAAAAATAACCAAGAATGTCGAGCCCAATTGCTATACCCAAAATAATCCATCCAGGAACTGTGTTGAGGAGGCTCATTGCGATATCAGGGTTCATAAAGTAGAGAAGGCTAATGAAAACAATCGGGCTCAGTGCAGCAATTAACCCCTGATACTCACCAAGAGCAGTCATTGATTTAATCTTTTCTCGAACCCTTTCTCTTTCATTTATTGTGTTTACAATTGAGTCAAATGCCTCTGCAAGATTTCCTCCTGTCTCTGAAAGGGTCACAACTGATGTTACCAGGATTTCAACATTTTCAGTGGGGACTCTCTGGACAAGTCTTTCGAGAGCTTCCTCCATCGGTTGCCCAAGACGGTTCAAATTAAGAATCTGTTCAAGTTCTTCTTTCATGGGAGGAGACATATCTTCAAGGACAACCTCAAAAGCCTGGGGAAGGGAAAGACCCGCTTTCAAAGCTCCTGAGAGCATTGTAAGGGTATCAAGAAGCTGGTCCTCAAGTTTTTCTATCCTCTTCTTTAACCTCCTTTTCACATAAATTTTCGGTGCTTTCTTTCCAATAGAGTAAAAGACAAGCATTAGTATTAATGTTTGCCACCATTTCAGGAAAATAATTCCCAAAAGGAAAATAAAAATAGGCGGACCAAAAGTTGAGATAGTCAAGATTTTCTGGCATTTCTCCACAGGAATTTCAATGTTTATGTGGGAAAGGGACTCATGCATCCATTCAGCATCTGATTTCTTTCCAAGTTTTTTCTTTGGCTTCCTGAAAATTATTAAAAGGAAAATAATATAAGCAATGGGAATCAAAAAAATAAGAAATGTTTTCATTTTTAACCTCGATGAAGAAAGAATAATGGAAAAAATAGAATTAGGTTACAGACTGCGGGCTTCAGGCTAAAAGAGAAAAGGAAGTCAGCATTTTCATTAGGAATTAAAAACTTACTCATTTCTCGCCCTTCTTGTTTTTTTCTCATTGCTTTTGTAAAAAAATATCCCTTGAAAAACTTATTCCCGCTCTTTGGAGGTCGTCGAAAAATCTTGGGACAAGACCGGTTGCTTCAAACCTTCCCTGCACTTTTCCATCAGGTGCAACCCCTGTCTGTTTAAATATGAAGATATCCTGAGTTGTTATCTGGTCACCCTGAATCCCTGTAATTTCTGTTACAGCAGTTATTTTTCTACTTCCATCAGAAGAGAATCTTGTAATCTGGACAATTACATCTATAGCAGAGGAAATCTGTTCCCTTATAGCCTTTACAGGTAGTTCAAAACCAGTGAATAGAACAAGGGTTTCAAGCCTTTTCAAAGCATCTCTTGGAGAGTTGGCATGGACTGTTGTAAGAGACCCATCGTGACCTGTGTTCATTGCCTGAAGCATGTCAAGTGCTTCTCCACCTCGACACTCACCAACCACAATTCTATCTGGTCTCATTCTCAGACAGTTTCTGACAAGATCTCTGATTGTAACCTCTCCTTTCCCCTCTATATTTGGTGGTCTTGCCTCCAATCTCACAACATGTTCCTGAAGGAGTTGAAGTTCTGCAGAATCCTCAACAGTTATAATTCTTTCATGGGATGGAATAAAGGAGGAAAGAAGATTTAGAAGAGTGGTTTTTCCTGTCCCAGTTCCTCCAGAGATTATTATATTCTTTCTTGTAATAACACAAACCCTTAAGAATTCAAGAATCTCCTTTGAAATTGAACCGAGCTTTAAAAGCTCTTCAGCGGTTAACTTTTTTGTCTTGAATTTTCTTATTGTAAGCGTCGGACCTTTCAATGCTAATGGTGGGATTATTGCATGAACCCTTGAGCCATCTGTGAGTCTCGCATCCTGATAAGGTGATGATTCGTCAATTCTCCTTCCAAGAGGGGACATAATCCTTTTTATAACTCCCATTAAATGCTTTTCCGATGAAAAGACATAAGGGGTTTTCTGGATTCTTCCATGTTTTTCAACATAAATTTCAGAGGGTGAGTTAACCATTATTTCATCTATTTCAGGGTCCTTTAGCATCTTTTCAAGAGGACCAAGCCCTATTGCCTCATCTATAATTTCATTTATAAACTGCTGTCTTTCCTGTCTCGAGGAGAATGGAATTCTTTCCATGTCAATAATGTTGCTTATTATCACGCTCAGCTGTGAAATCAGTTTTTCCTTTGATTGGGTATCTCCTTCTATCTCAAGATTTATCTTCTGTCTTGTGCACTCCTCAACAAGTTTTTTATGAATTTCAAGCCTTAAATTGGAAGCTTCTTGAAATTCTTCTTTTGATGAAGGAGTTATGGAAGGTTGAGAGGGGAGGGTGGTCTTCTTTTTCTGGAATGTTCTCATTAGGTTCTGAAGAATCCCTTCTGATTTTCCAGAGCCTATTATTTGTAGCATGAGAGCATCTACCTCCTTTGTCAGCTTTGAATTGGGATCCTTTATTACAAATGGTTCCTTTTTGTTAACAGCTTTTAAAACAGTTTCAGGACTGTAAGAGAAAACCCCAAGAAATTTCCTTTTCAAAAGACTTTCTATTGTTGAGGGATCAGCGGATGGATTTGAGCCATTGGAATTAAGAATCATATGAACATTGTTCAAAGAGTATTGAAGGGATTGCAGCTGAAATATGGTTTTCTGTGCTTGATATACTGAGAGAAGGTCAGGAGTTAGCGTAATGAGGATTAGATGGGAGGAGTCAAAAACTGGTATTGTAAAGTTTTCTATTGTGTTACCCGCATCGAAAATTATGAAGTCGAAAATATTGGATATAAAATCTATTATTGTCTCAATCTTTTCTGGAATTATCTGAGTTGAAAAGGCAGGGTCATCTAAATTTAAAGGAAGAAAGAAGAGACCCGCTGCATGTTTTGCAAACTGGGTTTTTACGAGATCTAAATTAAGGGGAATGTTTCTTGAAATAATCTTTGCAACAGAAACTCCTCCCTTTATATCAAGAAGCTGGGAGAGGTCTGAGCCAAAGGAGGATGAAAAATCACAGAGGAGAACATTTTTCTTTGTTTCGACAGCAATGTCAAGGGAAAGGTTAGAAGCGAGAATTGATTTTCCAACTCCTCCCTTTGCACCAAAGAATGTAATGATTGCCGCTTTTCCCATTTTATCTTCCTGTTACTCCTCCTCTTATCTCTTCCCATCTAATAATAGGTTTTTTGATTTTCTTATCACCTACAAGGGATGTTGCATAGTAATCCTCAACAGGTGGAACAGGCAACTTGTCAGCGTAATTTTTAAGAACAAGGGTTAACTTTCCAACATTCTGAGCCATTATCACTCTTTGAGCATCAGTAAGGTTTGTTAGAAGGGTGACATTGGCAGGGTATCTTCTTTCTCCTCCAATGTTAATTGTTGGAGCTCCTTCCGCTCTCCTCTCCCTCTGTTCAATTAAAAGGTCCTCCCTTGTCATTCTTTCCTTTCTCCATTCAACCGCAAGAACAGTGACATTTGTCATGAGTAATTTTGTAAAAAATCCTGAGAAGGGGCTTCCAGGTCCTTCTGCGTATTCAACGGTTAAAAATATATCCACATTGGAACCAGGTGTTACCTGACCCGCAACAGAAGTTATTGAATCAACAGGAATTGTGACCGCTCTCATCCCTGTTGGAATTATAAAATCGAGTCCCGCCCTTTCAAGGGTATCTGTAGAGGAAGAGGTTATTTGAGAACCTGCTGGAAGAGGAACAATTGATACTCTTCCAATTACATCCTCAATTCTTTCAAAGGCTTTTGGTTGTTTAAAGTTTTCTGGAATTCCTTTAAGCTGGACCATATCTTCTGTGATTATTGTTCTTGGCAGTATATCTCTCTTTGCAACAACCACATTTTTTACAGGTCCTGCTGATGGACCCATTGAACGGGAAAGGACAATTATTAAAATAAGAGTGAATACCGCTCCAACTATTGCAAGAATTAAATTTGTCCTTTTCATTCTTTCCTCCTTATTTTTCGATTCTTATCCCATAATATCCCCAGACCAATCTGCTATCTCCTATATCTCTGTTTAACTCAATCTCTTCAACTCCAAAGGATTTTCCAAAGGGGATTAAAACAGGAACTTTCACCTTTCTACTTGCATCTCCAACCCCCTCATTTCCAGTGAAGACAGAAGTGAATATTCCACCCACAGAACTAACTGCGGAGCCAATGCTACTGATGTCTAAACTGCTTAAGTTTGAGATAAAATTTGATATTAAATCTATTGTGTCCATACTTAGCAGTTCAAAATCGAACTCATGGGGTTCAACGGAAATCATTCCATGATTTCTTGAATAAACATGTGCCCACTGCATTCCAGTAACAGCTACAGTGAGCTGGACAATTATGGCAGAGGCTATGACAAAGACAATTGTCATCCAGAGAAGCTCAACAAGAGATATTGTCCCCTCCTCCTCTCTCAACTTCTTAAGAATCTTTTTTACTTTACTTTCTCCCATTCTTACTCCCTATTGATTCTTTCATTTTTATTTTGCTCATCTCGCAATTCTCGCCCATCTATCCATACTCAAAGATCAAATTACACTCACCCGCAATTATTTCATCACCATTTTTAAGTTCCGCTCTATTTATTCTTTTTCCATTCACAAAAGTCCCATTTTTGCTTCCAAGGTCCTCTATTGTGACCAATTCACTCTTTACATAAACTGCAAAATGTTCCCTTGATACTCCTTTTTCATTTATAACAATTGTGCAATCAGGGCTTCTTCCCACAGTGTTTTTCCCTTCTGTTAGAAGAAATTTTCTTTCACCAGAGGAGGTCCTTATTATGAGATAAGGAACTGAGACATAAGCGGTTCTCCCTTCTTCTGGAGTCTCCTTTTTCTCTGGCTCAGTTCTCTCGGATGTGATTCCTAATGTCTCCATAGGAGAAAACTCAAATTTCTCTTTTGATAAGACCTTTTCAGGTTCTTTAGTTTCTTCAGCTATAATCGAAGGTGCAATCTCCTCAGCCATTTCCTTTTTCTCTTCACCAAAAGAAAAGGAAGGAATCTCAAAAGCGGATTCTGATTTCTCTTCCCCCCTTTCATCCTGCACAAACCTTTCTTCAGGAGTTTCTTCAATAGAAAATTCCTGATATTGAACCATCTCTTCTTTCTTTCCCTCCTCTAACTCTATAGCTTCTTCAAGAGAAACTCTAAAAATCTTTGATTCTTCCTTTACCACTTCATATCCACCCTTTATTATTCGCTCTATTCTCTCCTTCTCAGCCAGTAGATTTGCTTCCTTCTCCTTTAACTTATCAATCTCTCTCTGAATTGATTTTGATTTTTTCTCCTTTTCTACTTCCTTTATTTCTCCAATCAAATACCTTATCTCAAGACCCTTTAAGGAATTCTCAAAATCAATGAAGTCCCTCTTTATAAGCTCAATTTCTCTTTCAATTTTTTCAAGTTCTTGGGAGAGAAAACTGAAATCAATCTCTATACTCGAAGCTAATTCTTTTATTTTTAACTTGTATTCCTCCTCTAATTTCTTTACTACATTATCTGGGTAATCCCCTTTTAGCTCTGAGAGTTTTCTTATCTTTTCACATGTTTCTTCTATTTCTTCAATTTGGTTTTTCATAAAAAATAGACACCAAGATATTTAGCTTCCGAAAATATTCTGTTTGAGATTATTAAAGGCACTTGATACTGCATCCACTGCAGATTTCCACCAGCTTTGAAGTGGTCCTTTAATGAAGAAGACTATTACGGAAATCAGAATAAGAGCAACTATAATCAGAAGTATGTACTCAATTGTTGTCTGTCCGCTCTCTCTTCTCTCTGGTGAATTCCAAGAAAAGCTCTTTAACATTACCCATGCCCTTAAAATTAAATCTTTCACTTTAACCTCCTTCTATTTTACACCGAGAAAATTGTTACTCAGATTAGATAACTAATAAGAGTAATCAAACCCCTCGGATTTTATATCGTTAAAAAGTTTTTCAATCGACTCAACAGCCTTTGCAGGCAAATCTCTAATCCCATGCTCCCCAACCAGTCTTTTTGTTATAAGATCAGAGACAAAAAGGAGGGAAATGGAAATTATGCATAACAATAAAATATATTCAACAGTGGCTGTTCCCTTATTTTTTCTCATTTCTTCTAAAATATAAACCAGTATAAAATATTTGTCAAGTTTTTTGAGATGGTTTGTAAGCCAAATTCTGGAGATATTTTATAGAGACTATCCCTTTGAATCTTTAATATTATTTTTTTCTCTGAAAGAAAAATTCATTTTTAGCAAAAAATAAAAAAGAATTGCTCAATGCTCTGAATATACTCAAGAAACAAGTGGAGTTGACTATAATACTTAAAATGGGTAAGCTTACTTATATTATGGAAAAAAGAAGAATCTATCTTAAGAACTATCCTTTGTTTATGATTTTATCCTTCATGATATCCATTGTGCTGATCATCGTTCTTTTCCAGCGATTCTTTTTTATTCCGAAGATATTGATGGTCTTTTTTATCCTTTTTACAGCTGGACTTATGGGCAAGCTAAGAACATTCCTCCAGGACTGGTATTTATTTATCGGGTTTCTCTACCTTTTTGACAGCTTAAGGGGAACAATCTATATAGCCATATGCAGATTTAGTCTACCAGTTTATACATCATATGTGATAAAATTGGAGAAGCTCCTTTTCGGAGGCATTCCCTCTGTCGAGCTTCAAAAATGGCTTTTGCATACTAATTCCTCAAACCTCATTTCCTGGTTTGAAAAATTCGTTGCAGTGATACACGGGAGTCACTTTGTAGCTTTTATTCTGATTGGTTTTATTATCTGGCTTTATAAATTGGATTATTTTCGCTTTTTTAAGATTTCTTTTTATTTGGTTATTTTTTTGGGACTCTTGGGCTACTTTGTTGTTCCAACTGTTCCTCCATGGATGGCGGCAAATTTTTTTGCTCTATTTCCCCCAATTTTTCGCTTTGTCTGGTTCGTTTATAATTTAGCTATACCAGACATCAGTTCAGGCTTTGACACGAATCCCATTGCTGCTATGCCTTCGTTGCATGCTGCTTTCCCTATTCTTTGTAGTTTAATTCTCTGGAGGATATGGCGTTGGAAAGCAGTGCTCTTTTATTGTTATGCCCTCTTTATGCAATTTATCATTGTTTACTCTGGTGAACACTATGTTGTCGATGTTTTAGCCGGCGCTATTCTGGCTATTATATGTTATTTTATAGCTTCCAAAATAACCAAAATTAAATTAAAATCCGAGGAAAAACATCTTGACCCTTTAAATATTCAGAAAAGGGATATTGGACAGATGTTTCGAGTTGTAATTGGCGGTATTCTGATCTTGTTCATTGGCACAATTATCGGTTCTTACAATAAGAATCAATTTATAAATCACCGATCTGCTTATAATTTGTATGTGCCAAGATATATCGACTTTTTTAAGAACGAAAATGAATATAGCTCAAACTTTCAGATTCAGCTTTATTTTGGAGGTCACTATTTTTTTAAGGGAAAATATCAAAAAGCAATTCCTTATTTTGAAAGGGCCTTGAGTTTGAGTAAAACTTACCAGGAGAAGGAGATAGCTGAAAATGGACTAAATAAGTGTAAAGAATTGCTCAAGCAAAAAATTAGTAGTAATTAACAAATTCATTTGAGGGTGCTAAACTGATTTTCCAGTTGTTTTTAAAAGGCGGTGAGTTGAATAGAATAATAGTGAATTTAATGTTCCAAAAGACGAAGAAAAATCTCGTCAGAAAATTGCACAACTAATTAGAAGGTTCAATATCTCCTTTTGTCAATAGAGCAAGATTCAAAACAAAGATCAGGTTTTGAGTTGATTCCATGAAAAAACTCATTGTCGGGTAGTTTTAAAGGAAAGTTTAACTTTTATTTCAAAAGGTGAGAAACTTTTCAAGGGAAAGTATAGATTTAATTTTTCTTTCAGTATTTCTCCTTCATTCCATTTCTCATTTGAGTAATATCCGTAGACTGGTCTAAACTCTTTTGAATAGAAAGTTTTCCCTTTGGAATCTAAGAATTCAATTTCAGCATTAAATGATTCTTGGAGTTTTCTCAGGGATTTCCAGTAGAGATTTATACTAAAAATTCCCCTCTCCTCAGGTTTATTTAAAATATCATATCCAATTAAAACAATACTATCAAAGAAAGTTTGATTCATAAGAATCTGAGGTTTTGCGCCAGCTACCTTAAATTCTGGAGGGGTCTTTTCCACTTTGTAAATAAAACTTTCAGGAATAAGATAGTATTTTGAGCTAACACCTTTCTCAAATCTTGAAAGATAAATAGATCTTTTTCCATAAAGTTTCTCCACATAATTTATCCAGTTTTCATCATAATCAAAAACAACTATCACATCTTTCCTCATTTTGTATATCATCTGCCAGAACCTGTAAAGGGTAGCGTATGCCCAATCGCAGATTATAACACTATTTTTTTCAGTTGAAATTAGACCTAACCTTGAAGTGTCAGAGAAATAAAAAGATTTAACCATATAAACGGGAATCTGGAGAAATTTATAGGTGAAGGGATAGAAGATGAAAAGAAGTAAAATGGTTAAGAGGAAAAGGGCTCTGAATTTTTTCTGCGGAGGGGTCCTTCTCCATAGCCATAGAATTCCAAAACCAATCCAGATGGAGGAAATCAAATAGCATGGGAGATAGAAATGGTGGATGTCTTCTACACGATAATTTATGCCAAATAGAAAAAGGAAAAAGAATATTAGAAAGAGAAGAAGGAATTCTTTTTTATACTCCTTTTTATTTTTCCAGAATCCTATCACTCCGAAAACAGTAGCAAGTCCAGGGAATTGAATGAGTAGAAATGATATAAATTTTAAAATGCTATTTACTATCTCCCTTATATTTTGGTTGAAAAACCATACCTTGAAATGACTACCTGAAACAAAGAGTAAGAATTCTTTTAATGATTTGACTTTAGGCCAGAAAATTATTTCTGAAGAGGAATGGGAACAAATTGGGATGTAAATATAAGGGAGGAGGCCGAGGAAGAAGAGGAAAATCATTTTTGTAAAATCCATCAGCCTTAGATAAGTCTTTGATCTGTTGAGGAAGAAATAGATGAGGAAAGATGGAATAAAAAGTAAAATCGTGAGATGATTTGTCAGACTTAGGCCTAAAATGAATGAAAATAAAAAAAGAAGTTTTTTCTCTCCGGTCTTCCTCCATTGAAGTAGAATGTATATCAGGAATGAAACAAAAAAAGTATTGAGAGTGTAAACCTCTGCAATTGTTGAGAGATAGGAGAAAGTATAAGAGAGAGTTAGGGTGAATGTAGAAATGGATGAGATAGAGATGGAGTGAGTCAGTTCGAATAAAATCAGGAATATTATGGAACAGGTAAGTGCTCCAAAAAATGCAGACATAAGGTTTATTCTATAGGCGATATCACCGACAGGAATAAAAGTGAAAAGCTTACCTAAGAGAAGATAAAGGGGGTAACCGCTTGGATGAACAATTGTAAGTTTGTAAGCACCTATTATAAATTCCGCTGAATCTCCATGAGTAACTGTTGGAGCGAGATTGGAAAGATAAAATAAGAAAGAGGCAAAAAATACTATAAAGCAAAAGAGCAATTTTCTTTTAGCCATCGTTTTAAATATAAAGCTATTAAGATTAATTTGCAATGGGAGTTGCTATAACTAACTTATAGTTATTATTTTAGAATCTTAATAATGTCAAGAAAAAGAGGTGGAAGATTCATAAGAAATGTTACTTGATGGACAAAATGACGAAAATAGGGAAAGGTTTGCACCTGAGGGTGCTTTGAGAGAACTTTTTAAAAATTGGCGCTGTAAATATACTCTTTGAAGAGGTGGCAAAGCCAGAAATCTTCTAAGACTACCTCTCAGGCATATACTCCTAAGCGTGTTACACAGGCCGCACAGCAAGCCAGGTGCCACCCTGCCTCTATTTTGATATAATGTAACTATGAAAGGTAGAGGCCTTACAGTAAAATTTATCCTTTTATGCAGTGCCCCTCTCATATTCTTTGGAATCTTTATCTATGCTGGCTTCAGATTCACCCACCACATCTACGATGATGCAACAAGGATCAACCTTGCTGGTCAGCTCAGGTTCCGCTCCTTTGAGATTGCCTGGCTTTTAAACAATCTTGTGGAGGATACAGAAAGAACAAAGCCTGAGAAGGTGAACTTTTACAGGGCAGAGCTTGAATCTGAGATAAAGACCTTTGAAGATATAATAAAAGCCTTGAGAGAAGGAAGTGAGGCTTACTCCATAAGACCCTTAGGATATACTGAACCACTTAGAAGACTTGAAGACCTTTCTGCTCAATGGCAGAGGGATTTAAAGCCCCTTATCCTTGAGATTCTCACCTTTCCACCTGATTATCCTGAGAAAAAGGCAAGGAAGCTCCTTGAGCCCTACAACAGCAGGATCCAAGGCTTTGTTTATGAAATAGACGAATTTGTAAAACTCCTTGAGTTATACTATAAAAAAGAGATAAGGGATTTTGATAGATTAAGAATCCTGGTGCTCTGCCTCTTTGCCATTGGAGGTGTATTCGCAGTCCTTTATCTGAGAAGGTCAATACTTCTGCCAGTATGGACATTAAAAAAGGCAATAGAAGAATTCAGGCAGGGCAACCTTGACCACAGGGTCTCTTTTAAAGGAAATGATGAGATAAGCCATCTCGCAGAGGCATTCAATGAGATGGCAGATTCCATAAAGGCATTAATAATGGAGACAAAGACACAGGCAGGGCAGGTTCTTGGTCTTTTTAATGCATCAAATTCATTAAGAGGTATAAAGAGGCTTGAGGAGCTTTATCAGGCGATCTGTGAGAATACCTTAAAGATACTGAATATCAAATTTGTATGGCTCGGCATAAAGGGTGATAATCTTGAGGTGATACCTGTTGCCTTCTCAGGTGAAGGAGAGGATTATCTTAAAGAGATAAAGGTGAGGTGGGATGATTCTCCTGAGGGCATGGGACCAACAGGGATGGCTATAAAGACAGGCAGACCACAGGTAAGAAACAACCTTGAAGACCCTTCTTTTAGAGCATGGCGGGATAAGGCACTAAAAAGGGGATTTATCTCTTCACTGGCAGTTCCCCTTATAACACCACGCAGAGAGATCATGGGTGCCCTTAATCTATACTCTGAAAGACCAGGGTATTTTACTCCTGAGAGGGTCCATATTGTTTAGGCCTTTGCAAATCAGGCAGGAGCACAGATTGAAACCCTCCAGATCTTAGAACACCTTGAAGAGGAGGTGAGAAAAAGGACAGAGGAGCTCAATCAGACCGTGGAGGAGCTCAGGGCATTGAACAGGGAGCTTGAGCTCAGAAGGCAGGAGGCAGAATTTGAGAGACTGAGGGCAGAGGCAGCCACAAAGGCAAAGTCTGAGTTCCTTGCAAATATGAGCCATGAGCTAAGGACTCCACTGCATGCAATTATCGGTTTTACAGACCTGCTTTTAAAAGAGATAGCAGGGCCATTGAATGAGGCACAGAGAGAATATCTCACAGACATCCTTGAAAGTGGAAGACATCTTCTGAGCCTCATAGATGACATCCTTGACCTTTCAAAGATTGAATCTGGAAGATTTGAGCTTGAACTAAGCACCATTGACCTGAAAGACCTAATAGAGGACACCCTTATCTTCTTCAAAGAAAAATCCCTGAGCCACAACATAAAGATTCAAAAAATAATAGATGACTCCATCGGAGAGATAGAGGCGGATGAAAGGAAGATCAAGCAGGTGCTATTGAATCTCCTGAGCAATGCCTTTAAGTTCACACCTGATGGTGGCAGGATCACAATAGAGGCAAAGAGGGCAGACCCTGAGGTAATTATCTCTGTAGAGGACACAGGTATTGGTATCAAAAAAGAAGATTAGGAAAGGCTATTCAAGCCCTTTGAACAGCTTGAACACCACCTGACCAAAAGGGTAAAGGGCACAGGACTCGGGCTCTATCTATCAAAAAGGCTCGTTGAGCTTCACGGTGGAAGGATATGGATGGAAAGTGAACCCGGTAAGGGAAGCAGATTCAGCTTTACAATACCTTTAAAAATTGAGGGGAGTTATGGCAAAGATATTGATAGTTGATGATGATGAGAGGAATCTAAAACTAATGGGAGCACTCCTTTCAAATTTCGGCTATTCCTATGAGACAGCAAAGAATGGCATTGAAGCCCTTGAGAAGGCAAAGGAATACATGCCAGACCTCATATACCTTGACATAATGATGCCTGAGATGGATGGATATGAGGTATGCAGGCATCTGAGGAAGGATGGAAGATTTTCCCATGTGCCTGTTGTTATGATCACCGCCCTTGCTGACAGGGACTCAAAACTCAGGGGACTTGATGTGGGTGCAAATGACTTTCTAACAAAGCCCTTTGATGCCTCAGAGCTTATGATAAAAACAAAGAATCTCCTCAGGATAAAGGAATATGAGGACTTTCTCAAGGAATACAATGAACGGCTTGAATCAGAGGTTAGAAAAAGGACAGAGGACCTGAGGCAGAGCTATATTGACACCATCCAGAGGCTCACCATCATTGCAGAATACAGGGATGAGGAGACAGCAAATCACATAAGGCGTGTTGGTCATTACTGTGCCCTGATTGCAAAAAACCTTGGCTGGAGGCAGGAAGATATTGACAGGATTCTCTATGCTGCACCAATGCATGACATAGGAAAGGTGGCAATACCTGCTGAGATACTCCTCAAGCCAGCAAAACTCACTCCAGAGGAATATAACCTCATGAAGACCCATCCTGTTATTGGTGCGAGGATCCTGAGTGGCTCTCCATCACCTATCCTCCAGATGGCTGAGAGGATTGCCCTGACCCATCATGAAAGGTGGGATGGCTCAGGTTATCCAGGGGGTCTTAAAGGAGAGGAGATCCCCATTGAAGGAAGGATCATGATCGTTGCAGACCAGTATGATGCCCTGAGGTCAAGGAGACCCTACAGGCCTCCCCTTCCCCATGAAGAGGTCTTCAGGATAATAACAGAGGGTGACGGAAGGACCATGCCAGAGCATTTTGATCCACAGATACTTGAGATATTTAAAGACAACCACAGACTATTTGATCAGATCTACGAAGAGATGAAGGATTAAGCACTCATCTTGACAGAGGCATATACCAGATCCACCTCGTAGGTGGAACAGGACCCGACTCAGGAGATTGGGTGAGGGAGAGTGTGGGATTTGAAGGTAATTTTAATCCCCTCCTCCTTTCCAAATGATGATATGTAAGATTGAAAAAATTTCCTTGAAACTTCCTCTTTTCCTAATACCCTCAAAATCTCAGAGGCGAAAAATTATTAGAGGGAAAAGATTAAAAGATATTCTTTTAGTGAATACAATCTCACAAAACTCATAATGCCCAATAGGCATTAAAGAAAATCAAGAAATATCCGAGAGAGAAAAGAAGAGAATGGATTTAGAAAAAAATAGAATTCTTCTCTCCACATAGTGCCTAATTTAGCGGGAATTTAGGAAAATCACACAGCGATATCAATCTTTTTACTTGGAGCAGGTAGAGGTTAAGATTTTTATAGTGGAGCTGAGGGGATTCGAACCCCCGACCTCATGACTGCCAGTCATGCGCGCTCCCAGCTGCGCCACAGCCCCAGCTTATAATAAAGAATATCAGATATAAAAGAATCAGTCAATTATAATAATATGGTATTCGACAATGAAAAAATACTTTTTGAGATTAGATTTAGTTAATTCAAAGGACAGGAAAATACTCCTCTATTTCGTATGGGCTCACTTCCTTATCATATTTTTTCCCAACAGCTTTCTCATATTTTTCCCATTCTATTTCCTTGTTCTGAATAATTTTTGTAAAAAGATGTTCTCCGAGTAAATCTTTTACAAGATTACTTTTTTTGAAGATTTCAAGAGCTTCCTTTAAATTGCTTGAGAGAACCTGGATTTTTGCTTCTCTCATCTCCTCTTCATCCATATGATAGATATCCCTTTCCTGAGGGGGAATAAGCTCAAAATTCTCTTTAATTCCCATTATTCCCGCTGATAAAATTGCTGATAAAGCAAGATAAATGTTGCACGATGGATCAGGACTTCTCAATTCTATTCTTGTTGCATTCTCTTTTCCCTGCCTATATTCAGGAACTCTTATATAAGCAGATCTATTTTTGATTCCCCATGCCATATAAACTGGAGCCTCATATCCAGGAACAAGTCTCTTGTAAGAGTTTACCCACTGATTCAGTAAAATCTGTATCTCTTTTCCATAATGGATTAGCCCCATAAGAAATTTCTTTGCAAGCTCAGAGAGACCCTTGTTTTCAAAGAAGAGATTTTTCCCATTTTTCCATAGAGAAAGATGAAGATGGAGACCGTTCCCTGGTAATGTGGATATAGGCTTAGGCATAAAGGATACAAAAAGCCCAATTTTTTGTGAGACTCTTTTCAAAACATATTTAGTTATCATTAGAGAATCTGCTATTGTAAGGGCATCCGCAAATTTCACATCCAGCTCGTGTTGACTTGCTCCAACTTCATGATGGTCACACTCTATCTCTATTCCCATCTCCTTTAGATAGATTTGGGCAACCTTTCTTAGCTCTCCCCATTTCCCTCCGTGGAAATAACCGCCTCTGTCAAGAAGTTTTGGAGAGATATCATTTTCAAAAATAAAGAATTCAAGTTCAGGTCCTACAAAGAGTTCTCCATACTCTTTTAACTTTTCAAGAGTCCTTTTCAACAAATATCTTGAATCTCCTGGAAAATGCTCACCCCTTGAGTCATAAATATCACCGAAAACAATGGCTTCTTTCCACTGAACTCCTCCAACATCGTATAGCCATGGAAGGGCTCTAAATGATTCTGGCTCAGGAACAATGTTTAGATCTGACTCATAAATCCTTGCAAATCCCTCAACAGAGCTACCATCAAATCCCTTTCCTTCCTCAAAAGCTGATTCCAGTTCTTCGGAAGGAATAGTGAAACTCATTATCCTTCCCAATACATCTGGAAAAAGTAGCCTAACAAACTTCACAATCTTCTCAGATTTTAAGAATTCAAGAACTTCCTTTTTCTCTTTAAAACCGAAATTTTTCATTTTCCCTCCCATAATATTTATATTCATTTTATTTTTGAGTTATCATATTTATAAAATGT
>CAZYPR010000005.1:0-73841 GCA_964649495.1 uncultured Clostridia bacterium | reverse complement strand
CAATAATATTTACACTATTTACAAAAAAGATGAAATTGCGATAACCGAGTTTATATAAATAAAAATATTTGCAGTCATTATAAGCGTTTTACCGCTTCCAGTTGCCATATGGAAAAGCAAGTGTGCTGGCCATTGCCGTTTTTGGTATCCAGTAAAATAAAAATCAAACCGCCCTTACGCCTCTTTCTGATATTCCCGCAGTTCAAACTTTGGATTGAGATTTTGAACAATCTCATCGCCCACGCGCGATGTAAAATAATCCTGTCCAAATGATTCTTTTATTGAATTAAAAGTTTCGTAGAGCATATTAATTATTTTAAAGTATAATGTTTATCGAATTCTTTTATTATGTTTTCACTATAAAAATCTTTTTTTGAGCTTTTTGGATTGTCAGGATCTAATTTTCTAGAAAAACAAAATTCTTTCTTGTCTTTTAATTTTTTTCTTAAATTGTGATACTTCTGATTCTCTTTAAAATCTGCATATCTGCTTTTCAGTTTGGCAGTCAATTGCCTATAATCATAAGGATAAAATTTTTTTATATCCTTTTCGTCAACAACAGGCAAAGCTTTTGGGCTGCTACTCAATCTTACATCCCTTGCGGATTTTTCACTAATTACTACATTTTCAGGACCAATTCTTGCAATATCCTTAAAAACTCTCATCCAATTTTGTCTCTCCTTTTCTTTAATTTCATCAATAATCGCTTTCAATTCTCCATATTCAATATTTCTTGTTTGCGCTCTATATCTATAATAAATTTCTCCAGTTTTTATTATATTGTCTTTATTTTTCTTACATATTATCGGCTTGCTCTCTGCTTCGTAAGTATAAATGTAACCTACATAAACTCCATCATATTTAACGCCCCCTATATCCCATTTTATTTCTGGATTAAAATACTCAACCAAGAAATTTGTGATCTTTTCTTGAGGAATTTCATTAAACTTATCAGGATTTATACCTACTATTTTTCTTGGACTATCCTTTATACCGAAAATAATATACCCACCAGACTTATTAGCAAAAGAAGCCATAATTCTGGAATAGTCTGCCATATTTAAAAAATTAAAGTTTTCTCTAAATTCAACTTCGCTACTTTCTCTCGCTATAACATTTCCTTTACTGTCTTTTATCTTTAAAATATCGAGGACATATTTATCATGATTATTCATAAATTTTTATAAAACTCCCTATTCAACCTCTTATCCTCCTCACTCACCCCATACTCCTTATCATCGCTATAGTTGACTTAGAGATGGTTCTTGTCCAAGCACTCAAGCAAAAATCTTTTCTGGTCTTCAATTGATAAATCACCAAAATCTTTTGCGTGAGCATCAATTGTTTTAACATCAACTTTATAACTTTTCATTACTGCACGATAACAGGTTCTCAAGTTCTGAACAGATTTCGTCTTTAATTTTAAGTGCCTCTTTGTCCTGCTTATTTTCTCGTTTTAATATAATTTCATAGTATTTTTCTTTGCATTTTTTTGATATGGTTTCGTCAGGAACCATAACAGGCAATTCTTTAACTAATGCAATTGGAATAGTTATTGTCCCCACACCTCTTGCAAGTCTTCTTATTTCCTTTTGCATAGTAGCAGTCTGCAACCAAAAAGTTAAATAAAAAGGGGAGAGTCTTTTATCTTTAATTCTAATTATGTATATCCAGTCATCAGCAATTCCTTTTTCAGATTCTTTAGTTACCACCGCACATCTACCAATACAACCAACCCCAACCCGAACAAAAACAATATCTCCTATTTCAACATGTGCTCTCTTGTTATCCATAATCCCACCGGGCTCTATAAACTTTTCATCCATTGAAAAATCTATTCCTAATGAGGTAATAGTTTTAGCGGAAATAAAACGAATCCCTGTGGAAGAAAATTTGCGCTCGTTACCATATTTTGCACTTCCTTGAATAATCTCAACTTCAAACTCTTTCAATCTTGGTAGTCCATCTAAAATTGGATTTCTTTCCAGATAAAACTCTGGATACAAAAATTCATCAAGCTCAGCAAAAGTTTTTCTCTTTATATCTCCTTCTACCAATTCATTAACAGAATCCACTGCGGCAAATAAAACCTTTTGGTTAACCGCTTTTGCTCCCTTTGACCCAATCAATATACAAGTCTTTGATGATGTTTTATTTCCATTACTTCTAAATATATTTCTTGGAAGTGAAATGATTGCAATTATAGAGAGATTCTTTCTGATATATTCTCTAACATAGTTTAATCGCAGGTCTGAAAAAATACCATGTGGGAGAATAATCCCAATTACTCCATCATCTCTACATAATCTTATAAATTTTTCCAAAAAAAGAATTTCTATTGCCTGTGAAGAAACACTCTTTCCTAATCCAAAATTTTTTAGAATATCTCCCTGAACAACTCGTCCATATTTTGAAGAAAAGGGCGGATTACCTACAACCAGGTCAAATTTTTTCTCTTCGCTCAAAGTGAGTCCATTTTCTATTCGAACATATTTTTTAATGTCTTGCGGTAAAGAATTGACAACATCTTCATCAATATCAACGCCCAGCGGTTCAAATCCATGATTGATAAGGCTTGATAGAAACACGCCGTCACCACAAGCAGGATCACAGGCTGATTTTTTTTCAAGAAGATAATTTGAAGCAAAAGAAACTATAAACTCAGCTACTTCAGGAGGAGTAAAAAATTGCCCTAATACTTTTTCTTCTCTGCTGAAATGTTTATTTGCTTGATTTGATTTATAAATATTTATAGTTCGCATTTTCTTTTTATCTGGTTCAAAATATTTGAAATATCGTTTTTATGTTGCCATGATGCAATAGCAAAAGCTTTAACAGTATCTAAGATGATTGTTCTATTCTCCGAGGTAATTTCTAATTGACCAAATTCTCGGATATTGGCTACTCTGCCTATTAAAGAATTTCCATTTCTATCCATTAATTTCTCTACATAGACACAAAGATAAACCATAGCTTGCAATCCTACGGCGCGTTGCTTATGCCTTAAAATTATTTCTATAAAATAACCTTCTTTTTCGTTTTTCTTAATAAATATAGGCACCTTTTCTATAAATTTTTTGAAGCCACCTTTTATCTCTTGCAAATTATTTTCTCTAAAAATTTTTTCGTTCTCTTCAAGAGTTTCAGTAGGTTGAACATTATCAATAAACTTCTCTAATTAATAAATATCCTCAGATAATATCTGTAGTTTCATACCTTCGGCTAATAATTTTGTCAATTCAAAACCAATTTGATTATCATTAATAACAACATCATCAACTTTTGATTCGTCTGGTGGATTTTGTGTAGCATAGGAAATTTGCCATTCTACATAATCATTTTCTGTAAATTTTTCCGTTCTTGTGGCTATTGGCAATCCATAATTTGAAGTTTCACTTCTTCGTTTTACCCGAATCTTTCCTGTGGGATTAGTTAATGGGAGT
Organism: uncultured Clostridia bacterium; assembly: GCA_964649495.1. Lineage (GTDB taxonomy): Bacteria > Acidobacteriota > Aminicenantia > JBFLYD01 > JBBIMS01 > JBBIMS01. The sequence continues at coordinate 70,398 of CAZYPR010000005.1, read as the reverse complement.
TCTATTATTAGTCTTCCGTTCCTAATAAATATTTTAGCTGGGATATTCATAGGTTCATTCTCCCTCTTTAATGGAGTTTGAGTTAAATCTTGATAAAAATTTATTGACTCTACCAACAGCAAGGTTGTAATATCTTTCCTCAATTTCAAACCCAATAAATCTTCTATTAAGTTGAATGCATGCTACGGCAGTGCTACCGCTTCCAATAAAAGGGTCTAAAATTAAATCGTTTTCTTTTGTGAACATTTTTAGAATTTCTTTTATAAAGTGCTTTGGTTTAGGTGTAGGATGGTCTATGAACCCTTCATCGGGCTCAACCATTTTTCCAGGTGTATCGACAAATATATCTTTATTCCAGTAAATAATCTTAGGATTTCCTTTTTTGAAAATGAAACAGGACATGAACTTCGTGTATCCTATTGGTGATTTAACTCTTCCCTCTGGACAATATAAAACAATTTGCCAAAAATAATTAAATGGGTTATGTATAAATAATTGTGGCAAAAACTTTGTGCTAAAAAATGTAATAAAGAAACTGTTGTCTTTTAACACTCTATCGCACTCTGGCAGAATATTATAAAAAAGACTTAAATCAGCATCGCCTCTGACACCATCTTTATTTAATCCGTATGGAGGGTCGGTAATAACTACATCTATAGAATTATCCGGAATTGACTTGATCAACTCTAAGGAATCACCACAGATTATCTTATTAATGAAATCTTCTGGATATTTAAGATTCTTATAAGGCCAGGAAAGCACTACTTCTTTTTTTTCGCTAATAAATTCTTCATTTTCATCAATCAATCCTATTTTATTTTTAAAAGCAGTATAAGAATCGGGCAAAAACTGTTTATTGGAAACAAACTTTATAAATTTATCCTTGTCAAAAATTAAAACTCCATCCACATCAACAAAAAACACCTCTTTCATCTTTTCATCAGACAAAAGAAGTTTTATTAAATCTTTGTCTAACCTCAAAGCAAGCTCGGTTATCTTATTCTTCAAAAGCTCACCTTCGCTGACAAGGCGCTCGTCTTTTTGGAGTAATGATTTTAAATTGTCTAATAAATTCTCCATTTTTACACTCCTATTTTACATAATTTTTACTTATTATAGGTTCTTCCCGGTGAAGCCTTATCATTTCATTTCCATTAGACCAAACACCAATCGGAGATCCTTCAGCATTACAATAACTCTTTAATTGTTCTAACCCTGCAGTTCTTTGAGGTCTTTTTACTTCAAAGATTATGTATGGATGCTGACGGTCTTCTTGAAGGACAACCACATCTGCTAAACCAGAATCCCTTGAGCCAAAATAAATTACTCTTTCAACATCTATTCTTCCCTTCGGATAGCCATATTCATTTAATAACCTGTAAACCCCAAGTTGCCTCACGATTTCTTCAGGTTTTGCGACTTTGTATCTATCTTTGATCTGGCATTTGATATGAAATTTTCCATCCCGTTCTATAATCAAGCCTTCCACAGCTTGAATTTCTCTATTTGTGAAAAGAGATAAGCCATGCTTCACATCTTGTGCCGAAAAAATCTGCACTATTTTTGAGGAATTATTTTTTGGCATATTGGCCTCATCCTTTATTATTATACATCTTTGCCTTGCCATATTTCAAAAAGTGTTGGTTGCGATTCTTCTTTCCCTGTCCTCGGCTTATTTATTACCTCCACAATCTGAAATGGATAAGGACCTGGCTTTTCAACTGGATTTAGTTTCCCCTCTTCATCGTATTTCCCAAGCCAGACAAGTTCAGTCTTATTTATATTTATCTTTGGCATCTTTATACCTCCTCAAGCTCCTTTGTTTTAAATTTTATTATGCCATTTTGCGAGCAATAGAACCTGAAATCACATTCCTTGCAAACCTTTTTAGTATCAGGTGAGATGCTAACTTTAAAATTTTCTTCCTTAATCTTTTTTACCACCTCATCAAAATATATTCCTGCTTCTTCTACATCTTCCTCTGAGTATCTCATCTCCATCAAGGCATCCTTTCTTTTCTCTTCAGAGGTCAAGTAAATGAACATTTTTTTCTACTTACTTGCCGTATCTTTCTTTTAAAATATACCCATATAAGTAAAGTTGTTTAAAATATTGCATTTAATTGCTCTATCTTTGAAAAATCTATTACCTTGACTTTTTTCACTGACAATGGTAAATAAATATTTTGATGATTTATGGTAAATCTGGATTTTTCAGCTCTTTTTGTTGTATTTATCCTCTCCATCCTTTTACTAATTCTACAGAGGCTTTATTTTAAGCCTATCAATGATATTCTGCATAAAAGGGAGCAAGTTATCAGGGAAAACAATGAGAGTTTTGCCCGATTCCTCAACGAATACAATGAAAAGGAGAGGGTTCTAAATGAGATTCTAAAGAGCACATTTGCCAGAGTAGAGGAACATAAGGAAAGGGTTCGAAAGGAAGCCCTTGCTGAAAAAGAAAATATTTTAGAAAATGCAAGGTTGAAAGCGGAAGAGTTGAAAAATGAATCATTGAAAAAATTGGAAGAGGAAATTGAAGAGGGGAAAAAAATCATTGAAAGAGATGTGGATTTTCTTGCTGAAAAATTGATTAAAAACCTTCTGAATCAGAGAAATTGATATGACGGAAACTCACGAAGGAGTTAATATAGTAAGTAACTTGGGAAAGATCTTTAATTTTGCAGTTCTATTCTTCTTGCTTTATATTCTTGCTAAGTCCCCCCTTTCGAAGTTCATTGCAAATAAAAGAATTTCAACAAGTGAGGATATTGACGATTCCTTCAGGAAAAGGGATGAGGTGGAGAGAAGGCTCAGGAAGATTGAAAATAGATTGAAAAGCATAGATTCAGAAGTGGCAGAAATAGTCTCCGCAGGTGAAAGGGAAGCAATAATTGAGAAGAAGAGAATTCTTGAGGAGGCGAACTTAGAGGCAAAAAAAATAATCCAGGAGGCAGAGGAAGCCATTGAAGAAGCGAGAAGAAAAGGGCTGGAAGAATTGAGGAGATATGGCGCAGAAATTCTTATCGGCAGAGTTTCCGAGAGGATAAAAAGAGGTTTTGGAGAATCTGAGCAGAGAAGAATTATTCGTAAGGCAATAGATGAGATAGGAAAGGCTCTATGAGAGGTGAAGCAGTAGCAAGAAGATATGCCATTGCTCTTACCCATTTTTGCTCCTCTCCTCAAGATTGGGAGAATATCAGGAAGGAGCTTCTTACAGTTCTAAGTATTTTCTCCGATAATAAAGAATTTAAAGATTTCATTGAAAACCCTATTTTTCCAAAAATTTTAAAGATGAATGTTGTTGAAAGGGTTTCCGATGAGTTGAAAATTTCTGAAAAGATAAAAAGATTTCTGAAAATCCTTGTGGAAAAAGGAAGATTCTCCCTTTTAAATCTAATACTCAAAAATTTCGAGGATATATGGAACAAAAGGAATAATATTTATAAAATGGAGATAATATCTTCAATTCCCTTAAGTGAAAGCGAAAAATCCGAAATTGTCGAGACTCTTTCAAGGATAAAAAAAGGAAAAATTAAAGCTGATTTTAGAGTTGAGCCTGAAATTCTTGGAGGGATTGTAATAAAGGAAGGGAATAAAATTTTCGATTGTTCAATAAAAGGTAATCTTGAAAGACTAAGAATAAAAATAGTTGAAGGAGAAGGGTTATGGAAATAAAAGCTGACGAAATAAGTAGAATTATTAAAGAGCAGATTGAAGGTTTTAAAACTGACATAAATATAGAGGAGATGGGCATAGTTATTTCTGTAGGGGATGGAATCGCACGAATCCACGGGCTTGAAGAGGTAATGTATAACGAGCTAATCGATTTTGGAAATCATACAATGGGAATTGCTCTAAATCTTGAAGAAGATAATGTTGGAGCGGTTATTCTCGGACATACTACAAGTGTAAAGGAAGGGGATATGGTTAAGAGAACCAGAAGAATCCTTGAGGTTCCCGCTGGGAAATCATTGATTGGAAGGGTTATTGACCCTCTCGGGAATCCCCTTGACGGTAAAGGTCCGATAGTTCCTGAAGCATATATGCCCATTGAAAGGATAGCTCCAAGTGTTGTGGATAGAATTCCTGTGAAGGAGCCACTTCAAACAGGTATAAAGGCTATAGATGCAATGATTCCGATTGGAAGGGGGCAGAGGGAGCTTATAATTGGCGACAGACAAACTGGAAAGACTGCTATAGCTATTGACACAATACTAAACCAGAAAGATTCTGATGTTTTTTGTATTTATGTTGCAATAGGGCAGAAAAGGTCTACAATTGCTCAGGTAATTAAAATACTTGAAGATTACGGAGCAATGGAATATTCCACTGTTGTTGTGGCATCCGCATCTGATCCTACCACCCTCCAGTACCTTGCTCCTTATGCGGGATGTGCCATGGGAGAGTTTTTCAGGGATAGAGGTATGCATGCTCTTGTTATATATGACGATCTCTCAAAGCATGCTGCAAGTTACAGAGAGATCTCCCTTCTTCTCAGAAGACCACCTGGAAGAGAAGCTTACCCTGGAGACATTTTCTATCTCCATTCAAGACTCCTTGAAAGAGCTGCGAAATTAAATGAAGAGAATGGAGGAGGTTCTCTTACAGCTTTGCCAATAGTTGAAACCCAGGCGGGGGATGTCTCAGGATATATTCCCACAAATGTTATCTCAATAACAGATGGACAGATTTATCTTCAACCTGATCTTTTCAATGCGGGTGTAAGACCCGCCATAAATGTTGGAATATCAGTTTCACGAGTGGGAGGGAATGCTCAGATAAAAGCTATGAGACAGGTTGCGGGAACTCTGAGACTCGATCTTGCCCAGTATAGAGAACTTCTAACCTTTGCCCAGTTTGGTTCAGACCTTGATCCCGCAACTCAGGCACAGCTACATCGTGGAGAAAGACTTGTCGAACTTTTAAAGCAGGACCAATATCAACCTATGCCAGTTGAAGAGCAGATTCTATCGATTTATTCAGGAACAAATGGATTCCTTGATCTCCTTGAGGTTAGCTGGGTAAGGGAATATGAAAGGGAGCTCCTTGAAAAAGTAAAGGTGAAAGCTCCTGAAATACTTAAAGAGCTAAAGGAGAAAAAGTATATTGACGATTCATTGAAGGCTAAGATGGATTCATTCCTTAAAGAATTTACAGAGGAATTCATTAGAAAGAAAAGAGGTTGAAATGCCTACCCTACTTGATATGAGAAGGAAGATAAGAAGTGTTAAGAGCACTCAGCAAATGACAAAAGCAATGAAAACAGTTTCAGGAGCTAAACTAAAAAAATTCCAGGTAAAAATGTTATCTGCAAGACCGTTCGCACATCTTCTTTCAAAAACATTAAAAAGTATAGCATCAAGGGTGGAAAGCCAGACCCATTTCCTTCTTGAGAAAAGGGATGAGAATAATGTTGATCTAATTGTTATAACATCTGATAAGGGATTGTGCGGTGCCTTCAACTCAAATATAATAGAAAGAGCTGAAAAATTTATTAATTCCTTCAAAGATAAGAATATAAATCTTATTCTCATCGGTAAAAAGGGAAAGGATTATTTTGCAAAAAGAAAATATCCATTAAGAAAGGCATGGACTGATATACTTTTCAAATTTTCCTATGAAAAATCCCTTGAAATTTCAGAATTTATCATTGACCTTTACGAAAAGAAAATTACTGATGCAATCTATGTTGTTTATAATGAATTTAAATCAACTGTAAGACACGATATAGTAATTGAAAAACTCCTCCCCCTTGAACCTGTTGAGGAGATAGAAGGATACCCGGAGTTTATTTTTGAATATCCACCAGAAGAAATTTTTTCCCACCTTCTCCCCCTTTACATCAAATTTTCTCTCTATCACATAATACTGGAGTCTGCTGTTTCAGAGCATGCTTCAAGAATGATTGCAATGGAGAATGCAACAAAAAATGCGGAAGAGATGATAGATAGATTAACATTGATAATGAATAAGATAAGACAGACATCAATTACAAAAGAGATTATTGAAATTACAACAGCTGCTGAAGCTCTTGCAAGAATGAGGGAATGATGAATTTTAAAACATTTCGAGGATTAGAAAGAAATCTTTTGAAAAGCCTAAAATATTCATGGAGGTTTAAATGAGAGTTGGAAGAGTTGTTCAGGTTTTTGGACCTGTTATTGACATTGAATTTGAAGGAGATTATCTTCCTGAAATTTATAATGCAATAAGAATAACATCTGATGGGTTCGAAACTCCCAAACCCATAGACATAATTGTTGAGGTTCAACAGCATCTTGGAGAAAATAGGGTAAGAACAGTCTCAATGCATCCAACTGATGGAGTGATTCGCGGTATGAAGGCTATAGATACAGGAGGTCCAATTGAGGTTCCTGTTGGAAGGGAGACTCTCGGTAGGGTTCTGAATGTTATAGGTGAACCAATTGACAAGCTCGGACCAATAAATGCAAAGAAGAAGTATCCCATACACAGACCCGCACCACCCCTCGAACAGCAGAGCACAAAACTTGAGATGTTTGAGACAGGTATTAAGGTTATCGACCTCCTCGAACCATATCTTAAAGGAGGGAAAATAGGTCTCTTTGGAGGAGCGGGCGTTGGAAAGACGGTAATAATAATGGAGCTTATTCACAATGTGGCAAAGAAGCATGGTGGGTTTTCTGTTTTTGGTGGTGTTGGAGAGAGAACAAGGGAAGGAAATGATCTTTGGCTTGAAATGAAGAGGTCAGGAGTTATCGATAAAGCGGTTCTTATATATGGACAGATGACAGAGCCACCCGGAGCAAGATTGAGGGTTGGTCTTACTGCTTTAACCTCTGCAGAATATTTCAGAGATGAAGAGGGCCAGGATGTTCTCTTGTTTATTGACAACATTTTCCGATTTGTCCAGGCGGGCTCAGAGGTATCAGCTCTTTTAGGTAGAATCCCCTCAGCTGTTGGTTATCAACCTAATCTCGCCGCAGAACTTGCAGAGCTTGAGGAGAGAATTACATCAACAAAGAAGGGTTCAATAACATCAATTCAGGCAATATATGTTCCCGCTGATGACTTTACAGACCCTGCTCCCGCAACCACATTCTCCCATCTTGATGCAAACACTAACCTTTCAAGGCAAATAGCAGAAATGGGATTATATCCCGCTGTTGACCCTCTCTCCTCTTATTCAAGAATACTTGATCCAAGGGTTGTTGGTGAGGAGCATTATAGAGTTGCAATGCAGGTCAGGGCAATCCTCCAGAGATACAAGGACCTTCAGGATATAATAGCTATTCTTGGAATGGAGGAACTTTCAGAGGAGGATAAGCTTATAGTTGCAAGGGCAAGGAAAATTCAGAAGTTTCTCTCTCAGCCATTTCATGTTGCTGAGGAGTTCACAGGAAGACCAGGGAAGTATGTTCCTGTTGAGGAAACTGTAAAAGGATTCAAAGAGATTGTGGATGGGAAACTTGACCATATTCCAGAGCAGGCTTTTTACATGGTAGGAACAATTGATGAGGTGAAGGAGAAAGCAAAGGAGTATATTTAATGAGTCTTCCCGAAAGGATATTCCTTGAGATTGCAACACCGGAAAAACTCCTTGTAGGAGAGAAGACCGAATGGGTCCATATTCCCACTCAAAAGGGTTATCTCGGAATACTTCCAGGACATTCACCCCTTGTCACAATTCTCGGAACAGGAGAACTTACATTTAAAACAGAAAAAGGGGAGAAAAGTATTTTTGTTTCGGGTGGATTTGTGGAAGTTTTACCAACATGGGTGAGGATTCTCGCTGAAATAGGAGAGAAGATGGAAGAGATTGATGAAGAAAGGGCAAAGGATGAAAAGGAGAGGGCTGAGAGAATAATAAAGAATGAGAAGGGAGAATACACTCCTGAGGATATAGAAAAAGCTGTTCATTCTCTGAGAAAAGCCGAGGAAAGGCTGAGATTAATCCAGAGAAGGGGTAAGAAGTGAGGAGCGAACTTTCATTGATTGGAGAAGATGAAACTCTTGATAGTTTTTTTAAGGGTAAGGTTAAGATAATACAGAAGAGAAAAGGTTGGAGATTTTCAGTAGATGCTCCTCTTCTTGCTTATTACATAGAAAGTGATAAGGATAGCGAGCTTCTTGAGCTTGGAGCTGGAAATGGAGTTGTATCAATACTTGTTGCATCCTCAAAACCCTTCAAAAGAATTGTTGCCCTTGAAATCCAGGATTCTTTAATCTCCCTTGCAAGAAGGAATATTCAATTGAATTCCTTTGGTGGAAAGATTGAGGTTGTAAAAGGAGATATAAAGTCCATTAACTCCATGCCTAAGTTTGATATAGTCTTTTCAAATCCACCATATCAGAAAGTAATGGAAGGGAGGATAAGTCCTTACCCAGAGAGGGCAATAGCCAAACATGAGATTCTATGTGAATTAAGGGATGTTACCAGGGCTTTTTCTCTTTCAATGAAAAGAGATGGTAAAGGATATATAATTTACAGAACAGCAAGGTTAAAGGAATTTGAGGAGGCATGCGAGAAGGAATCGTTATGGATAAAAAGGATAAGATTCATTCATTCTAAGAAGGATGAACCATCCTCCCTCTTTCTTTGTGAGTTAAGACTGGAAAGATGTGAAAAAGAGATAGAAGAGCCACTTATAATTTATGAATCTAAAAAGGTATATACTAAAGAGATGGAGAAAATTTTATCAGGCGAAATATGAAAAAGAGAATTCTTGAACTTTTTCGATATAGAGCCCTTATACAGAGTCTGGTAGGAAGGGAATTAAAAGCAAGATACAGGGGTTCATTTTTCGGTTTTCTTTGGTCATTCCTGAACCCCTTTCTCCTTCTTTGCGTTTATACAATTGTATTTGGCTTGATTTTAAGACCAAAAGACCCCTCCTTTCCATCCCCTTTATCTTATGCTCTTTTCCTATTTACAGGACTTCTTCCATGGACATGGTTCGCTTCTTCCATCCTTGAAAGCTCCAATGTTCTTATGGCGAATAGTGGCTTATTAAAGAAAATAATGTTTCCCGCAGAGATTCTTCCAGTAACCGTTGTTGTAACAAATCTTGTCAATTTTATTTTAGGACTTCCAATTCTTTTTCTTTTTTATATAGTTTTTGGTCACCCCCTCACCCTCTGGACCCTTTTTCTTCCTGCCTGCATCCTCATTGAGTTTATATTCGTCCTCGGTCTTTCTCTCTTTGTTGCTCCTCTTTCTGTCCTTTTCAAAGATCTCCAGAATATTATAACTAATCTCATTACTCTCTGGTTCTTCTCCACTCCCATAATTTATCCATTTTCATTCCCTGCAATTCAGAAATCTTCCCTTCTAAAAATATATCTTCTCCTCAATCCCATGACCCATGTTGTGGAGTCATATCACTATTCACTATTTTACGGTTCATTACCCCACTGGAAAAAATTATCTGCAACTTTTGTTTTTTCATTAATAATTTTTATAATGGGATATTTAATTTTTGATCGATTAAGGGATACTGTTGTTGAAGAGGCATAAATGGAAGTTATAAGGCTTGAAAATGTTTCGAAGATTTATAAGAGATTTTCCCAGAGGCACAGATTTGCGACACTAAAAAGTGCAATCATTAAAGGGACCCTTTTCAAAGATATTAATCCTGACCTTTATTTCCCTGCCCTCCAGAATATTAACCTTTCCATTGAGGAGGGGAAAACAGTTGGAATAATAGGAGCGAATGGCTCAGGAAAGAGCACCCTTCTTAAACTTATTGCGGGGATTACAAAACCAACATCTGGAAAGATTGAAGTTAAGGGGAGGGTATCAGCTCTTATAGAACTTGGAGCGGGATTCCATCCTGAAATCTCAGGAAGGGAGAATGTTTATATAAATGGGATTATGCTCGGTCTTTCCAAAAAAGAAATAAGCGAAAAATTCGATGAGATTGTAAAATTTGCAGAACTTGAAGATTTCATAGATGAGCCTGTAAAGACATATTCTTCTGGAATGTATATGAGATTGGGGTTTGCAGTGGCAATAAATGTAAATCCTGACATTCTTTTAATCGATGAAGTTCTTGCAGTAGGTGATGCTTCCTTCATTCCCAAATGCCTTGAAAAAATTGCTGAATTCAAAAAGAAAAAGAAAACAATTGTATTTGTGAGCCATGCCCTTGATACAGTCACATCAATCTGTGATGAGGTGGTTTGGCTGAAAAGAGGTGAAATACAGATTATTGGTGATCCTAAGAAAGTTGTTGATGCCTACCTTCAGGATGTTCTTTCAAAGGAAGAAAAAAGATTTATGGATGCTCATAAGGCTGGACCAACAACAGAGCAGAGGGAAGGAAGATGGGGTTCTCAGGAAATAGTTATAAGGGATGTAAAACTTTTTGGTTCAGATGGAAGAGAAAGGTATGTGTTTGAATCTGGAGAGAATTTCTCAATAGAAATGGATGTCTTTGCGGAGAAGGAAATTGATGATTTTGTTTTTGGGATAGCAATTTTCAGTGCTGATGGGATAAGGGTTTACGGAACAAATACCCAGCTCGAAGATATGGAGCCAGTGAATTTTCAGGGAGAAGGGAAGGTCATCTTCAAAATTAATGGACTTGACCTGATAGATGGAACATACTTTCTCGATGTTGCAGCTGTGAGGAAAGATGGGTATCCCTATGATTATCATCGCTCCCTTTACACATTCAAGGTCTACTCAAGGAAAAAAGATGTAGGAGTGTGGAGACCAAAACATTCTTGGTTCTTTTCAAGCAATATTCAGTTTTTAACCGATGGGAAAAAGAGTTAGTAAAAAGGAGATAAAAGAGATTTGCGAAAGGGAAAGGGAAAAAGGGAAAGTAATTGTTTTTACCAATGGTTGTTTCGACATTCTTCATCCAGGACACATAAGACTTTTAAAATTTGCAAAGAGCAAGGGAGACATTCTTGTGGTTGGAATTAACACTGATAATTCTGTTAGAAAAAACAAAGGGGAGGGGAGACCAATTTTCCCTTTAAAGGAGAGGGTAGAGATTCTGTCTTCCATCTCCTACATTGATTATATAGTCCCATTTGGCTCCCTTACTCCTCTGAATTTGATAAAATTAGTAAAACCCAAGTTCATTGTAAAAGGTGGAGATTACACACCTGAACAAGTTGTGGGGAAGAAAGAAGTTGAGAGATGGGGTGGAGAGGTCATAATTTTTCCTTATGTTGAAAACTATTCAACAACTGAAATTATTGGGAAAATAAAAGAAATAAAGGATAGCTGAATTCCCAATTCACATCATTCCTCCTCCCAAGGGGAGTGAGAAAAATCGCAATTGGTTAGTTTGATAGTTCCTTCCTTTATTTTTACAACACCGCGGACAATTCCTACTCTGCTCTCAGGGATTGAAGTGTTTTGCGAGTATCCCTCTAAGACTCCTGTTTCATCTTCAAAAAGGAAGAATAGGATATCCCTTCCATTGGCTTTTTTTATCCTTGCATCTATAATTCTCACCGGAATGGAAACCCTCTCATTCTCTTTTGCTGGAATACTTTTTATTTTGAAAGGGAATTTTCCTGAGAATCTACCGAGAATATCCTTCAAATCTTCATCTATCTTCCTTGAATCTTTTAATATTTCAATATCTTTTAATGTTCCGAGATAGAAGGAGAGCTGGGATGAAAGGGGAGCGAGGGAATCAAGAGCACCCGCCTCAATCAGGGAGAAAAATTCTTCTTTCCCTGGTTTTACCCTTATTAGAAAATCGTAAAGAGATGAGAAGGGAGAGCTTTTTCTCTCCTCCACTATCTTTTTTGCAGTGTTCCTTTTAATCCCTTTTATAAATAAAAGCCCTTTCCTAAGGGAATCCCCTTCCAACTTAAAACCCTCATCACTTTTGCAGACATCTGGAGGAAGTATTTTTATACCCCTTCTCTTTGCTTCCTCAATGTATTCCCACAAAGGATAGTAGCCACCGCCAGAATTCAGAAGAGATGCGAAAAATTCCAGAGGGTAATTGGCTTTAAGAAAAGCGGAGATATAGGCTGACCATGCGTAGGAGCAGGCATGGGCTTTATTGAAAGTGTAAGAAGAGAAGTATTTTAAAATACCCCATATCTCTTCAATCTCTCTTTCTTCAAAACCTTTTTCCCTCCCTTTTTCAAAAAATTTCAATCTTAGTCCCTCTTCTCCCCCCTTTTTAAGTCCTCTTCTAAGAGCTTCTGCCTCCTCCCATCCAAATCCAATTTTATGGGCTATTTCCATGATCTGCTCTTCGTAAATTATCAAACCATTCCTTTCAGGTAGTAGCCTCTTCAAAATTGGATTTACCTCAATCTTTCTCCCTTTTTTCATCATTACCATACTCCTTTTCATTCCACTTTCAGTTGGTCCAGGTCTTATAAGAGCGAGGCAATCAGCAAGCTCAGATATATTTCTTGGCTTTATTTTTCTCAAAAGGTCTATCATTGCAGGGCTTTCTATCTGGAAGCAACCGATGGTCTCACCTCTTCCTATTAAATCAAAAGTCCTTCTGTCACCATAAGGAATCTCTTTAATTTTCACTCTCCTTAGGGTTTCTGATATTGTGGAAAGCCCCCTTGCTCCGAGAAGATCAATTTTTATAATTCCGCTCTCCTCAACACTCTCTTTGTCCAGATGTGTCATGGGATAACCTTTCCCTGAAATTTCAATGGGAAGGTAAGAAGTGATGGGAGATGGTGTAAAGATAACACCTCCTATGTGAAGGGATTTCTGAAAATGAATTCCCTGAAGAAGGGAGGCAAGTCTCCATAGATACTCTGCTCCTGGAGGTGGGGGGATTATCTTAAGGATAGAAGGCTCTGCAAAAAAAGGTATATTTTTTGTTAGTTCCCTGCATTCAGAAGGAGAAAGACCGAGGGCTTTTCCTGTGAAATAAATTGCTGAGCGAGCCTTAAAATCTTTAAATGATGCTATGAAGGAAGCTCTTTCAGGATATTTTTTAAAAACATAATTTAGAACCTCATTCCTCCTTCCCGATTCAAAATCTATGTCAAGATCAGGAGGTTCATTCCTTCCACCATTTAAAAACCTTTCGAAATATAAACCTTCTTTCATTGGATCGATATGGGAGATTCCGAGGATATAAGCAACAAGGGAGGAAGCTCCTGAACCTCTAAGGTTGTATAAAATTCCTTTCTCCCTTGCAAAACTCGTTATTTCATGAGCTAAAAGGAAAAAGTATGAAAATTTTGCCTCCTCAATTGCTTTTAGTTCGTTTTCGAGTCTTTCCCTGTAAGAATTATTCAGATTCAACTCATCAGCTTTTCTCCTTAAAATCTTCCTCAGTTCCTCCTCTCCTTCAGAAATGTCAGGAATTATCTCCTTCAAATCAAAATTGCATTTTTCAGCTATCTCGTATGTTCTAATGAAAATTTCATCTTCCAATTCCAACTTTCTAAGAGCTGACTTTGGTAGAGGAGAGAAAAAGCTGAAATTTTTATTTTTAAGTCTTGGGAATGGTATGCCTTTCCTTATTGAGAGAATGAGAGAGTAAAGGGTATGATTCTCAAAAAAATTTACAGGATTAGCCCAGACAATTGGTATATTCAGCCTTTTGAAAATTTCCTTCCATTTTATATTCCACAGTGTTAATCCAATGTAGAGATCATCGAAATTCTCAAGAATTGGGTTCCAATTGGTAGAGGAAGGGATGTAAATAGCCACCAATCCTTTCCCATTAGATTCCCTTCTATTTAAGAATTTACAAAGGTTGTTATAACCTTCTTTTTCTTTAACAAATAGAAGAAATCTATCCCCATTCAAAGATAACTCTGCTCCGAACAATGGTTTTAAAATTTTTCCTTTCGTTTCTTCCTTTTTGCACTCCATTTTCAGCTTCCCCCAACCCCATATACCACCAATGTCAGCAATAGGAATAAAAGAGAACTCCTTCATGGATTCAAGTAGTTCCTTTACAGAAATCCCTCCCCCACTGAAAGATGTTCTCACTCTCAAAGGAATATAACCAAATCTCATGTTCGCCTTTTGTTCACTTTAAAGATAGAACATTTTAAATAAAAAATCAAGAGGGAATTGAATTTGTTGAATAAAGCATTTTCGACAAAATTCAAAAAGATAGAACTTTTTGGATAAGTTTGATAAAATACTAAAAGAAAATATGGATATTGAAGCTGTAAGAAGCGCTGATTTGGAAACTGAAAAAGTTTACATAATTACAGCATATAGACCATCTTTGGATAAATTTGAATCGGATTTTAAAACAAGGAGGAGATGATGGATAAATGTCCTTTATGCAAAGGAGATTTGAAGAAAGGAGATACAACATACAGTGTAGATTTAGGTTTTGGAATTGTTGTGGTAAGAAATGTTCCTGCGAAAGTCTGTGGACAGTGTGGAGAGGAATGGATTGAATCAAAAGTTGCTGAAGAATTAGAAAAGATTGTTAATACTGCTCGTGAACACAGGTTCGAGATAGAGGTTATCTCATTTCAATCTGTATTCACAGTATAAAATTCCTCCTTTGGCTATCGGCTGACTAATTGATGAAAATATCTTTTATCTGAGTGGAGGATATGGCGGATAGTATATCTTCAATTTTGAAGGGTTTTGTTATTACAAAATTAATACCGAGCCTTTTAAGTCTCTCTATTTCACCTCTTATATTCCATCCAGTAATAAATCCTATTCTAATATTTTGATCCTTCTCCCTCACTTTTTCTGCAACTTCCCATCCTGAAATTCCAGGCATTCCAAGGTCTGTCATTACAAGGTCGAATTTCTCTTTTTCAAATTTTGAGAGTCCTTCCATTCCTGTTCTTGCAAGGGAGACATAATGACCGTTTATTTTCAGAATCTCTTCTATTAGATCTATTACATACTCCTCGTCCTCAATAACAAGTATTCTCATTGGTATTTTTTCTTCTTCTATCTTTTCTTTTTCTTTCAATTTTCCTTTTGCTTTTGGAAAATAGATGGAGACAGTTGTCCCCTTTCCTACCTCACTATTAATCTTGACCTCTCCCTTGTGTTTTTTCACTATTCCATATACAAAGCTCAAACCGAGCCCTGTTCCTGAGACTCCCTTTGTTGTGAAGAATGGGTCGAAAACCTTGTCGAGCTGGTAAGGAGGTATTCCTTTACCATTATCTTTAACTTCAATTAAAACTCTGTTTCCTGAAGAAGAGGAAATTATACTGATATATCCATTTTTTTCTATTGCTTCAACAGAATTCAAAATAAGATTTACAATTACCTCCCTTAACTCTGCTGAATTCCCTTTGACAAATACACCATCCCCAAGCTCCCTTTTTATCTCTATAATCTTACCCATTGCCTCTGCCTCATTTCTCCATTTAAATTCTGTAAGTTGAAGAGCCTCTTCTATAGAGTGGTTAATATCAACAATCTCTAACTTTCCTTTTTCTTCAAACCTTGAAAAACCTAAAAGTCTTCTTACTATCTCAGCTCCTCCCAGGGATGCCTTCTCAATTATTTCAAGATTTCTCCTTATCTCAGGGTCATCAATTTTCTGATAAAGGAGCTGAGCACGAGCAAGAATTGCAGATAGTATATTGTTAAATTGATGGGCAACTCCTGCAGAGGCTATTCCGAGAGCTCTCATCTTTTCTGTCTGGATAAGTTTCTTCTGGCTTTCCTTAAGTTTCTTCAATGCGAATTTAATATCTTTGAAAAGCCTTGCATTTTAAAGGGAAAGGGCAATGTTGTTGGCGATTGTCTGTAGAAGTTCAAGATGACCTGAGGTGAAAGCTTTTTTCTTGTAACTCTGGATTGAAATTACTCCAAGGACTTTCTCCTTTAAAATTATTGGAACTCCAATGTAACTCTGGGTTTCTTTAATTATTATGATAGCTTTAACTGGAAGGGATCCCTTTTCTTTTTCATAATCAGTGAACATCAAAGGTCTTTTATTTTGAATTATCCATCCAGTAAGTCCGCTTGCTTGCGAGATTTTTATTGGTTTTAATCTTAATAGTTTACCCCTGTCAATAAAAATTGGAAAAGAGATTATATCCTTTTTATGGTCACATATGGCAAGATAGTAAGTGTCCACATTAAACATTTCCATTAATTTTTTAGAAATGATTCTGTAAAGTTTTCTCAGATCCAGAACTGATATAGTAGCAGAGCTTATCTCGTTAAGGATTCTCATCTCTTCAGCTTTTCTTTTCACTTCCTCAAAAAGCAATGTATTTCTAATGGCAGAAGCTACATGGGAAGCAACATAATTTAAAATCCTCAGATGCTCTTCGTTATATTCGTTGAGTTTTGAACTTTCAAGATTTAAAACACCTATAACTTCATTCTGGTAAATTAGTGGAACAGCTACTTCAGAAAGAATGTTGGGAGCACCTGGCAAATATCTTTCATCCTTTCTTACATCAGGAACAATTATAGGTTTTTTTTGCAAAAAGCAATTCCCTGTTATTCCTTTTCCAATCTCAACTATTCCCTTAAATTCATCGAGTTTAGGGCCAAGATAAGCTTTTACTTCGAGTGCCTTTAAAGATGGATTATAAATAAGTATCCCTCCAGAAGTGAATGGAAGTATTGCTTTTAAATTTATTATTATTCTGTTTAAAACTTTTTCTAAATCAAGAAGACATGAAAGTTCTTTCGAGAGGTTGTAAAGGGTTGATAGTTCCTTTATTCTATTTGTTAAATCTTTGTAAAGCACAATATTCTCAATCATTATGGAGAGCTGGTCCGCAAGGGTGGAAATTGTTTCTATATCTTCTTTTTCAAAAGCATCTAAATTTTCAGACTGAACATCAATAACTCCAATTACATTCCCTTTCTTGTCTTTTATTGGAACAGCAAGCTCAGATTTTACTTCTTCAAAATAAGGCAAATAATAAGGGTCTTTCCTAACATCCTTTGCAAGATATATCTTCCCTGTTTTGAAGATCCTTCCGATTATTCCTCTATCAGGGCTCTGACTGTATTTTCGAGGAGCTTTTTCTTTGAGCCATCCACCACTTGCAACCTGAACAAGCTTATTTGAAATGCTTTCATAAGTAAGAATGAAAACAAAGGGATAGTTCTGGATTTTCTGGATAAGTTCAACTGCTTCATTGTAAATTTTCTGAAGATTGAGGGGAGTGGCAATAAATCTTCCAAGCTTGTTAACTGCTTTTAACTGTTTTATGGCTTTTTTCTTTTTTTGGAAAAGATTTGAGTTGGAGATTGCAAGCGCTATCAGCTCTCCAAATGCAATGGCAATCTCTTTCTCCTTGTCAGAGTAAGTCTTAGGATTGGTATGATAGTAGACAATAATTCCTACAAGGGTTCCTCTGAAATTGCATGGAATTATATTTAAGCTTCTATAACCACCTTTTAAAGCAAGTTCTATTGCAAATGGATTTTCTACTTCCAATATATCTTCTATGAAAAGAGGTTTTTGGGAGTAAACAACCTTTGCTCCCTCAACTTTTTTCCAGTTTTCTAATAAATCTTTTAGATAATCCTCTGATAGACCAGAGGAAAAATATTTCTCCACATGCCCAGGCCTTTTTTTAGAAACAACAAATATTGCCCATTTGTCAGCATTGAGTATCTTTGCACTCTCTCTACCGATAAAGGGTAGGGACTTTGAAAGGTTCATCTCAGAGCTTATCCTTAAAGTTGTCTTCTCCAGAGCTTTTATCCTTTCAAGATGCTCCTGAATCTCTCTTGTTCTCTCCTCAACCTTTTTTTCAAGGGATTTTCCCCATAGTTCAAGTTCCTTATATAAATTTGCACTCTCCATGGCAACTCCCGCTCTGTTGGCAAGAATTGTGAGGATCCATCTTTCCTCTTCAGTGAAAGTAAATGAAGAGAATTTGCTTATGTGAATAACCCCGAGAATTCTATTGTAGGATTTTATTGGATGACACACTACTTTTTTGATTGGATACCTTCTTAAGAAGGGCTCTAAATAATCCTTTTCCTTATCTATTCCTATTTCAATGGGCTCTCCCTTTTCAAAACATAAACCTGAAATGAACTCTCCTGATTTTATCCTTTCCTTCGAAATCTCTTCTATTTTAACCCCCCTTGATAAATAAGGATAAAGCTCATTCTTTTCCCTATCAAGAAGATAAATTATTGCAATTTCAGGAGTAAGGTTATCCATGATTCCATCAATTACCAGTTCAAGAATTCTATTTTCATCAGGAGTAACTCCAATGGATGAAGCAATGGAATAAAGTATTGAAAGCTGGGTGACCTTTCTTTCAAGGGATTTTATCTTTTCAGCATCGAACTTTTCCATTATCCCTCCGCAAGAATTGAAATCACAAAGGTCATTGTATGGAAGAAGGGGCGTCCACCCGCTACTGAGCACCTTCCTATTTCTCCATAAGTGTAAAAACCTGAAATAGGAGTGTTCTCTCCCAGTAGCTCTTTAACAATATTTATCTCCTCGTGGGATAAATCCTCAAGGAGTAAAGGTCTTGAAACACAATCGAAGATAAAACATGCTCTAATATTCTTTCCTTTAATCATTGAAATTGCCTGATTTATAGCAAGCCTGGTGGCATTCAGGAGGTCATCCTTTTTTGCATGCATTATCCTTACTATTGAATTCTCAGGAATCTCATTGGCACATGTTATTGAGCCATCTGGATTTCTATAATTTAAATGAACCATCTGATACTCATCCCTCCAAATAGGAACTCCAAGGGGGTAAAAATTGACCTCCTTCATTGCTCCTAACTTCTCAATCCCCTTTTCATCCTTACTGAGACCAAAATATTCAAGATAGGCATCAATTGCTGGTCTCTGATTGAGTTCATATAGAATATTCCCCTTTGCCTTTGTCACAAGAAGGGGTTCACCCACAGGAGAAAAACCGTGTCGAACACCATAACCGCAATGGATGTCAGTGTTGATATAAACTCCAACAACAGAATCTGTAATAACTTTATCATTGAAGAACTGATATGTTTTTTCAAAAAGAAATTCATCTCCCGCTCCACCTCCAACAAGGTCAATTGTTGGATGGATTGAATCGTAAATACCTCTAACGAGCTCTGTCATATTTCCCGATAGTCCGTCGGGAAAAACAAAAATTGTCCCTCCTTCCTCAGGAAGAATATCCTTTGTAAGGATTGAACCGATATCTTCTCCCGCTTTTCTAAGGTTTTTGCTTATATTCTCAACCTTCCCAATCTTAATCTTTGCCTTTTGAAATTTTAATGCTGATACAACCACAGAACCTTTCTGAGGCCCCTCACTGCAAATCTCACCACCTGTTGTGCAACCTAAAAGGGGTTTATCTTTAAAAACCTCTCTAACTCCCTTGATCAATTTTTTGTGGTCAAATCTTATTGAAGAGAAAGCAAAAACAAGGTCGGGGGAGGGACTTCCAAGAGCTGAGATTGCCTTTTCAGAGGCTTCCCTTCCAGCAATGTATGAATCTTCAATTTTGCTCCATCCAACTCCAACTTCTAATCCCATTTCATCTCCTTCATTAATAATATATACTAAAAAATTGGAAAAGCAAGATCTAAAATAAAAGAAATGAAAAGGATTTGGATTAAAAGGGGTAAAGAGAAAAAAATAAGAAACTTTTATCCATGGGTTTTCAGGGATGAGATAGAGAAGAAGGAAAAGAACCTTGAAGATGGAGAGATTGTTGGAGTATTCGACATTGATGACAACTTTTTAGGAAGGGGTTTCTGGAGTAATAAATCCCATATAGCTTTGAGAATTTTTGACATGGATGGGAATGAAGATATTGAAGAAGTATTTGAGAAAAGATTCTCAAAAGCCTTAGAACTCAGGAGGGGAATCAAAGAGACAAATGCAGTCCGTCTTTTTTATTCTGAAGCTGATGGGCTTCCCGGTCTAATTGTTGACAGATACGATAAAACGATTGTTTTTCAGAGCAGAGTAAAGGGGATTGATAATTTAAAACCAAAAATTGTTGAAAAGATAGTAAAACTCTTAAATCCTTCCTCAATTTTTGAGAGGTCTGACGGAGAGTTCAGGGCTGAAGAGGGGCTGAAGGATGAAAGGGGGCTTCTTTATGGGGTTGACCCTGATATGGTAAAAATTGATGAAAGGGGATTGAGTTTTTATGTTGATGTTAAGGAGGGAATGAAAACTGGATTTTATCTTGATCAGAGGGAAAATAGAAGGAAGATTGAGGAAATGACAAAAGAAGGGATGGAATGTCTTGACCTTTTCTCCTATACAGGAGCTTTCTCCCTTTTCCTTGCAAGAAGAGGAGGGAAGGTTAAATCAGTGGAGCTTGAGGGTAAAAATTTAGAATTGGGGAGGGAGAATGCAAAATTGAATGGTCTTTTATCAAGGATAGATTTTATCCATGGGAATTCATACGATTTCCTTGAGGAGGAAGCTAAAGGAGGGAGAAAGTTTGATATTATAGTGGCTGATCCTCCTGGAATTGTGAAGAAGAGATCCGATGTTGAAAAGGGGAAATGGGCTTACTGGAAAATACTTTACAACTCTTTTAAAATCGCAAGAAAAGGATGCGTAATTCTAATATCTTCCTGCTCCTATCATATTTCCCTTCAGACACTTCTTGAGATGGCAAAACTTTCAGCCTCAGATGCAGGAGTAAGGGTAAAGGTTCTGGATATAACATTCCAACCCATTGACCACCCTTGGGTAATTCAGATTCCAGAAACATTGTATCTAAAGAGTCTTTTCCTCATGGTAGAGTCTTAGTTTTCAGCTTTGTATCCGCATGCTTTATATAGGCTCGATTTTTGTATACACTTGCAATATAATTAATCTATGCCAATAAAAGAGGATGAAGGAATTGTTTTGAGGAGTATAAAGGTTAAAGAGATAGATAAAATTGTGACAATTTTTTCGAGGGAACACGGAATAGTAAAGGGGGTTGCCAAGGGAGCTTTAAAATTTAGAAATCGCTTTGGCTCAACTCTTGAACCTCTTTCCCACATAAAATTTATCTATTACGAAAGAGAAGGGAGAGAGCTCTTTGTTATAAAAACAGCTGAGCTCATAAAATCCTATTTTGAAATTCAGAGAGACCCAAAAATTTTCAATGGTTTTTCTCAAATGATCGAACTTCTTGGGGAGTTTCTTCCCCAGAGGGTTAAGGATGAAAAAATATTCAGGTTATTAAAAGCATGTCTGGAAGCAACTTTAAATGGGATTGAAATAGAAGTTTCCCTTCTTTATTTTAAATTCTGGCTATTGAAAGGATCAGGATTTCTACCTGATTTGAGAAGATGCAAGAAATGCAGAAAGGAGAAGGGTGGTTATCTTTCTCCTTCTATGGATGGAGTTTACTGCTATGAGTGTGCCAAAATAAAAACAATGGAAGTCCCTGAATATACAGGAGAATTTCTGGAATTTATATTAAAAAATCCTCCTTCCAATTTAAAGGATTTTCCAATTCCTGAAAATAAAAAAAACATGATTGAAAATTTAGTAAATGAGTTGATTCTTCATCACATTGATAGAATGCCAAAAACACTGGATATTAAAAAATGAGATACTACCTTTCCATAGGAAGCAACATGGGGAATCCCATTTTCAATATAAAACTCTGTCTCGAAAAGATGGAAGAGAGGGGAATTAAAATTGAGAAAAAATCCTCCCTTTATCTTACAGAGCCTGTTGATTTCATGAAACAGGATTGGTTTGTTAATTCTGCCATCTCAGTATTGACAGAGCTTGAACCCCTTAATTTACTTTCAAAATTAAAGGAGATTGAAAAGATTCTCGGAAGAAATGGTAATGGAGTAGAGAAAGGTCCAAGACCAATTGACATAGACATTGTTTTAATGGATTTTCACCCCTTTACCTTTAATTCTGAATCATTAAAAATTCCCCATGAAAGTATGCATCTAAGAAAATTTGTTCTTCTCCCTCTTTCAGAGATTTGCCCTTTTTTAATTCATCCCATACTTGGAGAATCAATTTTTGAGCTCCTCTGCAATGTAAAGGATAAGAGCATTGTTTATCCAATGAATGGTTAAAGTTTAATCCATGAGAGAATTTTCAAATGAACCATGGATTAAGGAAGCTCTTCTCCAGAAAAAAATTAATAATAAAACCCAATGTCTTACATGTCTGAGAAGATGCATAATAAGAGATGGATCATCGGGTTATTGCGGAACAAGAATTGGGAAAAATGGGAAAATTTACACAATGCTTTATGGAATTGTCTCATCAATGGCAATTTCTCCTATAGAGAAGAAACCCATGTTCCACTTTTATCCGGGTTCTCTCTGGCTTTCCCTTGGCTCCTTTGGATGCAATTTTCGATGTCCCGGTTGCCAGAACTGGGATATTGCTCATCTTTCCTATAAAAGTTTCAAAAAAGGCTCATTCATTTCGCCTGAAGAACTTGTAAAGATTGCTGAAATTTATCAGTGTAAAGGAATATCATGGACCTACAATGAGCCTTTACTTTCTCTTGAATATATTCTTGATTGTGCAAAATTTTGTAAAGAAAAAGGGATACTTACAAATCTTGTTAGCAATGGCTCCTTCACAGAAGAATCCCTTTCCTCTCTCCTTCCTTTCCTCGATTCCATAAGGATTGACCTCAAAGGTTTTTCTAAGGAAACATATAAAAAGATTTCCCACCATGAAAGATTTGAGAATATCTTGGATTCAATAAAAAAAATTAAAAACTCCAACATTCCTATTGAGCTGATAACCAATGTTATCCCTGGCTACAATGACAATGATGAGGAGATTGAAAAAGCATCCTTATGGATTCTTGAAAATCTTGGAGATGATACACCATGGCATTTTACAAGATTCTTCCCCCACAGATTCCTTTCCCATATTCCACCAACCCCTATAAAAACCCTTGAAAAATTTAGAAAAATTTCAATGGAAAAAGGCTTAAAATATGTGTATATTGGAAATGTTTTTGGACATCCCGGAGAAAACACCTATTGTCCCAGTTGCAAGAATCTTATAATAGAAAGAAGTGGTATTCATTTATTGAGAGTTTTGATAAAGGATGGGAAGTGTCCATTCTGTAAGAAGGAGATACCCAATATAAAAATAAACGAGATAAGTAAGAAAGGATTGTAGATTTCCGGGAGTGTTGAATTTTACACTTTACAATTTAAGTTTAACTCTCAAGCTGATAGCTTTTAGCTGTCCAGTATTTCCCTTATCTTTTTAGCAAGAGAAAATGGAGTGAAAGGTTTCGCAAGGAAATTCACCTCTCCTTTCCAAACAGACTGAGCTGATATCCTGTCCTCGGGGTAGCCTGAAATAAAAAGAACTTTTATTTGAGGATAAATTAATTTCATCTCATTTGCAAAATCGGGTCCTTTTTTCCCTGGCAAAATTACATCAGTAACAAGGAAATCAACTCTTGGAATCCCTTTAACCTTCTCCCTTGCCTCCTCAGCACTCGAAGCTGTTATAACTTCATAGCCAAGTTCAGAGAGGAAGTCCCTCATCATTTCAAGAATATCCTTTTCATCTTCCACCAAAAGGATTGTTTCATCTCCTCCCCTTATCTCTTCAGTTTCAACAAATATCTTTTTACCTTCCTCTCTTTTCTTTCCTTTGTAAACAGGTAGATAAACAGTGAAAGTTGTTCCCTCTCCCACTTTACTCTCAAATTTTAGATGTCCATTCATCTGGGAGACAGCACCGTATACAATGGAAAGTCCTAATCCTGTCCCCTCTTTCTTTGTGGAATAGAATGGCTCAAAGATTTTGTCTTTAATCTCTTCAGGAATTCCAACTCCGTCATCTGAAATTGAGAGCTCAACAAACTCACCCTCAATAGGCATAGAACAAAGAGCACAACTCTCATTGGATTTAAAAACATTTCTTGTTGAGATTTTCAATGTTCCTCCCTGTGGCATTGCTTCCCTTGCATTTACAACAAGATTTAAGATTACTTGCTCCATCTGGGTTGTTTCTATTTCAACAGGTTTCAAATCCTTATCAAGGGATAAAACAAAATTTATATCTTCACCTATTGTTCTTTTTCGAATATCTTCCATGGAGTTTATAACATAGTTCAAATTCACTACAACAGGCTCTCCCAACTGCTTTTTGCTGAATGTTAGCAATTTTTTTGTAAGACTTGAAGCTCTCGTTGCAGATTCGAGAATTGATTTTATTTTTCTGTAATTGGGATCTGAGGGAGACATACTGGATATTGCCAGTTCAGCATATCCAATTATTGCTGTTAAAATATTATTGAAATCGTGGGCAATCCCTCCTGTAAGCCTTCCAATTGCCTCCATCTTCTGGACCTGGAAGAGCTGGTTTTGAAGCCTTCTTCTTTCCTCTTCCCTCTCTTTTTCTTCAGTTATATCCTTTTGGGAACACCATGCTTCTATTAAACATTTGTCCTTTATAATACCCTGAATACTGTTAAGAAAAACATGGGTTTTGCCGTGAATGTCCTTTTCATAAGATTCGTAATTTTTTAGATTGTATCCATTTCTTACAAAAGCCCTTAAAAACTCAATGTTTCTTGGGTTTTCTGGATCAAGGATCTCTTTTAAAGGTTTTCCTATAAGATCTTCTTTTCCTTCAAGACCATACATCTTAGCCATTGAATCATTGCACCATGCAATATAACCACGCTCAATAATCATCTTTAACTGTTCATCAACTGGAAGATCCACTGGTATTGGAACATCTGTTTTATAAAGCCATATTCCATCACTGGTTATATTTCCAAAGGTGTAAAATTTTTCTTCGGTTTTTCTAAGTTTCTCCTCAAGTTCGAGACGAGTTCTAAGGCTAAGAATTTTTTCCTCTGCTTTTATCCTCTGGGACCTCGAACTCATAAACATTGAGAATGAAAGGGTAAAAGCGAGAATTAAAACTACTGTAAGAATCAATGTTCCTGCTATACTTCTATGGGCAAGTCCAAAGATTTTTTTATATGGGGTGTATACAAAAAGTTTAAAGGAAAAATCCTCAAGATCAACGGTTTGAAAATTTGCAAACTTTCTTTCTTTACCAAAGTAAAACTCAAATTCACCTGATGGCTCCCGCAATGCTTTTTGAAAAGTATTAAGGGAGGAGTGACATCTCAGGCAATCCCTATCATTTACATTCCTTCTTACCATCTCTGGATGGAATCTCGAATATATTACTGTTCCGTCATTCCAGAGAATGAGGACTTCGCTAAATTCTCTTATATCTGAAAGGAGAAGCTCCTTCTCTATAAAATTTCCAAGGTCAATTATTATTGCAAGGGCACCCAAGAAAAGTGTTCTTCCGTTTTCATCATCAAAAACAGGCGTAATTAAAAAGAGATCTGAAGGTTTCAATTTCAGTGAAGGGAATAATTTTCTATATTCAATATGCAAAAAAGGAAATGCGAAGAACTTTCCCTTTCTTCCCTCAACTTTACACCACTTAAAAAAATCAGTGTTTGAATGGTCTGAGCCCATCTCTTTTTTGAAAGTGGAGTATATTACAAGTCCATTTTCATCGTAAAGGAAGATTCCTTTAATATATTGTTCCCTGAGATATTTGAAATAATCCTCCATATCCTTTGGTATTTTTGCCATATCCCTCTTCTTGACGACATCAAGGGAGGAGATTACAGTGAGCCTCGTCATTCTTGCTTTCAGAAACTGGAAAAATTTGTTGGAAGTATATTTGGTAACTGATTTCTGGTAAATGGTGAAATTGGAAAGGTTGTCCTCTTTTATTCTATTTTGAACATTAAATAGAAAAAAACAAAAAAAAATTAAAATAATTAAAAAAGGAACAAAATACTTAAAATTCATAGGTATATTTTACACATTTATCTAACAAAGTCAAAATTTTTTCTGTCTATAAAATGAAACATTTTTGATTAATTTGAGTAAAATAAATTGGGAGGTCAGAATGATTACAAGAAGATTCCTTCATTTTTCGATTTTATTATTGATTTTTTTGCTTTTTAATATTGTCTCTTCTCAGGAACTAACACTAAAAAAATTGACTGAAAATTTATACGCTGTTATTGGTGGAGGAGGAAACTGTGCCTTTTTTGTTACAGAGGATGGAGTTCTGTTGATTGACTCTAAGACATCTCCTTACCTTGGTGAGCAGTTATTGAAGAAAATACGAGAGGTGACAGAGAAAGAGATTAAATATCTTGTTTTTACCCATTACCACGGCGACCACATTCAGGGTGCACAGGTATTTGAGAAAGCCACTTTTATATCCCATATTAACACAAAAAAGAATATTGAAAATATAACATTGCCAAGGCTCGAGGAGGCAAAAACAAAAACTCTTCCTGAACAAATTAAATCTGCCAAGGAAAAAGTTGAAAAATTAAAAGCAGAGAATAGGCCTGATATGAGGAAGGCAGAGGAAGAACTTTCCTCCCTTGAAAGAAGGTTGAAGGATATTGAGAATTTGAAGATTATTCTACCACAGATAACAGTTGAGAAAAAGGAATCTATTAAGCTTGGAGGGAATGAGATAATTCTTTTTTATTCTGGAAGAGGGCATACAGATGGAGACCTGATGGTTTATTTTCCTACAGAGAAGACAATTCATATGGGAGATCTTGTATTCAACAAGATAATTCCCTACATTGATTTTCAGGGAGGATCAAGCACAGAGAACTGGATAAGAATTCTTGAAGAAGTTGAGAGGATGGACATCAAAATCGTAATTCCTGGACATGGAGAGATTGGAGATAAGAGTATTTTGAGAGCTCAGGCAGAATACCTTAAATCCTTGAGGGATGAGGTGAAAAATTATGTTGATGAGGGATTATCCCTTGAGGAGACTTTAAAAAAGGCAGAACTTACCAACTATAAAAATATGGAAGGCTATTCCCAGAGATTCTCGAGGAATGTAGAAGCTGTGTTCAGAGAGCTTAAAGAAGGAAAATAATCAGAAAATATAGGAAAGGGCGAATCCTATCTGGGCGTAGAACATCATCATATACATGTGCTTCCAGGATATGTGGTTTTCATCAACAGCAAGTTCCTCAGGTTTTTTGACAATTAAATAAACCACATAAATTCCCCAGGCAGAGAGACTTAATCCGAAAAGTGTTAGAAGGAGGGGATTGCCAGTTAAAACTTCAATTTTTACACCAAGAGGTATAAGAAGAAATGGGAATACAAAAAAAGGAGAGATTATATAAGCAGCTTTTTTGACTCCATACTTTATCGGAAGGGTTATGCAGTTCCCTTGTCTGTCCCCCTCCATATCAGAGAAATCCTTTGTGGATGTAGCACCAAGAAGGAAGAGCCCAAATATTAGACCTATATACCATGGTTCAAATCTCATAATTGATTTTACCGATGACCATCCTGCAACTTTAAGAAGAATACCTCTTGGAACTGCAATGGTAATGTTTGCTCCAATCCCCCATCTTTTTGTTCTGAATGGGGGGCAGGAATAGATGAAAGTCATGAGAGCAGCTAAGACAACAAGTAAAAAGCATTCCTTCCTTCCATCAGGAGATACAAACCAGGCAAGTAAAAATGAAATTAAGTATAGGGTAATGCTGAAAACAAATGCTTCCTTTACTGAAATTCTTTTAGAGGGAAGGGGTCTCTTTGGTTTATTTACTTTATCTATTTCGAGGTCAAATATTTGATTCAATGTATTGGAAGCAGCGTTGAGAGTTGCTGCCATTAATGACCCTATCAAAATATAGAAAAGATATTTAAAAGAGAAAGAAGTTTTTGGATATGCTCCCCAAGAGCATATACCACCTGAGATAAATCCTAAAAAAGGAGCTATTAGAGTAAATGGTCTTGCAAGTTCAACATATACTTTAAACTTACTCATAGATTAGAGAATATAACATATTCGCATCCATCAAATCAAATTTTGAACTTTCTGAATAAAAGAGTTGGAAGTAAAGGGATTTAGATATATAATTCTTTTTTGAAAGTTTAATTAAGAAGAAAACTTATATGCCTGTTTATTAAAAATGGAGGAGGTAATTATGAGAAGAAGAGAGTTCATTGAATTTTCTGGATTAATTCTTTCAACGCATTTCTTTCCCTTTGAGACTTTAAAGGATATTTCGATTTCTTCATCGGGTAAGACTGTAGTGAAAGCAAAAATTTATGAAGTTAAACTTAAACATGCGTGGGGTCTTTCAAGAGGAACATGGACAACGAGAAGGAATGTTCTCCTGAAAATTGAAAGGGATGGTGTTACAGGATTTGGAGAGGCTGCACCCATTGCAAGATATAATGAGAGTGCAGAATCTGCTCTCTCATTTATAGAGAAAGCAAAACCAATCCTTGAAAAGAATCTTTGGGAGTATCATGATCTGTGGTTTGAGATTGATTCAATTTCTCCAGGAGAACATGCGGGAAAATCTGCTATTGATATGGCAATACTCGATTGGGTTTGTAAAAAATTGAATGTTCCCCTCTACAGATTTTTAGGTTTAAACAAAAATAAAGCACCTCTTACAAGTTTTTCCATCGGAATTGATGAAGTTAAGGTGATGCAGGAGAAAGTAATGGAGGCAAAGGAGTTTCCAATTTATAAAATAAAAGTTGGAACTGAGAATGATAAAAAAATAATTGAAGGGATTAGAGAAGTTACGGATAAACCTTTGCGAGTTGATGCCAATGAGGGTTGGAAGTCTAAGGAGGAGGCTCTGGAAATGATAAACTGGATGGCTGAAAGGGGTGTTGAGTTTATAGAGCAACCATTACCCGCTTCCATGCTTGAAGAACAGAAGTGGCTAAAGGAGAGAGCAAAAATTCCAATTTTCGCTGATGAAAGTCTTATGACATCTTTCGATATTCCAAAAATTGCGGAAGCTTTTCACGGAATCAATATAAAATTAATGAAGTGCGGAGGAATTCAGGAGGCATTGAGAATGGTTGCAATGGCTCGAACCTTTGGTCTTAAAATCATGCTCGGTTGCATGATTGAGACCTCTGCGGCAATTACTGCGGGAGCCTCAATCTCTCCCCTTTTTGACTATGTTGACCTTGACGGAAATCTTTTAATAACCAATGATCCATTTAAAGGAGTAGAAACAGTCAAAGGAAAACTAATTCTTTCTGAAAAACCAGGACTCGGCCTGGATTTGTTAGAAAATATATGGGATTAATTTTGAATGATAAAAGTAATAGATGAAGATTTTATTGTTGAGGAGAGAGCGGGAATTTCCTTGGATAACGAGGGAGATTTTGGTGTTTATTTACTGAGAAAAAAGGGTTGGAATACAGTTGATATTTTAAATCACATCTCAAGGATTTTGAAAATTCCCATTACTTCCATTTCTTATGGTGGGAAAAAAGATAAACATGGAATAACATATCAATTTATTACAATAAAAGATAGAAGGGATTTTAGCAGAGAGGAGAAGTATTTTTCTTTGAAGCTCCTGGGAAGAGCTCAAAGACCTATGGGTCCTGACCTTATAATTTCCAATCACTTTAAAATTACATTGAGAAACATAAAAAATTCAGAGAATATTTTGAAAAATCTTGAGGAGATTAAAAAATTCGGAGTCCCTAATTTTTTCAATGATCAGAGGTTTAGAAGTTTTGATCCGAGAAGAGGTTTCTTCGGAGAAAGAGTATTGAAAAAGCAGTGGAACGGTGCCCTCCAAGTCTTTCTCACATCTGTAACTCCTGAAATGAAAGGAGATGAAAAAAGAAGAAGGGAGGAGTTTTTCAAAAACTGGAGGGATTGGGATAAATGTTTGGAAATAGCAGAATCTCCTATCGAGAAAAAGATTTTTAAGATTTTGAGGGAAGAGGGTAATTTTGCAAAGGCTCTTC
This sequence comes from uncultured Clostridia bacterium, assembly GCA_964649495.1. Classification (GTDB taxonomy): domain Bacteria; phylum Acidobacteriota; class Aminicenantia; order JBFLYD01; family JBBIMS01; genus JBBIMS01. Next base: position 40,741 of record CAZYPR010000005.1, on the reverse strand, counting down.
ACACTATCCCAAAGGAAGAAGTTTCCATGCTCTACTCATCGTATCAGTCCCATCTCTGGAACGAAGTTTTAAGGAGATTGTTAAAAATAAAAATAAAGGAAATCATTGAGGTTAAAGGGATTGAAGGTCCTTATCTATTCTGGGAAGAAATTGATGATGAAACATTTTCATATTTGAAAAATTTGAAAATTCCCACTCCTTCAGCAAAGATGATTTTTTATGATGTGCTTGCTAAGGATATATTTGAAGAGATTCTAAAAGAGAGGGGGATAAAAAGGAGCAATTTCAGAACATCAGTTTTAAGAAAAGCTTATTTCAGATCCTTTCAGAGGAGAGCAATTGTGGTTCCTGAAGATTTAAAAGTAATTGAAGAGGGAGAGGATGAGCTTTACAGGGGGAAAAGAAAAATAAAGATTGAATTTTCGCTTCCAAGGGGGAGTTATGCAACAATGGTTACGAAGAGATTGGAGGTAAAATGGAAAAAAGATTGAGAGTTTTATCAATAAGTTTTTGGGCTGGTTCATTTTGGGACTGGCTTGCTTCAATTTTAATACTTTTCTTCCCATCTGCTGTAAAGCTATTTGGGGTTCCTTACCCACAAGAAATCATGTATTTCAGATTTGCAGGCTTACTTCTTTTCATACTCCCATTTTTCTACATTCAGGCAGCTTTAAGACCAGAAAAAGAGAGAGGAATTATAATAGGAGCAATTATTGCAAGATTCTCTGGCTTTATTTTCCTTGTAATTCACTATACATTTTTTGGAGCAAAATTTTTATTTTTATTTTTTGGAATTATTGACTTAATTTTTGGGTTGTGGCATCTTTTATTTTTCATTAAAATTAATAGAAAGGAGTAGAGATGAAAAGATCAATAATTTTGAGTATTTTTTTACTGATATTCGCATTTTCCCTTTTTTCAGATGAGAGGGATGTTTTGAAAAAGGCAAGAGAACTTTACTCCCAGAAGAAATATGAAGAGGCACTTTCCGAGGTTGAAAATGGGATAAAGGAATTTGGTGAGACAAGAAATCTCTTAAATGCAAAATTTGCTATTCTCATGGAATTGGGAAGGTTAGATTCTGCCCTTGAAACTGCAATAAAGAAAGATAAAATTTCTGAAAAGAAAAGCCCATGGAACTCCATGGATATTGTATCTGTTTATCTAAGGCTTAAAAATGAGGAGAAGGCTATTGAATGGCTTGAAGAATCTGTAAATAGAGGATTTATTTCCTATTCTACCCTAGAAGAGAAAGAATTTGACTCCATAAGGAAGAATCCAAAATTTCAAAAAGTTCTCTCTAAGTTAATGGAAAAAATTGGAATAGGGAAACCCGCAAAGGATTTCACTGTTGAGACAATCTCAGGAAAGAAGTATACCCTATCAGAACAGAAGGGTAAGGTTGTTCTTGTCCAGTTCTGGGCGAGCTGGTGTCCTGGTTGCAGGGCTGAGATGCCCAATGTGAAAAAATGCTATGAGGAATTTAAGGATAAGGGATTTGATGTAATAGGGATAAGCCTTGATTATGAAAAAGATGATATGATGAAATATCTTGAGGGTGAGGGTGTAAACTGGAATATTTCTTTAAGTGGAAAGGGATGGGATGATGATACTGTGAAACTTTACGGAGTAAACTCAATACCATCCCTCTGGCTTGTTGACAGGAAAGGAGTCCTTAGATATTTTGAGTTAAGAGGTGAAGATCTGAGAAAAGCCATTTCAGAGCTTTTATTAGAGAAGAAGTAAAATAAAGTTTAAAAATCAAAATTTAATAAAGGATGTTCAAAATTTTAAATCTTTTTACTCATATTTTTTGTCTCCTTTTAAATTCTGCTTTATCTTAGGGAGGGTTCTATGAAAAAAATAAAAATCCTAACAATTATATTCTTTTTGTCAATCTCCTTTCCCCTTTACTCTCAAACAAATTTATCAGAAGAGATCAGCAAAATAGAGGCTTTTATAAAAAATCAGATGGAAGTGGATAGAATTCCAGGTATAGCAGTAGGGATAATGAAAGGAGATTTTATATGGGCTAAAGGATTCGGTTTTTCCGATGTTGAAAATAGAATTCCCATGAAGGAGAGCTCTTCATTTCGCCTTGCCTCAGTGACAAAACCAATGACCGCTCTGGCAATCCTTCAACTTTCTGAAAAGGGTAAAATAAGTCTTGAAGATGAGGTTCAAAAATATGTCCCTTATTTTCCGAGGAAAAATTATCCTGTAATAATTCGATACCTTCTTGGACATCTGGGAGGTATAACCCATTATAGGTCTTACGATGAGCTTCATATAAAGGTTCCAAAGAATACAAAGGAGGCAATCGAAATCTTTGCGGGTTATGACCTTGTTGCAGAACCAGGCACTTTTTATAATTATTCCAGTTATGGATACAACCTCCTCGGAGCTGTAATAGAGGGTGCATCAAAAATGTCATACGGGAAATATATGGAAGAGAACATCTGGAAACCTCTTGGAATGGAAAACACCTGTATGGATTCTCCTGAGGAGGTGATTCCCAACAGGGTAAAAGGTTACAGAATCTTAGAAGGAAAACTAAAAAATTCTGAATTTGTGGATATGAGCAGTAGATTTGCGGGTGGTGGAACTCGTTCAACAGTTATAGATCTTTTAAAATTTATAAAAGGATTAAAGGAAAATAAAATAATTTCAAAGGAATTTCGCGATAAAATGTTCACTTCAATGACAACAAAGAGAGGAGAGCTCACAAATTACGGATATGGATGGTTTGTTAGACCCTTAAATGGTCATTACATTGTCTATCACACAGGTTCACAGCAGGAAACAAGAACATTTCTTGCTTATCTTCCTAAAAAGGACATAGCGGTTTCCTTTGCCTGCAATCTTGAGGGTGTAAACCCCTTCCTTTATGGTTTCAGAATAATGCAGTTCCTTCTGAACGAACCCCTGAATTTAAACCCTTATTCTGGAGACCCTGTGGAAGAGATTATTATTTCAGGAATTACAGAAATTTTTAATTATGGAATGAGTTTCTACGAAAGATTCGAAAGACCATTTACAAAGGAGAGAAAAGAGGTTGAAGAAGCTTTTAAATTTTTCAATAGAGTAACAGAAAGGGAATCAATACTCAGGAATTTAACTGAAGCTCGAAGAAAAATTATTAATGGTATTCATCCTAAGGTGGGAGAACCATATCAGAAAATTGGCTCCTTTATGGCAGAAACTCTCAAGGAAAAATTTGGTGAGCAAAAAATTGATTATTATTATAAAAATGGAGCTATACCATTTTTTGCCGATTACATAAAGATCTCAAAAGACACTGAATTCAGATTCAATAAAGATTTTGAAGCGATGGTGGAGGGATGGGAAAAGGACTGGCTAAAGACATTAAACGATTTCACAAGAACACTTTTTATTGGTGCTTTTTCAGATCCAGGTGAACTGAGAGCAAAACTTAAAAAAACATTTTCACAGGCAAAGATTTATCCCAACTTTGTTCCCCAGTTTAATGAAGCTGTAAGAAAACTTTATTTAAACGGTAAAATTGGAAAAGCCTTTGAGATGGCAAAGCTTGCAAAAGAGCTTTATCCTGAATCCGCACTCTCCTCTATTACTCTTGCCAATGCATACCTTGTAGCGGGACAGTTGGATACAGCAAGAACCTATTATAAGGAAGCTTTTAAGGGAAAAGTTCATAGAACAGCAATAGAGCCTAATTCAATTCTCAGTTATGCTTATGAATTCTCAAATTTTAAAATGCTCGACAAAGCTCTTAGTTTAATGGAAATAAGTTTGGAACTTTTCCCTGAGAACTCTTTATTTTATGAAGGGAGAGCTAATTTACTTCTTATGGAGGCAGAGGATTACTATAAAAAAGCTATTGAGAAAGACCCATTAAATGAATCAGCACAGAAATCTCTAAAAAAGCTGATGGAACTGAGAAGGGAAATTGAGTTTTAGAAAATATGGGCTCCTCCTTTCTCAATAGATTTGAATTAGATCTTTTTATGGATTATAATTTTATCAAATGGAAAGACGGCGTTTCGAGAGAATAAAGAGTTTAAATTTAGTAAGATTTGTTCATTACAACGAGAATCTTATTCCAGATTGTGAGGGGTATGCTCGGACTCTTGATATAAGCAAGAAAGGGATAAGGCTCGAATGCAAATATGAGTTCCCTGAGAATTCTTACCTTGACCTGGATATTGCGATTAATGATTTAATTCTTTCCCTAAAAGGGAGAATAGTGAATGTGGTTAAATCTGACGATCTTTTCTTGTATGGCATTGAATTTGAGAACATTGATGAGGAAGGACAGAAACTTATTGAAGATGCAATTAGATTTGAAGAAAAAGGAAGTTAGAATTATCTTGATTTATTCATTTTAATGTTTTAATATATTCTTAAGCAAATAAGATTTCGAGGAGGAAATCGGAATGCGAAAGCTAATTAGACCGAACCTATCAGAGCTCAAAGAAAAAATGGTTCAGGAGAAACCCGCTCAAAAGAAAAAGACCCCACCAGCTTACGAGACCCATGCTGAAAACTACTATTATCTAAAACAGATGTCAAATAAAACTCCAATGGCAATAGTCCTCAACAGTGGAGAGGTTATAAAGGGAACAATTGAGTGGTATGATAAAGAATGCATAAAAGTTACAAGAGAGAATGCCCCAAACTTACTAATTTATAAACATTCCATTCAGTATATTTACAAAGATATAAAGAAGGAAGAATAGCTTTTGTCAGTGATTGGGATAACCATTGGAGATCCTTTTGGTGTAGGTCCAGAGATAACCGAAAGAAGTGTCTTAGATTTTATAAAAAAGAGTAGTTTCCAACAGAAAATTTTGATATTTGGCTCAAAGAAATATCTTAAAAACCTTGGTTTCCCAGTCATTAGTTCAATTGAAGAAACTGAAAAAGTGGAGAATGTCGGAATATTTGATGATTTTCCTGAAGAGGATGGTGTAATTGGAAAACCTTCTCCCATAGGAGGAAGACTCTCATTTCTCTATCTTGAAAGAGCTTTATTTTTTGCTAAATTAGGGAAAATAAATTCTCTGATCACAGCTCCGATAAGCAAATTAGCCTGGGAAATGGCGGATATAAAATACAGAGGGCATACGGATTTTCTCAAGGATTATTTTGGAGTAAGAAGAGTTGCGATGACATTTTTCTCCGATGACTTAAAGGTTGTCCTTTTCACCCATCATATCCCCCTGAAGAATTTATTTGAAAAATTGAAGGAAAATGAGATAGAGAGTTTTATAGATTTTATATTTAGTGAAATTAAAAAGCTCAATCTTGATCTGGAGGTTATTGTTGCGGGTCTTAATCCCCATGCGGGAGAGGAGGGAACCATTGGTGAGGAAGAAGAGAAAATTATAAAGCCAGTAGTTGAGAAAATGAGAAGAAATGGCTATAAAATCTCAGGACCTTTTCCATCGGATTCTCTATTTCATAGGGTTAAAGATAGAAAGGATGTAATTATATTTTGCTTTTACCATGACCAGGGTTTAATTCCATTTAAATTGGTTCACTTCAAAGATGGAGTTCATGTGACCCTTGGGCTTCCAATCCTTCGGCTTTCTCCCGTTCACGGAACAGCCTTTGATATAGCGGGCAAAGGATTAGCAGACCATTCAAGCATGCTCCAGTGCCTTTACTGGATAGAAAAGTTGAATAATAGCAAATTGTAAATTGAAGATTGAAAAAATTTAAAATTTGCAATTTTTATTTTTTCTTCAACAAAAATAAACATCCTATCGATGAGACTACTTTAAATCAATCCTCCTTACATTCTCTTTTTCTCTCTCCGCATTCCTTCCTTTCCTTGTGGTGGCAAGCTTTATCAGGGTTATCGGTTAAAATGCCCTTCAGATAAAGCTCAAGAGCCTTTTCCACATCTTCCATATCAGTTATAATTGGGCTTATACCTGATTCCTTAAGATCTAAATACAATCTTCTTCCCATCCCTTTTGAAATTACCACATCACAGTCCCTTAGGGCTTCAATTATTCTCTTATGCTTGTCCGCTCTGTGAAGACCTTCCATGCCCAGAGCATGTTCTGTAAAGGAATTTTGACGATATTCAGATTTTTTGATCTCCTGACCAAAAACTTCAAATATTACGAATCCTTCTGTTTTTCCGAAATGAGGGGAAATAGTCTTTCCGTCATCGGAAGCAATTGCTATTTTCATTTTACATCTCCTTCTTTCACGATTTTTTCAAGTTCCTGGATTCTTCTTTCCAAAATTTCCTTTTCTTTTCTAAGTTTTTCCATCTCTTCTCTCAATTCCTCATTATAAGCTCCATAAGGAATTCCACTGAAAAAAAGCTGCCTTGCATGGACAATCCTTCCAGTCCTCTTTTCCTGATAATAGGCATCAGGACCGAATCCACACCGACAGGGTCCAATGTAAATATAACCTTCCGGAGCCTCAATATTGGCTTTCCATAAGCCTCTTCCTCTATGCCATCCTTTTCCATAGCCAAACATATTAACCTCCTTTCAAAATTTATTTATTCTTTTTCTTTTCCTCGATTAACCTGTGGTGTTCAGAACCTTCTCTAACGAGTCTTGTTCCACATTCGGGGCAACTCTCTTCTCTGCATGGAATGCCAGCTGTGTGAGGCTTTTTAAATCCACATTTTGGGCAGAAACAATAACCTCTGGGTCCCATACCTTTTTCTTTCAATCCTCCCATTGTGGACCTCCTCTTCTTCTAAATCTCCTTTGCATCCTTTTAGGACCTCTTTCTTCCTCTTTTCTGTGAATATTAGTGCTTCCACATTTTGGACATCTTTCTGGTCTTTGAACTCCGTAAGGGACACCCCATTCATGCTTACAATCATAACAGACAAAATGCCTTTCCATGATTTTAATTACACCTCCTTCTATTTTTATTGCTTTACCATTAATTAATGCATCTGCAATCTTTTTATGTGCAGAATTTAAAATGTTGCCAAAAGTTTGTCTTGAAATTCCCATTATCTCCGCTGCCTTTTCCTGATATTGTTCCTCAAAATCTGCAAGCCTTACTGCTTCCAATTCATCAAGGGTCAAATTAACCTCTTCCAGCATGGGTAAAGGAATTCCAGCAGGCTTAAAATATCTACAATCTGGCTTGAAGAAAATCCTCCTGCACTTAAAAGGTCTCGGCATTTTTGCCTCAAATTATTGGCATATGCTAATTATAAAATTAAAAATTCTAATTTTCAAGTCTCTCAATATTTATATTTCAGACCTGCAAAAAAATATCTTCCTGTTAAGGGAGCATAGATATATGCTGAATCCTCCTTAGGATTAAACCTTACTTTCTGAACATAATTAAAAATATTGTCAATTCCAACGGTAAGAATCCAGTGAGAGAAAAGAGTTTTTGAAATACTAAAATCCCATACCGAATAAGAGGGGGTTCTGTCAATTCTTTCAAAAACTCTGTTTTCAATATACATGTTTCCTGTTAAATGTCCTGAAATTAGAACTGAGAAATCATTTAATGGATTTCTGTATTCAATGTTGAGAATTCCTGAGAAATTGGGTGTTCTCATAATCCTTTTACTCTTTCCTCCTGCATAATCCTGTTCTTCTTTATAACGAGCATCGATAAAAGAGAAACCGAGCTCTACTTCAAAAAGACCTTTTTCCTTTCTCCCTCTAATTTCTATGCCCTGTGTAAATGCATCTCCTCCGTTAAGATAGACAAAATCGAAGGGAGGAGGAACATCTTTATCAGTAAAAAAGATTTTTTTGAAAATGTCCGTCCTAAAGATGTTTGTCTCGAAGTAGAGGTTCTCTTTCCTATATTCCCACGAGAGGCTATAACTTACTGATTTTTCGGGTTTTAATGTCCCTGGATTATATATTAAAGGTGCTGAGGAACAGAGATGCAAATCCTCAGAGAAAAGATAAGGAACTCTAAATCCTGTTCCGATACTTCCTCTTATAACATTATTAGGGTTTAAATCCCATTTTAGAGCCATTCTTGGACTAAAGGATGATGCATTTATAAAGGTGCTATTTGTTCTATCGAAGCGAAAACCGAGAATAAATTTAAGATTATCACTGTAATCAATTTCATCTTGTAGGTAAACCCCTATTATCTTAGCTCCCTTTTCAGGTGCATTTTTTAGATTAATTATTTCGTTAACTTTCTCATTCTTTAAAGTAAAGCCAGTAGTGAGAATGTTTTTGTTTAGAAAGACTGTGTACTGAAAATCAAGATATTTATTGATTTCCTCTGAATGAAAAGGACGGGAGGAATTGGTTGCATCTCTTTTGTGTTCTGTTAGTGAAATATTCATTCTTAAAATATTCTTACCTCCAATTACACCTCTATAACTTATTCCATATTCATATCTATTTGTCTTTATATGTTCTGAATTTTCATCATAGGGATCATCTATTGTAGCAATATAGCCTCCCCTTCTGAACTCGTCAATGTATCGAGAAAAAATAGAGATTCTGTGGGAGTCTCCAGAAATATAAAAATTTGTTTTTAAAGAAAGATTTGTGTTCCTTGTTCCTACTTTGTCGGAAAATCCATCTTTATTCTGATCAAAGAAATCCGATTTACCTTTCTGACCTGTGAGAATGAATCCTAAGAATCCTTTCCTCATTGATGTATTAAAGGAGAAATCATTAGTTCTCCAATTCCCCAGCCTAACACCTAAGCTCAAATCTGGTTTTATACCTGGCTCCTTCGTAATTATGTTTACAACTCCTCCAACTGCTTGAGCACCATAGAGGGAGGATGATGCACCCTTGACAATCTCAATTTGTTGAATTATTTCACTTCCTAATTGTTGGAGACCATAGACTGAGGCAAGACCTTCAAAGATTGGTTGACCGTCTAAAAGAATTTGTGTATATCCACCTTCGAGCCCCTGCATCCTTAATTGGGTGAAGTTGCAGTTGGAACAACTTTGCTGGGCAAAGAGTCCAAGTCCTTTTTTGTTTATAATCTCATAAAGGTTTTTTCCTCCGCACTTGTCAATCTCCTCTGAGTTTATAACCTCTGTTCTTACAGGGACATCCTTTATTGGAGTTTCTATCTTTGTGGCTGTTACAACAATCTCCTCAGTTATTGAAGGTACTAAAATAATCTCAAGATTAATTGATTCTTTAAGTTCAAAAACATTTCCCTGAAAGGGTGCATATCCATCTTTTTGAATTTCTAAATGCATTCTTCCCCTTTCTAATCCCTTTATTTCAAAAAAACCATTTTTATCAGTTTCTGCTGTTAATCCAACTTCAGGGATGATGACAATAGCCTTATCTATCGGATTCCCATTTATATCTATAACCTTCCCCTTGATAAAAAAATTATTCTTCGCAAAAAGAATTGAAGAGAGTAATAGGAAAATTATTAATAATTTCTTCATTTCGTCCTCCTTTCAATGATTTTTAAGAAAAGAAGAATTTCAAATAAAGTTGAAAGGAGGTGATCTACTGGATTTTACAAATAAGTTTGTTGAAGTTTTAAAAGAAAGATTTTGAAAATTGAAAATAAAAATTAAAGTAAAATGAGAAATATAATTTTTTTCAATCTTATCTTCAAAGAAAAATCCTTTTTGAAACTTGCAAACTAAACAGTTTTCATTCTCTGTAAGAATTTTTTCAGTATGGAAAAAGTTTATGAAAGATATCAAGAAAATTGATGTTATTGATACCAAAAGTAAAAACTTCTTTGTTTTTAGAACAAGCCTCATAAATTTTTTATTTTAAGAGAAACTTTAAATAGTGTCAAATGTTTTAGTTAGTGAGTATTGTGAATCGAAAATCCCTGTATGTTTCAAATCTTGTTGAGAAGATAATTAAAATCATGTAAAATCTTCACTGATTCTTAGGAGGTGGCTTTATGGCAAAAGGAGCTTTTATTTTATCGGCAGTGAGAACTCCGATAGGGAGTTTTTTGGGGAGTCTCTCTTCCCTTACTGCTGTTGAGCTTGGAGCAATTGTCCTTAAAGAGGCAGTAAAAAGAGCGGGAATCGACCCTAAATTGATTGAAGAAATTATAATGGGTAATGTTGTCTCAGCGGGTATAGGACAGGCTCCAGCAAGGCAGGCACAGATAAAGGCAGGGCTCCCACCTGAAATTCCAGCAATAACAATTAATAAGGTTTGTGGTTCAGGATTAAAAGCTGTTATGCTTGCAGCACAGGCAATAAAGGCGGGAGATGCAGATGTGATTCTTGCAGGAGGAATGGAATCTATGAGCAACTGCCCCTATGCCCTCCAGAGAGCAAGAACTGGTTACAGAATGGGACACGGACAACTTATTGATTTAATGATTTTCGATGGTTTATGGGATTCATTCGAAAATAAGCACATGGGAGAATTGGGAGAATTTACTGCAGAAAGGTCAGGTATAACAAGAGAAATGCAGGATGAGTTTGCTTTTAATTCTCATCAGAAGGCTCTAAGAGCAATCGACAACGGATGGTTCAAGGATGAAATTGTTCCTGTCACAGTTCTCCAGAAAAAGGGAGAACCTGTAATTGTTGATACTGATGAGGGACCGAGGAGGGACACATCCCTTGAAAAACTTTCCCAGCTTAAGCCTGCTTTCAAGCCTAATGGAACAATAACCGCAGGGAACGCTCCTTCTGTGAATGATGGTGCATCCGCAATTCTTGTTGTATCGGAAGAAAAATTAAAGGAATTAGGATTGAAGCCCATGGCTTTAATCACTGGATATTCAGTTTCAGCAGTTGAGCCAAAAATGCTATTTTATGCACCTGTGGAGGCTGTTAAAAAATTACTTAAACAAATGGGAAAGAGTATAGACTATTTCGATCTCATCGAGATAAACGAAGCTTTTTCCGCTCAGGTCCTTGCTGATGGGAAAGAGCTTGGATGGGATTGGGAAAGGGTTAATGTTCATGGAGGAGCGGTTGCCCTTGGGCATCCAATAGGAGCATCGGGTGCAAGAATACTCACCACTCTCCTCTATGCAATGAAGAGAAGAAATGCAAAAACAGGACTTGCAACCCTCTGTCTTGGGGGAGGTTCTGCGGTAGCCCTTTCTGTGGAAGCAGTTTAAATTTTAAAAAAATGCATTCCTGAAAATTGCTTTAGGTTTAAGGGATTGATTAAAATTTGTTTTCTCCTTGACATGTGATTTTCTTTAAGGAAAAATTTATATAAAAGTTTCTATAGGAGGTTTTTATGGAAATTAAAAAGATAGGAGTTGTGGGAGCAGGGACAATGGGTTCTGGAATTGCCCAGGTCTCTGCCACTACGGGTTTTTTGACAGTTCTCCACGATTTAAACGATGAGATTCTCAATAGGGCTATTTCAACTATTGGGAAAAGCCTTGATAAGCTTATTGAGAAAGGGAAGGTTCAGGAGAGCAAAGAATCAATACTTTCAAGGATTAAAACTACAACAGACCTGGATGTTTTTGCAGATTGCGATATTGTTGTGGAGGCAGTTTTCGAATGTTTCGATGTAAAAAAGGAGGTTTTTGAGAGACTTGATAAAATCTGCAAACCAGAGGCAATTCTTGCAACAAACACATCCTCTATTTCCATAACAAAAATAGCAAGTGTAACAAAAAGACCGAATAGGGTTATAGGAATGCACTTTATGAATCCTGTTCCCATTATGACCCTTGTTGAGATTATAAGAGGGCTTGCAACAGATGACGAAACTTTTAATCTTGTAAAAGGTGTTGCGGAAAAAATGGGGAAAGTTCCTGTTGAGGCAAAGGATTATCCGGGCTTTATATCCAACAGAATTCTTATGCCCATGATAAATGAGGCAATTTACGCTCTGATGGAGGGAGTTGGAACTGCTGAGGCAATCGATACTGTTATGAAACTTGGGATGAACCATCCCATGGGACCTCTCACCCTTGCTGACTTCATTGGTCTTGATGTCTGCCTTGATATAATGGAAGTTCTTTATGAAGGATTTGGCGACCCAAAATACAGACCCTGCCCCCTTCTCAGGAAAATGGTGGATGCGGGTTATCTTGGAAGAAAGAGTGGGAAAGGATTTTACGAGTATAAATAAGTAGTATAACAGGAATAGAATCCATCTTTGAAAAGATTAAAAGCTTAAAATGGAAAAATCGAATGAAAAAATAGAAGAGAAATGGGAAAAATTTCACAAATGGGAAAAGGAGAACGAAACTGAAAGGTTATGAAAGACCGGGATACAATGAAGATATTAACATAACAAAGATGTTAGAAAAAAGTTTTTTCCTTTTGTATCCCTTGACAATAAATTGTAAAAAGATTTTAATTTAAACTGTAATATATATGTTAAATTTTGACCTCTATTTACCCACAAAACTGATTTTTGGTATTGGAACTCTTGAAAGAATTGGTGTTGAAGCCAAAAGCATTGGCAAAAAGGCTATCATTGTGACAGGAAAAAAGAGTTCCCTGAAGAATGGAGTCCTTGAAAGAGTTATAGAACTTCTTGATAGAGAGAATATTGAAACTGTTATATTTAACAGGATTGAATCAAATCCAAGGAATGATGTTGTTGACGAAGGGGGGAAAATTGCAAGAGCAGAGAAATGTGATTTTGTTATAGGGCTTGGGGGTGGCTCTGCTATGGACTCAGCCAAGGGGATTGCAGTTGTAGCAAAGGAGGAAGGAGAGATTTGGGATTATATCCCAGATGGAATAAAAATCCCGAGAAGGATTACATCAGCCTTACCAATTATTGAGATTCCAACCCTCTCAGCGTCAGGCTCTGAAGCAAATGGCGGAGCGGTAATTACCAATCCAAGAACAAAGGAGAAGATATTTTTCCGTTCCTATCATCTTTTCCCTAAGATTTCAATAATAGACCCCTCCTTTACTATAACAGTCCCACCTGATAAGACTGGAGAAGGTGGGATAGATATTATGTGTCATGTCCTTGATCCATACCTTACAAATATTGAGCCTAATACACCTCTCCAGGAAAGACTTCAAGAATCTGTTATTCTAACCGTTATGGAAAATCTCCCCATTGCAGTGGAGGATGGAAAGAATATCGAGGCAAGAACAAACCTTGCCTTATGCTCGGTATTTGCTGTTTCAGGATTCCCTAATTTTGGTGAGAATGCAGGATTCCCTATGCATGCCATTGAACACCCAATATCTGCTCTATATGACATCCCCCATGGAAGAGGACTTTCTGCTTTAATCCCTCCATTTCTTGAATTAATTATGGAGATTAATCCATCAAGACTCTGTCTTTTAGGAGAAAGAATTTTTAAGATTCAAGAGAGTAGCAAGAAAAGACTTGCAAAGGAAACAATTAGAAGAATGGTTGAATGGCTTGAGAAAATAGGTATGTTGACAAGATTAAGGGATTTGGGTGTGAAAAAAGAATCATTTGAAAGAATTGCTGATGATGCAGTAAGAATAAGCGGGATGGGCAAAAATTATCTTGCCAATTTCCCTCAGCTGAACAGAGAGGGTATTATAAAAATTCTTGAAAAGGCTTACTGAAATAATTTAGAGATTAAGAATGTTTGGAAATAAAATAAAAAATTACAAACTTTTTAGCTTTTTAGTGTGAGTTTTTTGCAAGCATTATTTATCTCATCAAAAATTTTTAAATTTGACTTTAGACCATTATCTTATTAACATTTTATATTAAGGAGTAAAAATGAAAAAACTTGGGTTTTTAATTGCAGGTTTACTTGTTTTTCTTCTAATAGTCTGGGGTGTTTCAGTTTATAATATTATGGTTAAAAAGAATGAGAAAGTAAGAGAGGCATGGTCTCAGGTTGAAAATCAGTATCAGAGAAGAGCGGATCTAATTCCAAATCTTGTTAATACTGTAAAGGGATATATGGAGTTTGAAAAGGAGGTTCTGGAGGAAGTGACAAGAGCAAGGGCATCTGTAGGACAGATTAAAGTAGGGCAGGAAATAATTGAAAATCCTGAGCTTTTCTCAAAGTTCGTGCAGGCTCAGGATTCCCTTTCCAGTGCTCTCAGCAGGCTTCTTGTAGTAGTTGAGAGATATCCTGAATTGAAAGCCAATCAAAATTTTATAGCCCTCCAGACTCAGCTCGAAGGAACTGAAAACAGAATTGCAGTAGAAAGAAGGAGATTCAATGAAACTGTTATGGATTTCAATGCTTACATAAAAAGGATTCCCAACAACTTGATTGCAAGTCTTGGAAATTTCAGAGAAAAGGAGTATTTCAAAGCGATTGCAGGAGCTGAAAAACCTCCAGAAGTTAGGTTTTAATGAGATTTAAGAAATTTCATCTCTTCTTGATCCTTCAATTTTTTTCTTATCTTTATTCCATTGAAATCCCGGAAAGACCGCTTGGAAGGGTTTCTGATTACGCAAAAGTCCTTAAACCAGAAGAGATTTCAGCCCTTGAGACAATCCTCTCAAATTATGAAAGAGAGACCACTAATCAAATTGTGATTGCAATTTTCAATTCCCTTGAAGGATGGGACATTGAGGATTTTTCAATAAGACTTGCCGAGAAATGGAAGATCGGGCAGAAAGGGAAGGATAACGGAATAATAATTCTTGTCGCTCTTGAGGAGAAGAAGATTAGAATTGAAGTTGGTTATGGACTTGAAGGGGCTGTCCCTGATATCGCAGCAAGGCAGATAATCGATAGAGAAATTGTCCCACACTTCAGAAATTCTGATTATTTTAGTGGTTTGAGAGCAGGAGTGGATTCTCTGATTAAGACAATTGGTGGAGAATACAAATTTGAGCAAGGGAAAAGTGTAGAAATCATATCCGTTCTGATTTCTTTTTTTATAATTATAATTATTTTTTGTTTATTGTGGTTTTTTGCGAGGAGCTCTTATGGTTTGACTTACACTCGCTCAAAAGGGGAATGGCATAGAAGTTCAACCTTTTGGGGTGGGGGATGGAGCTCTGGAGGTGGTTTTTCCGGGGGGGGGGGGGGTTTTGGGGGGGGGGGGGGGGGATGGAGCTCGGGAGGTGGTTTTTCGGGTGGGGGTGGGAGTTTTGGAGGGGGTGGAGCAACAGGAAGCTGGTAATGAGAAGGGGTCCTAATCCAAAGAACTTTTTTACAAAGGAGGAAAGGGAAAAAATATTACAGGAGATCAAAAAAGCGGAAATGAAAACCACTGGAGAGATCGCGGTCCATCTTGTAAGAAAGACAAAGGGAGACATTTTTGAGAAGGGTAAAGAAGCCTTCTTTAAATTGGGGCTTTATAAGACTTTGAGAAAGAATGCAGTTCTATTTTTTATCTCCACTGCTGAGAGAAAGTTTGCAATAATTGCTGATGAGGGGATTGACAAAAAAGTCCCTGAAAATTTCTGGAAAGATATTGCCTTGGAAATGGAGAAAAATTTTAAAGAAGGTAATTTCGCTGAAGGTATTATAAATGCGATTAAAATGACAGGAGAAAAACTGTCAGAGTATTTTCCTTATGAAAAAACCGACATAAACGAGATTACTGACGAGATAACAGAGGAAGAATAGACTTAAATTTCCAAATCCAATCTTCTAACCATCTTTTTATTTACACTCTCCGAGCCATTTTCCTGAAAGCTTTTCCTTCATTATTATTTTATCATTCTCCTTGACTTCAACAACTCCGTCAAAGGTAGTTCCTTTGTAAGTTATTTTTCCTTTCATTATTATTTTCCCTTCCTCATTTTTGCATTCTGCTACCCATGTTATGATATTTCCCTTTGTCTCTTTCATTGTAAATTTACAGTCTTTTTCATTCTCTTCAAACTTGGGGATAGGATTCTCCTTTTTTATGCATTGTTTAATAGTATGAGCAGGCATTTCCATAGGCATTTCTTCCATCTCCATCTTTATTGTTATCTCCCATAAACCTTCCTTCATATTCAGCTCTTCAGAAAATGTTATTTCTGGAAATAGTAATAAAGAAAAAATAAAGGGTAAAGATAAAATTTTCTTATACATGTTATATCCTCCTAGATAGAATCTTTTGTTAACCTGTGTAATTTTTGTTATCATTAATCCAATCCTCTTCCGTATGGTGTAGATTTTTCAATAGTGAGAAAAAATTCAAAAAGAAATTTTGATATTTCTGTAATTAGATTTTCTCCATCCTCTTCCCTTCTCAGAAATGATGTCATCACGCAGATAATATAAGGCCTTCCATCGAGAAGGACAATGCCTGACTCACATCGAACACGGGGAAGAGCACCCGGCTTGGAAGCAACTGGAACATTTTCTGGAACTCCCTTTTTTATATATGAGTCCTTTGGAATAGAAAGGGTTTTAAAGAATTCACTTCTCAGGGGTTCTTTCAAAATTTCTCCCTTCCATATTTTTTCAAGAAGATTCATCATCTCAAAAGGAGTAGAAATGTTTTCTCTTCCTTCTCTTACTGCAAAAAAATCCATCATTTTTCTCTTCAATTTAGTATTTCTCAATCCAAGAGCTTCAAGCCTTTTATTTACTATGTCGATTCCTATCCTTTCAATAAGGATATTTGTTGCTGTGTTGTCGGAAAGAACTATCATAAGGGTGCAGAGGTCTTTTATTGAGACTGAAATGGAGGGCTCACCTAAATGCTGAAGTATACCGCTTCCTCCTACTTTCCAATCTTTTTTCAGTTCTATGAACTCATCAAAACTCAGCTTTCCCTCTTCGACTTCTTTGAAAACTTCAAAAAGAATAGAAATCTTTATTGAACTTGCCTGAGGAAAAACTTCATTTTCATTTAAAAGAATAGTAAACCCATTTTTTAAATCCTTTACTGCAACTCCTGAAACTCCATCAATTCTATCGCAAATTTCTAAAATTTTTTTGGTGGTCTTATTTTTCAGTATCTCGAGATTATCAGCCCAAAGAAAAGAAACAGAGAAAGATAATAGAATTAATGGTAATACTCTCTTCATTTTTCAGGATTTTTTCTTTTTCATCTTATTCCTTCAGATATTTTTCGAGCCATCCAAGAACCTCTTTCCACCAAATTTCAGCATTTTTTGGTTTTGAAATAAAGTGGTCTTCATCAGGGAAATAAACCAGTTTTGAGGGAACACCCTTCCTCTGCAAAGTTGTGTAGAACTGAAGTCCCTCTGTTACAGGAACTCTGTAATCAAGTTCACCGTGGGAAACAAGAGTAGGAGTCTTGAAATCTTGGGCATACTTATGGGGAGAAAATTTCTCATAAAGTTTTCTGTTTGTCCATGGAGTCCCTTTAAATTCCCATTCAGGAAACCAGAGCTCCTCTGTTGCACCATACATACTTTCAAGATTGTAAACTCCCGCATGGGATATTAAACATTTGAAGATATCTGTGTGCCCTGCTATCCAGTTAATCATATATCCTCCGTATGATGCACCAGCAGAAGCAATTCTTTCTTTGTCAACGAATGGAAATCTGCATGCAAACTCAACTCCTTTCATTATGTCTTCAAATGGAGCTCCTCCCCAGTCTCCAGAAATATCATCTGTGAACTTTTGTCCGTACCCAGTGCTTCCTGTGAAGTTAATCATTATGACAACATATCCAGGAGAAGCGAACATCTGGGCGTTCCATCTGAAATGGAATGAGTCTGTCCATGAGCTCTGAGGACCACCATGAATGAGGAATACAGCGGGATATTTTTTTGAAGGGTCAAATTTCGGAGGTTTTACCATTAAAGCATGAACTTTTCTTCCTTTTGCTCCCTTAAACCAGAACTCCTCCACAGGATTCATTTCTATATCTTTAAGGAGTTCGTCATTGACATGGGTTAGTTGAAGGAGGTCTTCTCCTTCAGTCCATGCAAAAACTTCAGGAGGTTTATTTATACTTTGTTTTAAAAAGTAAAATTTATTATCCTGATAAAGTCGAACCTGGGAAACAAAAACTTTATCGAGGATTTTATCAATTTTTCCATCAATATTCACTCTATAAATAGGTTTATAACCTTTATCCTCAGCTGTAAAATAGATATTTTTTGAGTCAGAAGACCAGACAACTTCGTCAACAGACCTATCAAGATTTTCAGTCAAAGGAATATGCTTCCCTGTCCCTCTTTCATAAAGGAATAGTATTTCTCTGTCTGCCTCAAATCCGGGTCTTTTCATGGAGCGAAATGCGATGTATTTTCCATCGGGAGAGTATAAAGGTTGGTTATCATTACCTTTTCCAACACTAATTTTTCTTGGCTCACCACCTTCAATGGGGATTACAAAAACATCATTGTTTGTTGAAATTGCTACTACAGAATCTTTATTCATTGTAAAAGCGATTTCCTTTGAATCAGGAGAGAATGAATAGTCGGGATTTCCTCCAAGGGCAACCGGAGGAGCATCGTAATTACCCTTAATCAAATCTTTAGCTTCTCCTCCGTCTGAATCCATTATGAAAATATGATTTCTTTTCTCATCCCTCCAGTTGTTCCAGTGACGGAATAGCAATCCATCGTATATTCTAACCTTTGATTTGCTCTTTTCTTTTGCCTCTTCCTTTTCCCTATTGCACTTATCATCTTTACAATCGGGATATGTCTGGGATACAAATGCTATTTTTTTTCCATCAGGAGAAATAACAAAGGATGAGACTCCGAGATAAACATCCGAAATTTTGACAGGCTCTCCACCACCAATTTTGATTTTGTAAATTTGAGGTGAAGATTCTCTTGCTGAAATAAAATAAAGCTCTTTTCCATTAGGACTCCATCTTGGATGGAAATCAGCTCGGGGGCTCCTTGTGATTTGAATTTTTTCTTTATTCTCAGTAAGAATCCATATGTCGGAGTTGGATGTGTTTGTTTCTTTTGAAAGATATGTCACCACATACGCAAGTAACTTCCCATCAGGGGAAATCTGAGGGTCTGAAACCCTACCTATTTTGATAAAATCGTCGAAAGTAAGTGTTTTCTTTTCAGCAAATAAAAAGGAAAGAGTTAAACCAAAAATTAAAAAAATAAAAAAAATTCTTTTCATGGGGTCCTCCTCCTTTTTATTTTTTAGGCGCAAGGGAAAGAATCTTTTTAATCAAATTTTCATCGTCAGGAAATTGTCCAACCTTTGCAAGTCTTGGAAGAAGAATTGCCCAGTTATAATCTATTGAGAATACTTTTTTGAAGAGGGGTAAGCTCTCCTCAACTTTTCCGATGGAAGCAAGGGTAACAGCGGGCCAGAAAATCATCTCAGGATTTTCCGAGTATAGCTCCATACCTTTTGTGTATTCTCTTAGAGCATCTTCCACTCTGTTTTGGGAAAGAAATTCGTCACCCGCATTCATAAAATTGTAAGCTTTTGCAAGTCTTATCAGTCTTTTCAGTTCTTTCAAGGGCTCTGGATGGTCTTCAACCCTAAGGTCATAGAGTCTATCCTTCCACCATACTCCCGAACTCTTTCCTTTTACAACGATTATGGCTGCAGATTGTCTACCTCTTATATCTCCTCCCTCTTCCTCACCCGCTTCCAGTGCTGACATCAATCTGTCCACAAGCTCTCCTTTTGTGTTTTCAAAGGCATAAGCCATTGCTTTCCAGACTGTATTTTTAAGCATAAGATTTGCCTGACAGGAGTAATTTTTTCCTACATAATGACCAGCTTCTGGAATACATTTACTCCCTGTGTGAACTGCCACCCTTCCCTTCGCATCAACCATTGCAACCTGCCTCACCGATTCGTTTGAATCTGCCTTTAGAAGAGCTGAAAGAGCTTCCTCCGCACTTTTTCCTGCTCTCATAAGTTCAATTCCAAGAGGACCATATAAGACTTCTACAAAGGATTGGGTAGCTACCGCACCCACTTCTGCTTCAACCCACGGAACTATTGAGCCAACAGAAAACCAGTGGGATTGAACCGCTACACCAAGTTGTCCTGTCTCAGGGTCATAGGCAACAATGGAGTAGGTATGAGCGGGTTTTAAACCATTAGCCAAAAAAATTGATGGAATTAAAATTAAAAGAAATATAAAAATCCATCTTCTCATCTTTCTCTCCTCGTTGCAAATGATAACAGATAAAGAGTATATTTTCAATTTATATAGGTTTAACTATATTAGCAATCGTGGCAGCGGTTGCAATTTATAAATAATTCGCAAGCTAAGCCAGCAACTACTCAGCTTACACCTATTTTTTCCCTTTTAAATTTTTTAATTTAATTTTTTATCTTGCTCTCCCTCCAGAACCTCCTCCAGTTCCAGAAGAAGAAAATCATTAAAGAAATAGCATTGATAAAACCACTAAAAGAAGCCACTCCTAAACCGTGAAAAGCATACAAGGGAACCGAACTTAATGCATTCTTCCTTACGAGCCTAAAATATTTTTTTATTTCTTTCTTCCAGTTTCTGAATCCGCTTATAAATTTATTTCTTTTCAATCTGTTTAAAGGTTATGAAGTCAAATCAATGGGGTGAGCGAGGGGACTCGAACCCCCAACATCTGGATCCACAGTCCAGTGCTCTAACCAGTTGAGCTACGCTCACCATCAATTTTATAATATCAGTTTTGAAAATTTCCGTCAATTGAAGAGTATTTCTTAGGAATTTGCTAAAACCTTAAAGCTCTTTTATTTTTGCTTTTTA
This sequence comes from uncultured Clostridia bacterium, assembly GCA_964649495.1. Lineage (GTDB taxonomy): Bacteria > Acidobacteriota > Aminicenantia > JBFLYD01 > JBBIMS01 > JBBIMS01. Next base: position 20,295 of record CAZYPR010000005.1, on the reverse strand, counting down.
AATTTCGAATCCTCTTAGAGAGAATCGACCCACCTCTTATAAGGGTGCTTTTGGGAATAACTGGAGATGAATTACAAAATTCTCGAATGTGAGAGCAGTTCCGCTTACTTTTTTAGATTCAATTCTCAGAGCTTCTCCCTCGCCATCTGTCTCTCCAGAATAGATATTAGCTTCGAGAATCTCTGATATGAATTCTTCAATTCTCTTCACTGGCAATTCTCTCATATTTTTCTTTTTCCCTATAGAATCAAGAACATAGCCATGCAGAAGTTTTCGCCATAATTTTTTAAAAAGCTCTGGATGATAAAATATGTCCATGCAAATAATATCATCTCCAATTGTCACAACAACTCCTGTTAAATTTTTCTCTTTGTAAAAAGGAAAAATTTTATCAATGCTTTCAACATAGTCCTCAACTTCTTTTTCAACCTTTTTGTCTTTAACAATGTGCTGAAAAGCTTCTGTTTCAGAAGGTTCTGCCTTTAGCTCTTCCCTCTTCCTCGAAACTTCTGCCCATACCCTCTCCTGACTCTCTGTCTCCATCGCCACCTGTCTCATTTTTGGATTAGCAGTAAAAGGAAGACTCTTGAAAGTCTCACTTTTATGAATCCACCTACCTTTCTCTGTGCAAAAAACACTCAAAGGAAATCTTCCGCTCTTTGGTGGAATAAGAGTATCATAGGCAACCATTCTGTCCTGCTTACAGCCTGAGAGTAGCTCTCCTGACATAAGGAATATGTAAGATTTAGAAATATTTTCGACAATTACTGTATTGACTTCAGCATTTTCCTTTTCGTAAATTCTTAAATAACCTGATTTTATAGCTTCTTCCTGAGTGAGGATATTTCCCTCTCCTGTGATCTTTTCTAAAATTAGAGGAAAGATTGTAAGATTCTTGTGAGAAATTGGTTCTTTGATTCTGATTAATTTTACAAACTCCTTCATTACATTTTCGCTATTCTTCTTTGAGAAAGAGAAAGAAGAGAGCAAAAGAAGAATTGTCAATGAAACGTATAAAAATCTTTTCATTTTTTAACCTCCTATTTTTTCTTTATATTTTTAATACACAAGAAAATTGAAAATATTCCAGAGATGAACGAGGAAGCAAAACTTGCAGGGAAAGCAACAAGGGAGAAAAGTTAAAAAATTTATACCTTTCTTATTTCAATTTTTTCAATTCTTCCAGCATTCCTTCAAATTTGTCTCTCTCGTCTGTGGGTAATTTTAAGAAATCCTTTAGAGCATTTATAGCCTTTTCAATATCCTCTTTATTCATCGTTAAAATCGCAAGTTGATAATAAGCTACTGTTAGATTTCTTTTTGCCGAGGGAATAAATTCGCTATCAGGATATTCCACAATAAATTTTTCCCATGATTTTATAATCTGCCGCAGAGAATTTTCATTAAATTTCTTCAATTTGAAGGATGAGATTGTATTAATCTGGAATTGTGCGTTAGGTGCTCTTTTTCCAGAAGGATAATTGTAAAGAATATACTGATAATTTTTTAATGCTTCATCATATCTTCCCTCTTGCTGGAGTCTCAAGCCCTCCTGATATATTTTTTCTTCTTCTGAGGTTTCCTCTGATAAACTTTTTGTCATCGGAATTCTTCGAATTTTCATCTCCTCTTTTCTTTCTAAGAATAATTCTTCCTCAGTAGCCATTAGTCCTAAACTTTTTTCTTGCGACTCTCCTTTTTTTGTTTCTGATAATCCTTTTTCCTGCGAAAGAATTGTAGGCTCTTTCTCCTTATCCTTCTGCTGAAGGATAGGAAAAGAGGGAACCTCTTTACTGTAAATCTCTTTTTTAAGCTCTTCTGATTTTGCGTTTTTCTGTAATAAAACAGGCTTTTTCTCAGGGGATGGAATTTCAAAAGGCAATTTTAACTCATAATAAAAAATACTTACTATAACTATTATTGTAATTGAAGCAATTACTCCCGCTAATTTCATTGAGACAGGTCTTAGAAAAATATTTTTTAAAATAGAAGTCTTTGCTTTTTTTAAAAACTCGCTTTCCTTCTTTGAAATTCTTTCCTTGACTCTTTCAGGAAATGAAGCCCAATAATATTCCCCAGGCTCATATTTTTTATCTATAATGATTTCTTCAATTTTCTTTAGAAAATTAAGCTCCGAACGACATTCTTCACACTCTTCAAGATGTCTTTCTACAATAACTCTCTCTTTTTCTTTAAGTTCACCATCATAATAGGCTCCGAGCAAAGGTTTAATCTTTCTGTGTCTCATAGAGTCCTCCTTTTAAATAATTTAAGAGGGTAGATTTAAGTTTTTCCCTTGCTCTTTTCAATCGAGACATAACTGTTCCAGGGGGGATTTTTAATGCCTTTGAAATTTCTTCATAGCTCTGTTTTTCATGGTATCTCAAGATAAAAACCAATCTCTGTTCAACAGGAAGATTCTTTATTGCTTCATCCAATTTTTCCCTTATTAATTCCTCATCGTAAAGATAATTCCTATTCTCACTGGCTTGATTAAAAATTTCATTTTCTTTTATCAGAGATTCTCCCATAAAAACCTCTCTTCTTTTTCTTCTGAAATGGTTCAGGGTGAGATTCACTGCAATTTTTCTTAGCCATGGATAAAAGGGTTCTCCATCACGGAAAGCCTTTAACATAAAATAAGCCTTCACAAATGTTTCCTGAGCAAGGTCATCAGCAGTATCATGGTCATTGGTCATCCTGTAGCACAAAAAATAAATCTTTCTCTGATATTTCAGGACAAGTGCCTCAAAGGCTGATTTATCTCCATTCTTTGCCCTCAGGACAAAATCATTCTCTGATAATTCTCCCATTTCTATATTATTATACACACATAATATTCAATTATTCCCACTAAATTGTAAATTTTGAAATGCATTCGGCAAATTTTTTTTCATTCCAAAAAATCGTATAATATTATATGAGAAAATTTCTTTTTCCCTTATCCTTCTTAATTTTTCTTACACCTCTCATTTCCAAGGCAGAAAATGAGCTTCCTCCCAAATATAAGAGATGGCTTGAGGAGGAAGTTGTTTATATTATTACAAAGGCGGAAAAGGAGGTATTCCTTCAGCTACAGACTGATAGGGAAAGGGATATTTTTATTGAGGCTTTCTGGAAACAGAGAGATCCGATTCCTGAAACTCCTGAGAATGAATTTAAAATAGAACATTATAGAAGGATTGAATATGCCAACAAAAGGTTTCAATTTGGAAAACCAGGATGGATGACGGACAGGGGGAAAATATACATAATTCTTGGCGAACCTAAAAGCATCGAAAGTTATATCAACAACAAAGATTTCAGAGATGTGGAGATATGGTTTTATCAGAACGAAAATTTTCCAGGATTACCTCCAGCATTTAACATAGTATTTTACAAGGAAAGTGTGAGCAGTGATTTTAAGCTTTACAGCCCGATAAATGATGGTCCTCAGGCTTTGCTTTTAGAAGCTTATAAGGATTATTACACAGGATACGAAGAAGCTTTGGAGAAGCTCTTTAGAATAAATTCGATAGTTGCCAATGTAGCTCGTTCTTTAATCCCAGGCGAGGCATCCTCTCCAACAAATACTCCTTCTATGGCTTCGGAGATTCTTCTTGCCAATGTTCAATCCTTCCCCCAAAAACTTGTAAGCGATAAGTATGCAAGAGATTTTTTGAGATACAAAGACATTGTGGAAGTAGACTACACTGCAAATTATGTTGAATCATCTTTTCTTGTAAAAATAATAAAGAAGGACGGAATTTATTTTGTTCATTATCTTATTGAGCCGAAGAAATTTACCTTTCACAAATACGAAGATAAGATTTTTGCAAGGGTCGTTCTTAATGGAAGAGTATATGATTTAAAAAATAATACAATTTACCAGTTTGAAAAGGAGTACTCCTTTGACTTTGATGATGAGAAAATGAAAGAGATAGGAAATAAACCCTTAATAATTTCGGACCTTTTCCCTATTATCCCTGGAAATTATAAATTCAGTCTCATTATGAAAAACACTGTCTCTAAGGAATTCAGCACCTTTGAAATCGAAATATCAATCCCTGAGTCTGTTTTACTTCCAAGAATAGACTCTTTTATTTTGTATTATGCGAAAAAAGCTCTGAGTTCAGGCAATAGAATATTAAGACCTTTTCAGTTGGAGGAGACTATTTTTCTTCCTGAGGTGGATGGAGTCTTTTCACGCTCAGAGAGTATGGGAGTATTCCTTCAATTTTCAGGGCTCGAAAGCAGTAAAGATTACACGCTTCTGATTTCAATTATTGATAATGGAAAGAGTATTAGAGAATTCAAAAGGGATCTACGGAGAGTTAATGCAGAGACTTATTTATATCAAGAGATTCCTCTTTCAGAATTTTTGCCATCCCTGTATAAAGTAAAAGTTAGCTTATTAGATGAAAGAGGTAATGAGATTCTATCTGAATATGTCAATTTACAATTAACCCATCTTCCTGCTGTTCCAAGACCTGTTTATTATTACAAGGGAGTTCCGTGGGATAGTTCTTACATTGATTATGTTTTAGGAAATCAGTTTTTCAACAAAGGTAATTTTGAGCAGGCCCTTGTTAGATTGAAGAGGGTTTACGAATTATATAAAAACAACGAAGATTTTGCTCTTTCCCTTGCAAGGGTTTTAGATAAACTCGGAAGAAGCGATGATGTAATTTCCACTCTTTATTCATTCTATATTAAAAAAAATGTTAAATACGATACATATTTCCTTATTGCCGAAGCTTACAGGAAAAAAGGAAATTTTGAGGAAGCAATAAAGGCTTACAATTCTGCCCTATCCCATTATGGCCAGAATATTAATCTTTTAAATGCTCTTGGAGAGTGCTACTGGCGGATAGGAGATTTAAAAAATGCTAAATTTTACTTTACAAAATCCCTTGAGTTGAATTCCGACCAAAAAGATATAAAGAAGAAGATAGATGAAATTAAATAAAAAGAGTTTAGCCCAAGAAGGAGGATTTATGAAACTATTAAAAGTTCTATTAATGGTTCTTTTTTCATTTTCTCTCATTTTTTCTTCATCTTTTCTTGAAGGAAAAGAGAAGCCAAAGGAGAAGATTTATATACCAAAGCAGGTGAAACAGGTCATGGAAGAAGCGGTTAAAAAAGGAACAGGAAAGAATGATGTTCCTTTTTCCATTGTAAAAAGCCTCTATCTTCCCGCTCAGGATCAGAACTTCATAATCTTTATTTTCAAAGCAAAAAATAAGGACCTGATGATACTTCCTTTTTCAGAGAAGGAGAGAAAGAAAGGGATTGATTTCAGTAAAGTTTCCAGTTCAAAATTCAATATTTTTTTATGGTTTTACAAATTAGAGGGAGAAACTCCAGTTCCTTTCAAAGAACAGTATGTTCCTGTTGAGCTTAACTGGGAGGCTGGTGAAAAGCCTGATGATGTTTCAACATATACAGTTTGCACAATAATTCCAGAGGGAAAATATCTTCTATCAATGGCTATTACTTCCCTTGACCTTAAATTAATTGGAATATTTAACTACCCCTTTACACTTCCCGCTCCACTTGGTTTCAAAGAGAGTCTTGCCCTCTCTCCTGTTTTCTTTATAAAATCTTTAAAAGAACTCCCTTCTCCTGAGACTCCTCCTGTTGTGCACAAAGATTATTTTATTTACTCCTCTCTTCAATTAGAACCAAAAATTGACAATGTCTTTTCAGTGGGAGAGATTCCTGACATATTCTATTTCATTTATGGCTGTTCCTTAAATCCCAATGACCCTAAAAAATTCAATATTGAAGTAACTTACAATGTAAAAAAAGGCGATGAGGATGTAATTAAATTTGCGCCCTATTCTTTTGAGCTACCATTTATAAGCCACCAGATCCCTCTTCAGAAAGAAGAAGGAAAAAATCTTGAGCCAGGAAAATACAGGTTAGAGATAAAGATAAAGGATAAAATTTCAGAAAAGGAACTTGTGGAATTTGTCGATTTTGAGATAATATAATAGCTTAATTCAAAAATTAGAGGAGTTGGAGATGAAAAGAGTGATTTTTGCTCTTTGTTCAATAATTATTCTTACCCCTTTTCTTTCCGCTCAGGAAGGAAGGGGGATGGGAAGAATTTTTGGAACAGTTGTTGATGAGAGTGGGAAACCTGTAGATGGAGTTGAAATTCTTGTTGAGGCAAAGGATTTTAACTTTAAAACAAGCACTAAGTCAGACAAAAAAGGTAACTGGGCAGTTGCAGGTCTTGGAACTGGCGTTTTCAGAATAACTGCATCAAAAGAGGGTTTTCACAATACAATAATGGAAATTATGGTAAGCCAGTTCAAAAATCCTCCAATAAAAATAACTTTGCAGGCGGTCAAGGAAACTGGAGAACCCACAGGACTTGATGAAAAATCGAGGGAGCTTTTTTTAGAAGCAAATAATCTTTATGACCAAGGGAATTACACTAGTGCACTTGCTTTGTTTCAGGAATTCCTTGAAAAGAATCCTTCCCTTTACCCTGTTAGGCTTAATATAGGAAATTGCTACAGAGAGATGAAAGAGTATGATAAGGCAATTACTGAATATAATTCTGTTCTCGAAAAAATAAAGTCTGAAAAAGCAGATTTAAAAGGAGATGAGAATGCGGCGAAGGCTCTTGCAAGTATTGGAGAGATATACATGATGCAGAATAACTATGAAAAGGCACAAGAATATTTAAAGAATGCTATTGATATTTATCCCACTGACCATGCTCTTGCTTACAATGTTGCTGAAATTTTCTTTCAGGCAGGTCAAGTTGAACATGCGATCGAATATTATACCCTTGCGGCAAAAATAAAACCTGAGTGGTCACTTGCTTATCTAAAACTTGGGTTTGCTTATCTAAACAAAAATAATTATGAAGAGGCAATTAAATATTTCGAGAAATTTATTGAGCTGAGTCCTGATGACCCTCAGGTTGAGACAATAAAAAATTTAATTGAGCAATTGAAGAAGAAAAAATAAATTCCTAAATTCCCAGCTTTTTAGGCACTATGATTTTTAGGGTTTTCAATGATAAAAAATATTTGTTAATACAGAACGGAGGTTCTTCGCCCTTCCTACAACTCTTACAGCGCATTTTAACCATCGCACCTAAAACTTCATAACAGACTGGAAAATCTTTGAATTCCTTTGCAAAATTTGAAAATTCCTTGTATGTTTGCTTAAGTTTTGCTTCTCTTAACTTCTTTCTTAAATCTCTGGCTAAATCAGCAATCTCTCTTTTAAAGAAAAAGCAGTCCCCACAGTAAAGTCCACAATATGCCACAAGTTTATGGTTGATCAGCATTTGTTTCATAATCTTATTCCTTTATTAATCAAAGATTTTAATTCCTCTTGTTGCTCCTTTGATAATTTCTTCATTCCTTCCTTGATAATCCATTTAGTGTTTTTATTTTCAACTTTAGCCCACCTCTCTAAAAACTCAGAAACTGATTTTGAATCTTTCTTTGTAATCTCTCTCAAAGCCCATCCAATTGCTTTCTTAACATCTTTATCTTCCTCTTTCATTGTTCTATACAAAATTCTAAACAAGCTTTTGACTCTGTTTTTCTTGCTCTTATATATGGTGGAACTGTGGCTACTGCTAATCTCCTGAGCCATTTGTTTTTGGATTTTATCCATTCTTGCATCAAAGAGAATATTTCTTTTTGGTTTTGAACTGCTAAATTTACAATTACTCTTAAAGCCAGTTGATCGCAAATCTCCCAATCTGATATTTCATCAAGAATCTCAAGAGCAAATTCCTTTGTATTTTCATAATCCTTCCTGCTTATCCTTTCCAAAGCGCTTATTACAATCAACCTTACGTCTCTCTTACCTTCCCTCCACATTTCCATCAGTCTTTCAAACTTCCAATCCTCTTTAATCAGAGAATTGCTCAATTCTTGCCCTATTGAGTTAAGTAAAGGTGTTTTGGTAAATTGGAGTTTATCGGTTTTCTCCTTCTCAAGTTCCTTTGAAATTACTGCTAAAGTTGATTTAATATTTCCTTTTTTCAACTCATCGTAAATCAGTTTTGCTATTTCTTTTTATCTTTCATAATATCATCGTTGAGGTTTGTTTTAATCCATCAAATCCGTGGTTACATCTATTAATTTAACACTCAAGTGGAGCACGACCAACTTTTCTGTAATAAATTATCCTCCTTTGATTTATTGTTCAACAAGTTCAACCCGTCTATTTTTTGCCCTGCCCTCTTCGGTCCTGTTTGAGGCTACAGGTGAAAGGGGACCAACTCCAAAGGGTGTAAGTCTACTTTTTTCTATGCCGTATTTTTCAACAAGTTCCTTCACCACATTCATAGCCCTTCTCTTTGATAGATTTATATTATATTCAAGTCCTCCAACATTGTCAGTATGTCCAACCCCATAGAGTTTGAGTTTTGGGCTTTCCTTCAGGAGTTTTGCTATCTCATCAAGTGTTGGTTTTGATTCTGGTTTTATCTCCGCACTGTCAAAGTCAAAGTATATTCCGTAAATTGAAACCCTGCCTGTCTCGGAAATCTGTCTTTCCATCATCTTTGCTGTAATAAGCCCTGTCTGCATTTGTTCTGGCTCCACCACGGCAAGGACAACTACAGGCTTACTGCCATGCACATAAAGGGAGATAAAGTATTTATCATCAAGCGATTTTGCTGAGAGGTAAAACCAGGGGTATATATCAGGGTCACTCCAGCTTCCCGTGTACTCGCGGTTCATTTTGTGAAGAAAACTGGGAACCCCCCTTATTTCATTGCCCTTACCTTTATATAGTATCTTAAAACCTGCTTTTTCAAGGGCTTGCTCATAGTTCTTATAAACCTCAAAATTGCTCCTATCCTTTGGTGCCTCATAGGTGATTTTTGTAACTTTTCCTTCAAGTCTTATCTTTCTGGCATTTTGAATATCTTTGTCCGAACTTGATTTTATAGACCCTGTAAGCAGATAATACTCATCAAACTGTTTTTGTGAATAATGGACTATCTGTGAGCCAGGATAGCGACTGATAATGGGATGGTCCTTGCTGCCTGGATAATCTTCCTGTGCAGGAGTAATACCAGAAAATAGGAGAAAGAAAAGCATACTATAAAAAAGTATCTTTTTCATAGTATACCTCCATACATTTTCTATCTCTTTAACCATTTTTCTCACCCCCTTTCAGGGTAAGTCCTGTAAACTAAATTATAATTTTTAAGTATACGATATAAACCTGTGTTAGGCAAGGCTCTTTCCACTCCCCGTTGCCATCCAGAAGCACATACGATTGATTAAATGCTTATAAGAGATTTTTCCATCTTCTTGAGGATAATATCCTGTAAGAAGGTTGTAGATGTTCCTTTTCCTCTTATCTAAATTAATATCTAAATCTTCATCTAATCCGTTATCTTTATACCATTTAAAGAACTTTTGTTTTCTCTCTTGATTTAGTTCTAACTTTTCACCTTCTTTATAATCAACAAAATCCTCAAAATACTTCCACAAAACTTTTATTGCATTTTTCAATGCATCCTGCTGATAATCCCAAAGTTTTTTGCTCTTTGAAAAGCTTTCAAAATCAAAAGAAGTCCAATTAACAGGTAAATCTTCAAATCTTAAATCTTCAATTATTTCCTGTAAAAATATTCTTGGCATAGTTATCTTACACTCTTCTCATTAATAAAATCGTCAAGGTTTTTACCAAATGTTTCTTTAAAAGTAGTTTCACAAGTTCTTTGTATTCTGGAAATTCTTTTGGGAATAAATCAAGCAAATCCGAGACACAATATTCACATCCACCATCATCGGTAAGTAATATTTTGATTATTTTCTTTGCGTTTTCTCTATCCATACTATTTTATAATAATATTACACCTTCTTTATCAACATTTTGATGAAAAGGCATTGCTTTAGCCAATTTTGAGTTCCAGAAATTCTTGCTCTCTACTACCTTCCCAAAAACAACATCATACTTAAGTTCAATTTCATAAGCAATTTTTGATATCTCTTCCTCTACTTCTCTATTTACTGGTCCGTCTATAAGAATCAATAAGTCAATATCAGATTCTTCATCAAAATCTCCCCTTACTTTTGAGCCATAAAGTATGATTTCAGCATCTGGAAATTTCTCTTTTATCTTTTGCTTTAGTTCTTTTAATGCCTTTCTCTCAAAATCTTTTAATTTTAATTGCTCTAAATTCTTCATTTTCACCACCAAATTAATGGTTTAATGATTTTATAATCCAGTTCTTTTAGATTTATCCTCTCTCCATCTTCCAACTCAACATATTCAGTAGTAATCTTCTTTATCCACTTGCCAAGCAGATTTGAAAGTATCTCAGATATGTTTATATTTTGATAAATATGATTGAATATCAGTCCAATTAGAATCTAAAATCGAAAATTCTGCTTGCAACATTTCAGGTTCGCCCTTAACTATATTACCTTGCAAATCTATATAAGTTTTGTTCTCGTTTATTCTAATCTCCCTTTTTTAATAAGTTCATCTATTTTTTCTTGACTAATCATCCAATGTCTTCCTTTTGGTGGCAAAAGTTTTTTCCAAAAAAATTTTCTAACATGTAGTTCATATCAAAAAGCTCTTCTCTAAAATCTAGAAACGGCTTTAATGCAGATTCTATATCCTTTTGAAGTTTCGGAAATACACCTTTTTCATAATATCTTGATTTAATCCTCATCAAATTGATGTATCCAGATTCTCCTTCTACCTTTGCACCTACAAAGATTTCTTTTAATGCATTATAGAATTTTTGTTCTTTAGTCATAATTTTCTCCTTTAAGATATTCTAAAAGTCTTGTCTTATATTCATAATCAATCACAGTATCTGCATCTGCAAGACCATTTTTCCAATAGGGTGGTGATGTGATGATAAGATGGACGGATTCATCTGGAACTTCCTTCATCCATCTTGAATCACCGATGATTATTCTATGGTTAGTTTTCATATCTATTCACCATATTTATTTTAATATTTTTAAAGTATTAAAGCCACTGTTTCGCCTAATTCGTTCATAATGGTATCGAGTGTCATTATGACCAATAATATCATTTCTCATCAGCTCTGCAATATATTGATATTGCTCAACAAACTTTTTATCTTCCTAACTTTTCTAACATTAGGATAGATTTAACTCCTTTATTTCCTTTAAAGGAGGCTCTTATTTCCTAACCATTTTTTGAAAAGCCCTAATTTTACTTTAATGATTACTCTAAAAGCTTACATTTTTCAACTGCTCAAGAACAAATTCTCTTATTTTTGAAGGGGTTGGCAATTCTTTCTTTACATCCCCTTTTTCAATGAATGGAATTAGTAAATCTTCCATTTCTGAACCACATTGGCATATAAATTTTCCATCTCTATTGGGAACAATCTTTCTTTCTCCGCAATCCTTACATTTCAAAACTCTTTTGCTCCCCGAGAGTTTCCCCCTCTTTGAAAAAGGCTCCCCTTCAATCTCCACAATATCAAGGGAAAAGTCTATCACAGGAGCATTGGAAATTGCTGTTCCTATTCCATATGCATCTACAACATCGTTCAGATTGATTATATCTTCTTCGTCGATCCCACCTGAGACAAAGATTTTTATTTTATCCTTCCCCCTTATGGAGAGCTCCCATTTTACCTCTTCTATAATTTTTTTGAAATCTCCTCTCCTTGAAGATGGAGTATCAAGACGAACTGCGTAAAGTTTCTCTCCCATAGCTTCTGCCACCTCAATTGCTTCAAATTTTTCATCCTGAAGAGTATCTATAAGAGCAACCCTTTTTACATCAGGCTCTATTATCTCATCGAAGGCTTTAACTGCAGATAATGTGGAGCGGAAAATCAAGATGAGGGCATGGGGCATTGTGCCCATTGGATCCTCTCCTATAATTTCCGCAGATTTGATAACAGCAACACCATCACACCCTCCTATGAATGCATTCCTTTCAACCATTGGAGCTATGAAGGGATGGATTCTCCTTGCTCCAAAACTTACAACAAGTTTATCACCTGCGAGTTTTTTTAATCTTGCAGACTTTGTTGCTATTCCAGATGCCTGGCAGAGGAAACCGAGAAGGGATGTTTCATAGATACAGAAATCAAGATAATTCCCTTCAATTTCAAGAACTGGCTCACTTGGATAGAAAAGAGTTCCTTCATCCATTGCTCGAACATTTACAGGGATTCCCTTTAAAAGAGAGGAAAGCTCCTCAATACCTGCAAGAATCCCCCACTTCCAGTTGTTTGGAAGTTCTTTCGCAATAACCTCAGCTTTTACAACTGGATTTATTCCTTTTTCTTCAAGGATTCTCTTAGCCCTCAAAAAATAAACATCTGTTATCTCTCCTTTTTTTATCTCATCAGGATCTGCTACATGGAAATTTTTTCTTTTCATTCAATCTTTGCTCCTATAACATTTTTCATAATTCTTAAACCCGCTTCGTGATCTTCCACCGATAGCCCCGCTATTCCATCTTTTAAAATCACAACATTATATCCTCTTAAAGATGCATCTGAAGCAGTAAAAAGAATACATATATGGGTGACGCAACCTGTTAACTTCAGTGTATCCACACCAAGACTCTTTAGAACTTCATCAAGATTTGTGTTATAAAAGCCAGAATAGGTCTTCTTTTCTACTACAGTGTCCCCCTCCTCTGGTTTTAGTTCATCGACAATCTCAGCTCCTTTTGTTCCTTTTACTGCATGGGGCGGCCATCCAAATCTTCTGAATTCAGGGTCATCAGGCTCATGGGCATCGCATACATAGATTACAGGGATTCCATTCTTTCTTGCGTTTTCAAGTTTTTCTTTTATAAAAGGAATTATTTTCCTTGTATCAGGGACCTCGAGCGGGGCTCCTTCCTTTACAAAGTCATTTAACATATCTATTACAAGAATCGCTTCTTTCATTTTTTTCCTCCCATCAGTTTAAAATTTAAAACAAGAGATCTTCTTTGTCAAATAAAGATTGGCGAGACGAGGAATAAAAACAGGTTTGGAAAGACAAGTAAGCTGTCAAATCTCTTCTTTATGATGCTTTATTACTTTCCCTTTCACCATAAATATTACATCTTCGCAAAGATTTGTTGAAAGATCTGCTATTCTTTCAAGACTTCTCGCAATTCTTAAAAGATGCAATGCTCTCTCAATTGTTGATGGATCCTGCATCATATAGGTTATTAACTCTCTGTGGATTTGATCCCTTAAAGAGTCTACCAGATCGTCCCTTCCACATATCTCCTTTGCCAGCTCAGGTTTCCTTTCCACAAAGGAAGTTATGCTGTCTTTTAACATATTTATAGTAATATCAGCCATTCGGGGAATATCGATTAAAGGCTTTACTGGTGGCCTTTCAATCAGGAATAGAGAACTTTCAGAAATGTTAACTGCTTCATCCCCCATTCTTTCAAGGTCATTATTTATCTGCAACACCATCAGAGATGTTCTTAAAGCTTCAGCTTCAGGATGATAAAGGGCTATAAATTTCATTCCCATATCTTCTATTTCAATCTCCATATCATTTACTCTTTTTTCGTCCTTTTCTATTACTTCATGAAGAAGGTCCTTGTCCTTTTGGAGAAGACCTTTTATGCTTTTTTCAATCATTGACTCAACAAGCACAGCCATTTCAATTATTTTTTCTTTTAAAATATTAAGTTTTTCCTCAATCATTCTACCTCCTTATCCAAATCTTCCTAAAAGATAATTTTCTGTTCTCGGATCAGATGGGACTGTGAAGAGTTTTTCAGTTTTATCAAATTCGATTATTTCTCCTAAAAGTAAAAATGCTGTATAATCTGAAATCCTTGAAGCTTGCTGTAAATTGTGGGTTACAATTATAACTGTATAATTTTCCTTAAGGCTCAAAATAAGTTCTTCAATTTTTGATGCTGAAATTGGATCAAGGGCAGAGGTAGGTTCATCCATGAGAAGAATTTCAGGGGAAAGGGCAATTGCCCTTGCAATACATAACCTTTGTTGTTGACCTCCTGAAAGAAAAGTCCCCCTTTTGTGGAGAGAGTCTTTAACTTCATTCCATAATCCTACTTTTTTAAGGGTTTCCTCAACTATCCTTTCCTCTTCTGATTTTGAAAGTTTTAAACCATTCAAACGGTATCCCGCAAGGACATTATTGTAAATGCTCATTGTTGGAAAAGGATTTGGCTTCTGAAAGACCATTCCCATCTTTCTCCTTATAATCACAGGTTCAACCTCATAAATATTTTCATTGTTAAGATAAATTTTACCTGAAACCCTTGCACCAGCAGAGAGTTCATGAAGGCGATTTATACATCTTATGAGAGTTGTTTTACCGCATCCAGAGGGACCCATAATAGCAGTAACTCTGTTTCGGGGTATCTTAAGATTGATGTTCTTCAATACATGATTTTCAAAATAGTAGCGTTTAAATCTTCAATTCTCAGAATTTCACTTTCCATCTCTTTATCACCAGTTTAGAAATTATATTTAATGTAAACACAATTAGAATAAGAATAAAAGAAGCTCCCCATGCCTTTTCATGCCATTCAGAAAATGGACTCTTTGCATAGTTGTATATTAAATGGGGAAGGGACTCTATGGGTTTAAATATATTTAAATTCATAAATGGATTGCCAAAGGCTGTGAAGAGAAGAGGCGCTGTTTCTCCCGTTATTCTTGCTATACTCAAAAGAATTCCTGTAACTACTCCACTTAATCCTGAGGGTATAATAACCAATAGAATGGTTTTATGGTATGGAGCGCCAAGAGCCAAAGATGCTTCCTTTAAAGTTTCTGGAATTAGGTTTAATGTTTCCTCTGTTGATTTTATAATTATAGGGAGCATCATTATTCCAAGGGCTATACCGCCTGAAAATGCGGAAAAATGCCCCATGGGTCTAACAATCCACAAATAGGCAATAATTCCAATGACAATCGATGGAACACCCTGAAGTATATCCACAAAAAGGCTTATCCATTTAGATAATTTTTTATCTTTATTTTCAGACAGATAAACACCAACTGTAATACCAAAAGGTATGGAAAAGGATGAGGAGATAACTATTAAAATAAATGTTCCCACTATTGCATTGGCTATGCCTCCACCTTTTTCTCCCACAGGTTTTGGAAGATTAACGAGAAATTCAAAATTTATGGATGATATTCCATTTTTGAGTAAATGGAAAAAAATAAAAAATAATGGGATTGTTGATAGTAATGAAAATAGAATTATAATTCCCTTGAAAAATTTATCTTTGACCAATCTTGAACGGATAAATTTATCCATTAAACAACCTTAGCCCTTCTTATTATGTATCTCCCAATATAATTGATTATAAAAGTTAAAAGAAATAATATTAAGCCTATCTCTATCAGTGCAGAAAGATAAAGGTCATCAACAGCCTCAGTGAACTCATTGGCAATCACTGATGCCATTGTATTGGATGGTGAAAAAATGTTTTCAGGAATAAAATTTGAATTTCCAATAACCATCGTAACAGCCATGGTTTCACCAAGTGCTCTTCCAAGGGCTAAAATGATTCCGGATATAATTCCTGAACGAGCATATGGAAGTATTACTTTTCTTATAACTTCGTATCTTGTTGCTCCAAGAGAATAAGCTGCCTCCTTAAGTTCTGAGGGGACAAGCTCTATCACCTCTCTTCCGATGGATGCAGAATAGGGGATTATCATGACTGAAAGTATTATTGATGCAGTGAAAATACCAACTCCGTAAGGAGGAAATCCTAATTTCATTTCAATAACTCTTACAACAGGAGCTAATACAAATAATCCCCAAAAGCCATAAATTATAGAAGGTATTCCCGCAAGGAGTTCTGTCAAACTTTTTAATAGGGAAGAGAGTTTCCCCTCTCTGAAATACTCTCCAAGAAATATTGAAACTGACAATGAGAATGGAGTTGAAATCAGCAAAGCGAGAAAAGATGTTATAATGGTTCCTAAGAGGAAGGGGAGAGCACCAAATTCATTGAAAACAGGATCCCATGTCTTTCCATACAAAAATCTAAATCCAAAAACTCTAATAGAAGGAAGTGAGTTAGATATGAGAGTTAAAAATATTGATAAAATAAGGATGATCATGAGGATTGCTGAAAATGATAGAGCCTTTTTAAAAAAAATCTCCAGTATTAAATCTTTTTTCAACTCTTTTAATTTTACTTTAATAATTTTTTCTATCATTAGAGATGATTTCATTAAATAGCTCGCCCTTTTCTCCAAATGCTTCCTCTATCCAATTTTTTATTTTATCCCTCACCTTCCTGAAAGCAGATAGGACCTCCTTATCATCTCCTTTAAAATTTGATGGATCTTCAAATCCTTTGTGAATATATTTTTTTCCTCCGGGAAGGAAAGGACAACTCTCTTTTGCTTGGTCACAAACCGTCACAACCAGATCAAACTCTTCTCCAAGAAATTCCTTGACATTCTTAGAACGATGTTTTGAAATGTCAATTCCAATTTCCTCCATAACTGCTATGGCAAAGGGGTTTAAATTTCTCGGATCTGTTCCCGCACTGAAAACTTCGTATTTATCTCCGTAAAGAGCTCGGAGTAATGCTTCCGCCATCTGGGAACGAGCGGAGTTGTGGGTGCATATAAAAATTATTCTTTTTTTCATCTTAAAATTCTCCCATAAATTTTAAATAAAGGGAAGGGGAGCTTGATCCCCCTTACCAGATTGCATATTATATAATAGTCTTTCCATTATAGGTAATGGATTTAATCAGTCTTTCTGCTTTAGAAACTACCTCAGAAGGCAATGGAGCGTAGTGGAGTTGTTTTGTATATTTTTGACCTTCATGGGTCATCCACCATAATAAATTGACAAGGGCAGATGCTTTCTCTTTACTTCTTCCATCATAGTTCTGTTCCTTGTATACAAGTATCCATGTAAATCCACTAACCGGATAACCGTCGGGAGCATCAGTATCTGTGATTGAGACTCTTGTATCATCAGGTATTTTTACCTTTGCTGAGAGAGAAACTGTTTCAATTGATGGTCTGATGAACTTTCCACTTTTATTCTTGACAATACCTACAGGGAGATTGTTCTGAAGGGCGTAAATCAGTTCTACATATCCGATACTTCCTGGTATCTGTCTTATGAGTCCAGAAACACCTTCATTCCCTTTACCTCCAATTCCCACTGGCCAGTTAACAGATGTTCCAACCCCAACCTTTTCTTTCCATTCTTTGCTAACATTTGTTAAATAATCGGTCCATATGAATGTTGTTCCACTACCATCAGATCTGTGGACAACCACTATATCCATATTGGGAAGATTTAAAGTGGGATTTACTTTAGCGATTCTTTCATCATTCCATTTTTTAATCTTTCCAAGAAAAATTCCTGCAAGAATATCAGGGGTGAATTTTATTTCCGGATTTCCCGGTAAATTATATGTCAGAACAACTGCTCCAAGACAAACGGGAATATGTAATAATTCTGCAGGAGCTTTTTTAAGCTGTTCGTCGGACATAAATCCGTCCGAAGCACCAAAATCAACAGTTTTAGCAAGAATTTGACGCTGTCCTCCTCCTGAACCAATTGACTGATAGTTTACCTTTATTCCAGTGGTGCGATAGTAAACATCAAACATTTTTGCATACAGAGGATACGGGAAAGTAGCACCCGCTCCAAGAAGCTCCACATTTTGAGCATGGACAAAATAAGGGAATAGAATTGAAAGCCCTAAAGCCAATACCTTTAAAATTTTACTCATTCTAAAACCTTTCATCCTTTAACCTCCATAATTTTTATTTCATACATCATATTAAAGAATAAACCTTTATTGTTAATGAAATATAAAGAAATTGTTAATTTTCTGTTAAGATTTAGCTTGAATTGGAAGTTTAATTATAAACTTTGTCCCCTCTCCAACTTTACTTTCAACTTTTATCTCTCCATTGTGAAGGAGGACAATATGCTTTACAATAGAAAGCCCAAGGCCTGTTCCCCCTGTTTCTTTTGAGCGGGATATATCCACAACATAGAATCTTTCGAAGATTCTCGGAATATGCTCTTCAGGAATTCCAATGCCTGTATCAAAAATCTCTATTTTTACCTTTGAATCATCCACCGCTGCTTTGATTCCGATTTTCCCCCTTTCAGTATAATTTATTGCGTTTTCAATAAGATTGATAAGAAGTTGTTCCATGAGAACTGGATCAGCCTCTAACTCAACATTTCCTTCAAAGAATAATTCTACTTCCAAGCCTTTATCTTTAATTCTTTTCTCAAATAGTTTTAGAGTGTTTTTTGTAAGATGGTTGAGATTTACTTTTTCTTTTTTAATTTGAAAAGCTCTATCCTCTAACTTAGAAATGGTTAAAACATCCTTTAAAATATTTATAAGTCTTTCTGTTTGCCTTTTAACAATATTTATAAAAGAAAGGGATTCAGGGTCATTTAATCTCTCCTCGAGGGTTCCAACAAATACTTTAATTGCAGTTAGAGGAGTCCTCAATTCATGGGAAATATTGGAAATAAGCTCCTTTTTTGTTCTTTCAATCTCTTTGAGAGGGGTTATGTCTGAAAAAACAAATATTATTTCTTCAGGGAGTATAGCAAAACTTACAATGTAATGTTTGTTGCTAATTTTTATTTCAGGAACTTCTGACACTTGAACTTTGAGAGCCTTATCAAACATATCTTTAATTTCAATACTTCTGAGAACCTCCCATAAATATCTTCCATTAATATTTTCTGATTTTGAAATCTCTTTGAAAGTTGGATTGGCAAGTATTATTCTACCTTTTCTATCAGTTACAACAAGTCCCTCTTTTATATTTTCTATAATTGTGCGGAGCTCATCCCTTTCTTTTTCCATTCTTTCTACGAGTTCTCTATTACTTTCCACCATATTTCTGAAATTTTTAGCCAATTCCCTAAATTCCAATATATTACTTTCAGGAATTTCTGTATTAAGATTCCCCTTTGCAATTTCAATTGAAGCTTTCTCAATAGCAACCAGTGGTCTTGTAAAAATTTTTGCAAGAAATATTGCTATTAAAGATGCTATTAGTGCTGTTATAAGAGAGGAGAGGAATATTTTGTTTCTGATGTCTTTTATAAGCATTCTTAAATCTTTTAAAAATATGCTTGTTCTAACAACTCCAAGAATTTCTCCTCCTTCAATGATAGGAATTGCAACATAAAGCATGCTTTCTTCCAGTGTTGTGCTATACCTTATACTTTTGCCGAATCCTTTTTGTAAAGCATCTCTTATTTCAGTTCTATTGATATGATTTTCCATCTCTTTGGGATTCTCAAGGGAGTCACCCAAGACAACTCCATCTCTATCAACTACTGTTATTCTAAAATTAAGATTCTTTCCCATATTGTCCAAAATATAATCTATTTTTTCAATCTCACTATTTTTAATCAAAGGTTTAACAATATGGCTTATGAGAGAAGCATTGTTTTTAAGATAATCTGTGAAGTTTTTGAGGTAGTGGTAATTTATGGAATGATAGGAATAGATAGAAATTAAAACAGTAAAAATTGTAATTAAGAGAACAAATGTTAGAGCAATTTTAGTGAAAAAAGTTAAATTTCTCATTCCTCTTCTATTTTGTATCCAAATCCCCTTACTGTCTTAATTATATTTCCCATTCTTCCGAGCTTCTCCCTCAGGTTTTTAATGTGAACATCAATGGTTCTGTCGATTACTCCCTTATCCTCTCCCCACAGAAGGTCAAGAAGCATCTCCCTTGAAAATATTCTACCTTTCTTTTCTGAAAGTATCTTTAAGAGTTTAAATTCTGCATTGGTCAACTCAATATTCTTTCCATCAATGGTCACTTTGTGCATTTCTGGATCAATTATAAGAGATTCGCCTATTTTTATTATATAGGAGGATTGTTCTGGAGCGTAAGCTCTCCTGAGAACAGCTTTAACTCTTGCAACGAGTTCTCTTGGAGAGAATGGTTTTGTGACATAATCGTCCGCTCCCATTTCAAGCCCTAATATTCTTTCACTCTCCTCTCCCTTAGCAGTCACAATAATTATAGGTATTTTAGAAATCTTTTCATTATTTTTAATCCATTTGCAAATTTCCAGACCATCCATATCAGGGAGCATTAAATCGAGGATTATGAGAGATGGGGTTTCATGGAAGAGGATTTTCAGAAGAGGTTTCCCACTTCTAAATTCCCTTGTCTTGAATCCATTTTTATTAAGATGATATGCTATAAGATTGGAGACATCAGGTTCATCTTCAACAATAGCAATCCATTGAGAAACGCTCATATACTAAAGATGCAACATTTTAGTTAACCCAACTTTCGCATTTTTTCTCTAAAAAATCGTTAAAAACTGGTTTCTC
>CAZYPR010000004.1:0-77218 GCA_964649495.1 uncultured Clostridia bacterium | reverse complement strand
GAGGGAAAAAGATGGATAAGAATATAAGAGTGTGGTTTGATGAAAATACCGATATTCTCTATGTATCTTTAAGAGAAGGACCTTCGGTTGATTCAGAAGAATTATCTGAAGATATCAGAGTAGAGTATGATAAAAATGGAGAAATAGTGGGATTGGAAATTCTTAATGTCTCAAAGATGGTGGCAAGTTCTCTCGCAAAGCAGATTAAAGAAGCTATAAAAACATAAGCTGGAAATATATGCTTATTTCCATCAAAACACATCATGTTTAAAATGGAAGCCGAAGGCTTTAGCCTGCGGGAAAGAATGATTACGAAAAATAAAGTTTTCAGCTACCAATTAAGATTCAAAAATTGGTTGTAAAATGAAAACACGACTTACAGAAGATTACTTAGTTGAACAACCTGCGATAAACTGGTTTAAGGAAATCGGCTATGATCACATTCATGGTTCAGATTTAATTCCTGAGAATTTTGAAAGGGAATCTTACCGAGATGTAATTTTGAAGCGCAGATTTATTAATGCAATAAAGAAAATTAACCCTTGGCTCACAGACCGGCTCGCAGAAGAGGTTTATAAAAAAATTAAAGAACCTGACCATCCAGATTTTGTGATGAAAGGAAAAATCTTTTATGAACTTTTGACAAATGGAGTAAGAATAACATTTAAAGAAGGGAAAGAAGAAAAAACAAGAATTGTTAAGCTAATTGATTTTGAAAATCCAGAGAATAATGAATTTTTAATTTCAAATCAATTTAAGGTTGAATATCAATTTGAAAGAGAGCAATATAGAAAACCTGACCTTGTAGTTTTTATAAATGGATTACCAATTGCGGTTTTCGAACTTAAAAGTTTCAATGCCAATGAAACTGCAAAAGATGCCTTAGAAGACCATAAAACCAAAATAAAAGATATTCCCCAACTTTATATATATTCTCAAATTCTTGTTGCCTCAGATGGATACGAAACAAAGTATGGCTCACCAACAAGTGATTGGGAAAGATTTTTTGTATGGGAAGGAATTCTAAGCGATAATGACCTTAAAGTTGAAGAGATTGGAGAAGGTTTTTATCGATATTTTTACAAAGGAAAGGAATTGACATCGCTTGAAGTCTTGATAATGGGTTTATTCAGAAAGGAAAACATTTTGGAATTTATAAACGACTTTATCTTTTATGAAAAATCTGGTGAAAGTTACGAAAAGAAGATAGCCAGTTATCATCAATTCTATGCAGTTAAAAAAGCGATTGAAAGAACAAAAAGATGTATATTAGAAGGCAAAATTCCTGAGGAGAGAAGGATTGGTGTAATTTGGCATACTCAGGGCTCAGGAAAATCTTTAACAATGCTTTTTTATGCCAGAAAAGCCTTAAAAATAAAAGAACTTGAAAATCCCCTTTTGCTATTCATTACTGACAGAAAAAACCTTGATGAACAACTTTACAGACTTTTCTCACAAATACCAATTGTTTATCAAGCAGAAAGTATAAAGGATTTACAGGAAAAGATCTCCAAAACCGCAGGAGGAATAATATTTGCCACTATTCAAAAATTTGGAAAAAGGAATACTGAAGAATATCCATTACTAACCGAGAGAAAAAATATCATCGTAATAGCCGATGAAGCCCACAGGAGCCAATATAGAGAACTTGCCCAGAATTTAAGAAAGGCAATTCCAAATGCTTCATTTATGGGATTTACAGCAACTCCTATTGAACTCCAAGATAGAGACACTTATTTGGTTTTTGGAGAACCAATAAGTATTTACTCAATGGATAAAGCATTAAGACACAAAGTTATTGTTCCAATTTATTATGAACCAAGACTTGTAGAACTTCACTTAACAAATGAATTTATTGATGAAGAATTTGAAGAAATATCAGAAGACCTTGAACCAGAAATGAAAGAAGAACTAAAAAAGAAATATGCACGGCTTGAAAACTTAATCCTCAATCCAGAAAGAATAGAAAAAATAGCAAAAGATATCGTGGAACACTTTAATAAAAGGGTTAGTGAATTTGAAGGAAAAGCAATGGTTGTGGTTATTTCAAGAAAGGTGGCGGTTGAACTTTATAAAGCTATTAAAAAAATTCCAGATGCTCCATCTGTGGAAGTTGTAATGTCAGGAAATAAACAAAGAGACCCGGAAGATTTTCATCCCCATATAAGAAACAAGCATGAGATGGAAGAATTACTGGATAATTTCAAAAATCCCGAAAGAGACCCCAAAATGGTTATTGTAGTTGATATGCTCCTTACAGGTTTTGATGTCCCCTGCCTTCATACTATGTATTTTGATAAACCAATGAAGAATCATAACCTGCTCCAGGCAATTGCGCGGGTAAACAGAGTGTTCAAGGATAAACCCGCAGGCCTTATTGTTGATTATATCGGAATTGCCGATGATTTGAGAAAATCCCTCGCTAAATACACTGTTGAAACAATAAAGCAGGTTCTTACTGATATTAATCAAGTAATAAATCTCCTGAAAGAAAAATATGATATTGTTTCTTCTCTTTTTTATGGTCTGAATTATAAAAACTGGAAAAGTTTAAGCTCAGAGCAACTATCCCGATTAACCGTTTCAGCCTATAATTTGTTAGAAGACGAGGATAAAAAGAAGAACTTTGTAAAAAATTTCATTGAGCTGAAGAAACTTTATGCCCTTGCGAGCCCTCATCCTGAAACTATCAAAATAAAAGATGACATAAGATTTTTTGAGATGATTAAGAAAATGATGGTGAAATACTCTACACGCACATTTAGAGAAATCTCAAGGGAACTTGAATATGAAATCAGCCAGTTAATCTCAAAAAGTATCTCAGCTGAGGAGCCTGTTGATATCTTCTCTATGCTTCAAAAAGAAAAACCGAATGTTTCTGTGCTTGATGAAGAATTTCTTTTACAGTTTAAAAATATGGAACAAAAAAACTATGCCATAGATTTACTTCAGAAAATAATAAACGATGAACTTAAAGTTAGAATAAGGAAAAACCCATTCAGGTATAGAGAGTTATCCGAAATGCTAAACAGCATTTTAGAAAAGTATAACATTAAACTTTTAACCACAGCAGAGATGATTGAGGAGTTAATAAATATTGCAAAAGAGATAAAGAAAAAAATTGAAGAAGGTAAGGATTTAGGCTTAAGTGAAGACGAACTTGTCTTTTACGATATGCTTTTAAAAGAGAAAGAGATTTTTAAAAATGAAGAAGAAATAAAGATGGTAGCGAAAGAAGTCATAAAAAAACTTGGCAACTTTATTAAAATTGTTGACTGGAATAAAAAAGAGACATTGAGAGCAAAGATAAAGATGGCAATTAAGGAAATTTTAGTTAAAGTAATAGATGAAAGGGTGGAATATCAAAAGATTAATGAAATTGCAACTGAAATATACGAGCATGTTGAGGAATTATATGCTGAAGCATAACTATAGAAATCAAGAAAATTATATACCATCTTAGCCATAAATGGGAGTGCATGAATGTATAGATCTTTTATGAATTTCTGGAATGTTTCAAAAGAAAAAATTATGCAAGAACTTCAAACAAAGGAAGATGGGCTGTCCAGTAAAGAAGCTGTAAAACGCCTTCTTATCTACGGTCCTAACTCCTTTAAATCAGAGAAAAAATCGGATGCCTTAACGCTTCTATTATCCCAGTTTAAAAGTCCGGTTATCCTAATTTTACTATTTGCAACAGCCCTATCAATTTTCTTCCATGACTGGATTGATTCTTTTATTATTTTTTTAATTATTCTTATCAGTGGTTTGCTCGGTTTCTGGCAAGAATATAGTGCCTCAAGTGTGGTGAATAAGCTCCTTTCCATTGTTCGGATTAAAGCAGATGTTTTGCGAGATGGTATACAAAAAGAAATACCTGTAGAGGAGATTGTTCCGGGTGACATTGTGATTTTAAAGGCAGGGGATATTATCCCTGCCGATGGTTTGGTCTTGGAATCAAAAGACCTTTTTGTTGAAGAAGCTATTTTGACAGGTGAAACCTTCCCCATTGAGAAAGCACATGGTGTTTTGCCAGAAGAGACTCCTACAGCTCAGCTAACAAATGTCCTCTGGATGGGAACTAATGTTATAAGTGGGAGTGGGAAAGAATTAGTTGTTAGGACAGGCAAAGAAGCTCAATTCGGGAAGATTGCAGAGCGTTTAAAGTTCAGACCACCTGAAACAGAGTTTGAACATGGTGTCAGACGATTCGGTTTCTTCTTAGTGGAGGTGACTTTCATTCTTGTGATAATAATTTTTGTCATCAATATTTTATTGAAACGACCTGTATTGAATTCTTTTCTTTTCTCCTTGGCACTTGCAGTTGGGCTTACCCCACAATTATTACCTGCAATTATAAGTGTGAATTTGGCACACGGTGCAAAGAAAATGGCAAAAATTAAGGCAATTGTCAAAAGGCTTAATTCTCTTGAAAATTTTGGTAGTATGAATGTGCTCTGTGCAGATAAAACAGGCACATTGACCGAGGGAATCGTAAATTTGAAATATGCTCTCAATATTAATGGAGAACCATGTGATAAAGTTCTTTTTTATGCCTACCTCAATGCTTCTTACGAGACTGGCTTTAACAACCCGATTGATGAAGCCATCCGCAAGCATCGTCAATTTGATATATCCAATTATCAGAAAGAGGATGAAATTCCTTACGATTTTTTACGCAAGCGATTGAGCATCGTCGTCCGATGCAACGGAGAAAATCTAATGATTACAAAAGGGGCACTTTCAAATGTTCTTGAAGTTTGCTCATTTGCTGAAGTTGAAAATGGAAAATTTGTTGAAATTGATGCTGTTCGAGATAAAATTGAGAGAATATTTGAGAAGTTTAGTGGAGAAGGATTTCGCATATTGGGAGTTGCCTATAAAACTATTGGAACTATTTCCCGAATTGAAAAAGAGCAGGAAGAGAAAATGGTCTTTATCGGTTTCCTCCTTTTTGATGATTCTCCCAAACCACAAATCATTGAGACCATTAAAAATCTACAGAACCTTGGAATTACTCTTAAAATCATTACAGGAGATAACAAAATTGTAGCTTCCTCTCTTGCACGACAAATAGGTTTGTCCAATGCAAATGTTATCACAGGTTCAGACCTAAGAAAATTGAGTGATGAAGCACTTCTTAAGCGTGTGGTTGATACCGATATCTTCGCTGAAATAGAGCCGAATCAGAAGGAACGGATTATTCTTGCCCTCCGCAAATCAGGAAATGTAGTAGGTTATATGGGTGATGGTATCAATGATGCTCCTGCCCTCCACTCTGCTGATGTAGGTATATCAGTTGAAGGATCAGCAGACATTGCAAAGAATGCCGCAGATATTGTCCTGTTGGAAAAAGACCTAAATGTTCTTGCTCAAGCAGTCCGTGAGGGAAGAAGAACATTTGCGAATACTTTGAAATATGTTTTTATGGCAACGAGCGCCAATTTCGGAAATATGTTCAGTATGGCTGGCATCTCTCTCTTCCTTCCATTCCTCCCCCTTTTGCCTAAGCAGATTCTATTGACAAATTTATTAACTGACCTCCCTGAAATGACAATTGCAACTGATCGGGTAGATAAAGAAATGATTGAAAAGCCCCGGCGCTGGAACATAAAGGCAATTCGCCAATTTATGATTACTTTCGGTTTTCTAAGTTCAGTCTTTGATTATATTACTTTTGGAATACTTCTTCACATTTTACATGCGGGGCAGATTCAATTCAGAACAGGCTGGTTTATTGAATCAGTAGTATCAGCGTCATTGATTGTCCTGGTGGTTAGAAGTCAGAGACCATTTTTCAAAGATAAACCCAGCAAGAACCTATTGATAGCAACTCTATCCGTGGCAGTGTTTGCTTTTATTTTTCCTTTCACTCCTTTAGCTAAGATTTTGGGATTTGCTCCACTGCCACTCGTTTTTTTCTTGCTAATCTTGTCCATAGTTTTGATGTATATTTTGACAGCGGAAATCATAAAGGTTGCTTTCTACAAGAGGGTCAAATTTTAGCTCAAGTTTGACATTTAGGAGAGGTTTTTGGAGATCAAAAGACTTATCCGATCTCTTTCCCTTCAATTGAAATTTTTATGGAGCTTTTCTTTATAAATATCCGCTCTTTTATATAATCAAGGGGGGTGTAAAGGAGAGCTTCTTCGTTTTCTTTGCCAAGGAAAATTCCGAGGCCAAGGGTCTTATTTTCGTTATCGAGGATGCCAACAAGACTGTTGGATTCAATATTCACAAGAGATGCTTTTATCTTTATAACCTTAGACCCCTCAAAATATCTTCTGAAAATATTCTCCCTGTATTCTCTTCTTTTATTCATTGTCCTTTCCTTTGCTTCTTTCGGCGAAGGGAGAACATAAACATCGAATTTTTTTTCAACAAGGGAGTTTATAATATGGTTAATTTCGCCATTCTTTTTGAAAGCAATAATCATTGTTGGTGATAGGATCTCAGCTTTCCTTAATTTTAAATTCAGTCCTTCAGTTCCCGCAATAAGTCCAGTTGTATCAACAATAATTGCAAATGGTCTTTCCATTTTTACAAGGGTAAAAATTTTTTCAAATGACTTTAAATATCCATTCAAATCATTGGAAGGGGATAATGTTCCAACAAATTCCAAAAAATCGGGTCTCATTAAATTAACTTCTCCCTCTTTTTTTGGAAGAATTATAGCACCGATAGTGGTTGGAGGACCGATCCAAGACTGTCCGATATCTGCATCGATTATTGCAATTTTTTTATCTATTGTGAGAAAAGAAGATGCAAGGAATTTTACAAATGTGCTCTTTCCCGAGCTTACCCCTCCAATTACCATAAAGACTCCTCCCCATTTTTCTTTTAATTTCTGGAGTCTTTTCCAGGAAGGGAGAATTGTAATCCCTCCAATTTCGAGGAAAGGATAGCTCATTTCTTATAGTGCTTCACTTTTTTCAAAAAGAAATGCTGATATGATAATTGTCAAAAAGGAAAATACTGAAATTATTAAAATGTTTAGAAAAGGAGGGAAATGGGATGCACCTACAAGGAATCCCCTCAATCCATCAACTCCGTATGTAAGGGGATCAATATAAGAGAAGGATCTCACAATAGCAGGTAAATTCTGAATAGGATAGAGGGCACCGGAAAGGAAAAAGAGGGGGAAGATCAGGAAGTTCATTATAAGGCTGAAACCGTGAATGTCCTTCATCTGGGATGCTATTCCAAGCCCAATTGCCACAAAGGTAGCAGATACGAGAGCCATAAATAAAATTGACAAAAGAAGGGGGGAGAGCCCCTTTATTTTGAAGCCCATTAAAATAGATATAAGAAGAATTGAAATCCCCTGAAGAAGGGATGTGGATATTCCACCTGCAATTCTTCCAACAGCTATTGATACTCTACTTACAGGAGCGACCATTATCTCCTTTAAAAATCCGAATTCCCTATCCCATAAAACGGAAAGTCCAGCAAATGTAGAGGTAAAAAGAAGGGACATCCCTATTATACCAGGGACAAGAAAATTCATGTAATTTATATTTTGCGAGATACCTGGAACATTCATCCTTCCAAAACCGAAACCCATGAAGACAAGAAAAAGGAGAGGCATAGCCATTGTTCCAATGACACGAGACTTTGCCCTGAAGAATCTTTTCATCTCCCTCAGCCATAGAATATAAACAACAGTTGAATTTATCATCCTCTACCTCCTCATTGACCTAATAATCCATTCTCTTTTTTCCCTTTCCCCATCTTCATCTCTGATTTTCCTTCCTGTATAGAAAAGGAAAACATCCTCAAGGCTGGGTTTGTGGAGATTTACTGAATTTATATTAATTCCAATTTTCTCTGCAAGATTCAAAAGAGTGGGGATTTTCCTTTCGGCCATCTCCATGCTCATTCTCAAAATCCCATTTTGAACTCTTAAAGATTTAATCCACTTCAGCTCCTTTAATTTTTCAATGTAGTTATTTGCATCTCCTTCGAACTCAAGAGAGACAATATCGCCTCCGAGCCTGTTCTTCAAATTCAATGGATTGTCAATGGCTACAATTTTTCCGTGGTCAATTATTGCAACTCGATCGCAGAGATAATCAGCTTCCTCCATATAGTGAGTTGTTAGAATCATTGTAATTCCTGTTTCTTTGTTCAGTTTTTTTATATAATCCCATATTCTCCTCCTTGTTTGTGCATCAAGTCCAAGGGTGGGCTCATCGAGGAATAAGACTTTAGGCCTGTGTATCAAACCTCTTGCAATCTCAAGCCTTCTTTTCATTCCTCCTGAATACTTTTCTACTAAAGTGTTTGCCCTATCCTCAAGCTCCACAAGCTGGAGAACCTCTTTCATCCTTTTTTCAGCTTCCTCTTTTTTTATCCCATACATCATTGCGTGGAAAAGAAGATTCTCCCTTCCAGTAAGTTTTGTATCAAGGGTTGGATCCTGAAAAACTATACCTATACTCTTTCTTACTTCATCCCTCTTTTTTCTTATGTCGAATCCCGCTACCTCCGCATATCCTGATGTGGGTTTTAAAAGAGTTGAAAGAATATTTATTGTGGTTGTTTTTCCCGCTCCATTTGGACCGAGCAGACCAAATAGCTCACCATAAGGAACATCAAATGATATATTTTCAACAGCGGTAAAACTATTGAATTTTTTTACAAGTTCTTCTACTTTTATTGCCCGCATATACTTATTTATAATTTTATCCCCTTTCTAAGTTCTGAGCAATATATTTTTGAAAAGAATAAGAAAATTATTTTTTCCCTGATGGTTTATCAGTTCTTTCCCTTAAGCTATCATTTTCTGAAATATTAAACCTGCCAACATAAAAGGTTTTTTCTTTAAAAGGATCTAATTTAATTTCAATAACCTCCTTTTCACCAATTTCTTTGTGCCCTACCCATTTCTTTGGGACTTTTAAAAACATTTTCATGCTCCTTGTGCTGAAATATCTCGATGAGGGAAGATTATTGGGACCGCCAGTATTTGAAATATCAACTGTAAAAGTCATTCCGTAAAGATCTGGTCTTACAATAGCTTCTACTTCTGATAGCAAATACCCAAGAAGTTCTCCAAAGGACATAAAATTCTTAACATTCAATTTCTCAAATTGCTCAAACCAGTAGTCGAGCCAATCAATACCAAAATAAAGAAGCTCGTAATCATGGGTATATACAATGAAGGGAAATGATCTTGGAATCCAGATATTTACCATGAAAGGATTCCACTGGAGGAGTTTTGCGGAGGTCGTTTCAATGAAATAAGGAACTGTAAACTTTCCATCCTTTAATATGAAGAAATCCTTACCAATCCCATTAGCCATTCTATACCCAAAGTTTTTAAGCACATCCAAAGTATTCTTTGAATAAGCATTGGCAGGGAAAGCAAAAAAGGCTGGCTCAACCCCAAACCAGCTCTTTATATTGTTGTAACCCTTTTCTATTGCATTCCATTGCTCTGAATAGGATGCATCAGTTCTATTGTAATAATGATAGAACTCCCTTACCCAGAGATCTGGAAAGTATTTAGAAGGAGATGCGCACCAAACCCATCTATGCAAATCGTAGTGAGTCCATCCATGCTGTTGTATATCAATTTTTTCATACTCCATTACTTCCTTTATTGCAGAGTATTCTTCCTCAAAATCCATTATTTTCCCACCCCTTGTTCCTGAGACAAATTGATATTTTAAATCCTTGGTATCATAAACTGTCCCACAGGTTCTGCTGGTTATCTCCACCCCATTTTTATAAAGTTTCCCCCTCGAAGGGTTGGCATCGTCTGGGAATCCAGTCACAACAAGTAAACTCATACCCGCATCATGTTTTTTTAGAATTTCCAATGTCTTTTTCCAATCACTTCTATCCATTTTTTTGTTTGAAGGAAAATAGGGAATACCAGCGGGATCTGATAATACAACCACAGGACCCAAAGGGTCATCGAATCTCATTAAAAGGGTCCCCTCAAGGTCAAAAAACAAGAATCCAAAGCCACTGTTCTGGAAAATAGCTCTCCTCAAAAGTAAATGCCTTCCATCATAGATTCCCCAGTCAGAAGGAGAAAGAGCAAAGTAATAATTTGTTCCATTTTTATATTCAAAAGAGAAAAATACAGGATCTCCATTTCCATGGACATATTTTTTTATTGTTTTTTCGGTTAAAACCCCCATAAAATTACCACCATAAAGCCTTTCTCCTTCAAATCCTTTGGTTATAAAGGGGTCTTCATCTGTCAGGTCAAATCTGTAAGCTGACTTCAAACCTGAAAACGACTTTATCCCGAATATTGAGGAAATCCTGTAATCAGGAAAGTTAAAGAAGGAGATAACAGATAATCCAGATTCACCTGATAAGTTCTTTAAAATATTTACCTCTTCGCTGGAGAGATAGGAAGAAGATCTAGAAAGTATAACGGAGGAATAGAGTAAAGTTATCCCTCTTTTCAAAAGATCGCCTGTTATTCTTTCATTCGATTTGAGCTTGTCAAAGGGGATATTCCAGCTTATTAACATTTTTTCAATAAAAAATGAGCTTATATATTCATCATAGGTGGTTGTTCCTTCAACAAGAAGGACTCTGTATCTAAGAGGATCTGAAAATGATATTGAAATAGAGAGAAGAATTAATATGATAAGGGGAAAAAATTTTTTCATTTTTATTTCTCCTAAAAATAAAAAATTCCACAAATTAGAATTTTAAACACTTTAATTGACAAGTGTCAAGTTGAAAATCTTGATTCAGGTTGAAAAACAATTTTTCCATTATTAAAATAAAATGAAAAGAAATGCTTCTATTAGATTGAAAGGAGTGACAAATGAATGTTTTAAAAGGAATTTTAATTTTTTTATTTTTTGTTTTTCTTTTCTTTTCCATTATCCTATCCATCTTGGTGGGTTCTACTGTTCCAAAAACAAAAGGACTTCTAAAGACTGATAAAGTCCAGAATAGGGTTGAGATTGAAAAAAATAGGTGGGGTGTTCCATTTATTAAGGCAGAAAATCTTGAAGACCTCTACTTCGGCATAGGGTTTGTCCATGCCCAGGACAGGCTCTATCAGATGGATCTGATTAGAAGAAAGGCTCAGGGAAAGTTATCAGAGATATTTGGTAAGATAACCCTCGATTCAGACATAAATCAGAAAGAAATGCTTGTAGAGGAATA
Organism: uncultured Clostridia bacterium; assembly: GCA_964649495.1. Lineage (GTDB taxonomy): Bacteria > Acidobacteriota > Aminicenantia > JBFLYD01 > JBBIMS01 > JBBIMS01. The sequence continues at coordinate 66,076 of CAZYPR010000004.1, read as the reverse complement.
TATTGAAAATGGAATGGATAAGATTAATCTCAGGGTTAAAGAGTTGATGGAGCATTACTCCGATGGAATAAATTATTTCATTGAAACTCAGAATCTTCCCATTGAATTTAAGATTTTGAATTACAAGCCTGAGAAATGGAGGGGAAAAGATTCCCTCTGTATTTTGAAGGTGATGGAAAACATCCTCTGCGGGGATGGTTCCGAGCTTTACAATTATCAACTTGTAAATGCTCTTGGTTTTGAAAGAGCAAAAAAATTCATTTATGGAAACTTCAGCACAAGCATTATAAAAGAAGGGGAATATAAAAATTTAAATGAGGAAATTCTTGAGAAAGAAGAACCTTCATCGACTTTCTTGGAAGGGATAGGGAGTAACAGCTGGGTTGTTTCAGGAAAACTCACTGATACAGGTCTTCCATATCTTGCCAATGATCCCCATCTTGATCTCAGATTCCCGTCTTATTTCTATCAGATTTATGCAAGGAGTAAAGAAATTGAGCTTTGCGGGAACACTTTACCAGGGACACCATTTATTATAATTGGAAGAAACAAAAATATTGGATGGGGGTTTACCAATGTAGAGTCTGATGTTATTGATTACTATATTCTAAGAGTAAATCCTGAAAATGAAAATCAGTATTTATGGAATGGAGAGTGGAAAGATTTCAAGATTTTGAAAAAGATTGTAAAGGTGAAGGGAATTGGAGAGATCAGAAAGGATGTCAAACTTACAAAATTTGGAAGGGTAAGGAAATTTGGAGAACTTTGTCTTGGGATTCAGAGTGTCACAGATTATCCATCAAAAACAATTGAGGCGTTTTTTGAAATGAATCTATCAAAGAATTACGAGGAGTTCCTATCCGCTATAAAAAAATTCTCATCTCCCAGCCAGAACATTGTTTTTGCAGATAGAGAAGGGAACATAGGTTATTTTCCATCGGGACTTATCCCTATAAGAAGTAAAGGGGATGGCTCTCTACCTGTTAATGCTCAAGGGGATCAGGATCTATGGAAAGGCTTCTGGGAGGAAGATAAAAAACCGTATCTTTTAAATCCTGAAAGAGGATTTATAGTCACTGCCAATAATCCCGTTCTACCAGAAAATGGGCTTCCAATTTTTTCAAAAAGCTGGGGTCCATTTTTCAGGGCAGACAGGATAGAAGAACTTATAAGAGAGAAGGAGAAATTAACTCTTGAGGACATGAAAAGAATTCAGAATGACACTTTCCATAAGGGAGCAGAATTTATAATAAATAGAATTAAAAAAATTAAATTCAAATCAGAAAAGGCTAATTTTGTTATGAAATATTTTAAAGATTGGAATTTTAGGATTGAAAGTGGATTTGCTCCTTATCTTTTCTATAATTTCGAATATTTTCTTTCAAGGAATATTTTTGAGGATAATTTTAAAGATGAAAATGGAAGAAAACTTATTTCTACAAGCTGGCTCTACAGGATAATGAATTATCCAGTTGGCAATGAAGATGAGGATTTTTATTACTGGATTGATAATCTGAAAACTGAAAGGAAAGAAAGTTTTGAAGAAATTGTGGAGAGGAGTCTTGTTGATACATATGAAAAGTTTAAAGAGGATTACAAAGGAAGGGAAAGAATTGACTGGGAGGAAATCCATCTGATCTATTACAATCATCCTTTTGGTTCAATTCCATTTTTAAAATATATTTTTAACCGTGGTCCTTTTTTCATTAAGGGAGGAAGAGGATGTGTGCAATTTGCTGGATTTCCCAGAGGGAAGAACTTCAGAGTTACTGGCTCATCTGCCTTTAGAATGATAATAGATCTCTCTGATTTCACAAGATCAGTTATGATAAATTCTTCAGGACAGAGTGGCAATCTTTTGAGCAAAAACTATGATGACCAGATAAAACTTTATGTCTCTGGAGATTACAGAAATATGGAAGAGAAGCCATCAGGTAAAAAGGTTCTTGTAATTACCAATTGAAGAAATTAGCCTTTAACAGCTAATAGCTTTTAAAACGAAAATTTTAACCTCTAACTCCGTAAAAATTAAATAACAGGTATACCAAGAAGATGGAATTTCTTTAGTAAGGGAGGTTTCAGCTGACATTAATATTCCCAAAATTCAATTACTCCAGATTTTTATTACCTCGATTAGCTATAAGAACTCTTCTTTACTCTTTATAAAGCTCGTCTATTATTTCTTTGTATTTCTGGTCTATGACCCTTCTCTTTACTTTCAGAGTTGGTGTTATCTCTCCTCCTTCTACAGTGAATTCATTTTCCAGCAAAGCAATCTTTTTAACCCTTTCAAAAGGAGCAAGCCCTGGGGTCATCCTTTCAACTTCTTTAAGCATGAAATCAAGAATCTCAGGTGTTTTTGTAAGCTCGCTCCTTGTAGAGTAGCTTATTCCTGAGTTTTTTGCATACTCTTCAAGCTTTTCCCAGTTGGGAACAATCAGAGCGGAAACAAATTTCCTCTTGTCTCCAATACAAACAACCTGATTGACATAGGGGGATGTTTTTATCATGTTTTCAATTGGTTGAGGAGCTATGTTTTTCCCACCTGATGTGACAAGAAGTTCCTTCTTTCTATCGGTAATGTATAGGAACCCATCCTCATCCATTCTTCCTATATCTCCTGTGTGGAGCCAACCATCTTTAATGACCTCTTTTGTCTCCTCTTCATTTTTATAATATCCCATCATTACATTGGGACCACGCACAAGTATCTCTCCATCCTCAGCTATTTTAACTTCAACTCCAGGGAGAAGAGGTCCAACACTTCCAAATTTCAATCTTTCCTCAGTGTTAACAGAGACAACAGGAGAAGTTTCTGTAAGCCCATAACCCTCCAGAATTTTTATTCCCAAAGCAAAGAAAAACTCTGCAATTTCCTTGGAAAGAGGAGCTCCTCCTGAAACAAAGAATCTTATTCTCCCTCCTGTCCTCTCCCTTATCTTGGAATATACAAGTTTATCTGCAATACCTCTTTTAATCTTCAGAAAGAATGGGATTTTCTCCTTTCTGAGGATTTTTTCTCCATATTCTTTCCCAACTTTCACTGCCCAGTAAAAAATTTTCTGCCTCAGTGGAGGGCTTGAAAGAACATTATCCATTACCCTTGCGTATATTTTTTCAAAAAGTCTTGGGACACCAACAACAATTGTAGGTCTTATCTCCATTAGATTCTCTCCAACAGTGTCAATACTCTCAGCATAGGCAACACTTGCACCGAAATAAAGATAAGCATATGTTACCATCCTTTCAAGAACATGGGCTAAAGGTAAGAAGGAGAGGGTTGTGTCCCTTTCATTTATATCTAGAATTTCCTTTACAGCAGTAACATTGCTAATTAAATTCCTGTGACTCAGCATAACACCCTTTGGAACTCCTGTTGTTCCAGATGTATAAATTATTGTCATTAGGTCATTTTCGCTCCCTTCCTTCAGTTTCTTATCAAATAGATCAGGAAATTCTTTTTCGTAATTTTTACCAAGCTCAATCAAATTTTTCAGCGTAATTACTTCTTTTGATGGAGGTTCATCCAGAAATGTAATGTAATACTTAACAGCAGGGAGAGAATCCCTTATCATTGAAAGTTTCTTCCACTGGTTAATGTCAGAGAATATCACCATTGTTGAATCTGAATCCTCCACAATAAACTTTATCTGCTCAGGAACAAGTGTTGGATAAATTGGGACGGTCACACCTCCTGCAATTATTATGCTGATGTCAGAGAATGTCCATTCATACCTTGTTTCTGACAAAAGGGAGACCTTATCAGAATTCTTCAATCCGAGGGAAAGAAGACCCAGAGTAATATACTTGACAGTGTTATAGAACTCCTTTGTAGAAATGTTTTGATATTTTCCTTCCTTCTTGAACATTATATGGTTCTCTTTGTTGAAAGAATGGGTTGAATGGAAAAAGAGGTCTTTAATGGTTTTTACTTCCATTTTTCCTCCTTTCTAATATTTTAAATAACAAGGGGTGAAACCCCTTCAATTTTTATAAGTCCATAAAGACTATAAAGGAAGATCTTTGGATTATTATTGCCAAAAAGGAATTATGACTGATTGCTGATGGCTGTAAAAGATGCGACTCTGTCCCCCTCTTCAAGGGATATGAGTTTAACCCCCTGAGCATATCTCCCCATTGCCCTGATTGCTTCTGTCTTAATCTTAATAACCTTTCCATTGTTGGTTGCAATAATTATATCATCATAATCGGAAATTGATGTCAAGCCACAAACTTTACCTGTTTTTGCTGTAACTCTGACATTAATTATTCCCATCCCTCCTCTTCTTTGAACCCTATATTCACTAACAAGGGTTTTCTTACCATAACCTTTTTCTGTCACAGTAAATAAATATTTATGGTCTTCAGAGACTGATTCCATTCCTATTATCTCATCATTACCCTTTAATTTCATACTCTTGACACCCCTTGCACTTCTTCCCATATCCCTTACATCCTTCTCATTAAATCTAAGAACAATCCCATTCGCAGTCCCAACTATAATATCCATCTTACCATCGGTCTTTATACATGAAAGAAGAGAATCATCAGAATCAATACCAATTGCAATAGTCCCTGTTGAACGAGGATTTTTAAAGGATGAAATATGAGTCTTCTTTATAAACCCTTTCTTTGTAATCATTAAAAGGTATGAATCTTCAGCAAAAAGATCTCTTACAGAAACAACAGATTTAACATTTTCATCTTCCCTCAATTTGATAAGATTGGAGATGTGCTTTCCCCTACCCGCTGTTCCCACATCAGGAATGTCCAAAACCCTCAACCAGTAAAGTCTTCCTTTATCAGTAAGAAGAAGTAAATATGAATGGGAGGAGGCAATAAATATTTCTGCAACCTCATCTTCCTCCTTTACCTTCATCCCCATCTTTCCTTTCCCACCCCTTCCCTGATAACGATATGCAGAGAGAGGGGTTCTCTTAACATATCCTGAAGAGGTGTATATTATTACATAATCCTCCTCAGGGATTGTATCCTCAAGCTTTATCTCTTTCTCTTCGTGTTCAAGGATTTCAGTTCTTCTTTCGTCTCCATATACTTCCTTAAGCTTTAGCAACTCTTCTTTGATTAAATTCATTATCAATTTTTCATCCTGAAGTATTCTCTTCAATCTCTCTATCTCCCTTCTCAGCTCCTCCTCCTCCCTTAATATTTTCTCTCTTTCAAGGTTTGTAAGTCTGCTCAATTGCATATCAAGGATTGCCTGTGCCTGAATTTTTGTAAGATGGAAATTCTTCATTAGTGCTTGACCTGCTTCCTCTGTGTTTTTTGATTTTTTTATTATTTCAACAACTCTTTCAATATTGTTTATACAAACTATTAATCCCTGAAGAATGTGAACCCTTGCTTCTGCCTTTTCCTTATCAAAGGTTAACCTTCTTCTTACAATCTCCTTTCTTCTTAAAAGAAAGTGCTGGAGAAGCTCAGACAGAGTAAAAAGTTTTGGTTGATTATCAGTTACAGCAAGAAAGATTATTCCAAATGTTGTTTGAAGGGATGTGTGTTTGTAAAGATAGTTCAAGATAACCTGAGGCGAAGAATCTTTCTTTAGTTCAAGAACAACTCTTATTCCATCCCTGTCAGATTCATCCCTTATCTCTGAAACCCCTTCAAGCCCCTTCCCTCTCATAAGCTCCCCAATCTTTTCAATAATTTTAGCTTTGCTGACCTGGTATGGTATCTCAGAAATTACAATATTTTCCTTTCCTGATTTTGTCTTTTCAATAAATGCTTTTGCTCTTACTGTTATAAGACCCTTTCCAGTGCTATAAGCTTCTTTGATGCCTTCCTTTCCAATTATATATGCACCTGTGGGAAAATCGGGACCTTTTATGAAATTCATCAACTCCTCAACAGTTGCTCCAGGATTATCAATAAGATAAACAAGGGCATCTATTACTTCACTGAAATTGTGAGGTGGAACATTTGTAGCCATACCAACTGCAATTCCCGCTGAACCATTAATAAGGAGTCCAGGAAATCTTGCGGGTAGGTAAACTGGCTCCTTTAAAGTATTATCATAGTTTGATGTGAAGGGAACAGTATTCTTTTCCAGCTCCTCAAGGAGTTCCTTCGATAGCTTCTCAAGCCTTACCTCCGTGTATCTCATTGCAGCGGGAGGATCTCCATCCACTGAGCCGAAGTTACCCTGACCATCTATCAAGGGATATCTCATTGTGAAATCCTGAGCCATTCTCACAAGAGCATCATAAACAGCAGCATCTCCATGGGGATGATACTTACCTATAACATCTCCAACTATCCTTGCTGATTTCTTGAAGGGTTTATCCCATGTGGTATTTGATTCCCACATTGCCCATAGAATCCTTCTGTGGACAGGCTTTAGACCATCAAAGGCATCTGGCAAAGCCCTACCAATTATTACGCTCATGGCGTAATCAAGGTAGGATCTTTTCATTTCATCTTCAAGGCTTACAGGAACAAATCTCTCAATTCTCTCTTCCATTTCTAATATCCATATCTAACTATTCATCTATTCCCTATCTTTTTTCTCCTTTCTCGCTTGCCTTGTATTTATCGGCTGCCTCGCTCATTATATATCAAGATTCTTAGCCTCAAGGGCATTTTTCTCAATAAATTCCCTTCTTGGTTCGACCTCATCACCCATAAGGAGGGAGAAAATCTGGTCAGCTTCATAAGCATCCTGAATTGTGACCTTTTTCAGAACTCTTGTCTCGGGATTCATGGTTGTTTCCCAGAGTTGTTGAGGATTCATCTCTCCAAGACCTTTGTAACGCTGAATTGTTAAACCTTTTTTTACTTTCTCAAGAACAGCTTCCATAAGTTCAATATCGGAATTTATAGGTAAATTTTCTTTGTCCATTAATAAATGGTAGGGAGGATTTTTTATAATGTATAGTTGCTTTTCGAGCTCCTTAAGGTTTTGAAGTTCAGGAGATACTATAAAGTCCCAATCAATCTTGGCTCTCTTTGCCGACCCATTAAGGACATAAGAGATTTGAATCTCATAAATTCCATGCTCTTCATCTTCTACAACTTCACTTTTATATCCCTTCTCTTCAAGCTTTTTAACCAGTGAATTTATTTTTTCTATTTTTGAAAAATCTGATTCATCAAGTTGCATGAGCTCAAGAAGGAGCGGGTAGTGAAAGCCTCTCCTTTCAAGAATCTGAATATAGTTCCTTTTCAAAAGGAGGGCTCTTAATATTGATTTCAGTTCATCCCCCTCAATTATTTTTCCATTACCAAGTTTTATTTTACATTCCTTTCCCGCCCTGGTTATAAGATACTCTTCCATTTCTTTTTCATTGTTAAGATAAATCTCTTCATTTTTGGACTTTACCTTGTAAAGAGGTGGTAAAGCTATGTATAGATGACCTCTTTCAATCAACTCTTTCATTTGCCTGTAAAAAAAAGTCATCAATAGCGTTCTTATATGGGAGCCGTCCACATCAGCATCGGTCATTATTATAACCTTATGATACCTTAGGTTTTCTATCTTGAAATCTTCAGGACCTATGCCTGTTCCGAGGGCTTGAATAATAAGTCTTATTTCATCATTGGTGAGAATCTTATCCCATCTCGCCTTCTCAACATTTAATATCTTACCCTTTATTGGAAGTATCGCCTGAAAACTCCTGTCCCTTCCCTGTTTTGCAGAACCTCCCGCTGACTCTCCCTCCACAATAAATATCTCAGCCTTCCTTGGGTCCTTCTCCTGACAATCCGCAAGTTTTCCAGGAAGTGAGGAGACCTCAAGTCCACTCTTCTTCCTTGAAAGTTCCTTCGCCTTTCTCGCTGCTTCCCTTGCCCTTGCAGCTTCAATTATCTTTGCAAATATCTTTTTTGCAATTGATGGGTTTTCTTCAAGAAATTCTGTAATTTTGGAATTCACAAGAGTCTCAATAATTCCCTTTACTTCAGAATTCCCCAGCTTTGTCTTTGTCTGACCTTCGAACTGAGGCTCCATCATTTTAAGACTTATAACAGCGCAAAGTCCCTCCCTTACATCCTCACCCTCAAGGCTCTTTATATCCCTTAGAAGATTGTTGGATATGGCATAATTGTTGATAGCTCTTGTAAGCCCAGATTTAAAGCCAATAAGATGGGTTCCACCTTCGGTAGTGTTTATGCTGTTTACAAATGTATAAATAGTTTCCGTATAACCACTTGTGTACTGGAGAGCAATCTCAACTTGAATATCCTCTTTTTCGCCAGAAATGTAAATCGGCTTATCATGCACAACAGGCTTATTCTTTACCAGATACTCCACAAAGGAGACTATTCCACCCTCATGATGGAACTCCCATTTTTTACCCGTTCTCTGATCTTCAAGGATTATCCTTATTCCTCCATTGAGAAATGATAACTCCCTTAATCTCTGAGAAAGATACTCATGGTTAAATTCAATCTCTTCAAATATCTGAGGATCAGGCCAGAAAGTTATTTTTGTCCCTGTTTTTGTTGTCTTTCCTATTTTCCTCAAAGGAGTTATAGGATTCCCCCTTTCATAGCTCTGAACCCAAACCCCACCATCCCTCCAGACCTCAAGCTCAAGCCTTTTTGAAAGAGCATTAACAACAGAGACACCGACTCCATGGAGCCCTCCGGAAACCTTGTAGCTCTTTTTGTCAAATTTTCCACCCGAATGAAGAGTTGTAAGAACTATCTCTGCAGCTGGCTTATTCTCTTCTTCAATTATATCTACAGGAATCCCCCTTCCATTATCTATTACAGTTACAGAATTGTCAGGATGAAGGATAACATGAATCTGCGTGCAATATCCCGCAAGAGCCTCATCAATGCTATTGTCAACAAGCTCATAAACGAGATGATGTAATCCAGAAGAGCCCGTAGACCCGATATACATGGCGGGTCTCATTCGGACTCCTTCAAGACCCTTAAGAATCTTTATCGAATCAGCTGTATAATCACTGGAGCCATTACTTACTTGTATTTCCTTTTCTTCTTTCATCACAATTATTTAAATATAAATTATAACAGAAAAATAGAGATTTTAAAACATTTTTTTATAAAACTTTATTGAGTTTAGAATCAAGACATTTGAAAACTTCTCCTCTCTCCTACCCGCTAACAGTCGATAACCTCTTTACGAAATCTTTTGAATCTTGGACAACGGTATTCCAATTTGGATAAATCTATTTCCTTAGCAATTTCCTTTGCCACTTGATCTGTATAAATTATACCTGCTTGGGAAAGAATTTCCTTGAGTTTTTCCTTGGGTTTTTGAATTGATTCATCATTCACTACAAAGTGCTCCCGAATACCAGAGCTCCCCCAGTCCAATATCCTCACGTTCTAAAAGCTCTTTTAGATGTGTTTTGGACGCAGGACGCAAACAGTGTGTAGCTCCCTCTTTTTTTTCAACAACTATTAGATCTTCAATATCCATTTTGTCTACCAGATAAGGCGAGTGCGTAGTTACTATTATTTGCGCTGCTTGGGGACCCAATTCTTTTTGCCTTTGATCTAGCACTTCAACTAATATTTCCAACAATCTGGGATGTAAATGATTTTCTATTTCCTCAATACAATACAAGGGCGCACCAAGTTCTGCTGGAGCAAATATCAAGGATAACCATGCTAAAAATACAATTTCACCATCAGACATATTCCAAACTGAAATCTCCCTTTTAAGATATTTTTCCTTTGTAATCATATAAGTGGTCGCAAATTGAGTGGGACGAGTAAGTATCTCTTTTAAATCCGGGAAAACATCTTTTGTAGCCTGCTTTATTAGCTCGAAGTTTTCAGGATAACTGGTTTGAAGTGTCATAAACCAACTGGAAAAATTATCACCATTCTCTGTAAGAAAAGACTGAGCGGTAGCTGGGTTTGGCTGTTTCATTAGTGATGGTAATAATCGGTAAAATTGCCAGCGAAGGATATAGTTTTTAACTATCATCCCTTCCCAACCCGGAACTGAAAACTCCAATGAAGAGGTCGCAGGACTCGCAGGAGTAAAGGCAATCGAGCCATTTGAATGGAAAACTTTACCATGTCCATCTTTAATATCTATTAATTGGTAATTACCATCAGGAGTTGTGACTTTTAAATTTTCACTTTTTACAGAAATAAGCCCAGTATAACTACCAGAAACAGAGATTTCATATTCATATTCTTTTGAATCTATTTCAATTATTAATTTGAAAAGAATAGGTTCATAATTTCCACCTTTCCATGCAACTTCAGGAAACCCACCACGATTTAGAAAGGCTGTGTTCAACCCTGAAATACACATCTCCCTCAGAAATTTGAGGCAATCAATCAAGTTGCTCTTTCCTGACATATTAGGACCAACAAGAACATTTCTTTTGCTTAGCTCCAATTCCAAATTTTTCAAACTTTTGTAATTTTTTACTTGTAATTTCTTAATCATATTTTTCTCCTCATTATAAAGAATATCAAAATTAGTTGAATTTCAAAAGTTTATCTCTAATAGATAAAAAATCCAAAAGATTTTGAGAGCTTTTTTATTTAATTTAGCTACTCAACCTCTATCTCTTCTCCAATCTCTCTTGGCCATTCTATTTCGAGAAGACCGGGTTTTTTCAATCTAACCTTTATCTCCTCTTTTTTAACATTCGGGTTAATTCTTATTTGAAGGATGTGGGATTTCTCTGTTCTGTTGTAGAAGAGTCCTTTCCCCCATCCTCCAAAACCAAATCCCCATGGACCAAACCTTATACCAAAACCTTCCCAGAAATCCTCGAACATTTCTCCCTCCAATAAAAAATTTTGACTTTTCTTTCATCCTTTTATCACTACAATCGGCTTCATCTTAGCGATCTTTTTTGAAATGGATGCTCCGACTATGGAGTCAACAACAAGGGATACATCCTTGTAAGCCTCGGGCATTTCTTCAACCACTGTCTCTTTATCAGAAGCTCTCACAAGAATTCCTTCCCTTTCAAGCTCAGAAATGATTGACCTTCCCTGAGCTCTTTTTATAGCCTGATGCCTTGAGAGAACCCTTCCCGCTCCATGACACGATGAGCCAAAGCTTTCTTCCATAGCCTCCTTTACCCCTGTAAGCAAATAGGAATACCTTCCCATGTCTCCAGGAATTATGACAGGCTGACCTATATCCCGATATTTTTGAGGAATTTCTGGATGACCTGGTGGGAATGCCCTTGTTGCACCTTTGCGATGGACAGCAACTGTTCTCTTTTTCCCATCAATTATATGCTCCTCCTTTTTGGCAATGTTATGGGCAACATCGTATATAAGTCTCATTCCAAAAGCATTTTTTGATATTCCGAGAGCTTTCATAATAGCCTCTTCAGCCCAGTGCATTATAATCTGCCTGTTTGCCCATGCAAAGTTTGCAGATGCTGACATTGCTTCAAAATAGTCTCTCCCCTCTTTTGAATTAATGGGAGCACAGGCAAGTTGCTTATCGGGAACAGAGATTCCGTATTTTTTCATGGCATTCCCAAGAATTGCCACATAATCTGTTGCAACCTGATGACCAAGACCTCTTGACCCTGTATGGATCATTACTGTTATCATGTTCTTCTCAAGCCCTAAAGCCTTTGCGATCCTTTCATCATATACTTCTTCAACAAATTGAACTTCAAGAAAATGGTTACCTGAGCCAAGGGTTCCAAGCTGATCCTTCCCCCTTTCCAGGGCTTTTGTGGAAACCTTATCAGGATTTGCCTCAGGGATGGAGCCATTGGATTCTATATACTCAAGGTCCTCAGGGTTTCCATAGCCTCTTTCAACTGCCCATCTCGCACCCTTCTTTAAAACCTCTTTAAGCTCGTTATGGGAAAGAGTGAGAGAGCCTGTGGAACCAACTCCAGTGGGAATATGTCTGTAAAGGGAATTTACAATCTCCCTCTCTTTCCCTTTTATATCTTTTAGGAAAAGAGCTGTCCTCATCAACCGAACACCACAATTAATGTCGAATCCAACACCACCAGGAGATATAACTCCATTCTCCCAATCTGTTGCAACAACTCCTCCAATTGGCAAGCCATAACCAAAATGAATATCTGGCATAGCAATTGAAGCTTTTAAAATCCCTGGTAGAGAGGCAGAATTTATTACCTGAGTGAAAGCCTGCTCCTCTGTTTCTGCTATTAGTCTTTCAGAAGCAAATATTATACCTGGAACCCTCATGAGGGGATTGGATTCTTTTGGAATCTCCCATTTGTAATTATTTATTTTTATCAAATCTTTTCTCATTTAAATCCTCCTCAAAGATCAAAAATAATTTCTGTCCTCCATTTATTATTATGCCTTACAATATGAAGATTGTGCAAGGTTACTGCTTTTATCAATCTTTTGATGGAACCAGGAACAAGCCTTTCTCCAGAACATTTTGCCTTTAAAAAGTTTTCTTCTAACTCAATGATCTCGAATTTACCAAAAATTATCTTTTCTGTCTCTGAAAGCCAAAGAAGCTCTGAAAGCCACTGAAAAAGGAGAAAATCGAGCTCATGGCTTTCAATATTTACCTCCCTTTCTATTTGATCTTTTATTTCATCCTTTTCAGTCATAAGAAAAAACATTCCCCTTGCTGAATCTAAAAATAGCTCTTCGAGGGAATCCGCCTCAACCCTTATTCCCGCATCTGCTGTTGTGAAAAATATAGAAAACATTACTCGCCAATAAAATTCTAAATCACTTTAATCAGGGATTTTATATAGTTTTTGACCTTTTCTCCAATATCTTTTCTTTTTAACGAGAGCTCTATTGTTGCTCTAATAAAGCCAAATTTATCTCCCGCATCGTATCTTTTACCTTCAAAAATATACCCATACACCTTCTCTTTTTTCAGAAGAGCTCTTATAGCATCTGTTAATTGAATCTCCCCCCTTACTCCTGGAGGAGTTTTGGAAAGGATTTCAAATATTGTTGGAGTAAGAATATATCTTCCAATTATTGCTATGTCCGATGGAGCTGAGGATGGCTCTGGTTTCTCCACCATATCCTCTATTTCAAAAAGTCTTTCTGAAATCTTTCTCCCCTTTACTATTCCATAAGATTTTGTTTCCTCCATTGGAACTCTTTCAAGGGCTAAAACAGTGGATTTAAAATTTTCAAATATTTCCATTAATTGTTTAATACATGGAGTTTCAGAATCAATGATATCATCAGCTAAAACAACCGCAAAAGGTTCATTCCCTACAATCTCTTTTGCCATTAAAACTGCATGTCCAAGCCCCATGGGAATTTTCTGACGAACATAAAATATGTTTATAAGGTCAGAAATTCTTTGAACCTCTTTAAGAGCTTCAAAGCTCCCCTTTTCCTCAAGGAAAATCTCAAGTTCCCTGTTGTAATCAAAATAATCCTCTATTGAATTCTTACCTTTTGAGGTAACAATTATTACATTCTCAATTCCAGAATTTGCAACCTCTTCAATTCCATACTGTATCAACGGTTTATCAATAAGGGTAAGCATCTCTTTGGGTTGAGCTTTTGTTGCAGGAAGAAATCTTGTTCCTAAACCAGCAGCCGGGAAAACCGCTTTTTTTATCATAAACAAATTATATCATAATTGATGCTTTATCCAAGATGACTTTCAATTTACCATTTGTCTATACCCTACTTTTAAAGATAAAGATTTGGCAAGCTCTGAAGCCAAAAGAATTTCATTCTCCCTATCAGAAATTTTTCCCATGAGCAAGCTCTTTTCAAAATTTAACATATACAACCTATGTTCTCTAAAATCCACAATTTTTACTGTCACTTCTGCTATGAGATAAAAATTAAAATTGCAAAAGAAAACCTAATTTTTAAGGAGACTCTCTATCTTTTCGAGAAGGGTCGATGGAGTAAATGGTTTTTGTAAAAAGTTAACATTTTCTTCCCTTCCCTTTAGGCAATACCTTCTCTTCCTTTCCATTTCTTGAAAGATTGTCAACTTTCTCCTCGGAAACAGGAATATAAATCTTAAATGTTGTTCCTTTTCCTAATTCACTCTCAACATTTATATGACCTCCTGATTGCTTAACTATGCCGTAAACAATCGAAAGTCCAAGCCCTGAGCCCTTCTCTTTGGTGGAGAAAAAAGGCTCAAATATTTTACCAATTTTCTCTTTCGGAATTCCTGTTCCTGTGTCAGAAACCTTAATGACAACATATTTTCCAGGTTTTGCCTCAGGATTTAATTTGCAGTCGGATTCCTTGATCTCATCATTTTTAGTGGTTATCGTGAGAACACCACCCTCAGGCATTGCATCCCTTGCATTTAGAGCAAGATTCATAATCACCTGTTCCATCTGAACTGGATCAGCCTTCACACACTCTATCTCAGGATTATAAAAGATATGGGGGGGAGGAAAATAAAAATTGGTGATAGGTCAGGACCAGAGCCAACCGAACAGGTTTTGAGAAAGAAGAATATCTATGAACTCGCAAAGGAATTTGATGTAGAGGTAATAAATTTTGATGAGCTTGGCGAGAATGGATACCAAAGGATTTATCCTCCTAATTCCCACTGGAAGGATGGATTTCTTGTTGCAAAACCTGTTTTTCTTGCGGGAACAGATAGAATAGCAATTGATGCTGTGGGAATTGCAATTTTAAAGGAGCTTGGAAGCAATAAAGATATTATGGAAAGAAAAATTTTTGAGCAGGAGCAAATTGCAAGGGGTGTGGAACTCGATTTAGGGGTAAAATCCCCTTTAGAGATAAAAATTAAAGGTGTTGATTCTGAAAGCTCTGAATATGCAAAAAAGATTGTGAAAATTTTAACTGAAGAGAGCTCGTAGAACAATCGCTATAAAAATTTCGTAATAAAAGTATGGAGGGAAAAATGAAGAGGTTTTATTTTTTATTTTTTTTCTTTTTAATTTCCACTTCCTTTGCTCTTGAAGAAGCAAGGGTTTTGAGGTTTCCTGCAATTTATAAGGATCAGGTTGTTTTTACCTATGCAGGTGATCTATACACTGTTCCTGTTACAGGTGGGATTGCAAGGAAACTAACATCCCATGTGGGATACGAATGTTTTGCAAGATTCTCTCCTGATGGTAAACTGATTGCATTCACAGGAGAATACGATGGAAACAGGGAAGTTTATATAATACCTTCAGAAGGTGGAATTCCTAAAAGGTTGACATATACTCCAGTTTTGAGCAGAGATGATATTTCAGACAGGATGGGACCCAACAACATTGTCATGGGATGGACTCCGGATGGCGAAAGGATTGTTTTCCGTTCAAGGATGAGAGAGTGGAATGATTTCAATGGTCAACTTTACACAGTGTCAAAGAATGGAGGACTTCCAGAGCAATTACCCCTTCCAAGGGGTGGGTTTTGTTCATTCTCTCCTGATGGAAAGAAACTTGCATACAACAGGATTTTCAGGGAGTTCAGAACATGGAAGAGATACAGGGGAGGAATGGCTGATGATGTATGGATTTATGATTACCAGACAAAAAAACTGGAAAACATTACCAACAACCCTTCTCTTGACATAATACCCATGTGGCATGGAGATAAAATATATTTCCTTTCGGACAGAGATGAGAATGCAAGAATGAATTTATATGTCTATGAAATCCCTACAAAGAAAACAAGGAAACTAACAAATTTTGAAGATTATGACATAAAATTCCCATCCCTTGGTCCTGATTCCATTGTTTTCGAAAACGGAGGTTTTATTTATAGATTCGACCTAAAAAATGAGAAGGTTTCAAAAATTACAATCTACATTGCGGATGACCAGATTACAGGAAGAGAGGAGATTGTTAAGGTTTCGGACAAAATAAATTATTTTGATATTTCTCCTGATGGTAAAAGGGCTTTATTCGGTGCAAGGGGTGAAGTTTTTACTGTCCCTGCAAAGCATGGGAACACGCGGAATCTAACAAATTCTTCAGGAACTCATGAGAGAAATCCAAAATGGTCTCCAGATGGTAAATGGATTGCATTTATTTCCGATGGATCTGGAAGGGATGAAATTTATATAATGCCTCAGGATGGCTCAAAAGAACCAATTCAGATTACCAAGAATGCTGATACTTATAAGTATGACATTGAATGGTCTCCCGACAGTAAAAAGATAATGTGGTCTGACAGAAATTTCAGGCTATACTATGTGGATATCGATTCAAAGGAGGTTGTGGAGGTTGCAAAAGGAACAGCCTGGGAAATTCGTTCCTATACATGGTCTCCCGATAGCAACTGGATTGCATTCGCTAAGCCAGAAGTTGAAGGAATGACAAAGATTTATCTTTACTCCCTTGTAAACAAAAAGACCTATGAGGTTACCGATGGCTGGTATAATTCCTTATCTCCCCATTTCAGTTCTGACGGAAAATACCTTTTCTTTGTATCCGACAGAGATTTCAATCCTGTTTACAGCAGGACAGAGTTTAATCATGCATATCTCTCTATGTCAAGAATTTATCTTGTCACACTTTCTGCAGAAGAGAAATCACCTTTTGAGCCAAAGAGTGATGAAATTGAGATTTCTGAAAAACCAAAAAGTGCACCATCAGAAAAACAGGAAGTGAAAAAGGAAGAAGCAAAAAAGGAAATGGAAAAAGTAAAATCTATAAAGGTTGATCCAGAGGGGATTAAAGATAGGATTGTTGGGTTTCCTATAGAGGTTGCAAATTACTGGAATCTTTCGTCAGTAGGAGAGAAGCTATACTACATGAAAAGGGGGGACAGGGATCAGAGGGCGGTTCTGAAATTTTATGATTTGAAAAAGCTTGAGGAAAAAGAAATTGGCAGTATAAATTCCTTTGTAATATCTGCTGATGGTAAAAAGATGCTTGTTTCCCAGGATAGAACATTTGCAATAATAGATCTTCCTACCTCTCCATTGAAAATTGAGGAAAAGCTTGATCTTTCCAACATGGAAATGAAACTTAACAGAAAAGCTGAATGGGCTCAAATTTTCGAAGAATGCTGGCGCCAGATGAAGGATTTCTTCTATGATCCAAATTTACATGGAGTAGACTGGGAAAAGGTCAAGAAACAGTATGAGCCTCTTGCAAGGGCAGTTAATCACAGGGCAGATCTTACCTATGTAATAGGAGAGATGATAGGAGAACTGAACGCAGGACATACATATGTTGGTGGAGGAGATTTACCTCAGGTAAAAAGAGTGAATGTAGGGATGCTCGGAGCTCAGCTTGAAAGGGATAAAGAAACAGGTTTTTACAGGATAAAGAAGATATTAAAAGGACAGAACTGGGACAAATCCCTAAGGTCTCCATTGACCGAACTTGGAGTAAATATTAAAGAGGGCGACTGGATAATTGCTGTAAACGGAAAGTTAACAAACAAAATGGAGAATATTTATGAATCTCTTGTGAATACTGCGGGAAAGCAGGTGACATTGAAGGTTAATAGCAAACCATCTGAAATAGGAGCAAGGGATGTGGTTGTAATTCCGATAGAAAATGAGAATAATCTTTATTATTACAACTGGGTGCAAAAGAATATAGAAAAAGTTGAAAAGGCAACCGATGGAAAAGTAGGTTACATCCACATTCCTGATATGGGAGTTAGAGGGTTGAATGAATTCGTTAAGCACTTCTATCCCCAGCTAAGAAAGAAAGCATTAATAGTTGATGTTAGAGGTAATGGAGGAGGTAATGTTTCTCCTATGATAATTGAAAGGCTGGCAAGGGAAGTTGCAATGATTGATATT
Organism: uncultured Clostridia bacterium; assembly: GCA_964649495.1. Taxonomy (GTDB): domain Bacteria; phylum Acidobacteriota; class Aminicenantia; order JBFLYD01; family JBBIMS01; genus JBBIMS01. The sequence continues at coordinate 48,435 of CAZYPR010000004.1, read as the reverse complement.
GCAAGGGGTTCTGTTCCACAACCTGATCCATCAGCCCTTTTAATGGGTCCAAAAATCTGTCTAATTGATGAGTTCTCAGCTTCTGACGGAGACATATTCCCATACAGATTCAAAAAATATAATCTTGGAAAACTTGTTGGAAAGAGAACATGGGGAGGAGTCATTGGAATAAGAGGAACTCTACCATTAACCGATGGCGGATACTTGAACAAGCCTGAGTTTGCAACCTATGGACTTGAAGGTAAATGGATAATAGAGGGTCACGGCGTAGAACCTGATGTTTATGTAGATAATGACCCTGCAAAGGAATATGAAGGAATAGATGAACAACTCAACAAAGCAATAGAGCTCATCCTTGAGGAGCTTAAAACAAAGGAGAGGAAACTCCCTCCAGTTCCTCCATATCCAAAGAAGTAGATAAAATGAGAAGAATTTTATTGACAATATTATTGGTGGTTTTTGCGGATTTTTCTTTCTCTGCTGAAATAGAAAGAGACCAACTCCTGAAAAGGGTTTCAGAGTCCGTCTCAGAAGAGAATATTCAAAGAATAATAAAAGCTCTTCAAGATTTCGGAACAAGGAACACCCTTTCAGAACAGAATTCTGAAAATTTTGGAATTGGAGGAGCGAGGAGATGGATTTTCAATGAATTCTCAAAAATAAAAGGACTTAAAGTTAGCTACGACAGTTATTTTCTTCCTAAACAAGGTAGAAGAATAGTTAAAGACACAGAGCTTCACAACATTGTCGCCATAAAAGAAGGAAAATCAGAAAGGGAGAGAATAATCATTGTTAATGCCCATTATGACACAATATCTGTCTCCAGGGATGGGAAATTCCATTATGAAGATTGGAACACACCAGCGCCAGGTGCAAATGACAATGCATCAGGAGTTTCTGCTTTGCTGGAAATAGCAAGGATTATAAGTAAATTCGATACAGAAGCAACAATTCATTTTATAGCTTTCGCAGGAGAAGAGCAGGGTCTTATTGGAAGTTCCCTTTATTCGAGTAAAATGAAATCCCTCTCAAAAAATGTCCAGGCAGTTATAACAATGGACATGATTTCCAATGTAAAGAGTGGGAATGGTTTTCTTGATTCTGGAAGGGTAAGAGTATTCTCAGATGACCCCAATGACTCGCCTTCAAGGGAACTTGCCCGTTATGTTAAAAGGATTTCAGAAAGAATTGTGCCTTCAATGAATGTTGATCTTATATTCAGAGCGGACAGATTTGGAAGGGGTGGAGACCATACACCCTTTGTCCTTGAAGGGTTTGCAGGGATAAGATTCACTGAAGCAAGAGAAAATTATTCAATTCAGCATTCACCTGAGGATACAATCCAAAATCTCTCTGTTCCGTATTGCACTAATATTGCAAGGATTGTGGCGGTATCTGTTCTTTCCCTTGCTATGGCACCTCAGCAACCTGAAGTTAATGATGAAAACCTGAATCCATTGATAGTAAGAGGAAATGGTTATAATGCCCATCTAAAATGGAGATTCGATGGAAATATGGAAAAAATATCAGAATTCAGAGTTTACATGAGAGATACAAAATCATCATTCTGGGAAAGAAGTTTTTCTGCAGGGAAAAATCTGGAATTTATTCTAAAGGATGTTTCCATAGATGATTGGGTATTTGGGGTTTCAGCAGTTGGAAAAAATGGATTTGAAAGTCTAATCTCAATCTACAGAATGCCTCCTCGAAGGAAAGCAGAAATTATTTTCAAGGAATTAAAGTAAAACTAAACTTTTTTATTTGAACATTCTTTACATATTCCGTAAAAATAGATGTGGACTTTTTCAACCTTATCTTCAATAATCTCTGGAATTTTTAAAGGTTTAGCTTTTAAATCCTTTATTTTTCCGCATATTTTGCAGATAAAATGGGAATGATTACCAGGAGTTGAATCGTAAAAAACTTTCTCTCCCTCAATAAATAGCTCATTCAAAATCCCTTCTTTTGTAAGAACTTTCAATGTGTTATAAACTGTCGCAATGGAGATTGTTGGATATTCCTTAGATATCGCCTTGTAAATACTTTCAGCTGTGTGATGAGTTCTATTAGTGACAAGATACTTTACTATTGCAATTCTCGGCATAGAAAGGACATACCCCTTCTTTTTTAACTTATAAATAATTCTATTAAATTCTTCAATCAATTTTCATTCTACCACAATTTTCATTTGACAAAAAATTTATATTAATTTAAAATTATTCTTGATTAAAATGAATTTTAATTTTGGAATTAGATATGGCAATATCAAAAATTAAAGATGGTGTTTTTTATGTGGGAGTTCAACATTGGGAGAGGAGAATTTTTGATGAACTAATCCCTCTTCCTGATGGAACAAGCTATAATTCTTATCTTTTAATTGGCTCTGAAAAGACTGCTCTAATAGACACTTCTGATCCCTCAAAGAAAGAAAATTTCATTGAAAATCTTAAAAGGACTGGGGTAGAAAAAATCGATTTCATAGTAGCCAATCATGCAGAGCAGGACCATTCAGGCTTAATCCCAGAAATACTTTTTCTTTTCCCAGGCTCGAAAGTTGTAACAAACGAAAAGGGGAAATCCCTGCTTTCTGATCTCCTCCACATCCCAGATGAAAAATTTATAATTGTAAAAGATGGGGAAACTTTGTCTCTTGGCGGAAAAACTCTGAAATTCTTTTTTACTCCATGGGTTCACTGGCCTGAAACAATGGTTACTTTCCTTGTGGAAGAAAGAATCCTTTTCTCCTGCGATTTCTTTGGTTCCCACTGTGCAACATCTTCCCTTTTTGCTGAAGAAGATGAGAGAATCCTTGAGGATGCAAAAAGGTATTATGCTGAGATAATGATGCCCTTTAGAGTCCAGATAAAGAAAAACATCGAAATTGTGGAGTCTTTATCTCCTGAGTTAATAGCTCCAAGCCATGGTCCTGTATGGAGGAATCCTTCTTTTATAATAAATGCCTACAAAGAATGGATCTCTGATAATTACAGAAATATTGTTCTCATTCCCTATGTTTCAATGCACGATAGCACAAGAAGAATTGTGGATTATCTAACCGATTCATTGATAAATCTTGGAATAGATGTAAAGCAATTAAGTCTTCCTGTTACAGACATTGGTGAGTTCGCAATTGAGCTTGTTGATGCTCCAACAATTGTAATCGGAACACCAACAGTTCTTGCCGGAGCCCATCCTGCAGTTATATATGCTTCATATCTTGTGAATGCTCTTAGACCAAAACTTAAATTCGCAACAGTAGTAGGCTCCTACGGATGGGGAGGAAAAGGAGTAGAACATATTCAATCTCAGCTCTCAGGTCTTAAAATTGAATTTCTTGAACCTGTTTTAATTAAAGGATTACCGAAAATAAAAGATTATGCCCTCATAGATAGACTTGCAAATAATATCTTTGAAAAACATAAAGAGATGGGATTAATAAAATAGGAGGTTAGTTATGAAAAAAATGACTGAAAAATCATTGTCTGAAGCCTTCGCAGGCGAGTCAATGGCTCACATGAAGTATCTCATTTTTAGTGAGATAGCAGAGGGTGAGGGATTCCATAATGTCTCAAGGTTGTTTGAAGCCATTGCTTTTGCTGAATTTGTCCATGCAAAAAATCATGCAAAGAATTTAGGGTACATAGGAAATACCAGCGAGAATTTGCAAACTGGAATAAATGGAGAGAATTTCGAAATTAGAGAGATGTATCCTGCTTACAATGCCATAGCGGAGCTTCAGGATGAGAAAGGAGCAAAACTTTCGATTCATTATGCAATTGAAGCTGAGAGAATCCATGAACAGCTTTACAAAATTGCAAAGGAGAGCGTTGATGCTAAAAAAGACCTTGAGCTAAAAGAGATTCATATATGCCCTGTTTGCGGATATACCTACATGGGAGAGAAACCTCCTGAAAAATGCCCTGTTTGCGGAGTATCTAAGGACAAGTTCGTAAAGTTCTGATTAAAGTAAAGAAAAAACAATTATAAATTCAAAGAAAGGAGGTAAAAATGGAGTATCCTTTCTGGTATGTTCCATTTTTGGGTTCTCCAATGTTGATACCTTTTTACGCATTATTGCATGTCCTTGTTTCCCATTTTGCAGTTGGTGGAGGAATACTAATCTGGCTTGGCTTACTCAAGGCTTACAGAGAAAATGACCATGAATTACTGAACTATCTTAGGTCTTTGACTCGGTTTTTTGTTCTAATCACATTAGTATTTGGAGCGATAACTGGGGTGGGTATCTGGTGGACAATAGGTCTTTCAAGCCCTCAAGCAACATCCTCTCTAATCCATACTTTTGTCTTTGGATGGGCTACTGAGTGGGTTATGTTTGTAATAGAACTGGCTTCCGCTCTTGGGCTTTTTTATCTATGGGAAAAATTCTCTCCAAAATCCCACAAAAATGTTGCCTTCCTTTATGCTCTCTTTGCATGGCTTTCTCTTGTAGTGATAACAGGTATAACAAGTTTTATGGCAACAACTGGAAAATGGATAGAAACTAAAAATTTCTGGCATGGATTCATAAACCCTTCTTTCTTTCCCAGTGTTATAGCAAGAACTGGAGGAGCTTTGACAATCTCATCCCTTTATATTCAACTTCATCTCGCTTATGCTAAAAGTTCAGAGAATACAAGGAATAAAGTAATAAAATGGACATCCCGATGGGCTATATTTGGAATTATTCTGATATTTCTCGGTGGTTTGTGGTGGTTTGAAACTGTTCCTGAATTCATAAAGATAAAATTTAGAACCGCTCCAACAATCAATATTTTCATGACAGCAGCAGTTTCCCTTACCATTGCTCTATTTTTATTGATGATTTTAGGACCGAAAAGAAATCCCTCATGGCTTTCCCCTCCTTTAGCTTTTATGATGTTAATCATTGGTGCAGTCGGAATGGTCACAGGAGAATTTTTAAGGGAAGGGACAAGAAAACCTTATTTAATTGAAGGGTATCTTTATTCCAATAATATTCATCCAAATAGAGTTGATTATATTAAGGAGAATGGATACCTTAATGTTTCCAAATGGCCTAAATTTTATTTTTCAAGATTGGTTCCTTCTCTGTGGGCCAAGGAAGGTAAGGTTAATCCAAATAAAATAAAAGAATTATCAAAATCGGAGAAATATTTAATAGGAGAAACTGTATTCCATTACCAGTGCGGAGTTTGCCACACAACATACGGATACAATGGACTCATAGAAAGAGTAAGAGAAATTGATAGAGAAATGCTAAAAGAAATGATTGGTTATCTTGATGGAATAAGTAATGCAATGCCTCCCTTTGCGGGACAAAGTTGGGAAATAGATGCATTGACTGAATACTTGACCAAGGGAAACAAAAAGGAGGTGCAAAAATGACCCCTATTCCATCTTTTGAATCCTTGGGTCTACCCTCACCTATATTAATAAATCTTGTTCTAAAAGTATTTGGTTTCTGGCTTCACTGGTTCTTTATGGGGATGTGGTTTACCGGTCTCTTAGTCGCTTTATTTTTGATAAAATCCAAAAACACTAATCTTTATCAGGTCGGATTAAGACTTATCAAAACCATGCCAATATTTATTGCTTTTGGTATAAATGCAGGCATTGTTCCTCTTCTTTTTATTCAAGTTCTTTTCCCCAATTTCTTTTATACCTCAACAATCTTACAAGCGTGGTTCTGGTTTTCTGTTGTGGTTCTTGTTTTAATTGCATATTATGGTATTTATTATTTCATTTTTAATCATCAGAAACCAGAAAGGATTGTCCTATCGTATGTAGCGGGATGGTTATCCTCCCTTATATTTCTTTTCATCGGTTTAATTTTTTCAAGTGAAATGGAACTAATGGTTTCCCCAGCTTTATGGTCAAATTTCATATCTTTCGGTCCTGGAGGAACAATCAAAGGAACAACCCTCGCCATTTCAACTCAGGCTATCCTTCGATATTTTTTGGTCTTTGGCTTGTCCACGATAAGCTTATCTGCCTATATCCTATTTGATAATTATTACATTCGTAAAGAAAATAAATTAGCAAAGGATGTAAAGAAGTTGGTTTTATCATTGATGATTATTGGAATAATTATATTCGGGTTGTCAGGCATAAAATATATTGGTTACATCAACCCTTACCTCAAAAATTTTATTATATGGAAGTTCATGCCAGGGATTGCTCCTTTGTTAACCCTTTCAATGGGATTTTTATACTATTTAAAACCATCAAAGAGTCTATCTCTTCTAATATTTTTTGGGGCTCTCCTTTCCCTCCTTATCAACAGCATTTCCAGACAAATTGTTCAGATTAAAGAGCTTGAACCATTTATAAAACTCCATGATTTACCTGTAAGATTACAAATCTCACCAATTATGCTTTTTCTCTTTACATTCATAGTTGGTATATTTGTAATTGGCTATCTTTTGAAAGTTTATTTTATAGAAGGGAGGAAAAATGTCTTACAAGATACATGAAATCGGAAGGAGTTTTTATCTTCTCAGGAGTGCTGAACCTGATTTTCATAGAAACATTTATGTTAAGATTTTCAAATATGGGAATAAGAGTGTGAACATGATAATGGATCCAGGCTCAAGAGTTGATATCGAACCTCTTACAAAAGCTCTTGAAGAACTAATTGGAGGAATAGAAAAAATAGATATTATCTTTCTGTCCCATCAGGACCCCGATGTCTCTTCCTCAACCCCTTTTCTTCTTTCTATCACTTCAAGGGCAATAGTTATAACCTCTCAGGATACATTGAGACTTGTTAAAATGTATGGAATTCCTTCTAAAAGACTAAAAGCGGTAGAGGATTTCAAGACCGAAACTGTAGTCATAAAGGACACAGGACACAAAATAAAATTCATTCCAGCCTATTTCTGTCATTTTCGAGGTGCAATGATGTTATACGATCTCGAGAGTAAGGTTTTATTTACAGGTGATTTTATGGGTGGTCTTAATACCATTAAAGACAATCCCATATATGCCACTGAAGAAGCATGGGATGGAATCTCCATTTTCCATTCCATTTATATGCCTTCAAATCTTGCACTGAGAGAAACCATTGATAGGATTGGACTTTTAAATCCGTTCCCAGAGGTTATTGCTCCTCAGCATGGTTATATAGTTAAGTCGGAGCTAATTGTAGAATTCTTAAATAGACTTTCGGATCTTAATGTTGGAATGGATCTTTTGACTTCAAAGGAACCGAAAACAGAGCTATTTCTTCTTGCCCTTAATGATTTTAAAGATAATGTTAAGAAAAATTATCCAAACCTCTATCTCAAGCTTTATAAAAGATTTAGAGAACCCGGAAACCTTACATCACCCTTTGTTTTAAAGGGAGATGAGGTATTTCAAATAAAAATACCACCATCGGATGCATTGAGACTTGTTCTGGATATATTGGAAGATGAAACTGATGAGATGGAATTCACCAGGTTGAAAACACTTCTTGCAGTGAGCCTGGAAAAGTTTAATATTTCTGACCTTCTTCAAATGATTCACTCAGTAAGTAGTAAATATACGGATATTAATATTTATGAAATTTTTAGAGAATAATATTTAAAAAAACAGGAGGTTAAAAATGAAAGATTTAATCCAGACAGGTGATTGGAAAGGGGAAAAGCATATTCCTTCGATCGACATTATTGGTTCTCCCAGAAAAGGAGAGAAAATTGAGTTAAGAGTTGGAGTGGGAAAAGAAATCCCTCATCCCAACACAACAGAGCATCACATAAGCTGGATTGAGGTTTATTTTCATCCAGATGAAGAAAAATTCCCATTTCTTTTAGGAAGATTTGAGTTTTCAGCTCATGGTGAATCAACCCAGGGACCAAATACATCAACGGTTTACTCTGAGCCATGGGTGAATTTAGTATTCAGGACTGAAAAAAGTGGAACCGTCCATGTTCTTTCTTTCTGCAACATCCACGGTCTATGGGGAAATTATGCCTATTTAAAGATTGAGGGATGAATGGACAGAAGAGCTTTGGAGAAAATCAGTTACGGACTCTACATTGTCTCATCGGTTAAAAATGGAAAGCTTAATGGTCAGATAGCGAATACAGTTTTTCAGATAACTTCAGAGCCTCCAAGGGTCGCAATTAGCATAAACAAAGAGAATCTTACCCATGAATTTATTGAAGCAAGTGGACACTTTACTGTATCGGTTCTTAAGCAGGAGACTCCATTCTCCTTTATAGGAAACTTTGGATTTAAAAGTGGAAGGAATGTGAATAAATTTGAGAAGTGTGCTTACAAAATCGGGAAATCGGGCTGTCCAATAGTTCTGGATAATTCCATTGCATACATGGAATTTAAGGTGATAGAGAAAATTGAGGTCGAAACTCACACAATTTTCGTGGGTGAAATGCTGGAGGGTGAAATAATCGAAGAAGGTGAACCTCTTACATACGCTTATTACAGAACTGTAAAGAAAGGAAAATCACCAAAAACAGCTCCAACTTATTTGAAGGAGTGAAAAATGAAAAGATATATTTGCTCAATCTGCGGGTATGTTTATGACCCTGCAAATGGTGATCCTGAAAATGGAATTAACCCCGGAACACCTTTTGAGTCATTACCCGATGATTGGTCTTGTCCAGTATGTGGTGCGGGCAAGGATATGTTTGAGCCAGAGGAAAACTGAGAAAGCTTAGCTTTTTTTGTTTTCTTCGAAAAAGTTAAACGGATATTCAGCATCCATCTCAGACCCCATTTCCAGCTCCACACTGATTTTCCCCCCTGAACTGTCAACAACTATTCTTCTTGCTTTGGAATAATCTTCATGAAGGGCAAGTTCCGCAATTTTGTCAAGGGCTGACCTTCTTATCTCCCTTGAAATATTTCTTGCTCCATACTCTTCGCTGTAACCGTTTTTAGCTATTGTTTCAATGGCGGATTCAGTAATAACAAGCTCTTTCCCTTCCTTTAAAAGTCTATTTCCAACATCTTCCAGTTGAAGGAGGACTATCTTCTTTACATCATTCATGGTTAGAGGTTTGAAAAATATAATTTCATCAAGTCTGTTCAGAAACTCGGGTGGGAAGTACCTTTTAATCTCCTTCATTAGCTGGGATCTTGAAACTCTGTTCATTCTTCCACTACTCTCATACCCAACATTAACTTTTGAATAAAGGGCTGTTCCTATATTGGAAGTCATTATTATTGTTGCATGGTCAAAGTATGCAGTTTTCCCCCTTCCATCTGTAAGTCTTCCGGCATCAAAGACCTGAAGGAAAATATTTAAAAGCTGGGGATCTGCCTTCTCTATTTCATCAATAAGGATAACACAGTATGGCTTCTGCCTGACAAGATCTGTTAACTGATTCTGGTCATAATAACCCACATAACCTGGAGGAGAGCCTACAAGCCTTGAATATGTAAACTTCTCCATATACTCAGACATATCCAATCTTATAAGTTTATCCTCATCTCCGAAAAGTGCATCTGCAAGAGCTTTTGCAAGTTCTGTTTTACCAACTCCTGTAGGACCTATAAATAGAAAAACTCCATCAGGTCTTTTTGTGTGGGTATCGAGATTAAGCTTTGCTGTTCTTATTGCCCTTGATAGATTCTCAATAGCTTCATCCTGACCAACCACTCTTTTCCTCAATGTCTCCTCGAGGTTCAGAAGTCTTTCCTTTAAAGATGTGGATATTTTTGCTATTGGGATTCCACTCAATTCAGAAATTACTTCCACAAAATCAGTATCCCTTACAAAATTTTCCTCCTTCTCCCCCTTTGAAAACTTAAGAGCAACCTTTGAAGATGCTCTATCAAGAACATCAAGAGCTTTATCGGGAAGGAATCTATCCCTAAGATAAATTTTTACATTCTCTACCAATTTCGGTATATCATTCGCCCATATTCTTACATTGTGATGTTCCTCTATAGAATCCTTCCTGCTAAAAATAACTTTTATTGTATCTTCAACCGAGAGCTCATCAAGTTTGATTGTCTGGAAATTCCTTATAAAAGATGGCTCCTTTTCCAGGGAATTCCTGTACTCTTCAAAGTTGGAAGTGGCTATAACCTGAATCTCTCCCTTTTCCATGGCAGGCTTTAAAATGGAAATTAAGTCCAGACCACTTGTTTTAATAGCCATATTTGAAGAAATTGTATGAATATCATCTATGAAGGAAATACAGTCCTCCTCTTTTATTCTCTTAAGGAGTTTCATTACCCTTTCCTCAAATTGTCCTCTCAACTTTGCACCCGCAATAAGAGGTGAGAAATAGATCTGGATTATCCTTTTACCTTTCAGTTTTTCTGGAACATCACCACTTTTAATTTTTTGAACAAGTCCATATACAAGGGAAGATTTTCCAACTCCTGAATCTCCAAGGATAAGAATGTTATTCTTTTTTTTACAGAGCAAGATCTCAATCATCTGCTCAATTTCACTATCCCTTCCTATTATGGGAAAATACTGCTCCTGAAAAGAAGAAGTTAGATCGACAAGGCACTCTTCAAGGACTGCACTGTCCTCATCCTTCTGGGAATCTTTTGCTCGCAATTCCTCCTGCAATCTTCTCAATTTCTCCTGAGCCCTTCCGTAAGGATTTATTTTTAATGATATTTGATAAAAACGAGAAGCCTCATGGAAATTTCCATCCTTTTTATAAGAATCTCCAAGAACCTCAAAAGCTGAGCTAAATCCAGGATCTCTATTTGTTAAAGATAATGATATTCTCAGGGCATTCTTCACCGCTCCAATGTTAAGATATGTTCTCGCAAGTATTAATTCGAGATAAGGAAAGGAACCTGAAAGAGTAGAAAAAGTCTCTATTTCTGATATACCCTCTGAAAATCTATTCTCCTCAATAAGTTTTAAACCATTTGAAAGTATTGGATAATTGTATGATTCCCTCTTCCCCTCATGGAATTTTTGTGCTCTTGAGGGATCCAATTGTAAGAGGAAGAATCTTCCCAGAGCATATCTCCCATCCTCGCTTTCCATCTCCTTTCCCCTCTTCCAGTCAAAATAAACACCTCCTTTCCCCTCAACTATTGACCTTAGTAAAAATATGTTCCTTTCTTTACCCTTTGAGTTTTCAATAATGAAGGGATGAAGGGGAATGAGAACCTCCCTTTCCCTTATCCAGTAATAAAGATTCTGCTCAAAGAATTTTTCCTTTGTTTTTACTATCTCCTCTTCAAAAGTTGAAAAATTGAAAAGAGTAAAAATCTCTCCTTTTACCTCAACTGGGCGAACAATTTCACCCTTTAAATGGAATGAGAGAAAACCAAGATAGTTTATGAAAGTCCTTATAAAATCACTTGTTAGCCTTTTATCCCCACCTTCTGATATGAAATAAAACGATGAAATAAGTTCCCTCAAAAATTTCAGATAGGTGTTTTTTACATCATTTTCCTTCAGTTTCTGAGAATCTATGAAAAGGGATGTGCTGAACTCCTTAAAGTAAATTTCCTGAAGATGAAGGGATTTCTCTACTGTTAAAGAATTAAAATCCTTGAAAAATTTTGATAGAGAATCCGAACTTCTTTCATTATAAAAAATTTCTGAGAGGCAGAGATTTCCAAGAAAGGATGTGAAAGCTCTAAAAAGACTATCGATATAGCCAAAGGGGTCCTTTTCTATTATGGATAACTCAGAAATCAAAAAGGGGTACCTTTTTATAAGCTCCTGCAATGGACGGAACTCAAATGTTATCATAGGAAAATGATAGCAATTTAGAGAAAAAATGTAAAGGCAAAAAAAGCTCAAGTTTTGTGCTCTAATCTAAAGCCCTTCTAACTTCTCTCGTCGGTCTTCCTTTTAAATAAATCTTCCTACTCTCAAAAAATAACCATAATTCTCTCTGGGATGCCCAGAATACAAATTTTATCCATATTCTTATTAAAAGGATTAGCTGGTAGATGGCAAAATAAAAAATTATAGAGGGAGAAGATGATGAACGAAGAAAAAAGGGAGAAATTAAAATGTATAGTCCAAGGGGGATAATATTCAGGAACATGGTGCAAATATAAAGGGAAAGGGTGGGAAGAAGATTTTTAAAAATGTAAATTATTGTATAAAAAAGCTCAGCGAGAACACTGTCTGAATTCTTTTCGACTATTCTTATTTTAGTAACATCGAAAGTAAGATTTACAATGGAAAAAATAAAAAAAGAAAAAATGTAGATCAAAGATTTTGAGAATATTAATTTGACATCCTCCACCCCATATATTTTTTCAAAATGAGGTATAATGTAAAATTTTATCAAAAAGAATGGTATTAGATAAAAGGGTAAAGAGATAATAAAAAGGCGGAAAAATCTGAAAGAGAAATTGTAACAACCTGAAAGAAAAAAATTAAAATCGTAGGAGCGCCATTCCCTTGAAAGGAGCTTTATCGCTCCACCCGAAAGAAATATGTAAGTTAAAACAAATAAAGGTGAAAATACAATTAAAAGATTCTTGGAGGTGGATAAAAAATCGGGTTTAGAAAATTCAATAAGTTGAAAAAAGGAGGGGTCGAAATCTTTAAGGAATTTCTCACCCTCAATAGAACTTGAAAGAAAAGGCTCAATATTCAATGTTATAAAGAGGGAGATAAAGAAAGAAAAAACAAAATTAGGAAAAAAATACCAAAAAATCCCATTTTTTGTTGTTGATACCCTTTCTATTCCATAGAAAAGAGATCTGAAAATCATTAATTTATTTTTATTAGTAATGGCATCAAAGCTAAAACCTCTCCTCTTGAATGGGAAATTGAGTTTAAAAGAGAGAGAGTATATTTCAAATGTGATGAAGATTCAAGATCAGCCATTGAGAAAATTCTCTCAAAAAATCTTTTTCTCTTGGGATAGAAGACAATTTCTACCTCTTCCTTCTCAGGTATGGAAGCAAGTTCTTTTAATTTTGATATAGCCTCATCTAACCCTCCTATCTGATCAATCAACTTTAAGGATTTTGCCTGTTCTCCAGTCCATACCCTTCCCCTTCCTATTCTTTCAACCTCTTCAATGGGAATATTCCTGCACTTACTAACTCTACTTTTGAACTCATCATAAATCCAGCGGATCTCTCTTTTTATCTTTTCCCTTTCCTCTGGTGTAAATTCCCTGTAGTCAGAGTAAATATCTGAGAATTTCCCCCTTTTTACAATCTCCATTGTGACTCCAATTTTGTCATAAAAACCTCTTAAATTGAATTTTCCACCGATCACTCCTATGGAAGCAGTAAGAGTGGAAGGTTGAGCCACAATCCAGTTTGACTCAGTTGAGATCCAGTAACCGCCTGATCCTGCCACATCGGACATGGAAATTACAAGGGGCTTCTTTTCTTTAATTTTTTTTGCTCCCCTTAAAATTATATCCGATGCAGTTGCAGAACCTCCAGGGGAATCAATCCTCATAACAACTCCTTTTATTGTATTATCCTCCTCTATCTCCTTCATAATCCTTCTCATTGTTTCAGAACCCATAACATAACCACCAAATATGGGGTCAATTCCACTCTCTCCTAAATTTATTGAACCAACTGCATAAAGAACCGCAATTTTCCTCTTTGCCGCAAATCTCACCTGCTTTAAATAAGGCTTTAACTTTATAAGATTCTTTTCTTTGACCTCCTTTAAAACCTCATCCTCGTATAAAAGTTTATCCACAAGCCCCTCTTTTAATGCCTCTGGAGCAGTAAATGGACCTCTATCTATTATTGCTTTTATCTCTTCAAATTTTTTCTTCCTCCCCTCAGAAATTTTTCTTAAAAATGAATCATAAATACTATCCATCAAAGACTCCATCATCTCTTTATGGGCGGGAGTGAATTTATCCTCTGTGAAGGTGTTGGAAGCAGTTTTATACTCCTCTATATGCTCGAGCTCTGCCTTAATCCCTATTTTATCAAGTGTTCTTTTCAAAAAAATCGACTGGGATGAAAGTCCATTTAGCATTAAAAAACCTGAGGGATTAAGATAGATCTTATCTGCAGAACTGGCAATCATGTATTCGAGATTCCCCATAATCTCACTGTAAACAATAACTTTTTTCCCTTTTCTCCTAAAATCTCCAATAATTTTTGTTATCTCCTCCGCCTTGGCAGGACCAATACTAAGGGGAGCAAGCTTAATATAGATACCCTCTATCTTTCTATCTTTACTGGCATACTTGAGAGAAACCCATATATCTTTCATAGTAATAGAAGGGGCTCTTAAAAATGGAATTTCAGGGGTTTCCTCTTCAATAATTCCTGAAAGGTTTAAGGAAAGGAATCCTTTATCAGGTAATCTCTCTTCCTGGATAAAAGGGATGAGAATTAAGGAAAGGATAAATAAAGCTATGAAAAAGGTGAAAATTAAAATTACAATTAAAATAGCTGTATTCCTTTTCATTTTTCACCTCGCATTTTTGATTATATAACTTCATATAATTTTTAACAATACAATCTTGACATTCATTTTTTGGATTTGTAGAATTAAATTATTAATGAAGTATTCCAATCTTGATAGTGCCTCAGAAAATCTTTTTAAGTTTCTATTCTTACTCGTCTTCTCCCTATTTTTTTTCACAAATTGCAAGAAGGAATTTAATCTTTTAAGGAAAAACCCTTTAATAATTATCTCAGTTGATACCTTAAGGGCTGACCATCTCAGATGTTATGGATACAATAAAATTGAAACGCCTCACATTGATTCCCTTGCAAGAGATGGTGTTATTTTTGAAAATGCAATATCACCAGTTCCTTTAACCCTCCCCTCCCATGTCTCCATTCTTTCAGGGCTTTATCCTTTTGAACATGGGGTAAGGGACAATATTGGATTTGAGGTTTCAAAATCTTTAAAAACTCTTCAGGTTATTTTTAAAGAGAAAGGATTCAAAACCGCTGGGATTGTATCCGCCTTTGTTTTAAGGAAAGAAACGGGAATTTCTAATGGATTTGATTTTTTCGACGATAAAATGGAAGGGAAAATTGGTAAATTTTCAATGGGAGAGGTTCAGAGAAATGGCGAAAACTCTCTAAAAATTGCAAAGGAATGGCTCTCCTCATTATCGAATAAAGAATTCTTCCTATTCTTTCATATCTACGAGCCTCATACACCCTACGAACCACCTGAGCCATATAAAAGCAAATATCGAAATAATCTATACGATGGTGAGGTTGCTTATTCAGATTTTATTATTGGAGAATTGATAGAATTCTTAAAGAAGCAAGGTCTTTACAAGAAATCGCTCATAGTTTTTACCTCTGATCACGGAGAAGGACTCAAAGAACACGGAGAAATTGAACACGGTATATTTTTATACAACAGTACAATCCGTGTTCCTCTCATCATTAAGTTCCCTGGAAATAGATTTAAAGGAGTGAGAATAAAATCTTTCGTGAGTCTTATAGATATATATCCTACAATTCTTGAGCTTTATGGAGTTGGAGAGAATAAATCATCAGGAACCTCCCTTTTAGAACTAATTAAAAACAATTCCGAGGAAAAAGAAAGAGTTATTTATAGTGAGACCTTTTACCCAAGATACCATTTTGGATGGTCTGAATTAAGGAGTTTGATATATAAGAATTTCAAGTTTATAAAAGCTCCAAAACCAGAACTCTACGACATTGAAAAAGACCCAAAAGAAGAGGAGAATTTGATAAATGAAGCTGATGACATTGCATCATTTCTGAAAACAAGACTTTCCAATGTTTTAAAGAATGAAATTCCAACAAAGATTGGAGAGATTGACCCTGAGAGTGCGGAAAAACTTCATTCCCTTGGATATGTAGGAGTTTTAAACCTTGAGATAAAGAATGATTTAGAGCTTCCAGATCCAAAAGATAGGCACTACCTCCTCTCTTATATTGGAAAGGCTTCTTTTTTTTCGAGAATTGGAAATGATGAAGAAGCTATCAATGTTTTCAAGGAAGTCCTTGATAAGGATAAAAATATGATAGATGCATGGGCTTTACTCGCAAGATCATATACAAAATTAGAGAAATGGAAAGAAGCTATAGAGGCTTATAAAAAGGCGATTGAACTTAATCCAAGCAATCCAATCTTAATATTTCAGATGGCAAAGATTTTTGATGCTTCAGGTGATTATGAAAGAGCCATTGAAAATCTCGATTTGGCTATAAGTATGAAACCTGACATGGGAAGAGCTTATGCTTTAAAGGCAAAAATATATTTTTATAAAAATGATTTTAAAAACTCTCTTAAAAACATAGAAAAAGCTCTTTCAACAAACAAAGAACTTCCTCTTCCTTACTACATAAGAGGACTAATCTATCTAAAAGAAGGACGAGAGGATATTGCTGATAAAGAATTTCAGATGGCGGAAAAGTTCGAAGAGGAGGGTTCCTTCCACTCCCTTCATTTCAATTTGGGTCTTTTTGCTTATAAAAGAGGAGATATTAAAAAAGCCATTGAAGAATACGAAAAGGAGCTCAAATATTATCCAGATAATTTTATGGCAAGGACTAATCTTGCTTTGCTTTACAGAAAGATAGGGCTTTTTGATAAAGCATTGGAAAATTTTGAGCTTCTCCCAAAATACTGGAATTCTCCTCAACCATATATTTTCATTGTCGAGACCTATGCAGGACTTGGAGATTATGAAAGAGCTAAAGAGTGGTTATATATTGGATTGAAAAAATTCAAAAAAGATAAGAAATTAAATGAAATGAAAAATGCTTTGATAAATATAGAAAAGGGGGGCTTAATCTTCAAAAAACAAAGATAACCCCTACTCCGAATTCAGTTCCACCCAATTTTATCGTCTTATCATAAGGCTTTGCATCAGCAACTGTGTATTTGAAGTTCAAATCAATAAAAAGACCTTTCATTAGTTTTAAAACTCCACCTCCCTGGAAATGAAAACCTGTAGTAGTGTCTGATGTATCTTGCATAAACTCGCTCTCATTAACTACATCCTCTTTATATGAGTAGAAATCTATTCCAGCACCCGCATAGGGCTTAAATTTCCATCCTTCCCTTCCAAAATTATATCTTAGTGCAAGGGTCAAAGGATTCATGGAGAATTTGAGAGCTTCCTTTGTAAATGTTGTTTTTCCGTCAACAGAAAAGAATTTGTAGCTACCCAAGACCTGAACCCCCTTCCATACATTTACTCCTGCTACCAATCCATAAATTCCTGAGCCACTGGAATAAATCTCCTTGAAGGAGGAATCTGATACATTGTAGTAGCCGCCTGAAAGACCTATAAGAAATCTGTCACCGGAAAATAAGGGTAGAGAAAGAAGGGAAAGCGTTAAAAATAATGCTATTCTTCTCATTTTCCACCTCCTCAGTTACCAACAGGATTGGATTTTTTGGATTCATTACCCTCTGAGTCAACAGATGTAAGGGCATAATGGAACTTCAACTTTGGATCAAGTTTTTTATCAGAATAGCTGAAAGTATTGGCAGGGACAGTTGCAATGAGCTTGTATTTATCATCTCCTTCCCTCTGAAGCTTTCTGTAAATATTATATTTTGCTATTGTAACATATTTATTATCAGGATTTGCTGCCCATGAAATTGTGTGGTATGCTTCTTCGCGGAATAGGCTCTTATTTATGTCTCTTTTAAGAGAAATATTCACAGGAGGATAAACTTCAAAAGCGATTATTGAAACAGTTGCAGGAGAGGAAAGATCACCTGTGTTATCCTCAACCTGAAGCTTCACTGTGTATGTTCCTGTTTTGCTGAAAATATGGGAAGGTTTTAACCCTGCTTCCAAACTTTCACTCCTAATGTTTCCCTTTGTTATTGTTCCATCTCCAAAATCCCACATCCATCCAACAATTATTCCATCAGTGTCATAGGAAGCACTTCCATCAAATTTGACATTCAGAGGTATGGGACCTTTAAGCGGAGAAGCATTGAGTTTTGCAACAGGTGGCTCATTTAAAAATCTAACATTCAATTTCCCTGCACCAAAGGCATAGTTCGGCTTTGAACCATAAATTTGAGTGTAGGAATCCCAGGTTGAATTTGACTGTAAAAGATTTATCGCCTCAGTATGGGAAAGAGCACCATATTTTTGAAGGATTAGAGCAATTGCTCCTGTTACATGGGGAGTAGACATGGAGGTTCCCTGCATTATTACATGCTTTCCATCCTCAACTATCCATTCTTGTGAAACAGAGTAATCCTTTGAAAGGGATGAGGCAACACCGAAGCCTGGAGCTGTTATCTCAGGCTTCATTCTCAAATCCCTTGTAGGACCTGGTGAGCTAAATTCAGCTATATGTTCAAGGGATGGGAGAAAATAATACTGGTAATAATTTCCATTAATAGATTGCCATCTGTTCTTTGTTGTGTAGGCACCAACAACAATTAATTTTCTCGCTGCTGAGGCGGATGTTAGAGATTTTCTGTGGAGATAGTTCTGATTGACAAGGGTTTCATCTGCCCAGCCATAATAAGCCAGATAGCCCTTTTCCCAGTAATCGTAATTTTTAGAGCCACCTAAAGAACCTGCCTGAATCTCTATCCTCCAGTCATTTCCACCCGCAATGTAGTAGTAATTGTAATACCAGTAGCTGTAAGAGGAGTACCATATAGATACTCTGCCGTATCTATCGAGATTATTAGGATCTGGAGTTGAAGGGAGAGAAAAGTATACATCAGCAGTCCAACCAAATACCCATCCTGACTGACCTGTTTCCTTTGGTCCAAATGTCTCATTGGGAGGCATCCATGGCTTAGGAGGTGAGGATGGTCCAATAACTGTTACTCTAACGGTATCAGTCGGTTTATACCAGATGAGATTTCTGACAATCCATTCCTGAGCATTGGGAATTCTCAAATAGTGGGTGTTTGTTGATCCAAGATTTCCTTCTCCATGATAAGCTCCTGGGATATCTGGCCAAGGAGGTGTTGTATTTCTGAACAAACCATCATTACCAGCTGCTTTTACAATAAGCTTTCCCCTGTCAACAAGCCCATCGAGGGATTGGGAGAAAAGGTCAGTCCCATCAAAACCATCTGCATTCCTAACTGCCCAATAGAATCCCAAACCTAAACTCAGATTTACAACTGCATTTTCACCCTTATCCTCTGCCTTCTCAAAAATGTACTTAACACCATCAACAATATCTGTGTCCCAAAATGTTGTTTTAACCATAACAATATCAGCCTCTGGTGCCATTCCTGTGTATTTACCAACTGCTCCACTCCTTCCATTTCCTGCAGCGATTCCAGCCACATGGGTTCCATGTCCATAAGAGTCTACCTCTGTGCATATTCCTGAGTCTATATCTGAATTTGTCCACTCTGTCCCATAATTTAGAGTCGGAAGTTCTGGGTCTGTATCAGAGGGGTATCTTCCTGGTGTATCTACAGTTTGATCCCATATTCTCCATATCCTTGTTTTCCCTGTTAAAGGGTCTTTAAAATCCGAATGAGTCCAATCAATTCCAGTATCAACAATTCCAACCATAACTCCTTTCCCTGTATAACCGATGGAGTCAATTCCATATTCACGGTAGATTCTAATAAGATCCGCTGAGGTTGCGGGGACAGACTTGTCCAGGACAGGCTCTGCAAGTCTTGAAAGCTGTATATAAATGACCCTGCTATCTTTGGCAATCTCCTCAATTCTGTCAACATGAACAAATGCAGTTACAATGTTATTGACTCTTGTTTTTATCTTCACGCCATAGCTGGTAAGAAATGATGGATCTCCATAAACCTTTATGAAAACACCAAGAATATCTGCCTCTGGTCTATCAGGATCTTTCCTCTTGTCAAAGGATAGAATAAATGGATTCCTTTCCCCTTTTATTCCATCCCTTGGACTCAATCCCTTTCCCTTCAATCTTTCTTCATAGCGAGCCTTTCTCTTCTCCATTCTCTGAAGTATTCTAACTTTCCTATCTGCATTTTTAATTATCTCCTTATCAATAAGGAAATAAGTATCAGGTAGGGACCACCTCCCCTCTGCCTTGTATTTGTTCAAAACATCTATAAGATCAGGAGAAAGCTTAGCCTCAATTGAACCTTTTAATCTTGTTTTGAAATGGTTGTTAAAATGGGAGCTCGCTATGAAAAGAAGAGAAACAAAAATCAAAGAAAAAATAAAAAGAAACTTTTTCATGAATCAACCTCCCTTTCAAAAATCCCAAAGCCCAATCTCCCATACTTTTGATTTTTCCCTTTCTCCTTTCCTATCACCCCCTTTGTTAAAATATTCTTTCTCATGGCTTCCATACTTTTCTTGAATAATATATCAAAAAAAAAAAATCATGTCAAGTCCTTTAATCTTTTCCAGATTTTCCAGTAATAATGAAACTTTCCATTTTATGAGTTATAATTTAGACTATGATTAGAAAAGAAAAAGTGAGACATAATATTTTTGAGTTGCTTTCTGAGCTAAAAGATACCCTTGAAAAGGAAAAAGATATAATATTTGCTTATATTTTTGGTAGCTATGGGAGAGGCTTCCAGAACAAATTAAGTGATGTAGATATAGGGTTATTCCTTGAAGGAAAAGGGGATTTTTTTGAAAGAAGATTGGAATTAATCTCTCTGATTTCAAGAGTTTTAAAAACCTCCGAGATAGATGAAAAGAAAAGGATAAATTTTTTAAAAAAAATTTAAATGAGTATCTTGATTTCTCCTATCACAGAGAAAAAATATGGGATGCTATGGGTAAAAGAATAAAGGAGGGTAGATTTGGTGTGGGAGGATATAATAAGAAGAAGACTATTGAGACTTGAGGAAAGTTTAAAAAGACTCGAAAGCAAGAAAAGGATTCCGAAGAAAAAATTTATAAGAGATTGGGAAGTCCAGGACATCGTTTTAAGAGAATTTGAAGTTGCAATTGAATCATGTTTGGATATTTCACAGCAATCTCAAAAAACTTAATGATCTGAGGAAATTCGCAGAATTTATAGAGAATTTTCTACGAAAAGAGAGAGGTAGAGAAAGAAAGAAAGATTAATAAAAATAGTTGACCTATATCTTACGAATTTTTTAATCCTCAAAGCTTTTTACCAGATTATTATCTTTCTTGGTTCTCTTTTGTCGAGTCTCCTTAGACCCGCTTCCTTTGCAAAATTTATTGCTTCCTCAAATTCTCTATAATTTATCCTTCTTGAAATTGAAATATGGTCGAATGCTTTGTAGCAAGGATAATACTGATCCATGATATTTACATAAGTATTCTTTGAAATCTCTTCAGAAATAAATCTCATAGCTTCCTTTGTTCCCGCAAGACCGTTGGGAAGAACAAGATGTCTAACAAGAAGACCTCTTAGAGCTATCCCATCTTCATTTATGAAAAGATCTCCCACCTGTCTGTGCATCTCTTTAATTGCTTTTTTTACAACTTCTGGATAATCCTCAGCAGATGAATATTTCTTAGCAGGCTCAGGTTCCATATATTTTATGTCAGGCATGTAAATATCAAATATTCCATCAAGGAGCTTTAATGTTTCTACAGAGTCATATCCGCTGGAATTGTAAACAAGAGGTATCTCGAGTCCCATATCAATTGCTATCTCAAGACTTTTAAGTATTTGAGGAACCTGATGGGTTGGGGTTACAAAATTTATATTGTGACACCCTCTTTTCTGTAGAGAGAGCATCATCTTTGCAAGCTCTTCAAAGGAGCATTCCTCCCCTTCCATCAAATGGGAAATTGTATAATTCTGACAATAAATACAAAGAAGGTTGCAAGAGGTTAAGAATATTGTTCCAGAGCCATATCTTCCAACAAGGGGTGATTCCTCTCCAAAGTGGGGGTGAAAACTTGAAACATAAGGTAAATATCCTATCTTACAGGTTCCCTTCTCCCCTTTTAGCCTGTTCTTTTTGCAATTTCTCGGGCATAGGGTGCAATTCTCAAGGATTTTCCATGCTTTTTCTACCCTATCCTTTAACTCTCCTTTTTCCCTAAGTTTAATATAAGATGGAACAAATCTTTTCATATCCCAGAGCCCAATCTACTTGCGAGCATTTGTGGAAGACCCGCTTCAATAATTTTTGATTGAGCGGTGGAGATGTCATAAGAAACTCTATGTATTACTAAGCTTTTCCTTTTTGAATCATAAATTAAAAAGGAGGAAAGAGGATTCCCATCCCTTGGTTGACCTATTGAACCAGGATTTATAAGATATCTAAGCCCATCCTTAATCTTTATTCTAAATGGGAATTTAGATGGATAAATCGTTCTTACACTATCATTTTCCAAAATATGGATAGCAGGAAAATGGGTATGTCCAAAGAAACATATCTTTGTATCAAAAAGAGAGAATGCCTCAAGGGCATCAAACTTGTTAAACATATAATAGTCCTCATCCCATGGAGAGCCATGGCATATTGTTATTTCCTCATTTACCTTCTGAGGTCCTACACTAAGTTCTCTCAGAAAATTAAGATTTTCAGGCTTAATATTTTTTGAAGTCCACATAACTGCAAGGGCGGCAACAGGATTGAAATAGTCAAGATTTGTCAGCCCTGCAACAGCTTTGTCGTGATTACCTCTTACAATGGAAAGAGGTGATATTTTTTTAATTTCCTCTATTACTTCGTTGGGATTTGCTCCATATCCCACAATATCCCCAAGAAATAAATATTTCTCAAATTTTCTATTTTTTATGAATTCAAGCATTCCTTTTAAAGCTTCGAGATTAGAGTGAACATCACTGAAAATTAAATATTTCAAATCAGTTCCTCCGCTTTGTAAGAGGATCTAACAAAGGGACCCGAATGAACATTCTTAAAACCAAATCTTAAAGCAAAATTTTTCAACTCATTAAACTCCTCAGGATGATAAAATTTCTCGACGGGAAGAAGATTTTTTGAAGGAGTTAAATACTGTCCTATTGTAAGGATTTCACATCCAGTGCTTGAGATGTCATAAAAGGTCTCCAGAATATCTTCTGGTTCTTCTCCCAAACCTACCATAATACCTGATTTTGTCAAGAAACCCATATTGGAAAACCAGGTTAAAAGGTTAAGGGAGGTATAATACCCCCTTTCATTCCTTCCAATTTTTCTGTATAGCCTTCTTGGAACCTCAATATTATGGGAAACCACATCAGGCTTAGAATTAGCAATAGTAATGAAAGAATCCTTTTCCCCTTTGAAATCAGGAATTAAAACTTCCACTTTAGTTTGAGGGGAAAGTTTTTTAATGCTGATAACTGTCTCTGCAAATATGGATGCACCACCATCCTCAAGATCATCCCTTGTTACAGATGTTATAACAGTATATTTCAATCCAAGGGAAGCAACTGTATTTGCTATTCTTTCAGGCTCCTCTTTAGATGGAGGTGAGGGTGAACCTTTCTTAACCGAGCAAAATCCACAATTCCTTGTGCAAATATCTCCGAGAATTAAAAATGTCGCACTTTTTGAATTCCAGCATTCAAATATATTGGGGCACTTTGCTTCTTCGCAAACTGTATGAATACTATTCTCTTTCAAAATCTTCCTTATTTTTAAAAATTCCTCTCCTTCCCTTCTATTTATCTTTATCCACTCAGGTTTCCTATTTACTTCCAATTACGAAAAATCTCCTTCAGCTCAGAGTTCCATCTGTTCTCTCTTCATCCTTCTTCTCATTCTCTTCAGAGCCATTGCCTCCTTCATCCTTCTTCTCTCGCCTGGCTTTAAATAAACACTGTGTTTCTTGATCTCTTTAATAATGGCTTCCTGCTGAACCTTTCTCTTGAATCTCTTTAATGCACTTTCAAAGCTCTCACCGTCTTGAACAATTACATAAGCCAATTTTTTTCACCTCCTTTCGAAAATATTTATTAATCTAAAGCCATTAAATATTCTATTAACAAAGATGGAAGATGTCAATCTCTCGAATCGGATAGAAAAAACTGTATTTCTTCTTTATATGAAAATAGAGCGGGGAGACCACCGGTGTGGATAAAAATTACCTTTTCACCCTTTCTAATAAAACCTTTTTCTATAAGGTCTAACAATCCGACCATTCCTTTCCCTGTGTAGACTGGATCAAGGAATACCCCTTCTTTCTCAGCAACTATTTTCAAATTTCTAACAATTTCTTTTTCCACAATCCCATAACCTTCTCCAATGTAATTATCAATTACATTTATATCTTCATCCTTTAAATCAAGGTCTACCTGTATGTAATTTTCAATATTCTGGATTATCCCTTCTATTATCTTCTCAAAATCTTCCTTCCTTTCAGAAACGGATATCCCAAGAATTTTAGTCCCTGAACCCATTAACTTTGAACCCGCAATCAAGCCCGCTTGTGTTCCACCTGAGCCTGTTGCATGAACAATCCAGTTGGGCTCGAATCCAAGAGAATTGCATTGCTCCATCAACTCATAGAAACAATCAAGATATGCTATTCCTCCCCACGAGACTTCCATTGAACCTTCTGGAATTGAGGCACCAATCGGAGCAAGATATGTTTTCTTTCCTATTTTTTCAAGGGTTTGAAAAACAATTTCTCTTATATCATCCAGTTTTAACAATTTTTTCCCTTCACCATCAAATATTTTAATTTTTGCCCCTGAAAAATTCTCAAGAAGAACATTCCCTCCTGTCTCATCAGGAAGATTCTTCCTTCTAAAAAGAATTAAATGAGGCTCAATCCCAAAAATCCTGCAAACAGAACTCATTGCCCTGCACCAGTTAGACTGTATCCCTCCCCATGTCAAAGCTGAATCCGCTCTTTTATGCATTACATCAACAATCAAATACTCCATCTTCCTAATTTTATTCCCTCCAAAACCTGAACCTATGAGATCTTCCCTCTTTATGAAAATTTCAACTCCTGTGAGGGATGAGAGATTCTTCATTTTTTCAAGAGGTGTTGGATGGGTAAAAAGGGTCTCCCTCCTTTCCCTTAAATCTTTAACCAATTCATAACCTTTCATTTTATTCTCCCATAATTTTTAATATAATTTCCCTTCTCCTTGGCTGAGTGTCAAAGTCAATAAATACAATTTGTTGCCAGGTTCCAAGGGTCAAATTACCGCTGGATATTGGAACTGTTAGAGAAGGACCAAAAAGAGAAGCTCTTAAATGGGAAGAGCCATTGTCATCACCCCATGTCTTCTCATGATGATAAGGAATTGTGGAAGGGATCAATTTTTCAAGAATTTCTTTTAAATCTTTACAGAGATTAGGCTCAAACTCTATTGTGGTTAAAGCTCCTGTGGAACCAGGAACAAAAATTGTTACTATTCCTTCATTTACATTTGCCTCTTTAACCTTCCTCTTTACCTCCTGAGTCAAATCTTTTATGTCGGTGAAACCTGATGTGGAAATAAAAATTTTCTCATTTACTATTTTCATAGAAAATAGTTTAGAATAATTGTTCATCAAAGGCAAATAATGACGCTTCTTGCAAAGAGTCAAAAGATTCAATTAAAAATTTACTCAGGCTCATATTTTGAAATTGTTTAAAATATGTAGTATTATTGAGATAAAATGAAAAGAAGCTTTAAGAAAAGCTAATGGAAATGAGCAGAGAATTAGTGGAAAGAATATTAAAGGAAGCAAATGTAGCAAGGAAATCCCTAATTTTATATCCCGAATCTCATCCAACAGCACTATCAAAAATAAAAGATTTTTTCTCTCTTCTTAAAGATTATCTTGAAGAATTCTCTCTTACCCTCGGTCTAAAAAGTGACGGTTTTCAATGGGAGGGTGAGACCATAAATCTTGAAAATCCCTCCATTAGGGAGTTTCATAATCTATTAAAAAATCATCAAATTCTCGCCCTCCAGTTTAGCAAAGAGATTGGGGAGGAGGATATTAAGAAGCTTTTTAGGTTAGTCTCTCTCCCCCCTGAAAGGTTGGTATCAGAAGGAGGATTGAGAAATATAGTTGAGAGGGAAAAGCTAAACGGAATAAGCCTTGTTTTTCTTGATCTTCAGCTGGCTGAGATTAAAGAAGTAGAGATGATAAAAGCTCAGCAGGAAAAGGAAGAGAGTGAAAGGGATATGATTTTAAAGAGTCTTTTATTAAAACCATCAATACTGATAGCTGAACCAACAATGGTGGAAAAACTTGAGAAAATTTTTAAATCATCAGAAGATATTGAGGAGATAAAAGAAATCCTTTTCTCCATTGAATCAGCTATTCAGAATGCCTCGGATGAAGAAGCTGCTCCCGCTTACAAATTCTTGCTTTCAATTTTAAGCACCCCCCTCCAAGAAGATTATGCTTTGTGGCTTAAAGATCTGAGTAAAAGAAATCCTTCACTTATTAGAAGAATTGCCTCCAAAGTTCCTAAAAGAATTTTAATGGAGGCTTTAAGAATTTTAAAAGAAATGGGAATTGAAAAGAAAGAACTTGAAATTTTCCATTCATTAATTTTTGAAAGGAATAAGGAAAGGATAGAGAACTTTTTTAAAAGCTCAGTAATTGTGGACGATATACCAATTTCAATGGAAGAAGATTATAAAAACACCCTTTACGAAATAATGGAAAGAATTGTCCTCCCCTCTCCTTTTCCTGAACTGAGGGAAGAAGCCCGGAAAGAGTTGTCGGAAGAAAGTCTGAGGGAAAATCTTTTTAAACTGACTCTGGAAGCATTGGAATGGAATGTTGACGAGGATGAGTTTGCTCTTATTGTTCAAAACCTTCTTGATTATTACAAACTTTTCCTCCAAACCGCTCAATTTGAAAAAGTGAAAATTATAATCTCAGTTTTTGAAGAGGAGAGAAGGGAGGAGGGGAAGAATAAAATCTTGAGAGAGGCTATGAAGTCGATGAAAGAACCGGATACAATTAAAATGTTAATAGAAAGCTTGAAGGAAGTATGGGGGAAGGAAAAGATTGAAGAGATTAAATCTATCTTCCATTTTATTGGTGCTGAAGCTGTTCCTTTTTTAATGGAAGCATTGATAGAGGAGGAAGACAAATATACAAGAAGAATTTTAATTGATATAATAAGTGAGCTGGGTGTAACAACCGAGATTGCAAAGAAAAACTTAAAATCTGACAAATGGTATGTTGTCCGTAATATGCTTGTCATAATAAGGAACAGAGGTGGAATGGAATTTATAGAAGATGTATTGGAGTGCACGAAACATTCCCATTTGAAAGTCAAAATCGAAGCGGTAAGGACCCTCGCTCAACTTGGATATGAAAAAACAGATGAAATATTAATGGAATTTATTGAAAGTGCTGATTTTAATTTAAAGATTCAAGCCCTCTCCCTTGTCCCTTCATTAAGACTTACTTCCCTTGTCCCATATTTAAACAATTTATTAAAAGAATTGAAGCTTAAAAAAGAAAATATTCCTTTAATTGTAGCTCTCATAAGAACACTTGGAGATGTAGGTGAGAGAAGCTCTATCCCCATTGTAAAAAAATTTCTGAAAGGGAATATATTTTATCCCAACAGGACAAAGCTCCTTAGAAGGGAAGTTTTTAAATCCCTTGACGGTTACCCTTATGAGGAAATAAAAGATTTAATTGAAAAGGGTTTGAATTCAAGGGATAAAGAAATATATGAAATTTCATACATGTTAAGAAAAAGAAGTTATTAATGACAGAGGATAAAGTTAAAAGAGAGGAATTTTTACTTAGTTTTTCAAGCTCAGTTACAAATAGTGTTCTTTACACTCCAGAACACCCCATAACAATTAAAACAATTGAGAAAAGCTTTAATCTACTAAAAGAGAGCTTAGAAGGGAAGGAATCTTTGAGAATATCAGTTTTAGAAGATAGACTCTTCATAGATGATGAGCCTATATGGAAAAAAGGAATAATAATTTCCAACATCATTGAAAAATTGAAAATTAAAGGATTAAATTCTATTAGTTTCCTTCAAGGGATTGAATTTAAAGAGTTTGCTTATTTTATTAGTGAATTTGCAAGACCCCTTAAAAAAGGTGGGATTGAAATTCGTTCTACTCCTCACATAAAAATCGGAAAACTTTCTCTTTCCTTTGAAGAGGAAGGTTCCTCAGAAGTTAAGCTTTCCGATCTCGAAATAAAGATTCCTTCTGTAGAAGATATTATTGAAGAACTTAAAGAGATATTTAATGATATTGAATCTTCTCAACCTGTTCCATCTGGAAATTTAAAAGAGATAGTTTTAAGATTTGTTAAGGGTCTAAAGGAGAGTTCAACACCCCTCCTCATTCTCATTCCTTTTAAAACTCACGAGGAGTATCTATATTACCATTCTATAAATGTTTGCATTCTCACCCTTGCCCAGGCGGAATCCCTTGGATTCAAAGGGGAGGAATTAGTAAATATAGGTATTGCAGGTCTTTTACATGACATAGGTAAACTAAAAGTTTCAAAAGGGACTCTCCTGAAGGATGGTATTCTCAAGAAGGAAGAATGGGAGGAAATAAAAAGACACCCAGAAGAGGGAGCAAAATTGCTCATGAAAATACCTTCCATTCCAGAAATTGCAGTTATTTCAGCCTATGAACATCATATAAGGTATGATGGAAGTGGTTATCCTAAAAAGAAATACAATGGAAATCCAAGTTTCATATCCCAGATGATTACAATATCCGATTTCTACGATGCCTTGAGAACAGAAAGACCTTATAGAACAAGACTTGAGCATGACGAGATTCTCTCTTTAATGGACATAAAATCTGGAACTGATTTTAACCCGAAGCTCCTCGCCAATTTTATAATGCTATTTTAATCAACATTCAGAATTTTCTCTATTTCTTTTCTAACTATCTTTACAGTCTCTTCCAAAAGCTCCCTTTCACCATTTATTTGTATGAAATTTTTTGTTCCTCCTCCCTTCCCCTTTAATTTCTCCTCAGCCAAAACAAGAATCTCCCTCAAATCCAACGGTATATTTTCTGAACAGACAATTACTAAATCTCCCCTTTCACCTCTTCCTCCTATTATCGCTACACATTCCCTCAAAGAAATAATTTTTGATGCAAATTTTCTAAGATTTTTTAAATCTATTCCATCAAAAATTATCTCCACAATAACCCCCTTTTGAGAATTCAATAGCTCTTTAATCTCAAGATCCATTATTTTTTCTTCAAGTCGGACCAACTTCTTCCTTTCTGTAATAAGCTCATCCCTTATTTTTTGGACAGAATCTCCAAGCTCCTCAATCCCAACTGTAAGAGATAAAGAAAGATTTTTTAGTATTTTATGCTTTTTCTGATAATCTCTTATCGCCCTTTTACCGCAAAGGAACTCCACTCTTATGTTCCCCCTTATCCTTTCCCATCCAATTATCTTTATTAGTCCCACTTCTCCAGTCCTTGAAAGATGAGTTCCTCCGCATGCAGAAAAATCAAAATCTTTAATCTCAACTATCCTTATTTCCTTCTCATCGGGAGGGTGCTTCCTAAGAGGAAATTTTTTCCATTCTTCGCCCTTTAAAATGTGGGAATAAATTTCTCTGTTTTCGTGGACAATCCTGTTGGCAAAATCCTCGACCTTTTCTACATCTTCCCATTCAATTTTACTCAAATTCAATTCTATAACAGAGGAGACCTCTCCAAGATTTGAAGAAAGGGTATCCGCTCCAAGAATTTTCAAGAAAGCCCGAGAAAGGATGTGCTGTCCCGTGTGTTGTTGCATATTGTCAAATCTTCTCTCCCAATCAATCTCTCCAACTACTTCCTCCCCTTCAGGTTCTTTTTCAAGAATATGGATAATCTCATCCCCCTCTTCAATCACATCAAAAACTCTTATACCATTTATATAACCAAGATCGCACAGCTGTCCTCCGGATGTTGGATAGAAAAGAGTTCTATCAAGGATTAAAATGTGACCTTTCCCACGATTTTCCCTTTTCAGAATCCTCCCTTTAAACGACCTTGAATAAGGCTCTTTCCAGTATAATTTTTCTGTCATGAAAAACAAACTCCTTTATACCCATCAAAACTTTATTTTAAACCCTTCTTCAACAAGAATTCAAATCTTTTCTAAAGAATTTATACTCTTAATTGATTCTCATCTCTCAATGGTTTAAAATGAATCTTTAGGAGGCATTATGTCAAGAAATTATGATATCTTAGAAATTCGATGGCATGGGAGGGCTGGTCAGGGTGTTGTAACTGCAGCTGAGACCCTGGCTGAGATCCTTGCCCATGAAGGAAAGTTTGTTCAGGCTTTCCCCAATTTTGGGGCAGAGAAAAGAGGTGCTCCCATTTCCGCTTACAACAGGATAAGTTCAAAACCTATAACAATTCATCAGGAGATTATAAATCCAAAGATTGTTGTTGTAACTGACCCTACACTTTTAGGTCTTATAAACTTTGCAGAAGGGACTCCAGATGATGGAATTATAATTGCCAATTCAACTCTTGATCCCGCTTACATAAAGGAAAGGCTAAAGCTCCATCCGAGAAGTGTTTATTCAATTGATGCTTACAAAATTGCCAATGAGGAGATAGGAAGACCGATTCCCAATATTCCAATGCTCGCTTCTCTTTTTAAAGTTACAGGTATGATGGATATGGAGAAATTCAAGGAGAGAGTTCGTGTTTCCCTCGAGAAAAAGTTAAAGAAGGAGGTTGTGGAGGCTAATCTTAGAACGATTGAAAGAGCTTACAAGGAGGTAAAAGGGTCATGAAATTAGGATGGAAACAATTGCACATGGGAACTTTAAACCCTGAGGCTGGGAATTCTTTAAAGAATAAGACAGGGACATTTCGTTCTGCAGAAAAACCTTTTTTTCATCCTGAAACCTGTATTCATTGTCTTTTCTGTTGGGCATTCTGCCCTGATTCAGCAATAATTGTTGAGGATGGAAAGATGAGAGGGATCAACTATGATTATTGCAAAGGTTGTGGAATCTGTGTTGTAGAGTGTCCAACAAAACCAAAGTCCCTGGAAATGGTTACTGAGGAAATTTCCCTTTGAAAGGAGAAGGAAATGGGAAAACTGACAATTTTAACTGGTAATGCATCTGCGGCTGAAGCAATAAGGCAGATAGAGCCTGATGTTGTGGCAGCATATCCAATAACACCATCAACTGCAGTTGTTCAATATGTTGCCCAATTTGTTGCAGATGGGATAATAAAATCAGAGTTTGTATGTCCTGAGTCAGAGCACAGTGCTATGAGTATGTGTATTGGTGCATCCTCAGCTGGTGCAAGGGTTGTAACCGCCACTGCATCTCAGGGACTTGCCCTAATGTGGGAACTCCTTTATGTTGCTGCTGGACTGAGGCTTCCAATTGTAACTGCAGTTGCTTGCAGGGCTTTGAGTGCTCCAATAAATATTCACGGAGACCACTCTGATACATTTGGTGCAAGGGATTCTGGATGGATTCAACTTTATTCAGAAAATCCTCAAGAAGTATACGACAATATGATTCAGGCAATTCGAATTGCAGAGCATCCTGATGTTAGAACCCCTGTGCTTGTAGGTTTTGATGGATTTGTCACAAGCCATTCAGCTGAGAATGTTATTATTGAGGAAGATGAGGAAGTAAAAAGATTCATTGGAGAATACAACCCACCAATTTCTCTTCTCAATGTAAATAATCCAGTCACAATAGGCTCAATTGTTTTCACCGATTACTACTTTGAGATGAAAAGGAATCAGATTGAGGGTATTGAGAGGTCAAGGGAGGTTATTAAGGAAGTTGGAAAGGAATTTGGAGAAAAATTTGGAAGGAAGTATGACTTCTTTGAAAATTATATGACGGATGACGCTGAGCTTATAATGGTAGTGATGGGCTCCGCTGCTGGAACAACAAGGGCTGTAGTGGATGCTTTAAGAGAAGAGGGGGGAAAAGTTGGAATGTTAAAGTTAAGGGTTCTAAGACCATTCCCCTATAATGAACTTATAGAGGCTCTAAAAGGAGCTAAAGCTGTGGGAGTCATGGACAGATCAACAAGTCCTGGTGGTTTTGGGGCTCCCCTCTTCACAGAAATAAGGTCCGCTCTCTACCAGCTTGAGAAAAGACCGAAAGTTTTGAACTTCATTTATGGACTTGGTGGAAGGGATGTGACAATGGAAAATATAGCAGAGGCTTTTGAAAAACTTGAATCTTCAACTAAAAAAGGCTGGAAGGGAGAGCTTATAAATTACTTAAATCTTAGAGAGTAAAGGAGAAAAAAATGGTAGCTTTAAAAGATCTTGCAAAATTAGAGGATAGATTTGTTTCTGGACATGGGTTATGCCCTGGATGCAGTATTCCTCTTATTTTAAGATTTGTTCTGAGAGCATCAGAAGCTCCAGTAGTTGTTTCCAATGCTACTGGTTGTCTTGAAGTTTGTTCATCAATGTTTCCTTACACATCCTGGAGAGTTCCTTGGATTCACTCCGCTTTTGAAAATTCAGCTGCAACAATTGCAGGTGTTGAGACCGCCTACAGAGCTTTAAAAAATAGAGGGAAAATAAATGAAGAGATAAATTTCCTTGCAATTGGTGGAGATGGAGGAACCTATGATATAGGTTTTCAGGCTCTATCTGGAGCAATGGAGAGAGGTCACAAAATGGTTTACCTCTGCTACGACAATCAGGTTTATGCTAATACTGGTGGACAGAGATCATCTGCCACCCCCGAAGGAGCATCAACAACAACTTCTCCTGCTGGAAAAGTTATACCTGGTAAACTCCAGTGGAGAAAAGATCTTTCCAGAATAATTGCTGCCCATAATGTTTCATATGTTGGACAATCTGCACCATCTAGATGGCAGGACCTTTACAATAAAGCAAAAAAAGCTTTTGAAGCAAAGGGTCCCGCTTTCTTAAATGTTCTGACTGCTTGCCCCACTGAATGGAAATATAATACAGAGGATACTGTAAGAATAACTCAACTTGCTGTCGAAACATGTATATGGCCTCTTTGGGAATATGAGAAGGGAAAATTTAGAATAACCTATTTCCCAAAGGAAAAGAAACCTGTTGAGGAATGGTTTAAACTCCAGGGAAGATTCTCTCATCTTTTTAAAGAGCAAAACAGATGGCTCCTGGAAGAGATTCAGAAGAAAGTTGACGAGGATTGGGAATATCTCAAAAAGTTAACAACAATTTAGATTAATTTTACTTGAAATAAAATTTAATTTAAAATGTAAAAGGAATGTCTGATATTTTTATTCTTTATGATGAGGAATATCACGAAATAAGAAAGATACTCTCACGCCTAAAGGAAGAATCCAACTCAAGGATTGTGTTTCTTGCAGATAGAAATGGACAGGCAATAGCGATTATAGGTGATCTTGACGAGCTTGACTCAACTGCTCTTGCCTCTCTAACAGCAGGGAATGTAGCTGCAACAGATAGTCTTGCAAAACTCCTTGGCTCAAAGGGATTTCACTCCCTTTTCCATGAGGGAGAAAGGGAAAATATGCACATTTCTCCCATAGGGAATCACATTATACTTGGAGTAATCTTTGATGATAAGACATCCCTTGGACTTGTAAGGTTAAGGGTTAAAAAGGCTTCCTCAGAGTTGAATGCGGTTTTTGAAAACATCCAGAAGAAAAAGGAAAGAGGAGAATTGCCAGACTCACCCCCACCCCTCTCTGACATCACTGATGAGGATATAGAAAAATTATTTAAGGGCAACTAAGCATGCCATTTATAAATAATTTCACAAAGGAAATTCATCTCAAGATAGTTTATTACGGTCCAGGACTTGGAGGGAAAACAACAAATTTGCAATATATTCACAGCCATCTTGACCACCACAGAAAAGGACCTCTTGTCACTCTACCAACAGAAACTGACAGAACACTATTTTTTGATTTTTTACCCCTTGACATAGGAACTTTAAAGGGAGGATACAAAGTAAGATGCCATTTTTATACTGTTCCGGGTCAGGTTTACTACAATGCAACAAGAAAACTTGTTTTGAAAGGTGTAGACGGACTTGTCTTTGTAGCAGATTCGCAGATTGATAGATTTGAAGCGAATCTTGAAAGTGTTGAAAACTTGATGGAAAATCTTAAAGAATATGGATATAATTTTGCAGAGATTCCCTATGTTCTCCAGTTAAACAAAAGGGATTTACCAAAAATTATGACTGTAGAGGAAATGCTAAAGAGCCTCAGGCTTAAAAATGAGCCATATTTTGAGGCTGTCGCAGTAAAGGGAGTTGGAGTCATTGAGACAATGGAGGCAATAGTAAAAGGAACAGTTGCAAAACTTGTCAAATGATTCTCAATATAGCTAAAGCCAACAGTTTTATTAATAAAAATCCTCTGGAATGGGAGAAACAAATTTCATCTCTTTACCAGTTAATGGATGATTAAAGGAGAGGGAGTAACTGTGAAGAGCGAGCCTTTTATAAGGAGGACCACCATATTTTTTATCTCCGAGAATTGGACAACCAATAGATTTCAAATGAACCCTTATCTGATGAGTTCTACCTGTTTTGGGTCTAACAGAAAGAATTTTCAGATTCCCCATCTCCCTTAAAAGTTCATATTCTGTAAATGCATCTCTCGGCTTTGATGTCCTTCCTGAAATCTTTTTTCTATCTTTTCTATCCCTTCCTATTGCAAGCTCAATCTTCCCTTTTTTCTCTTTTAAATTACACCTAACCAATGCTATATATTCTTTCTTTACCCTTCTTTCTTTAAATTCTTTTTGTAAAAAATTGTAAGCAAATTCATTTTTTGCAACAACCATTACCCCTGATGTATCCTTGTCAAGCCTGTGGACAATTCCTGGCCTCTTCTCAGAGCCAACACTGGAAATTTCAGGTCTGTGGAAAATTAGTGCATTTACAAGGGTTCCCCTCTCAACCCCAGCCCCTGGATGAACAACCATCCCAGAGGGCTTGTCAATTACTATAATGTATTCATCTTCATAAAGTATTTTAACAGGTATCTCTTCAGGAAGTATCCCTGTTTCTTTAATTTCAGGTATAATAACCTCTATTTTCTCCCCTTCTTTTAATCGATATCCGGGTTTTTCGTATCTTCCTGAAACATTTATAAGATTCTCCTTTATTAGTTTCTGAATCTTTGATCGAGTGAAACCATCAATTTTAGTGGATAGAAATATATCCAATCTCTTTCCTGAATCTTCCTTCCCAACTATGAACTCCTTTATCCTCCCTTCCTTTTTCATAAAGAAATTATGAATGAGCTTCTTTCTTCTTTATGCGAGCAAAAAGGAAAATTGAAAATAAAATTCCCATTAGAGAAATCAGCTGGGGGAGAGAAAATGTAAAAGGTTTCTCAAAGAGTATCCCCCTATCAGGGTCACCCCTGAAAAATTCAATTAAAAATCTCCAGATAGAATAGTTGAGAATATAAAAAGAGAATACCTCTCCTTCCTTTAATTTTTTCCTTAGAAGATAAAATAAAAATAAAAAATTGGCAAAATTGAATATCGCCTCAGCAATTTGAGTTGGAAAAAGTGGGACACCAAGTGGAACACCAGTATGCTGGTGAGCAATTGGATTTTTAAATGTAATTGATATGGGACAGTTAATCTCTTTTCCGTAACAGCATCCCGCTGAAAAACATCCAAGTCTTCCAAAAGCATGGGCAATTGCTATTGAGGGAGCAAAAATGTCAGCCACAGGAAGGAATGGAATTTTTCTAATTTTTAAATAAAAAAAGGCGAAGGGTATACCAAAAAGAAGTGCTCCAAAAAAATGGCCTCCCGCTCTCAAAGTTCCCAAGATCTCTTTAGGATAGGTAATATAATATTTAAACTCAGATAGAATCATGAGAATTTTGCTACCAATGAAGGCAACAATAAAAAGATAGAAGACAAGATTCGACAATTCCTTTAAAGGCAAACCCGATTTTTTAAGATTCCACTCAAAGATGAATAAAGCAATTAGAAAACCAGTAGCAACAAAGAAACCATAGGTATAAATGGTGAATGAACCAATTTTTATGAGGACAGGGAACATACTCTCCTCTTCCTAAATAAAATCATCTCTCCAATTATTAAGATTGCTCCTATGGTTATGAAAGAATCAGCAAGGTTAAAGGTTGGCCAGCGAAATGAGCCATAGTAAATATCTATAAAATCAGTGACCCCTCCATTTACAATCCTGTCAAAAATATTACCGAGAGCCCCTCCAATAATGAAAGAAAATGAGAGATTGGCAATTATTTCATTAGAAGGTGTTCTGAAAAAAATATATAAAATTAGAAGAAATGCAAATATTGATAGAATTAAAAAGAGATGGTAAAGGTAAGGATTTCCATGGGTGGAGAAGAAGCCAAAAACAGTTCCCCTGTTTACTATGTTTGTAATTGAGAAGAAATGAGGTATTACAACTTTTTCTCCGTAAAAAGGAACAAATCTCTTAACTAAAAGTTTTGTAAAAATATCGAGGAAGAAAACATTAGCAATTATACTTATCCAGATCAATCTTTTCATTTAAGTTTTTTAATCACCTCTATACATCTTGGACAGAGGTCAGGGAATTCCTTATCCTTTCCTACATAAATTGAGTAGTTCCAGCACCTCTGACACTTTTCTCCATCTGCTCTTGAAACCTCCACCTTTAATTCATTCCCCGCCTCAACCTCGACCTGAGAAACAATAAAGATTGAAGGAAGTTTTTCCTTGAATTTTTCAATCAGCTCCCGATAACCATCAGGATATTTTAAAATAACCTTAGCTTCGAGGGAGTTTCCCAATGTTTTTTTGTTTCTTTCAATTTCAAGAGCCTTCAAAACCATCACCCTTATTTCTAATATAGATTCCCACTCTCTCATCTTCTCTTCATTAAGCCATAAATTCTCTGTTTTTGGGAATGTATGAAGAAAGATCGATTCCTCCTTTCCTTCAAAATATGGTAAAAATTCCCATGCCTCCTCTGCTGTAAAGGGAAGGATAGGTGCAAAAAAGAGGAGACTCTCTTTTAAAATAACAAAAATAGCTGTCTGGGCTGATCTCCTTTCTTCTGATTCAGGATGGGAGCAGTATAACCTATCTTTAATAATGTCAAGATAAAGAGCACTAAGGTCAACTGTGAAAAAATTGTAAAGGGTATGATAGATGGAGTGATACTCAAAATCCTTATATCCTTCAAGAATTCTTTCTGCTTTACCCCTCCATTTCTCGAGGATGTAAAGATCAAATTGATCCATTTTTTCAAAAGGAATGAAATCCTTTGAAGGATTGAAATCGTAAAGATTACCAAGCATGAATCTCCAGGTATTCCTTATTTTCCTGTAGGCTTCAGTGAGTCTTTCAATAATTTCAGAACCAAGTTTTACATCCTCTTTATAATTAAAACTCGCAACCCAGAGCCTTAAAATCTCAGCACCCTTTTTGTCAATTATCTCCTGAGGAGATATCACATTCCCAAGAGATTTGTGCATTGTTCTTCCCTGTTCGTCAAGAACCCATCCATGGGTAATAACAATTTTGAAGGGAGAATCTCCCTTAGCAGAAAGTCCAACAATAAGGGACTTATTAAACCATCCTCTATACTGGTCATTTCCTTCAATGTAAACATCTGCAGGCCATCTGTGATCAGGATCTTTTTCGAGAACAGAATGGGAAGAGCCTGACTCAAACCAGACATCAAGGATATCAGTCTCCTTTCTAAATTCATTCCCCCCACATTTATCACATTTGGTTCCTTCGGGAATAAAGTAATTCACATCCTTCAAAAACCAGCTATTTGAACCCTCTTTACTGAATATTTCAGCAACTCTTTCCATCAATTCCCAATTTTCAAGAACCTCATTGCAATTCTTGCAGAAGAAGACTGGAATTGGAACCCCCCATGTTCTCTGCCTGGAAATGCACCAATCAGGGCTGGTAAGATACATGTTAGTTATTCTCTCCATACCCCATTCAGGAATCCACCTTACTTTTTTAACTGCTTCAATTGCTCTATTTCTTAAATTTGAGGAGTCCATTGAAATGAACCACTGCTCAGTTGCTCTGAAAATTACAGGATTTTTACATCTCCAGCAATGGGGATAGGAGTGGGAAATTTCCTCTGACAATAACAACTTTCCTCTTTTTTTAAGCTCTTCAACAATTAAAGGATTTGCTTCAAATACCTGGAGATTCCCAAAAAAGGGTAAATTGCTTACAAATTTCCCCTTTTCATCCACAGGATTGTAAATTTCAAGATTGTATTTTATACCCGAGTAGTAATCCTCTTCTCCATGCCCTGGTGCAGTGTGGACACAACCTGTTCCCTGTTCCAGATTTACATATTCTGCAAGAATTATAACTGATTTTCTCTCATAGAAAGGATGAATGGCATTCAAACCTTCCAGCTCAGCTCCCTTTACTTTCTTTACTATCTTTGGCTCTTTAAAATTGAGCTTCTTTGCTATACTCTCAAAAAGAGAATCTGCAATTAAATAAAATTTCCCATCTGATTCGAAAAAGGAATAAGTAAAATCGGGATGAAGGGCAACCGCAAGATTTGCAGGCAGTGTCCAGGGAGTTGTTGTCCAGATAATAATAAAAGCTTCATTTCCATTAAGGAAGGAAAATCTCTCGTAAAAATCAGAACTCAATGGGAATAAAACCCATATTGAAGGAGAGGCGTGTTCATGGTATTCAATCTCTGCTTCAGCAAGAGCGGTTTCGCAATGAATACACCAGAGAACGGGTTTTTTCTTCCTGTAAACCTCCCCCGCCTTGAAAAATGAAGAAAGATAACGGATTATGTCTGCCTCATACTGAGGGTCCATTGTAAGATATGGTTTATCCCATGCACCAAATACACCGAGACGCTTAAACTCTTCCCTTTGAATATTCACATACTTTTCAGCATATCTCCTGCACTCTTCCCTTATCTCAACAGCACTCATTTCTTTCTTTTTCTCTTTGAGAATTTGATCAACTTTGTGTTCTATAGGGAGACCATGGCAATCCCATCCAGGAAGAAAAGGAGATTTAAATCCTTCCATACTCCTTGATTTCACAATAAAATCTTTTAGAATTTTGTTTAGAGCATGACCGAGATGAATATTTCCATTAGCATAAGGTGGACCATCATGGAGAATGAAAAGAGGAGAACCTTTTCTTTTCTCAAGGATTCTCCTGTAAATATCCCCTTTTTCCCATTTCTCGAGGATTAATGGTTCCCTCTGGGGAAGATCTGCCTTCATAGGAAAGGAGGTCTTTGGAAGATTCAAAGTTTCTTTATAATCCTTACCCATTTCTCTAAAAGATAAATTTTACTTAATAATTATTGAAAAATCAATAAAAATTAAAGACTTGTTCCCCTTAAAATAAATTGGATTTGCTTCCTTAACTTTTCTCCTTATTTTAGCTACCGATTAATATACACAAAACATTTTATTCTTCATTCCCTGAAATTTCAACCTTTTTATAACTTGCGGGAACTTTAAAAAGCTCATCAGGAAAATTCTTCAAAGAAATATTTGAAACACTCATTTCTGATATATCTGTCTCTGTCTTCCCCTTCTTGTCAAAGTTTCTTCGAGTTGTCAATGACTTTATCACAAATCCTATCTCTTTCTGAGCCTGAATCTCCTTTTGAATTAAATTGTCAAGCACTTCAAAGCCTGTTTTATATGTCTTGTTTTTGAAACCTCCGGCAGTTTCAATGGAAGGAATATCATCTGTTGCCCATATTTCCTTAGTCTCTTCAACATGATTTTTCGTTTTTATAATCGCTATTTTTGTTTCTATGTCGTAAGAAGTTTTAATCAAGATGCGATTGCATTTGTATGTTCCTATATTTTCCTGCCCTAAATTAGAAACTTCAACCTTGGGGTTGGTTATTGTTATTCTTATAAGTTTTGCCATGGCTCCACTCATTTGCAAGATTCTATTCATATCAATTTCCATGTATGTTTTCTCCTCAGGATCTACAATAATAACAGAATCAGTTCCACTTCTGTATAACCAGTATCCACCTTTCTTACGGAATAAGTCAGATTTTTTCCCTATCTCTAAGAACTCTTCTCTGACATTTCCATCCTGGGCATAGCAATGGGTTAGTATGGAATTCTCTTCCTTTTCTCCCAGATTTGATACAATTTTTGCCTGCCACTCTATTCCTGCAAACATTAAGTTCACATGAAAGAGAAAGAGAACAAGCAAAATGACAATTTTGTTTTTCATAGCTCCTCCAATCTTCACTATAACATTTTATTAGAGTAAATGGAAATTTCGCTATGCTTTTTTGAATGTTTTAAACTTCTAAATTTATATGATATAATTTCTCAGGAGTGATAAAATGAAAAAAAGTCATATCTACTATGAGCATCATGCGGATGTTTGTTCTGTATTTGCCCACCCTAAAAGACTTTTAATAATCGATACCCTCAGAGAAAAAGAGATGAATGTGGGTGAAATAGGGAACTTAACAGGTATATCCAAACCAAATCTCTCTCAGCATCTTGGCTTTTTAAAGGATAAGGGGATTTTGAAAGCAAGGAGAGAAGGAACACAGGTTTTTTACAAGATTTCTCATCCAAATATCCTTAAAGCTTTTGACCTTTTGTCAGAATTCATTATTGAATCAATCTCTGATTCCCAGAAATTAATCGTAGAAGAAAAATAATCCAAAAGAGGGTGTTTAATAATGAACAGTGCACTTTGTGAGATTAGAGATTTATTTAATTCAAATTCTCTTTTCTGAAGAATTTTTAATTTCAAAAGACTAAATTTAAACAAATTTCAAATTTTTAAAAGAAAAAATGAGATTTAAGATTGGATCAAAGCTTATTTTTTAAAACAGGTAATGATGCAGCAACAATTGACTGCCCAAGTCTCCTTTCTGTCTCCTCAGGAAGATGGATTCTAACTTTTTTGTAAATCTCAGGGAATTCTGCTTCAAGAACCTCTTTAGCTTTTTCTACTATTAAACAACCCGCTTTTCCTGATGTAACTCTTCCGAGGATTAAAATGTGGGATAGATTATAGAAATTTGAGTATAGTCCTATTCCATATCCTAAATATATTCCAATGGAATCGAAAATTTTTCTTGCCCTATCATCACCCTTTTCTAAAAGTGCCTGAATCTTTTTCAGCCTCTCCACAGAGTTTCCATTTCCCACATCAATCCCTGATGTTTTTGCCAACCGGAAAACAGCTTGCTGAGAGAAGTAACTTACCCCACACCCTCTATCGCCCGACCACTCATCCACTGGAGCAGATGGACTGAAGTCCACAGGCACAAATGCAAGTTCGTTAAGCCAGTTGGTTAAATTCCCTTCCTCATTAACATATCCTCCCGCTTGACTTGATCCCATTGCAATTCCAAGAACAGAATTGGCATTTAGAAGAATTGAACCCGCAAGAGCGGAAACCTCTCCATCATTTATTACAATTAAGGGGACACCCCATATTTTCTGGATTTCAAGGAATATATTTTTCACCCTCTTCTCAAAAACTTCTTCAGGAACAGACCTAAAAAGGGAAGCAACCATGACTCGATTGTTTATGTAAATTCCCGCAGAACTCCCACCTATTGCATCAATTCTTGGAAGATGGGATGCTGCACTGTGGAGGGAAGACATTATCTGATGAAAATGATAGGAAGGGTCACTTTTACTCTGAGGCTCCCAGGGAACCTCTTCAGTGAAAACAGGGTCTCCATCTATAACTGCTGAAACCTTTCTATCGCTTGCACCCAGATCAAAACCTATTCTGTAACCTTTAAAATCCCTGTCAACAGGAAATGAAATTTCCTTCGGCTCAGGAAATTTATCCATATCAACAATTTCCACTTCAAAATCCCTTTCATAAACCTTTGACATCAAATTTACATCAAAGGCTCTTTCCCCATCTTTCCTGTAAATTTTTTTAAGAACCTCTCCAATTTTCCTTGAACCTGAAATCAAAATCTTATAACCACCCTTTTGCCATAGCAGAAACTTGGAGACTCTCTCTAAATAGAAATTATTTAGTTCATCAAATTCAGAGCGGCGAATTATTCCTGTTTCATGAACAGAAATTGAGCCATCAGCTCTTAAAACCCCTATTTTAATGGGAATTTTTTTTGAGTTCTCTGCAATCTTCATATACTCTCTTATCCATAAAGATGCGGGAAGGAACCCCTTTTCAAGAGGAGGAAGTATTCTTGGTTTACAAATACTTTTAATTTTGTCCCTCAATTGGATTATAATATAACATTAAAAGTTTTGAGTCAATTTTACTTGACATTTAGGGTGTAAAGAAAATAAAATTTTAAAGTTGCTACTTTATAAAGAGAGGTTGGAGAAATGGAAGAGAAAAAAGAGATACCTCAAAAAAGGGAGCACAAAATTGATTTAAGAAAGTTTACAAAGAATGAGGGGTTTAGAGCTGTAGAGGAGAAACTTGCATCAATTGGTGCAAACGATGTTCTTATAACAATCTCTCCATTTGATCCAGATGAGATTAAAAGAGAGGTTGACTTTATTTTTTATAACATATGGGATTACTCAAAGAAAAAACTGGAAGATGGAACATACGAGGCACAATGGAAGTTGAAAAAGAACACTGAAAATCTTGAGGTGGATGAAAGAATAAAATTTGTAGAATAGAAATTATAGGAGGATTCAATGCCAAAAGAGCATATCCCGCTGGAAGAGCGGATTATTGAGTTGAAGGAAAGACTTGATACATTAAGAGATTCAACAGATCCTCTGCAAAAAGCAGAATACAATGAGCTCTCAAAACAATTTGAAAAAAGCTGGAAAGAGATCTCAAAAAATTTAACTCCATGGGAAATAACCCAGCTGGCAAGACATCCTCTTAGACCTTATACTCTGGACTATGTAAAGCTTATTTTTGAGGATTTCATAGAGCTTCACGGAGATAGAAGATTTGCTGATGACAAGGCAATGATTTCTGGACTTGCTTTTTTTAAAAAGGAATCGGTTGTTGTTATTGGGCATCAAAAGGGAAGGACAACAAGGGAAAAAATAGAGAGAAATTTCGGCATGGCAAACCCAGAAGGTTATAGAAAAGCTTTAAGGGTTATGAAGTTGGGAGAGAAATTTGGTCTTCCCATAATATCCTTTGTAGATACTCCAGGAGCCTATCCAGGAATTGGAGCTGAGGAAAGGGGTCAGGCAGAAGCAATAGCTTACAATCTAAGGGAGATGGCAAGACTTAAAGTTCCAATAATTGTTATTGTGATTGGAGAGGGAGGGAGCGGAGGAGCTCTCGGAATTGGAGTGGGGGATAGAATCTACATGCTTGAATACTCAATTTATTCAGTGATCTCGCCTGAAGGGTGTGCTGCAATTTTATGGAAAAATCAATCAGCAGTTGAGGAATCTGCAAGAAATTTAAAGTTAACTGCAAAAGATTTATTAAGTCTTGGAGTTATAGATGAGATAATACCTGAGCCAGTTGGTGCAGCCCACTCCAACTATGAGGAGATGGCTGAGACAATATCTAAATATATTGAAAAGGGATTGAAGGAACTTAAAAAACTATCTCCTGAAAAACTTGTAAAACAGAGAATTGAAAAATTCAGAAAAATGGGGATTTTTGAAATAGTTCCGCAATGAAAAGGGAGAAAATTCAGAGACCGAAAGGGACAAAGGATATTTTCGGGAAAGAAGCTGAACTTTGGGAATATATTGAAAGTAAAGCAAAGGAGATTTTCAAACTTTACGGATACAAGGAGATAAGAACACCTATATTTGAAGCTACAGAACTTTTCCAGAGAGGGGTTGGAGAGGAGACAGATGTCGTTAAAAAGGAGATGTATACATTTCTCGATAGGGGTGGAAGGTCTGTTACTCTAAGACCTGAAAATACTGCACCTGTTGTTAGAGCAATAATAGAAAACAGACTTTACGAAAAACCTCCTCTAAGATTCTTCTATATTGGGCCAATGTTCAGATATGATAGACCGCAAAAAGGTAGATACAGACAATTTCACCAAATTGGTGTAGAGATTCTCGGTGAGGATGAACCCTCTACCGATGCTGAATTGATTGAAATGGCATTCAAATTTCTAAAAAGTCTTCC
The DNA here is from genome assembly GCA_964649495.1 of uncultured Clostridia bacterium. Classification (GTDB taxonomy): domain Bacteria; phylum Acidobacteriota; class Aminicenantia; order JBFLYD01; family JBBIMS01; genus JBBIMS01. Next base: position 4,724 of record CAZYPR010000004.1, on the reverse strand, counting down.
TGTAATAGATTTTAAGATTCTTATCAATTCCATAGGATGTTTAAAATGTAGACCCAATTATCTTTCAATTCTAAAGAAGGAGGCTGAAAAGTTAAAGGAAAGACTATGCAATGACTGTAGAGCAAAGCTGGTAAGGAATCCTCTTAGAATTTTTGATTGTAAGAATGAAAATTGTATTGAAGAGAGTGAAAAACTGCCAAAGATAAATAATTATCTCTGTGAGGATTGTAAATCCCATTTTAAAGAGGTTCTTGAAATCCTTGACATAATTGGAATTCCATACACAATTGAAGGAAGGCTTGTCCGAGGGCTTGATTATTACACGAAGACAACCTTTGAGATAGTCCCCTCATCAGCAGAAGGTTCTCAGGCATCTATCCTTGGAGGAGGAAGATACGACTATCTTTCAGAGGAGTTAGGAGGTCCTCCCCTTTCAGGTATTGGTTTTGCCCTTGGAGTGGAAAGAACCGCATCCCTTCTTACGGAGCTTTCTCTTCCTGAGTCTGAAACAACAATGATAATACCAATGAGTAAAAAAGAGAGAAGGGGAGCCTTTGAAATTGCAAATATGCTCAGAGAAAATGGGATTACTGTAATTATAGACCCAAAAATTAGAAACATTAAAACATCCCTTAGCTGGGCAAATAAAGCGGGATTTAAAAAGGTCATAATAATTGGAGAGAGGGAAAGGGAGAGGGGAACCCTTATTTTAAAGGATATGATTTCAGGAGAACAGAAAGAAATTAAAAGAGAGGAGATGCTCAATTGGCTACACAAATAAAACTCGACTCTATTGGTAATTGGAAGAGAACCCATTATGCTGGTTCCCTCAGAAGGGAAGATCTCGGAAACAGTGTTACCCTTTTCGGTTGGGTTAGAAGGAAAAGGGACCTTGGAAAGATAATTTTTGTGGATCTTGCTGACAGAGAAGGTATTGTCCAGATAGTTTTTAGTGAGGATAGAGAGGATATCTTTGAGAAAGCAAAAGCGTTAAAATCTGAGTATGTCATTGCAGTAAGAGGAAAGGTGAGGGAAAGGGAAGTGAAAAATCCTTTAATTCCAACAGGAGATATAGAAGTTGAAGCCCATGAGCTTAAAATCCTTAATGTTTCTGATGTTCTTCCTTTCTCAATTGAGGGAGATGTGAAAGCATCGGAAGAGCTAAGGCTTAAATTCAGATATCTTGACCTGAGGAGAGAACCTCTTCAAAGGAATATAAAATTGAGACATCTTGCCTCAATTCAAACAAGGATTTACCTTCACAAAAAGGGATTCCTTGAAATAGAGACACCTTTTTTGACCCGTTCAACTCCTGAGGGTGCAAGGGATTACATTGTTCCGAGTAGAATATATCCTGGTAAATTCTACGCTCTTCCCCAATCACCTCAGCTATTCAAGCAACTTTTAATGGTTTCAGGGTTTGACCGTTACTTCCAGATTGTAAGATGTTTTAGGGATGAGGATTTAAGAGCTGATAGACAGCCAGAATTCACCCAGATAGATATAGAAATGAGTTTCCCTGATGAGGAGCAAATTTTTGAATTGATAGAGGGTCTTATGGTCGAACTTTTTGCCCTTATAGGAAAGAATGTTGATACTCCTTTTCCAAGGATGAGTTATGAGGATGTAATGGAATTTTATGGAAGTGACAAACCTGATCTGAGGATAAGCCTGAAGATAAGAGAGTTGAGAGATAATTTTAAGAATTGTGGAGTTGATTTCATCGAGAAAGGATTGGAAAACCAGAGTTTAAAGGGTTTGACAATTGAAAAATCCCTATCGAGGAAGGAACTGAATGAAGTGGGCGAAATTTCAAGGAAATTGGGTGGTAAAGGAGTAATATGGATAAAAAAGGAAGGTGAATTTAAATCTTCACCAAAATTTCCCGAATCTTTTATTTCTAAATTATGGGAAGATATTAAGGGGGGGGGAAACTCCACATTAGTGGGAGTCATGGATGAAAATGAAAGAGCAAGGGAGATTATGGGAGAAATAAGAAAAATTCTTGGAAAGGATGAACTTGAAAAGAGAAAAGGGGAGCTGAAATTTTTATGGGTAACTGATTTCCCACTATTTGCATGGAGCGAAGAGGAAGAAAGGCTTGTCTCAAATCATCATCCCTTCACATCACCAAAGGAAGAAGACATCCCCCTTCTTGATAAAGAGCCATCTTTAGTTAAAGCAAGAGCATACGACCTTGTCCTGAATGGGTATGAGATAGGTGGTGGTAGCATAAGAATCCACGATTCTTACCTCCAACAGAAGATTTTTGGAATTCTTGGTCTCTCAGAAAAGGAAGCGAGGGATAAATTTGGCTTTCTCCTGGATGCTCTAAAATATGGTGCCCCTCCCCATGGTGGAATAGCTCTCGGGTTTGACAGAATAGTTATGCTAATGGCGGGAGAAAATTCGATAAGGGATGTAATACCTTTTCCAAAAACAACTTCAGCCATGTGCCTTATGACAAATTCTCCCTCAGAGGTATCTGAAAAACAGCTTAAAGAACTAAAAATAGTTGTGGAAAAGGAAGAAAAATAGTGAGTATCCATTCAAATTTTAATTTTATATTTTTTAATTTTATTGAAAAGGGTTTTCCTACTTATTCCAAGTAATTTAGCTGTCTCAGTTCTTCTCCCTATTTTTTTAAGAGCATCCTTTATCACTTCAGCCTCAACCATTTCCAAAACCTCCCCAAGGGTCTTACCTTCAGAAAATTTATAAAACCTTCTTTCAAGAATCCTTGTTGGAATATCTTCAACTCCTATAACATTGTCAGTTGAAAGAACCATGGATTCGTATATGCAATTCTGTAATTCTCTTACATTTCCGGGCCAGGAATAATCCATTAAAACCCTCATAGCTTCAGGAGAAATTTTTTTAATGTTTAGATTTAATTCCTCATTGTATCTTTTCATAAAATGCTCTGAGAGCAATGGAATATCCTCCTTCCTCTCCCTTAAAGGTGGAAGATGGATTCTCACAACAGAAAGTCTCCAGAAAAGGTCTTCCCTGAATCTACCCTCTTTAACCTCATTTTCAAGATTCTTATTTGTTGCACATATAACCCTCACATTTACAGGAATAGGTTTTGAGCCACCAACCCTCATAATCTCCCTCTCTCCAATTGCTCTCAAAATTTTAACCTGAGCGGACTGGGATAGTTCTCCAATCTCATCAAGGAAAATAGTCCCCCCTTCTGCAAGCTCAAATTTTCCTTCCCTTCTTTCCTTTGCATCAGTAAATGCACCTTTTTCATATCCAAATAGCTCAGTTTCAATAAGTGTTTCAGGTAATGCTCCACAATTCACAACAATAAAAGGCTTATCTTTTCTCAAAGAGTTGAAATGGATTGCTCTTGCTACAAGCTCCTTCCCTGTTCCTGTCTCCCCTTCTATTAAAACTGTTGCATCAACTTTTGAAATTCTTTCAATTAGAGAGAAAACCTCCCTCATCCTCTCTGAGATTCCGATAATGTTTCCAAAGCCATATCTTCTTTCCATCTCAGACCTTAGAGTTTTCACCTCCTCTCTAAGCTCGCTAATCTCAATTGCTCTCCTTATTGTAAGAATAAGCTCATCGTTATCTACTGGCTTGGTTAGATAATCAAAAGCTCCGAGCCTCGTGGCTTCAATTGCAGACCTTATGCTCCCATAGGCAGTGAGAATTATAACATTGGTCAAAGGCATACTTTCTTTTATCTCTTTTAGAATCTCTATCCCATCTTTATCAGGAAGTTTCTGGTCAAGAAGAACTATTTCTGGATTAAATTTCTTTACCCTCTCCAAACCTTCTTTCCCATTTGAAGCACTCTCCACAGTGAAACCTGAGTCCTCCAATACTACTGAAAGGATATTCCTTATCCCCTCTTCATCATCAATTATTAGAACTTTCCTTCCCATCATTTTAAACTGGTAATCTCAATATAACCTCTGTCCCTTTGCCAACCTCGCTTCTAACATCGATCTCTCCACCGTGCCTCTTAACAATTCCATAACTTATCCAAAGCCCCAAACCCGTCCCATCCTTTTTTGTTGTAAAAAATGGATCGAATATTTTTTCTATATTCTCCTGAGGTATTCCAATCCCTGAATCCTTTATTCTTATCAGAACATCCTCATCCCTTAACCTTTCTTTTCTCTTTAAAGTTTCTATTGATATTTCTATCTCACCTCCATCGGGCATTGCATCGAGGGAGTTTAGAAATATGTTGAGTAAAACCTGCTTCAGTTGAGACCTATCCCCTCTTATCTTTGGTTTGCAGGAATAATTTCTCTTAACCTTTATCTTATCGTTCTTTTCAATTAGTTGAAGGATTGAATCTGTAAAAGGGACGAGTTCAATCTCCTCCATCCTGGTTTCCTCAATTCTTGAGAATGTGAGAAGGTTTCTGATAAGGGAATCTATTCTATCTGTCTCATCAAGAAGTTTATCAATAAGCTCTATTTTGTTCCTAAATTCAGATTTTTGAGCTTCAAAACCCTTCCTTATATACTGAATTGTGCTTTTTATTGTTGTTAAAGGATTCTTTATCTCATGGGCAACGGAAGAGGCAATCTGTCCAATAAGGGCTAATCTATCAGCTCTGACCATCTTTGAAAGATTCTCCCTCTTCTCATGGAGGAGCAATGTGTTTCCAAGGGCTATAGAGGCATGATAGGAAAAGAATCTCAGAAAAATCAGATCTTCCTCTGAAAAAGATTTCCCATCATCCCTCTTCCCAAGAA
>CAZYPR010000003.1:0-83677 GCA_964649495.1 uncultured Clostridia bacterium | reverse complement strand
TGATAGAGGCATTGAAAGCATTAAGCAGAACCGATGAGAAACTCGCTGAGATATTAAGGAAATTCAATATATTGTAATTAATACATTTGGAATCTGTTTTTGAAATGTTATAATTAAAAAATGAAAAGGTTTTTAATCTTCATTTTCTCTCTTTCCCTCCTTAATTTTTCTGAAAAGAAAGATATAAAATCACTTCCTGATAAATACAGAAAGTGGTTGGAGGAAGAGGTTGTTTACATAATAACTCCTAAGGAAAAGGAGGTTTTTCTTCAACTTAAAAGTGACAGAGAAAGGGAGGTATTCATAGAGGCTTTCTGGAAAGTGAGAGACCCTGATCCAAACACTCCTGAGAATGAATTTAAAAATGAGCATTACAGAAGAATCTCTTATGCAAACCAGTATTTTGGAAGGCTCTCTCCAACACCGGGCTGGAAAACAGACAGGGGAAGGGTGTACATAATTTTAGGAGAACCCAATCAAATAGAAAGATATGATAACCTTCCTGATGTTTATCCTGTAGAAGTCTGGTTTTATCAGGGCATGGGGAAATATGGACTTCCTAATGCTTTCTATGTATTGTTTTTTAAAAGGGATGACTCGAGGGATTATGAACTTTATAGTCCTCTTAGAGATGGTCCTAAAAGTCTTCTTCGATTTTATGAGATGTATCGTGGTGGAGACCCTCTCAATTTTGAATATGCTTATAGACTTCTTTACCAAGCAAAGCCCGAACTGGCAAACAAAGCTATCTCCCTCATTCCAGGAGAAGAGAGAGGAGTTGCTGGTCCATCCCTTGCTTCAGAGGTTCTTCTTTCCAACATTTCCCAGTTCCCTTTCAAGAGAGTAAAAGATGAATATGCTGAAAAAATTCTGAAATATAAAGAATTTGTTGAAGTTGACTACACTGCAAATTACATTGAAAATTCAGCAATTTGCAAGATTATCCCTGAGGAAAAAGGGTTTTCAATGGTTCACTATCTGATTGAGCCTAAAAAATTTTCTGTTGAGTTTTTAAATGGTGTATATAGGACACTTCTTCAATTGGATGGCAGAATTTCTGATTTAAAAGGAAAGACCATTTATCAGTTTACAAGGAAGATTCCAATGACTCTTACTGAGGCTGAAGTAAATCAGCTCAAATCAAAACCTGTTAGTATTCAAGGATTAATTCCAATTGTTGAAGGAAACTATAAACTTTCCCTGATTCTTAAAAATCTTGTTTCAAAAGAATTCACAGTGGTGGACATGGACATAAATGTTCCTTCATTCCCCGCATCTGTTTCAATAACATCTCCTCTTCTCGGATATAATTTAAAGGAGGAACTTAACGAAAAGAATAAAAAGGCTTTTAGAATTGAAAACAATAGAATATTTCTATCTTCCATCCCCAATTTCAGCGTATCTGAAGAGCTTTATGTAATATTTGTAATTTATGGCTCTGAAAATGAACTAAAAAAATGTAAGACTCTGAATTTTATTTTAAAAGATGAGAATGGGAATATAGTTAAAGAAAAAGGGATCTCTTTAAACATAAATAGGAAAATCTATCCTGTCCATGAATCATTTAGGCTCCAAGATTTTAAATCCGGAAATTTTCAGCTTATAATTGAGATAAAGGACATGGAAGGGAAAATCCTTATTTCAGAGAAGGAGTATTTTGGAGTCTCTCCTATACCTTACATTCCAAGACCATTGATTTACTCAGATCCTCTCCCTCCCATCAATGATCCCACATATTCATTCATTATTGCTTCTCAATACTTTAATAAAGGTGATGTGGAAAAGTCATACGAATATTTCAAAGAGGCTTACCACATGAATCCCCTGAATCAGAAATTTGCAATTGGCTATTCAAAAGCTCTATTTTTGATGAAAAAGTTCGATCATATAAAAGAAATCCTTTCTCCATTCACAACCTCAGATAAAAAAGAAGGAGAAACATTGGAAATACTTGCAATGACTCACCAGGCATTAGGAGAATATAACGAAGCTATAAGGCTTTACAAGGAATTTCTTTCTAATTTTGGATTGAAATTGTCTGTTCTTAATTCTATTGGTGAGTGTTATTTAAAAATTAATGATAAAGAGAATGCTCTTTCTGCTTTTGAGAAGTCCTTGGAGATAAATCCCACTCAAGAAGAAATAAAAAAGATAGTTTCAGTTCTAAAAGGGAAATGAAAAATATTTTTGTCATTATTTCTCTTTTAATTATTATTTCCTGCGGACCATCAATCAAAAACAATTTAACCTTTGAAGAGAAAGAATTTCTTTCAAAAGTTAGATACATAATAACAAAGGAAGAGAAAAAGAATTTTCTTTCACTTCCTTCTTCTGAAAGAAAGGCTTTCATTGAGGAATTCTGGAAAAGGAGAGACCCTGTTCCAGAGACTGAAGAAAATGAATTTAGAGAGGAATATTTTAAAAGAATTGAAGAGGCAAACAAACTTTTTGGGAAAGATGGATGGCTTCAGGACAGGGGAATGGTTTATATACTCCTTGGACCGCCAACAGAGAGATACACTTACCCAATGGGAAGATATCACGGCGATCTTCCTACTGAAATCTGGTATTATGGATTTTTCCCAATAATTTTTGTTGATTATTACTGGTCTGGAACATATCAGCTAACACCTCTTTCTGCTTATCAGATTGCTCAGATCAATATCTCTCAGGCAACCATTGGACCAGAGGTAAAAGTTTCTAAGATTTCAATCGATTTTGAGATAAATTTTGAGAGGGATCTTGTCAAGATTGAAATTCCATATAAATCAATTGCTCTTGAGAAGAAAGACTCTGATTTTTACACAAACTTGATTCTTTCAGTTAATGTAAAGGATGAAAAAAAGAGAGTTGTTTTCAGCAAAAGTGAAGAAATTATGTTAAAATTTACTCTTGACGATATAAATAATTTAAAAACACCATTTCATACATTAATTTTTGAGGTAAACCTTGAAAAAGGGAGATATGAAATAGAAGTTGAAATTAAGAATAATGCAAATAACAGTTCTAAGAAAAAGGTTAAAAAAATTGAAATTAAATAAATCATGGAGGATTAAAAATGTTTGTTAGAATCTCAATTTTTGCAACAATATTGATTCTTTCATTTTCTCTCATTTTTGCCCAAGCTGGAAGGGGAACAGCTCGAATTGGGGGGACTGTTAAAGATGAAGAGGGGAAACCAGTTGTAGGAGCGAAAATTATTCTTGAGCACCAGGAAGAAAAGGGCGCTGTAAGAGATGTAAAGACAGACAAGAAAGGAAAATGGTCTATTATGGGGCTTGGAACTGGAATATGGATGTTAAGGGTTTCCGCTGAAGGATATGAACCTTTTGAGCAAGCTATTTTTGTAAGTCAGCTCGAAAGAAATCCTTCCATTGATATTGTCCTTAAAAAAACTAAACCCGCAGAGCCAGAATATGAAGAAGGGATTGAGCTCTTGGACGAAGGAAACAAACTTTTTAATGAAGGAAAGTATGAAGAAGCAATCTCCTCATACATTAAATTCTTGGAGAAAAACCCATCAGCTTTTCAGGTTCATTACAATTTAGGAAATTGTTACAAAGAACTTGGTCAGTATGAAAAAGCAATAGAAGAATACAATACTGTCATTTCAAATTTAAAAGAGAAAAAACAGGATTTAAGTGGAAATGAGCTTGCAGCGAAGGCTTTAGCAGGACTGGGAGAAGCTTTTGTGAAAAAGGGTGATTATATATCAGCTCAGGAAAGTTTCAAAAAATCCCTTGAAATTAATCCCAAGGATGAGGTGCTTGCTTACAATGTAGGAGAGATTTACTTTTCAAATGGAAAAGTTGATGAAGCAATTCAATTTTTTACTCTTTCATCCCAGATAAAGCCTGAGTGGTCAGAACCATATCTAAAACTTGGATATGCTTATTTTAATAAAGGAGAATTCATAAAAGCAAAGGAAAATCTAAAGAAATATCTCGAACTTTCGCCCAATGCACCCAATTCTGAAGAGATTAAAAAACTAATTGAATCTCTGGAGAAAAAGTAGATTTAATTTTAGAATGAGAAGGAAAATAATTTGGGATCTTTATCTTGTAACAGATAGAAGGCTTTCAAATCTACCATTTTTCCAAATGATAAAAAAGGCTGTGGAAGGGGGGGTTACCATTATTCAGTTGAGGGAGAAGAGTTTATCGACAAAAGAGTTTATTGAAGAGGCATTAGAGGTAAAGAAAATTATTGAGGGAAAGAATATACCCCTTATAATTAACGACAGGGTTGATGTTGCACTTGCTGTTAATGCTGATGGAGTTCATCTTGGAAATGAAGACATGCCTGTGGAGATTGCAAGAAGAATATTGGGGAAGAAATTTATAATTGGAGCATCTGCAGGATCTGTCCTTGAGGCAGTTGAGAAATCTGAAAAGGGAGCGGATTACATTGCTGTGAGTCCTGTCTTTTCAACTCCAACCAAACCTGATGCAGGATCACCCCTTGGGCTTGATGGAATAAGGAGAATAAAAGAATCTGTAAGAGTTCCTGTTATTGGAATTGGAGGAATAAACAGGGAAAATGTTATTGATGTTATAAAAAGTGGTGCTGATGGCGTTGCAGTGGTCTCTGCAATTGTTAGCTCTCCTGACCCAGAAGAATCTGCAAGGGAATTGAGGGAATTGATTGCAAAGGCAAAAAGCTCATTTTCTCAGCAATGAGCAGTTAGCTCTCGGGAGGAAAGATTTAACTCCCTTTGGGGTAGGGATAAAAATGAGAGGGGAATTTACTAACAGCTAAAAACTCACAGCTATTAGCTATTTCCCCTCTCTTAATATCTAATTAAAACTATTCAAGAATCTTTTCTGCTTCTTCTTTGTCCAGTTCCATTACATATTTAATTCCGCTAATCCCAGCTGCTTCCTTTGTTATTGCTGCAATATCATCTCTTGTTATATAATCAAGGGAGAATTTTCTGCTTCCTGCCATTAGTTGTTTAAGCCCCTGTTCAATTCTTTTCATGTAGGTGTAAAGTCCCATTGCTCCAGCTGGTATCTGCTCGAATCTATCACCATATCTTCTCTTAAGTTCAGGAGCGGTAACAAAAATCTCTTCCTTTGAAACTCCAAATCGAGTTACATAAACAGGAGTCTGACCTTCCTCCATCATTCTAATTATATTCTTTCCAACCATTGCAGCTGCAACAGGACCTCTTGCCATGCAAACCAATTTGAAGTAAGGAGCACCAATTGCAAGGGCTTTAAAAATCTGGTCTTCAAGAATTATTCCACTGGCTACAGCCACATCTGGTATATATTTTCCTTTTTTAGCAAGTTTGTCAAGATACTGATAGAGAAGGGACCAGAGCTCTATAGGTGGAACCCCCCACTCATTCATCATTCTCCATGGGCTCATTCCAGTTCCGCCTCCCGCTCCGTCAACTGTTAAAAGATCAATTTGGGCTTCTGAAGCATATTTTACAGCTCTTGCAAGATCCTGAGGTCTGTAAGCCCCTGTCTTCAAAAATACATATTTTGCTCCGAACTTTCTGAGCTCCTCCACTCTCTTGCAGAAAGATTCAAGATCAACCATTCCAACCCTTGAATGTCTTTCAAACTCGTGGAAAACCTTTCTCTCAAAGGATTTTATAACCTCTGGGTCATAGGGATCAGGAAGCACAACATATCCTCTATCCTTCAACATTTGTGCCATCTTCAGATCTTTAATCTTTACCTCTCCACCAATATCCTTTGCTCCTTGTCCCCATTTTAGCTCAACTGCCTCAACACCAAGTTTTTCAATAACATACTCATGAACACCAAGTCTTGTATCCTCCACATTAGCCTGAACTGCAATTGTTCCATAACCGTCCTGCTGCCACTCCCTGTAAAGCCTTATTCTTCTTTCCATTTCAGGGGAGCGTTTAACTTTACCATTAACAATTTCCGACTGGGGATCCATTCCGCAGATATTCTCACCCACTGTGCATATTATCCCTGTTATTGCTGCTCCACCCGCTATTCCTTCCCAGTTATTCTTTGCAATGGCTGTGGAGCCAAGTCCTCCAAGAACAATTGGAAGTCTCAACTTAATCCCCTTGTCTCTTCCAATCCTTCTCTCCAAATTTACATTTGGGAAGATTGCCTTGTCTGAATCAGCCTCAATTCCATACGCACCTGTAGCAGAGCCCATTATGGAAAAATGGGAAAGGTCAATGGGATAATCTTTCTCTCCCGCAGAGGTAATAATACCGAAGGGCTGAGGATAGATTGCCTCTGCTCCACGGTAGGCTGATTTTCCTATTTCACACATTCCTATACACCCATCCACACATGTTACACACATTCCACTTATTGGGACTACAGAACCCTCGGTCCTGTTCTTTGTTAATGTTGCCGCTGTTGCGTTTATTTTTGTAAAGCTCATTTTATAAAACCTCCTTTCATGGAAAATTTAAAAGAATTCTCAAAAATTGAATTGCTTTCATTTGGTCTTTTCTATTGGGACGCAAGTTCCACATTCTCCTTTTAAACCCATCCAGCATGTGAAATTGCCGTATACTTCAACACAGGTTGGTTGAAGAGAGTTCTCGCATCTTGCGCAGATCACAGATTGGGGCTTTCCACCTTCGCATCTGAGAGTGCAGGCAGGGCAAATGTAAATACATCCTCCGCATCTTCTACAATCTTCAGAGGAAATATCAAAGGGAGTTGTAATTTTGAGTTTATTCCCTCTGTTGACAAATCCAATAGCTGAAGCCATCATCTGCTCTTCACACATTCTTACACATAGCCCACAGTAAATGCATGTTTCCCATTTTGGCTTGAATCTAACTTTATCCACTCCTATCTTTGCTGCCATATCCTGAAGAACCTTTGATGTCGGGCACTGGGCAATCATTAGTTCTAACATCATTTTTCTTGCCTTCAATACCCTTGGAGTGGAAGTTTTTACATTTAATCCTTCTTCCACAGGATATGTGCAGGATGTAACAAGCTTTGTATTATTATCTTTGCCAATCTCAACAAGACAGATTCTGCATCCACCCCATGGAGTTAAACCCTCATAATAGCAGAGGGTCGGTATTTCAAGCCCGAGAAATTTTGCTGTTTCAAGGATTGTCCAGTTCTCAGGAGCATCAAACTCAATACCATCAATCCTTATCTTAGCCATTTCTCTCCTCCTTTTCAGGTCTTTCACCTGAGTACTTAATCACAGCCCTTACTTTCTCAGGGCACACCTCCATACAGATCCCACATTTAATACATTTATAATCATCAATTACATGAACCTTCTTCAACTCGCCAGAGATAGCTCCTGAAGGGCAGGATTTTAGACAGAGAAGACAACCAACACATTTGTCAGGAAGGATATAATAATGAACTAGTTCCTTGCATACTAAGGCGGGACATCTTTTTTCTTTAATGTGAGCTTCATACTCATGCCTGAAATACCTAAGGGTAGAAAGAACTGGATTAGGAGCGGTCTGCCCAAGTCCGCACATGGAAGCATCCTTAACAATTGTTCCAAGCTCTTCAAGAAGAGTAAGATGTTCTTCAGTTCCTCTTCCTTCTGTAATCTCTTTTAAAATCTCATACATTCTCTGGGTTCCCTCCCTGCAGGAGACACACTTTCCGCAGGATTCATCCTGGAGGAAGTTTGTGAAGTATCTTGCAACATCTACCATACAGGTGTCCTCATCCATTACAATCATTCCGCCTGAACCCATTATTGCTCCTGCAGAGGTAAGAGATTCGTAATCAATAGGTAAATGGAAGAGCTCTGAGGGTATACATCCTCCCGAAGGTCCACCAATCTGAACAGCCTTTATTTTCTTACCATTCTGAGCACCTCCTCCAACTTTAAAAACAAGTTCATTAATGCTCATACCCATGGGAACTTCCACAAGACCTGTGTTTTTGACTTTTCCAACAAGAGAGAATATCTTTGTTCCTTTTGAGCCTTGAGTCCCAATACTTGAGTACCAATCAGCTCCCTTATCAATTATCCTTGTTACATTTCCCCATGTCTCAACATTGTTAATGTTGGTAGGTTTTCCAAAAAGTCCCTTATGAGCGGGATAAGGAGGACGCTGTCGAGGAATTCCTCTCTTTCCTTCAATGGATGCAATCAGAGCTGTTTCTTCACCACAAACAAAGGCTCCCGCACCTCTTGCAATCTTTATATCGAAACTAAAGGATGAACCAAGAATATTCTTTCCAAGAAACCCTAACTTTCTTGCATCCTCTAATGCCTTTGTCACATTCTGAACCGCCAATGGATACTCATCCCTTACATAAATCCATCCCTGGGTGGCACCAATGGCATATCCACCAATTATCATTCCCTCAATTACAAGGTGAGGATTACCTTCAAGAAGGCTTCTGTCCATGTAAGCGCCAGGATCTCCTTCGTCAGCGTTACAGATTATGAACTTAACATCGCTATTCTGTTCCCTTACAATTTCCCATTTCCTTCCTGTTGGGAATCCTGCTCCACCTCTGCCTCTGAGACCCGACTTTTTGATCTCTTCTATAATTTTATCTGGCTCCATAGAAAGAGCTTTGGAAAGAGAGGAATAACCTCCAAGGGAAATGTAATCTTCAATACTTGTTGGATCCACAAGGGGATTGTCGTTGAGGAGAACTCTTTTCTGGTCTTTGTAAAAAGGGATCTCCTTTAAATAGGGAAATCTTGTCCCGTTATCCTGATATGTAAGTTCATATAGTATCTCCCCCTTTAGAATGGAGGAAACAATTTTTTCAGCATCTTCAGGCTTAAGATTCCTGTAAAAGAGCTCTTCAGGGAAGATTATAACATTTGGTTCTGCACTGCAGAATCCATGGCAACCTGTCTCCTTGAGCTGAATCTTTTCCTCGTGACCTTTTACAGCTGATTTAAAAGCATCAACAATCTTAAGGGAGCCACTTGCTCTTCCGCATGTCCCAGATGAAATTGAAATTATCTTTTTTGTGCTATCCTTCTTCTCGTGAATTTTCTTCCTTAAATTTTCAAGCTCTTTTGGAGACTTTAGCTTTGGCATTTTTCTCCTCCTTTTTTAATTTCTCAATCAACTTTCTTGCTTTCTGGGAGTTCATCTCCCCATGATATTCGCCGTCAACAACTACAATTGGTCCGATTGCACAGCAACCAAGACAGTTAACTGTTTCAAGGGTGAATTTTCCATCAGGGGTTGTCTGTCCGGGAGAGATTCCAAGGTCTGTTGAGAGGGTATTAACTATATTGGCTCCGCCTCTGACATGGCAAGCAGTTCCAAGACAGATTGTAACCTCGTGCTCACCCCTGGGAGTAAGAGCAAATGCTCTATAGAATGTTGCTACTCCGTAAACATCCCTCAAAGGAATCCCAAGTTTCTTTGAAACCTCCCTAAGAGCCTGTTCTGGAAGATAGCGGTAATGTGCCTGGATCTCCTGAAGCACAGGAATGAGGAGACCTCCCTGCCTTTTAATACATTCATCCACAAATTCAGGAACAGAATCCTTATCAGTCCTTTTTTTGGATAATTTTTTTGTTCCTTTTTGAGATTTTGTTTTATCCATAATACACCACCTCAAAAATGATTTTTAATTTTTATAGAATTTTTCTTAAAGGATTTCTTCTAAAGAGGGCTTTTAAGTGTAAAGATATAATAGAATAATTCCGAAAATATTTCATTTATTAGTCCTCCAGAAAAAATTATATTAGTCATTCTTAAATATACCTCTGAAAAATTCTGGTGTCAACAGGATCATAAAAATGATTTTATTCTACAGTCTTTTCTTGACTAATAAACTTTTTATTGGTATAAAATAATTAAATGATGGAAAGAAGAGTAGAGACAATTTTGAGATTGATAGTTGAGTCCTATTTAAAGGAAGGGGCTCCTGTCTCATCTCAATTTATAGCCCGTGAGCTTGGCTACACTCTAAGCCCAGCAACAATTAGAAATATAATGGCAAAGCTTGAAAAGGAAGATTTTCTCTTCCAGCCTCATGTAGCTTCAGGAAGAATCCCTACGGATAAAGGATTGAAATTTTATGCAGAATCAATCCTTGAGGAGATGAGGGAACCCCACGAAATTGGAGAAATGCTTATTGGCAATACACCTTTTGAGATTGATGCTTTACTTGAGAGAACCTCAAAATTCTTATCTGATACTTCTGATTGCATGAGCTTTATTGTGGTTCCTCCAATTGAGTTCATTACATTCAATTATATAAATTTTGAAAAAATATCTAATTCCGCCATTCTTCTCACTCTTCTGAGTTCCTCAAACCTGGTAGTAACAAAAGTTTTCAAAAATACTGAGGGGTTCACTCAAGAGGAGCTCTTAAAACTCTCCTCTTATATTCAGGAAAAATTTGCGGGTCAAACCCTCAATACAGTAAAAATGACCTTGCTGAGAGAGATTAACACTGAAAGGAAAAATTTTGCAAGATTGCTGGAAAAATTCATTAATTTCTTCCATAAAATTGAGGAGGAAAGGGAAGAAAAAATAGATGTTCATATGCAAGGACATGAAAACCTTTTAGGAAAACCTGAATTTCCTGATATAGATGCTTTGAAAAATCTATTGAAAAGCCTTGAAGAAAAAACTGCTTTATTAAAGCTTCTACAGCAGGTATGCAGTGAAGGAACAAAGGTTATATTTGGTTCTGAAATAGATGCTTTCCCTTTACCAACATGCTCCTTCGTTATCTCAGGGTTGAAAACAGGAGAGAACATTGCAGGGTCAGTGGGAATAATAGGCTCAAGGAGAATGTTTTACAAACTGACCATACCCCTTGTAGATGGAACTGCAAAATTTCTTTCTCAGGTTTTCTCTTAATTATGGAGGTTTTAAATGGATGAAGAAAGAGAAGATAAGTCAGAAGAGATAAAAAACGAACAAATTGAAACGAAAGAAAAGAAGGAATTATTTGAGGAGGAAAGTATAGAACTATTAAAAAATAGTATTGAAGAACTGAAAAAAGAAAAAGATGAAATTTACAAAAGATATTTAAGGGCTATCGCTGATATAGATAATCTACGCAAAAGAACCGAAAAAGAAAAGAGAGAGTTCTACAATGTAGTTCTATCAGAGGTTATCCTTGCACTTCTTCCTATTATTGATGACTTTGAGAGGGCTATTTCCAATCCGACAGAACAAAATGAAGCATTCAGAAAGGGGATAGAACTAATATATAAGAATTTTAAAGAAATCCTTTTTAGGTTTGGCTTGAAGCCTATAGAGGCAGTAGGTGCAGAGTTCAATCCTTTTTATCATGAGGCTATTTTCAAGGTTGATTCAGAGGAAGTGGATAGACCCATAGTAATTGAGGAATTTCAGAAAGGTTATCTTCTAAATGAGAAGCTTTTGAGACCTTCCTTAGTAAGGGTTGCAGTCCCTGTGGAGAAGAGCCAGAATTTATCAAGGGAGAGAGGGAATGGAAAAGATAGTGGGGATTGATTTAGGAACAACAAATTCCTGCATATCGTTTATTGAAAGTGGAAAGGTAAATGTTATTCCAAATTTTGAAGGCTCAAGAACAACACCTTCTATAATTGCTTTTACTCCTTCTGGGGAAAGGCTAATCGGAATCTCTGCAAAAAGGCAGGCAATTATAAATGCTGAAAATACAGTTTTCTCAGTGAAGAGATTGATGGGAAGAAAATTCAATTCTTCTGAGGTTCAAGAATTACAGAGAAGAATTAGCTATAAATTAACCGAGTCTTCCAGTGGTGATGTAAGAATACTTGTTGGAGAAAAGGTGTTCTCTCCACAGGAAATCTCCGCTATGATTCTCTCCTATTTAAAAGATTGTGCTGAAGCTTACATTGGAGAGAAAGTGAAAAAAGCTGTTATTACTGTTCCAGCAAATTTTGATGATGCCCAGAGGCAGGCAACAAAGGATGCGGGAACAATAGCGGGTCTCGAGGTTGTTAGAATCATAAATGAGCCTACTGCAGCTGCTCTCGCCTACGGTTTCCATAAGAAAAAGGAAGGGCTCATAGCGGTTTTTGATCTCGGTGGTGGAACATTTGATATTTCAATTCTTGAGATAAGAAAGGGAGTTTTCCATGTCCTCTCCACTGCTGGAGATTCATTTCTTGGAGGTGACGATATAGACGAAATTTTAATAGATTTAATCTGCAATGAATTCAAGAATAATTACAATATTGATTTGAGAGAAAGGAGAGAATCGCTTCAGAGATTGAAAGAAGCCTGTGAAAAGGCAAAAATAGAGCTATCCTACAGTGCTTCTGCAGAGATAAACCTTCCTTTTATTGCAGAGCTTGACTCAAAACCATTGCATCTTACAAGGGTTATAACAAGAGATGAACTCGAGAATGCTGTCTCGGCTCTCCTTGAAAGGATTCCTCCTTTACTGGATAAAGCAATCAAAGATGCAAAAATTTCCAAACTGGATATTGATGATGTAATTCTCGTTGGTGGACAAACAAGGATGCCTAAGATAATAAAACTTGTGGGAGAATATTTCGGAAAGGAGCCCAATATTTCAATCAATCCCGATGAAGTTGTATCTATTGGGGCTTCGGTTCAAGGAAGTATCTTGAGTGGAGAAATTTATGACATAGTCCTTCTGGATGTCACCCCCCTCTCTCTTGGAGTTGAAACCAAGGGAGACCAGTTTGTAAAAATTATTGAAAGAAATACAACTATACCCGTTAGAAAAACAATGACATTCACAACAGTGGAGGATAATCAGACTACTGTTAAAATTCATGTCCTACAGGGAGAAAGGGAGATAGCGTCTGCCAACCGTTCTCTCGGCTATTTCTATTTAACAGATATTTTCCCCGCTCCAAAGGGGATTCCCCAGATAGATGTGACCTTTGAGATTGACTCGAATGGAATAGTCAAGGTATCTGCAGTTGACAAGGGAACTGGACAAGCCCAACAGATAGTAGTGGAACCATCATCTGGACTCACACCTCAGGAAATAGAGAGAATGATCGAAGAAGCGGAAAAATACAGGGAAGAGGACAGAAGAAAAATGGAAATGAAACATCTCAGGGATGAACTGGATGCAATAATATGGGGAATAAAAGAGTCTTTAAATAAAGCATCGTATATGCTCAGGGATATTAACATTGAAGAACTCTGGCTTTTAATTTCAAGAGCTGAAAATGCAATAAATACAAATGATATCAATGAGATGAGGAAATTTCAGGCAGACTTGAATGAGGTTAAGGAAAAACTAACAAAAATTATTTCCAATAAGCTCTAATTATGAAAAAGAAGGATTATTACGAGATTTTAGGAGTTCCAAGGAATGCAACTCAAGAAGAGATAAAAAAGGCATACAGAAATCTTGCATTAAAGTATCACCCTGACAGAAACCCTGGAAATAAAGAGGCAGAGGAAAAATTCAAAGAAGCAGCAGAAGCATACTCTGTTCTTGGCGATCCCGAAAAAAGAAGAATTTATGACACTTACGGACATTCTGGTTTAAGGGGTGAGCAATTTACAGATTTTGATATATTCTCATCTTCAATTTTTCAAGAATTTGAAGATATACTTGGTAATTTTTTTGGATTCGATTTCTTTTCACCAAGGAGAGGTAAAAGGAGACCAAAGCCAGGAGCTGATATATGGCTTGAAATAGAAATTCTCCTTGAGGATGCGTTCATGGGAGTGGAAAAGGAAATAGATGTCTTGAGGGATGAAGTCTGTTCAGTCTGTGGTGGTGAAGGGGTTGAGAAAGGGACAAGGAGAGAAGTATGCCCAACATGTGGTGGCTCGGGTCATGTAAGGTATCAGCAGGGCTTTTTCTCCATATCGAGAACATGTCCCCAGTGCAATGGCACTGGAGAAATTGCAAAGAATCCATGCAAAGCATGCAGGGGAACAGGGAAGAAAAAGGAGAAGAGAACACTAAAAATCAAGATTCCTGCTGGAATTGACTCTGGTGCTAAACTGAGAATTCAGGGAGAAGGTGAAATGGGAGAATTTGGAGAAAGGAGAGGAGATCTTTATGTTGTTGTAAGAATAGCTCCTCATCCTATTTTTGAAAGAAGGGGGGATAATTTGTATATGGAAATACCTATAACATTTACCCAGGCTGCCTTGGGAGCAGAGCTGAAAATACCAACTCTTGATGGTGATGAACATTTGAAAATTCCTGAGGAAACTCAAACAGGAACTGTTTTCAGGTTAAAAGGTAAGGGGATGAGAATCCTCGGAAGTGCAAGAAGGGGGGATCTATTTGTCAAAGTAAAGGTTGTGACTCCAACAAATCTTACAAAGGAAGAGAAGAAACTCCTTCAACAGCTTGCATTATTAAGAGGAGACGAAAGTTCCCGGCACTATGAAGAAATAAAATCAAAAATTAAAAATATATACCATTAAAAATTGACTGCAAATAGATTCTTTATCTATCCTGAAAAAATAGAAAATGATGTCTGTTTCCTTTCAGAGGAAGAGCACATACATTTTTCTAAAGTTTTGAGAGGAAGAATTGGTGAGAAAATTTCCCTTACCGATGGAGAGGGGAATTTATATACTGGGGAGGTGATTTCAATAGGAAGGAAAAGCACAAAGGTTAAAATACTGGAAAGGAAAAGGGAAGAGAGGGAGAATCCCCCAGTTATTCTTGCACAAGCCATTTTAAAAAATGAAACCATGGATTTTATTATCCAGAAAGGAACTGAGCTTGGAACGGACCAAATATTCCTAATTCATTCAAAGAGGTCAAAAATAATAAGAAAAGAAGGGATTGAACCAAAGCTAAGGCACTGGAGATCCGTTGCAATAAACGCACTCAAACAATCAAAAAGATTATACCTTCCGAAAATAGAACCTCCGTTAGAGCTTGAAAAATTTTTAAGAATTTCTTTTGAAGGAGAAAAATTACTCTTTAGCGAAAATGGAGATATAATTATAAAAGAAATTTTAGCTAAAAAACCAAAATCCGCTGTATTACTCTTTGGACCGGAGGGAGGATGGGAGAAGGAAGAAGAAATTGTTATACTGAATAATGGCTTCAAATCAGTTTCCCTTGGGAAGTATATCCTCAGAAGCGAAACCGCTGTAATCTCTGCTCTCACCCTCTTTAATATTTTTTGGAGGAATTAGATTGTTTTTAAAGGGACAAAGATTAGGAAAATATGTAATCCTTGAGGTCCTCGGAACAGGTGGATTTGGAACTGTTTATCTTGCCCAGGATCTCTGGTTAAAGAAAAAAGTTGCTTTAAAAGTTCCTCATAGACAATCTACAGATTTGATGAACCTTTTAAAGGAACCACAGGTTCAAGCAGCCCTCACCCATCCAAATATTGTTCAGGTTATCACTGCAGAGAAAATAGACCCTTACTTTTTTATTGTTATGGAGTATGTTGATGGCGAGTCTCTTCATAGAATAATAGAAAGGGAAGGTAAACTTTCTCTTTCTACCGCTTTAAATTATTTCAGACAGATATGTCTTGGTGTTAAGCATGCCCATGAACATAAAATTATTCACAGAGATCTTCGTCCTTCAAATATTTTAATAACTAAAGATGGTATTGCAAAAATAGGTGATTTCGGAACATCTACATGGATAGAAGGGGTTCCTTATGCAACAACAAGGATTGGTTCACCCCCTTATATGGCACCAGAACAGTTTGCGGGAAAA
Organism: uncultured Clostridia bacterium; assembly: GCA_964649495.1. Lineage (GTDB taxonomy): Bacteria > Acidobacteriota > Aminicenantia > JBFLYD01 > JBBIMS01 > JBBIMS01. Next base: position 68,102 of record CAZYPR010000003.1, on the reverse strand, counting down.
TCCTCCTTTGTCTCAGACATTTATTCTTTGGGATGTATTCTATACGAAATGCTGACAGGAGCACCACCAATCCTTGATGCAAATCCCTTTGTTATTGAAAAGCTTGCAAGGGAAGGAAAGATAACTCCACTCCACAAGGCTAATCCTTCTGTTCCAAGGGAAATTTCAAACATATGTATGAAAGCATTAAAGGCAAATCCTCAAGAAAGATACCAGAGTGCTTCAGAAATTATTGAAGAGATAGAAAGATTTCTTGGGAAGGATGTCCATTCAGATTCTATCAGAGATATAAAAGAAAGGATAAAGATGAGAGAAATAAAAAGAGAAAAAAAGTGCTGGAACTGTAAAAGATTGATATCTAATGTTGTTAAAAAATGCCCCTATTGCGGAGAGGAACAGGACTTCTAAAGCTTATTCCTTCACCCACTTGGGTTTCCTTTTTTCAAGGAATGAAGAGATTCCTTCTTGCCCTTCTTCACTTATCCTGATCTTAGCAATTATATCAGCAGTGTAAGATTTAACTTCAGAAATTGGAGTTTCCGAAACTCTCTTAATAAGCTCCTTGCACATCTTCATTGCATTGGGACCACTACTTAGAAGCATCTTCACGATTTCCTCCACTTTTTTGTCCAGTTCTTCTTTCGGAACCACATAGTTGACAAGCCCAAATTCAAGAGCTTTTCTTGCAGAGATCCTTTCCCCTGTTAAAAAAATTTCTCTACAAACTCTTTCACCGCATCTCTTTATGAGATATGGAGAAATTACTGAGGGAACGAGTCCTATTTTAACTTCAGCAAGGCCAAAAATAGCATTTTCTGATGCAATTGAAATATCTGATGCTGCAACAATCCCTGTCCCTCCACCAATTGTTGTTCCATTAACTCTTGTTATTAAAGGTTTTGGAAATGTGTATATCCTCTCCATAAGTTCAGCAACCATCAAAGCATCCTCATAATTTCTCTCATAACTCCAATCTTTCACTCTTTTCATCCAGTTTAGATCTGCTCCTGCACAAAAGGACTCACCCGCTCCTGTTATAACAACTACTCTTATTTCTGAATCCCTTTCAATTTGGTCAAGAGCAAAGTTCAATTCTGAAATCATTAAATCGTTAAAGGCATTGTGGATCTCAGGTCGATTGAGAATTATTTTCCCTATAAATTTTTCTTTTAAAAATAGTATTGTTGAGTAGCTCATTTAATTCTACATCCTGAAAACACCAAATCTGTGATCGGGGATTGGAGCGTTTAAACTCATAGCAATTCCCAAGGCGAGAGCTTCCCTTGTATCAAGGGGATCTAAAATTCCATCGTCCCAGAGTCGTGCAGTTGAATAATAGGCTGAAGATTCCTCTTCATACTTTTTAAGGATTGGCTCTTTGAATTTCTCCTGTTCCTCCTCTGTCATGGTTTTTCCTTCCCTTGCAAGGGCTTCAAGTTTCACAGTAAGAAGGGTGTTCGCAGCCTGCTCCCCTCCCATTACACATATTCTTGCTGTGGGCCACATCCAGAGAAGCCTTGGATCGTAAGCTCTTCCCGCCATCGCATAATTACCCGCTCCATAAGAGCCTCCGATTATTACAGTGAATTTGGGAACATCTGCGTTGGCAACAGCATGAACCATTTTTGCCCCATCCTTTGCGATTCCACCATGTTCATACTGTTTCCCAACAATAAATCCAGTAATATTTTGGAGGAATATAAGAGGAATTTTTCTGACAGCGCACATGGATACAAAGTGAGCACCTTTAAGGGAACTTTCTGAGAAAAGGACCCCGTTGTTGGCAACAATCCCCACAGGATAACCCATTATCCTGGCAAAACCGCATACAAGAGTTGGACCATAGAGTTCTTTGAACTCATGGAATTCGCTACCATCTACAATTCTTGCAATTATCTCCTTCATGTCAAAGGGTTTTCTCAGATCTTTAGGAACTATCCCATAAATTTCCTGTGGATCGTAATAAGGCTCTTTTGGATCTTCCACATCAAGCTCAAACTTCTTGTTCTTTGGAAGATTTGCAACGATGTTCCTTGTAATCTCTATGGCATGCTCATCATTTAGGGCATAATGATCCGAGACACCCGAAATTCTACAATGCACATCAGCCCCTCCCAACTCTTCTGCAGTCACCTCCTCACCTGTGGCCGCCTTTACAAGAGGAGGTCCACCAATGAATATTGTTCCCTGACGCCTCACAATTACCGTCTCATCACTCATTGCGGGAACATATGCTCCTCCCGCAGTGCATGAACCCATCACAACTGAAATCTGTGGTATTCCCATTGCCGACATTCTTGCTTGATTGTAAAATATTCTTCCAAAATGTTCCTTGTCGGGGAATGTTCCTGATTGAAGGGGAAGAAAGATTCCTCCCGAGTCAACAAGATATATGCAAGGGAGACGATTCTCCATGGCTATTTCTTGAGCTCTGACATGCTTCTTTATTGTTTCAGGGAAATATGTCCCTCCCTTAACTGTTGCATCATTAGCAACAACAAGAACCTCTCTTCCGTGGACAACACCTATCCCAGTCACAATTCCAGCGCAGGGAGCTTCATTGTTATACATTCCATAGGCAGCAAGGGGTGAAAGTTCAAGGAATGGGGTTCCTGGATCAAATAGCAGCGCAAGCCTTTCCCTTACTGTGAGCTTACCCCTCTCTTTATGTTTTTTCACTGCTTCAGATGGTCCCCCTTTCTTGACCTCTTCAAGTCTTTCTTTAAGCTCCTCCACACTCCTCTTCATGTGCTCAAAGTTCTCTTTGAACTCAGAAGAGGATGTATTTATCTTGCTTTCTATTCTAAACATTCCTATTTCTCAAGGGTAGCTTTATACCCATAGCATATGATTCCATCTTTCCCTTCTTCTTGAATTTTCCTCAAGACAATCCTAACTTTTGCACCAATTTCAATTTCTTCAGGGCTTGCATCAGTTATCTGAGCAGTGATTCTCCCTCCACCATCAAGCTCTATAATTGCAACTGGATAAGGAGATTGGAAGGAGAAATTTTTGGGAGGAACTCTTATTATTGTGTAGGAGATTATTTTACCAGTATCTGAAAGTCTTATATTCTCAAAATCATTCTTTTTACATTCAGGACAGATCTGTCTTGGAGGGAAGGCAATATAGCCACAATTTTTGCACTTCCCCGCCTCCAATCTATACCTTTGAGGGATTTCTCTCCAGTATTTTGGGACTGACATTATACCACCTCCATTATATGAACAACTGAGGAGGCTCCAGAGCCTCCCATATTCTGGGTTAAACCTATTCTTGCATTCTTAACCTGCCTTTTTTCTGCTCTTCCCTGGAGCTGGTAAAAGATTTCCACTGCTTGTGCAACTCCAGTAGCACCCACTGGATGACCCTTTGCCTTTAATCCACCACTGGTATTCACAGGTATCCTACCTCCAATGAATGTCTCACCTTTCTCTACAAGTTCTCCTCCCTTCCCTCTCTCCGCGAAACCCAGTTCCTCAGTTATTATAATTTCAGCTATTGTGAAACAATCATGAACCTCTGCAACATTCACATCCTCTGGTTTGATCCCCGCCATCTTGTAAGCTTTTTCTGCAGAAAGGGAGACAGCTTTAAGACTTGTTATATCCTTCCTTGAATGTAAAGCAATAGTATCAGTTGCCATTCCTGAGCCTATTATTTTGACAGGGGTGTCGGTGAATTTTTTTGCCAATTCAAGAGGACAAAGAATCACACATGCGGAACCATCAGAGACAGGAGAGCAATCCATTAATCTTAATGGATCAGCAACAAGAGTGGAGCTCAGAACCGCTTCAATGGTTATTTCTGATTGAAATTGGGCATTGGGGTTTAATGAACCGTGTTTGTGATTCTTTACTGCCACCATTGCAAGTTGCTCCCTTGTTAGCCCATATCTTTTCATGTATGCGTTGGCTATAAGAGCATATAAACCAGGGAATGTGATTCCATGGAATACTTCATATTCCTGTTCAGCTGCAGTTGCAAGTGCAAATGTCACATCATCCGTATCTGTCATCTTTTCTACTCCTCCCACAAGAACTATATCTGATAAACCTGATGCAACTTCAATGAAACCCATTCTCAAAGCAGTGCCTCCTGATGCACATGCAGACTCAATCCTTACAGCTGGAATTGAGCTTTGACCAAGATAGTCAGCAAGATAAGCTCCGAGATGTTCCTGAGCAACGAATAGGCCTCCTGACATACATCCGACATACATGGAATCAATGTGATCCACTCCAGCGTCCTTAATTGCCATTAGAGCGGATTCAACAAAAATGTCCCTTATTGATTTTTTCCAGTGCTCACCAAATTTAGTTATTCCCGCCCCTATTATTGCAACATCTCTCATTTTTACCTCCTAAACAATTATTTTTCCTCTTATTTTTGCATAACTTCCATAATCCACATATATCTTCTTTCCATCAAGCATATCCTTTACTTTTGGAGCAAGATTCCTTACCTCTTCTATTCTCTCCGTAACTTTGAAGATGAAAGCATCTGAACCAGCTCCAGAACCAAAAGATACAATAATAATCTTATCCCCTGGTTTTGCAATATCAAGAGTTGCTGAAAGACCTGTTGGAGATGAGCCTGAATAGGTGTTACCCATCCATGGAACTATCCATCCTGGTTCAATTTGTTTTAGATCAAAACCCAATGCTTTTGCTACTTGTTGAGGGAATTTTCCGTTTGGCATATGGAAGACCGCATAGTCAATATCCCTTGCAGTTAGTCCTGCTCTTTTCATTATTTCTTTTCCTGCAGATATTATGTGCCTGAAATACGCCTGCTCTCCGGTGAATCTTCCTCCATGTCTTGGATAGAACTCATACTCTCTTCTCCAGAAATCGGGAGTATCTGTTGTGAAGGAATAAGTTTCGATAACTTCTGCAACAATTCTTTCAGATCCAAAAATAAAAGCGCTTCCACCCGCTGAGGCTGAATATTCAAGGGGATCTCCAGGTGCTCCCTGAGATGTGTCAGCTCCAATAGCAAGGGCATATTTGACAACACCAGCTTTAACCTGAGAGTATGCCACAAACATTGCTTCTGTTCCAGCTTTACAGGCAAATTCAAAATCCGCTATATGGACATCAGGGGTTATACCGAGAGCTTCTGCAACAACAGTTCCTGTTGGTTTTACAACATAAGGGTGAGATTCTGAACCTACATAAACTGCACCAATTTCCGATGGAGAAATTCCCGCTCTCTTCAAAGCATTCTTTGCTGCTTCAATAGAGATTGTTATTGTGTCCTCGTCATGATTTGGAACAGTCTTTTCGTAGAGAAGCAAACCTTTTTTAATAGATTCAGGATCCATACCCCATTGCTTAGCAATGGTTTCAGATTTAATCCTCAATCTCGGAAGATACGAACCATAGCCACAAATTCCTATCATAAACCCTCCTAATAAAAGTTAAAATTTAAAAGTAAAAAGGAAAGGATGTGTTTTATTTCTTCTCACTATGGATTTTCCTCCATACATTTTCTAATTTTAAGGTTTACTTATAACAAAAAATAATAAAAGGGTCAAAAAATTTTCTGATAAAAAAAGAACTTTCATTTTTCCTCTATCTTACCCCTTATTTTTCCATTTAAAATAAGACCTATACTTAGATAAAGGGAAAGTAGTGAGGAGCCACCATAGCTAAGAAAGGGTAGTGGGATTCCTATAACAGGGAAAAAGCCCAGAACCATGGAAACATTGAGCAAAAACTGGAAAAAAATTATGGAAAAAATGAGAAAAACAAAAACTAAAACTCCCCTATCCTCTATTTTTTTCATTATTTTAAAAATTCTTAAAAATAAAATTATATAAAGGGAAAGAATTACAAAAATGCCAATAAATCCAAACTCTTCGCCTGCTGAGGAGAGGATAAAGTCTGTGGATGGAGTTGGAAGAAATCCCGCCTTTGTTTGGTCCCCTTTTAGAAAACCTTTTCCTGATAAACCTCCTGAGCCAATGGCTATTTTCGATTGAATCAGTTGATAACTGCTACCTTCTGGGTCAAACTCAGGGAAAAAGATAGAAATTATTCTTGCTTTATGATAATCCTTAAGAATATATTCCCAGCTAAAAAGCCCACCTATAAAGATTAAAATTATGAGAATGATAAGAGTTGAGGTTCGTATACCACCGATAAAAATGGAAAATGCAAGTAGAGAGATGAAAGTGAATGCAGTTCCGTAGTCGGGTTGAAGAAATATGAGGGAAAAAGGGAAAAGAATAACAAAGGATATTTTTGAAACATTCTTGAACTTTAAAGAGTCTCCTTCAAAACTTGATATTATCTTTGCGAGAAAGAGAGCTGTTGTTATTTTTACAAATTCAGAAGGCTGAACAGCGAAATAACCGAAGTCTATCCAGCTTTTTGCCCCTGCTATTCTCTTTCCGAATAGTAATAAATAGAAGAGAGGGAGAATTGATAGAAAATAAAAAATTGGTGAATAAAATATCAGAGATTTTATGTTTATAAATATCACAGAAAACAAGACTCCTGTTGAAGAAATCGCCCATATAAGCTGTTTCTTCCAGAGAGCTTCTTTCCCTTGAGAAGAGCTGTAAATGAGAAGAATCCCGATAATAGTAATTATTATTACTGTGAAAATAATAATAAAATCAATATCCTTTAGTTTTTTCATTATTCCACCGTTTTTATCTCTGTTTCCTTTGTTAAAGGGACTGGTTTTCCGAAATAATAAAGAAAGATGTTTCTTGCAATGGGAGCAGCTTTTTCACCACCTTTCCCTGCATTCTCAAGTAAGACAACAACAACTATCTCAGGATTTTTCAATGGAGCAAAACCCGCAAACCAGGCATGGGGTTTAAGAGATGGTTTTTTACCTCTTGAAACAACTTCTACAGTTCCTGTTTTTCCACAAACATCAAGGTCTGGAATAAGGGTTGCCCTTCCTGTTCCGCCATCGTTAACAACCCCCCACATACATTTTTTCAAGATCTCAAAAAATTCTTTTTTAATCCCACTCTCTTTATCTTTTAAATTCCATTCAATATTATGAAAATTGCCATTGGGGTCATAAAATCCCTTCAGAAGATGGGGAACCTTCCTTACTCCATTATTTACAACTGTAGTAATTAAACTTGCAACTTGAAGGGGCGTTAAGAGAACATAGCCTTGCCCTATGGAAAGAATTACTGTATCTCCCTGATACCAAGGTTCCTTCCTAACTTCTTTTTTCCATTCAGGGTCAGGAACAATTCCCTGTATTTCTTCGGAAAGGTCTATCCCTGTCAAAGCTCCAAGACCTAATAGATTTGCATATTTTTTTATTTTTTCAGGACCCAATTTTTTACCGAGAGTGTAAAAATAAACATTGCAAGATTCCACAATAGCTTTGTAAAGATTTGTATGACCGTGTCCACCACCTTTCCAGCATCGGTAAACCTCAGTGCCCACATTTATGTATCCTGGACAAAAAATCGTGTCCTCTGGTTTTATGATTCCCTCCTGCATTCCTGCAAGGGCAAGAACAATTTTGAAAACAGAACCAGGAGAATATAAACCCTGAATAGCTCTATTTACAAGAGGTTTAGCGGGATCCTGTGAAACCATACTCCAGTTCTCAAATGAAATAGAGGGGGTGAATAAATTGAGACTGAAAGTGGGTGATGAAGCCATTGCAAGTATTCCTCCATCTTCTGGATCCATAACAACAACCGCACCTTTTTCTCCTTTTAACTGTTCCTCCACAAACTTCTGAAGGGGAATGTCAAGGGTTAATTTTAAAGAATTACCTGTTTTGAAGGGTTTAGAATCCCTTTTCATAATTATTTTTCCTTTACTGTCAACGAAATATTCAATCCATCCATTCTCACCCCTCAAAAGAGTGTCGTAGAATCTTTCTATTCCAGCTTTTCCTATTGGGGAAGCAGGATTTAAATCGCTATAAATGAAAGCCTCATCCCTCGAAAGTGAACCAACATACCCGAGAACATGGGATGCAATCCCTTCATAGGGATAATATCTGACAGGTTCTGCAATTATTGAAAGTTCAGGAAAATCTGTCTTTCTTGCTTCTATTAGAGAAATTTCTTCAAAGCTGATATTCTTTTTAAGGAGAACAGGAACAAAATGGGGGAGTGCCCTTTTTCTCTCAATTTCATTATTAAAATAGCTCCTTTCAAGGTTAATAATCCGTGATGTCCTTTCAAAAATTTCATCTTTTTTTCCAATAAACTCTCTTTTTAAAGAGAGGCTAAGAATATTACGGTTATCAACTATTATTCTTTCGTTTCTGTCGAGGATAATTCCCCTGGGTGCAAATGTTTCAACTCTTTTTGTAATATTTTTTAAAGATAAATCTTTGTAATAGGAGTGATGCAAAATTTGAACTCTGAAAAAAACAAAGAAAAATAAAAAGAAGACAACAATGACAAATTTCTCAACGAGTTTGATTCTTCTAATAATTCTTTCCATTTTCAGTCCTTTTTGAAAAAATAATGAATAATGGAGCTCCAATGATTGATGTTATTAAGGGCTGAAATAGGAGAAGTTCATAAAAAGCACCGATGGGATTTTTTAGACCAAAGAATCCAGTTATTAAGATAAGAAGAGCAATTTCAAAAAGAACCGAGAAGAAGAGCAGAATAAAATAACCAAAAAATGATGATATTGAAATGTAATTGGAAATCCTGCTAACTATAAAGATAAGAATTAATTTTTTTAATGCGTTTACTCCGATGGGAAGGAAAGAGGTTATATCTTCCAATATACCTGCAAATGCAGAAATCAATATAGAAGATGGCTTGAATTTTTTTAGTGCAATAAAAATAACCGTAATTGAATAAAGATTTACAAACTGTAGAATAAATGGATTTATCTGGGAAATTAAATGATTTATAATAAAAGCTAATAAAATTCCTAAAATTCCAAGATAGTTCAAGCTCATTTTTTCAAAACCAGGACAATACCAAGAGATTTTAAGTTTGCATAAGGCTTTACATTTACAATTCTAATACCACCGTCATATTTTCCAATCTTTTCAATCTTTCCAACCCTTATTCCAGGAGGGAAAATTCTATCAAATCCTGATGTATAAACCTCCATTCCTTCACTGATTTCAGACTCAGCTGTAATATAATTTAAAGTGCAAAGGGAAGAATTCTCTCCTGAAAGGATAGCAAAAACATTTTCCTTTATTTTAACACTTGCTGAGAATTCAAAGTTTGTAAGGAGAATTACTTCGCTGAAACTGTAAGAAGCTTTCAAAACCCTCCCGACTAAATTGAACCATCTATCAAGAACAGGAGAGTAATTCTTTACTCCGTCCTTTGTCCCTTTGTTTATAACAATTCCAACATATGGATTGGTTATGTCCCATCCGATTGTCTCTGCAATTAAAAAATTAAATTCTGAACCCTCAAATAAATTTCCAATTTTTCTGTATTTCTGAAGCTCATTCTCGAGATTGAATATTTTAATTTTTAAGGAGAGATTTATTTTCTCAAGCTCTTCCTTTTCTTTTTTAAGTTTTTTTAATTCCTGAAAATTTTCAGTAAGACCCTTTACATTTTCTTTGACAGAATGGGAAAAATTTAAAAAAAATGAGTTTATAGATGAAAGGGAAGATTTTATAAAAGATGAACCTTTATGGGTTTGAAAAAAAATTAGAATAAAGAAGATGATAGAAAGAATGATAAAAGTAAAATTGGAAAATCTACCATTTACTTCCATAAAATGGATTAACCAATTGCAATCTTTTCCAAAAGCTCTTTATTTTCAAGAACCTTTCCTGTCCCAAGAACAACAGTTTTCAAGGGGTCTTCAGTTAGAAAAACTGGAAGAGAGGTTTCCTCCCTTATCTTCTTATCGAGATTTTTCAAAAGAGCACCTCCACCAGTGAGGACAATCCCCCTGTCAACAATATCAGCGGCTAGTTCAGGAGGTGTTTTCTCAAGAACGCTCCTTATGCATTCTACTATTGTGTCGACAACATCCCTTAACGCCTCCCTTATCTCGGAATCAGTAACAACAATTGTCTTGGGAATCCCATCCTTTAAATCTCTCCCTTTTATCTCCATTGATTTTGGCTCATCGAGGGGGTAAGCTGAACCAATCTCAATCTTTATCATCTCAGCAGTTTTCTCTCCAATGAGAAGATTGTATTTCTTTTTTATATATTGAATAATTGCCTCATCCATTTCATTTCCCGCTACTCTTATCGACTGGGAAATTACAATTCCATAAAGGGATATTACCGCTACATCAGTTGTTCCTCCTCCGATATCCACAATTATATTTCCCGCAGGCTCATCGATGGGTAAATCTGCTCCTACAGCGGCAGCCATTGGCTGATATATAAGATGAACTTCAGAAGCCTTTGTCCTCATTGCTGCCTCTTTTACCGCTTTGCTCTCAACCTGTGTAATCTCTGTAGGAATTGCAATTACAATCCTCGGTCTGAGTATTGAGTTTCTTCCCCCTCCCTTCATGATAAAATATTCAAGCATCTTCTCAGCACACTCAAAATCTGCAATCACTCCATCCCTCATTGGTTTCACAGCCACAATATTGGAAGGAGTTTTTCCAAGCATCTCTTTTGCAACATTCCCAACAGCTTGGATCTTTCCGGTGTTTGGATTTAACGCCACAATTGAAGGTTCATTAAGAACAATCCCTTTCCCTTTTAAATAGATCAAAGTGTTTGATGTTCCAAGATCTATAGCAATATCTGAAGAGATTCGGTCAGTCAGCCAGGAAAACAATCCCATTTATGCCTCCATAAAGTTTTTTTGCATATTCAGTATCCTACCAGAAAAACCCTCTGTCTCTTTGAAGAGCGTAAGCCATTAGGGGAGATTGCTTCAATCTCAATCCATTTTTCTCCAATATCTTTAAAAATTATTGGAACATTGAAATCACCGTTGGGTTCAGGACTTACTTCTTCTTTGTTAACAAACAATCTGCACTCCCTATCTACCTTTCCCTTAACAATTACAATATTTCCGCTCAGAATTACCGAATGAATATCTATTCTTGGAGGAGTTCCTTCTTCTAAAGGTTTGGAGAGAGGAAAAGCTTTGACAAAAAATTCAACAGACTCACTGGGAAGACCAGATATTCTTCCTTTATATGGAATTACCCTTGCGTATCTTTTCCCTGTCCCAATTCTTTCAAGGGAAATGCGAGCATCCTTATCCTTTAAAAATATGGAAAACATAGTGCTCAAAAAATATGGGTCGGAAGAGACTTCAAATAGGTACTGATCATATCCAGTTGGATCCGCTATGGAAACATTCATGGTTCCAAAATCTTTTTTCCAATCTCCGTAAACTTCACCACTTTTGGGAGATAAAAGAACTGGAGGCTTTTCTACCTTCTCTGTCATTAATTTCCCCGCATCTACTATTAATTTCTGGAGCTCCTCAACCTTCCCCTCTCTACTTCCAATTTTGTACCTTGATTCATTTTTTAAAGAAATAATAGTTAATTTTGAATCTATCTCAATTAATCCTCTTCCTGATGGATAAAGTATTGATCCGTCTTCAAAATGGATTTCTATACCATCCCTTCCATTCTTCCACTCAATGAGACCACTCTTTAAGTTAATAAAATTGTCACCAATGGAAATGACTGTAGTGGGATGGCAGATTACAATAGATGAGTTTTTGCACAATATAGTTAAACCTGAGAATGGTTTAATGTTGATTTCATCTTTTAAATGGAGAACAAACGGGATTTCCTTTATATTAATTTCCTGTCCATTTCTTGCTAAACTCACCTCACCGAAAATCTCTAAAATTGTAAAATTTACTGGGTTTTTTATACTTATTTTAATCTCGGGAAAGGAGAGAAAATAAAATATTAGAAATACAACAAATATAACAGGAAGAAAATAAATTAAATATTTTTTCACATTACATAATATATCAAAAGAAAAGAATTTTCAAAGCCTAAAATTTACCCCTATTCCCTCTTCTTCCAACTCTTATTCGTTATACTCTTCTGGCATAATACCTACAACTTCTACACCCGCTCCTTTAGCAATATCTATTACTTTTACAACCTCTTTATACGGAACTCTCAATGCAGCTCTTACAAATATTGTTTTATCAGTTCTAGTGGCGTAAATCTCTCTTAGCCTCTGGAGGACAAGATTTCTATCAACGGGCTCCTTGTTGATTAGAATTGAGAGGTCATTTTTTATAGTGAGGACAACAACGGATGAGATATCCATTCCGCTCTTGCTTCCTCCTGGCTCGGGGAGTTTTACATCAATCCCTTTTTGGATAGCTGGGGTGATGACAAAGAATATTATTAAAAGGACAAGGAGAACATCACAAAGAGGGACAACATTTGGATCTGATTTAAGGCTTTTTGCTCCCTTTCCAACATCAATAGCCATAATTGCCTCCTTTCAAAGAATAATATTCTTTCAGAAATTTCAGTATTTGTCAACATGTTTTAATTGTTCGTGAATTAGCTTTGAAAGCCATGATTTGGGAAGAGACCTTAAAAAATGAAAATGTGCACTAAAAAGAGCTTTGAATGAATTGAAATTCTTTCGATTTTATGATTTAATTTTATTTAATTTCCCTTAAATAGAGAGGTTAAGGAATGAAGAGAACATTTCAGCCCAACAAAAGAAGGAGGAGAAAAACCCACGGTTTCAGAGCAAGAATGAAAACAAAAGGGGGGAGAGAGGTTCTTAAAAGGAGGAGAAAAAAGGGAAGAAAGGTTCTCACACCTTCATGAAAGAAACTCTTAGAAAAGAAGAAAGGACTTTAAAAAAAAAGAGATTGTTGAAATTTTGACAAAAGGGAAAAAAGTGAAAAGTGAAAACATGAAAATATTTGCTTTTCCAAATAAAAAAGGATTAAAAAGAATCGTTATTAATGTTTCTTCTAAGGTTGGAAAAGCAGTTGTAAGGAACAGGATTAAAAGAATTTATAAGGAGATTTTTAGAAAAAACAAAGAAATTTTTCCTGAAAGTTATGATATAATAATATTTCCATTGAGAGATGTTAGCTTTTTTCCTGAGAATGTTTTGATTGAGGAGCTGTTGAGCAACTTTTCAAGATTGAAAAAGGAAGGTAATTTCTGAATTTATGGTAAAGAAACTCGCTTTATTTTTTTTGAGATTTTATAAGTTTTTTATCTCTCCCATTCTTGGCACAAACTGTAGATTTTATCCCCCATGCTCCACTTACACATATCAGGCAATTGAAAGACATGGAGTTTTAAAGGGAGTTTTTCTTGGAGTCAAAAGAATTTTAAAGTGTAATCCCTTCCATCCTGGTGGGATTGATGAGGTTCCAGAATAAATGGAAAAGAGAATAATTTTAGCCCTTGCAATTTCATTTATCATAATACTGATATATTACCAGTTCATTTCTCCACCTCCTTCTCCTCAAAAGATTCAGCCTGAAAAAATCTCGGTTGAAAAAAAAGTTGTTGATTCAGAAGTCCCTCTGAAAAAAATAGAAGTAGAAATACCTCCTTGGACAAAGGATATAGAAGAAAAAATTGTAAGAGTTGAAACGCCTCTTTTCAGGGCTCTCATTTCCAACAGGGGAGGGGTTTTGAAGAGCTTTGTCCTGAAAAAATATAAAGATGAAAAGAGATCTGATCTGGAGTTAATTCCTGAAATTCCTCCCAATGCTCCCTTCCCTTTAAATCTGAAACTCGATGACTCCATCTTATTTTTAAACAATTCCTTTTTCCTTCCCTCTGTGACAGAGATTAATTTAAGAGAAAACGAGAAAAAAGAATTGATTCTTAAATATTCTTGGGAGAACCTAACTGTTTTGAAAAAGTTTGTCTTTTACGGAAATTCATACCTCTTTGAGCATGAGGTTTCAATAATAAAAGAGGGGGAGCCAATCTCTCCCTCCATTTATATTGGTCCAAGGATTGGAAGATTCTCTCCGGAGGAGATGAAGAAGAGAATGGACAAGTTCAACATTGTTTACTGGGATGGGAAGAATCTTGTTAGGAAAGAGGACAAAAAATTTAATCCAGGAGAAATATTTAGAGGACTTCTTAAATGGTCTGCTTACGAGACAAATTACTTTACAATTATTGCCATCTCTGCCCAAACATCAAGGATATTGTTTGAAAAAATTGATGTCCCGAAAGGTGAGCCTTTAAATTATATTGTTGTTTCAAATCCATCTGCCATCTATTTAGGTCCAAAGGAATTTGGAACTTTGAAAAAGACTTTTTTAGGGAAGGAGAAAATAGAGCTGGAAAAGGTTGTAAACTTCGGTTGGTTCGGATTCATTGCTCAGTTTCTCCTTATCATCCTTAACTGGCTTTACAAAATGATTCCCAATTATGGTGTTGCAATAATTATCCTCACAATAATTTTAAAAGTCTTTCTCTTCCCCCTCACATGGACTTCAATGGTTTCAATGGCAAAAATGCAGAAAGTCCAGCCAAGGATAAAAGCTTTGAGGGAAAAATACAAGAAGATGAAGACAGATCCAGAACAGAGGAAAAAATTCAATATGGAGCTTATGAATATTTACAAGGAAGAGGGAATAAATCCAGCAAGCGGATGCCTTCCAATGCTCCTTCAGTTACCAATCCTTTGGGGATTTTTCAACCTTCTCTCAAGAGCAGTGGAGATAAGGCACAAACCCTTTGTCTTATGGATTAAGGATCTATCCCTTAAAGATCCTTACTATGTAATACCAATTTTAATGGGGATAACCCAGTTTATCATTCAGAAAATGACTCCAACTGGAGGAGACCCATCCCAAAAGAAAATCATGCTTCTAATGCCAGTATTTCTTACAATATTCTTTATGAATTTTCCCAGTGGTCTTGTTTTATACTGGCTTGTCCAGAATATCCTTCAAATTGGACAACAGTATTTGATGAATAAATATATTTACAAAACAGGAAAGGAGCATGGAAAGAGAGTTCAAAGGAAGAAACCTTGAAGAGGTTTTAAAGGAAATTAAAAAGTTTTTTGGAGAAAATGAAGAAAGAATAGAGTACAGGGTAGTTCCAGAGAAAACAAAAATGACAGGGAAAGATAGGGAGATAGTTGTTAAGGCATGGGTGAAACATAATGAAGATGAAAAGAAAATTGCAGAATTCAGTCGTCAGCTTCTTGAGGTGAGCAAACTTGATGTGAATTTTTCTGTGACAGCCAAAGGAGATTTTATTGAAATAAACTTCTGGGGACCTGACAAAGATATCTTTCTTGCCAACAATGGTGAGGCAATCCTTGCTCTTCAGTACTTATATAACAAAATATTTTCAAGATTTGAGAAAAGAATTCTCCTTGAATGTGAAGGATTCAGAAAAAGAAGGGAACATAAAGTTGAGAAAATTGCTAAGGATGCAGTAAATTATGTCCTCAGGAGTGGGATTGAAAGAGTTCTTGAGCCCATGGCTCCATGGGAAAGGAGAATTGTCCACATAATTGTTTCAAATACGGAGAAATTGAAGAGCGAAAGCCTTGGAGATGGATTTTTTAAAAGAGTTAGAATATACCCAGTAAAAGAGTAGAGCGAATTCAAAGATGCAAAATAGTTTCGTAAGAGAAACAATTGTCGCAATATCAACACCCATGGGAAAAGGTGGGATAGGAATTGTTAGATTGAGTGGAAAAGATTCTCTTTCAATAGCTTTTAAATTTTTTAAGAGTAAGGAGGTTAAAGAGATTGAGCCGAGAAGGGTTTATCTGGGATACATCTTTGATGATGAAATAAATATGAAAATAGAAAATTGTCTTCTCACATATTTCAAAGGACCAAACTCTTACACAGGTGAGGATGTTGTTGAGATTAGTTGCCACAGTAGCATTCCAATCCTTTTAAGAATTGTTGAACTATTCTCAAAAAGTGGAGCAAGGATTGCAAAACCTGGAGAATTCACTAAGAGAGCCTATCTTAATGGTAAGATAGATCTACTCCAGGCTGAAGCAATCAACGAGCTTATAAATTCATTAACCTTGAGACAGGCTCTTCTTTCCTATACTCAGATTGAAGGGAGGTTGTCAAAAAAAATTAATAATTTAAAAGAGAATATCCTCCTTCTAATTTCAAATTTGGAAGCTCTGATTGAATTTCCCGAGGATGAGATAGAGCTTCAGAAAGAAGAAATCTTGAAGCTTTTAATGGGAACAATTGAAGAGATAGAAAACTTGCTTTCCACATTCAATTATGGAAGAATTTTATCCGAAGGGTTAACAATTTCCATTGTGGGGAAACCCAATGTAGGGAAATCAACTCTCTTCAATGCCCTTCTCAAGGAGGAAAGAGCAATAGTTAGTCCATTTCCAGGAACAACAAGGGATTATATAAGAGAAAGAATAAATTTAGATGGAGTCCCTTTAAACATTGTGGATACAGCGGGAATTGCTGAAGCAATGAATGAGGTTGAAAAAGAAGGAATAAAAAGGACAAAAAGCATTATAGAAAGGTCTGATGGTGTAATTGTTATGTTTGACCTCTCAGAAAGATTGAACGAAGAGGATATGAAGATAATTGAGAAAACAAAGGGGCAAAAAGTTATTGTTGCATTTAATAAAATGGATCTCTCATCTCGACTGGAAAAGGAAAAAGTTCTTGAAAATTTTCCATCATCACCTTCTATTTCAATTTCAGCCAAAATGGGGGAAAACATTGATAAATTAATGGAATTGATAAAGGAAAAATTTATTCCCTCAACAGAAGAAAGTGAAGTAATAATGAATCTAAGGCAGAAAGAACTCCTTGAAAAGGCTTGCGAGAAACTATCCGAGGCTCTTGAAATGGTTGAAGATGGGAAGGGAGAGGAGATTATCGTGGAAAAAATAAAAGAAGGTTCACTCTATCTTTCAGAGTTAACAGGAGAGATAAAAACTGAGGATATCCTTGAAAATATTTTTAGTAGATTCTGCATTGGGAAGTAAAATTTACATTTTATTTTTGGATTATCCAAAGGTAATCATTTTAAAAGTCAACTCATCTTGACAAATTTCAGAAAAATTCCTATATTTAAATTGAATGTAGCTTTATTAAATGGACATAATCGAAAAAATAAAAGAGAGGGCAGATATAATAGAGATAGCTTCTAACTATACAAAACTTAAGAAAAGTGGGAAAAGATTTATAGGATTGTGCCCTTTTCACACAGAGAAGACCCCTTCATTTACTGTTGATCCTGAAAAAGGTTTGTATCATTGCTTTGGATGTGGTGCGGGTGGAGACATATTCACTCTTGTGATGGAAAAGGAAGGGCTTGATTTCCCTTCAGCTCTTGAATTTCTTGCAAAGAAATACAACATAGCAATTCCAAAGAGGACATCCCCTACAAAGAAAATTGAGGATGATATCCTTGAAATAAATCAATCTGCCCAGCTATTTTTCCAGAATTGTCTTAAAGGAAGAGAAGGAGAGATGGCAAGGAAATATATTGAGGGGAGAGGCATTAGTGGAAACTGGATTGAAACTCTTGGACTTGGTTTTTCCCCCAACCAGTGGGACTCCCTTGTTAAGTATTTGAGAAACAAAGGTTATAATGAAAATATTATCTCCCTTTCAGGACTCGGGATAAGAACTGAAAGAGGTCTCATAGACCGCTTCCGTGGAAGGGTTATGTTTCCCATCAGAAATATCTCAGGAAGGATAATAGCTTTTGGTGGAAGAACAATATTTGAGGAAAATCCAAAATACCTGAACTCTCCTGAAACCCCTGTTTACAAAAAAAGAATGGAACTTTTTGGTCTTGACCTCGCAAAGGAGGAGATAAAGGATAAAGGATTTGCGATACTTGTTGAGGGGTACATGGATCAGATCTCTCTATTCATTAATGGTTTTAAAAATACTGTTGCATCTCTCGGAACAAGTCTTACAGAGGATCAGGTCTCCCTTTTAAGAAAATTTACAGA
The DNA here is from genome assembly GCA_964649495.1 of uncultured Clostridia bacterium. Taxonomy (GTDB): domain Bacteria; phylum Acidobacteriota; class Aminicenantia; order JBFLYD01; family JBBIMS01; genus JBBIMS01. Next base: position 50,249 of record CAZYPR010000003.1, on the reverse strand, counting down.
TAAAATTTATATTTTCTATGATCCTGATAGCTCAGGAATTGCATCCACAATAAGAGCTATACCCATAATCCTCTCCCAGGACATCTCTCTTAAAATCGTATCCATTCCTCAAGGGCTTGATCCCGACACTTTTGTAAGGGAGAGGGGGAAGGAAGGAGTTGAGGAAGCTTTGTCCAGAGCTCTTTCTCCCGTTGAATTTCTTATTAGAAATTACAAAATTAATGAAAATATCTCTCCTGAGGAGAAGGCAAAAAGAATAAGGAGTATAATAGAAGTTTTAAATGGAATAAGGGAGCCAATTCTTAAGAGAACATATGTTAGAGAGCTTTCTTCTCTGGCAGGAATAGAAGAGGAACTGATTCTTCGCATGCTAAGGAGAAAAGATGTTCCGCAATCATCATCACAAACAGAATTAATAACACCTGCGGAGAAGAAATTAATATTTGCTATTATAAAGGGAAAAGAGTTTTCCAATGAGATTGTTTCAGTCCTTCGAACCCTCGATTTATCTGAGCTTGGGCAGAAGGATCTGATTGAAAGTCTGATTCAGATTATTGAAGAGAAAGGCGAGATTAGTCCCGCTCATATTCAGGAGAAATTTTCTCGGGAGAAACAGCGTATAATATATAAGATACTTCTTGATGAAGGAGGAGAAATTACAGTTGATGAGATGAGAGAGTATTTAAAGGCAATAAAGAGATTGATACTTGAAAGAAAGCACAAGAAATTGCAGGAGGAAATCACAAAGGAAGAGAAAGCAGGAAACAGGGAAAGATTAAAGGAACTCCTCCTTCTAAAGCAAAAAATAACTAAGGATATAATAACTTTAATATAAATGAGGAGGAAAATGAAAAAGAAGGATTCAATAGATATTAGAAGTTCTATGACAAAAGATTTTGATGTGCAGGATGAATTGCCCGCTCCCTTTTCTTCGGATTTTGAACCCACTGATGAGCTTGACATGATATCAGCAGTCGATACTTATGGGTTGAGAGTTTATGAACCTACAGAAGAAGAGACTCTTGAAAATGAGCTACTTGAAGAGGGGATGGAAGAGAGAAGAAGGGAGGAAGAAGCAGAAAGGATAGGGGATCCTGTAAGGCTTTATCTTAAGGAAATGGGAGGTATCCCTCTCCTTTCAAGGGAAGGGGAGATTGAGATTGCCATGAGGATAGAGAAGGGAGCAAGGGACATAATAAAAGCTCTTTCCAGAACTCCAATTGTTCTCGACGAGATCCTCACAATCTTCAGAAAACTAATTTCAGGCGAGATAGAGATGGAGAAGGTTCTTGACCTTGAGGAGGAGCACAATGAGGTGAAAATTCAGGAGATAAAAGATGATTTAAAGAAGAAACTCTCAACCCTTGAAAATCTTAAAAAGGAGTTGGAAAAAGCAAGGAAAAAGAGCGCTATTACAAGGGGGAGAATACTTGTAAAAATAAGTGAGATTATAAGGGATATTGATTTCAATCCCGAATACAGAAAATCTTTTATAGACAGTATTAAAGATAAAGAGAGGGAGCTTTCAAAAATAGAGAAGAAAATAAATAAATTGACTGAGAAGATGGCGAACAGCAAGAAAAAAGAATCAAAAGAAAAACTTACTGAGGAGATAAATAGGCTCAAAAAGGTTCTTCTTGAGAAGGAAAAGGAGTATGGGGTAAAGGCGGAGGAGTTAAGGAAGATAATTAGAGATATTGAAAAAGCTCGTGAGGAAATGGATGAAGCAAAGAAACAGCTTATAGAAGCGAATTTAAGGCTTGTTGTATCAATAGCAAAGAAATACACCAACAGAGGTCTTCATTTTCTTGACCTTCTTCAGGAAGGGAATCTTGGATTAATGAAGGCTGTAGAGAAGTTTGAATATAAAAGAGGATTTAAATTTTCAACATATGCTACATGGTGGATAAGGCAGGCAATAACAAGAGCTATAGCTGACCAAGCAAGAACAATTAGAATTCCTGTTCACATGATTGAGACAATAAACAAGCTTATAAAGGTATCCCGCCAGCTCCACCATGAATTGAAGAGAGACCCTACTACTGAGGAGATAGCCCAGAAGATGGAAATGCCTGTGAGCAAAGTGAGAAAAATTCTTAAGATCGCACAGGAACCAGTTTCTCTTGAGACTCCTATAGGAGAGGAAGAGGACAGCCATCTTGGTGATTTTATAGAGGATCAGAGAATACCTTCTCCCGCTGAGACAGTAATAAGGAAAAGCCTAAGGGAGCAAATAGAAGATGTTTTAAAAACTTTAACTCCGAGAGAGGCAACAGTTCTAAGGATGAGATTCGGACTCTTTGATGGTAATGAGCATACCCTTGAGGAAGTTGGTCAGCACTTTAAGGTAACAAGGGAAAGAATAAGGCAGATTGAAGCAAAGGCATTGAGAAAATTAAGACATAAATCAAGAGCAAGAAAATTGAAACCTTTTATGTTCTCCTGGGGTAAAGACTAAATCATTTTGGAAGAAAATCCACAAATATTTGTTTTCCAAGCATCCTCCATCCAATTCTTATACTAAATTTTTCGGTCTCTCTTATTAAATATGTCTCAAGATTGGCGATTTTTTTAATTAGAAAGTCGTAATTGAAATCAAGCTCTGCAAGCCAGCTTCTTCCAAGGGAATAATTTAATGAGCCAAAGGAGTTCACAAGTCCTCTCCTTGGTTCTCCATTCATGGAAATGTCCAGAGTTAAAGGTTTGTAGGGCTTGAAATTGAGATGTAAAGAAAGATTTTCAAAATTATTCCCTTCAATAAACCAGCCCTTTGTCCTTCTTCTCGTGTTGAAATTATAGAGAAAAGAAATATTTAAATTTTTTTTAAAAAATTCCTTCCTGAGGTTGAAGGATGCTCCAGAAGTTAAAAACTCCTCTCCTTTACCCCTCCAGAGATGCTCAATTCTATAATTAAAAGAGAGATTTTTCAAAAGAGGGATTGTATTTATAGAAGTTGAGAGATTCAATACAAAGTTGTCTGTGTAGTCAGTTCTTTTCCCTTCAGGTTCATCCCAGATGTTATAGAAAAATGTGTTGGAAAAATTTATCTGAATTAGTCTTGAATAAAAATAAAGAGGGGAGAGTTCAAAATTCAAAGAAGGTGTTGTAAGCCTGTTTCCTCTTACCAAATCATTATTAAGGGAGTAATTGCTTGAGAGGGAGAAGAATCTTGGAGAAAATCTTAAAGATAGAGTTCCTGAAAAAATTTTACTCCCCTCAAATCCTCCCCTTTTCTTAATCAAATTATAGGAAGAGGAGGCTGAAAGAAAGACATTTTTAAAAATCCCCTTTGAAATGGAAATGGAAGATAAAAGTTGCCCTTTCTTTTCATAGCTGAGGGAGAAAATCGTGTTTGCAATTTTCTCACTGTTTATATTTGAATCCAGCCTTAACCATGTTTCCGATGGCATGTTGACAAAAGATTTAAAATGATAAAGGGAAAAATTGGTGCTGAAAGATGGAGTTTTTTTTGAAAAGGAAAGATTTGTGTTCCAGGCAGAGATGGAATCGAAATTGGCAGAAAGGGAGCCTTCCCAGTTCTTCCCAAGGGATAATCTATTTTCATTTCTTATTCTCACAATTCTTCTAACTGGAGATTCTTTTAAAAATGACTTCTCCTCATATGTCAGTAATGTTTTACTTATATCATTCTCCTTCTTTTTTACAACGCCTGTTGCATCCATAACCACTCCCTGGGAGTTGGAATACCATACTTTTCCAACTCTTACTCCTGAACCAATGTTTATTGTTCCTTTTTTAACAACAAACTTACCGAGAGGAATTGAACGAATCCCCTCGAGATGACTTATAACATCGTATCCAATTATTCTGAGATTCTCAAGAATCTCCATTTTCCTGAATGTATAGTAAAGGAAAGAATTTATAACAATTTCCGCATCTATCTCCTTCATATCAAAAATTGCAGTTGATTTCTCCTCTTCTTCCAAGTTTTCATCAAAATATTTTATTTCAATCTTTTCTCCATAATTAAAGGTAATAAATTTTTTAAAAAGAAAGGTGAATCTCACTTCATCACAAGAGATTTTTTTATCACCCCTTTCAACTACAACACCACCCATAATGTTCAGGACATTTGTGTCAAAATCTATAATTATTCTTTCTCCTTTAAAAATCCATTCCCATAGCTTCAATTCAACCCTTTCTCCATAGAAAATATTTTTATCGTAACTGTATGAAAGAAAATCTCCCATTGCAGTTCCTATAACTTTTAATTTTGAATAAGCATTGGAAAAAAGGATAAGAATCAAAATAAGGAATAGAATCTCCCTGAGGTTCCTCATTAAAACCTTAGCTGAAAAGCTTTTCCGCTTGCATCGGAATTCCAAAGGTAAGCTCCATCATAGGTAAGCCCCTGAGGTTTTTGCCCTGGAGATGAGTAGGTTGAGAGTATTTTCCCTTCAGGATTCAGTTTGTAAATTAAGGCTGAAAGAGGATCTGAAACCCATATATTACCATCGAAAAAAAGAATCCCTCCAGCGGAAAAGCCGGGGATTTTTATTGATGAGATTATCTCCCCAGTTTCCTTATTAATTTTGTAAATTATTTTTGTGATACGGTCATATCCTAAAAGATTCTCACCATCCCATGCAAGGGATGATATTTGAAGTCTCTGAACCCCTGTCCTTTTTATTATCTCTCCACTCAAAATATTAATTTTTAAAATCTCAGGCTGCTCAGGACTGGAAATCCATAATCCTGTCCCATCGTAAACAAGACCTGTGGGTGATGGGAGTGGTGAGGGAATGGTTCTAACAGTAGAGCCGTTCACTCTGTTTATGCTGTATATTGTCCCACTTTTACTTATGCAGAGCAAAGTTGAGCCATCCCATGTTATATCCCCTATGTCAGAGGATGGAAGACTTATATAATTTACAATGAAAAACTCTCCCTTTGAAACAAAAGGGTCAAAGGGATTGTCAAAAACCCTCTCACTGCATCCTGAAAGAAAAAGAAGATTTATAAAAAAAATAAATTCAATTTTTAAAAGATAGAAAAATCTTTTCCTAAAACTCCCTTTTGAATGAGACCTCAATGGATTCTCCTCCAAATTTTAAAATTATATTTTTCTTTTTTTTAGTTTTTAGAGACATATCAATGAGATTCAATCCCCAAACAGCTATTGCTCCTGCAATAAATCTGTTTCTCCTCTTGTCAAACTTAATAGTCAACTCCCTGAATTTGATAGCATCCTGTGTGTTATCCGCATTTTTATATAGTTTATAGTATTTGTTCCCCTCTCTTTGATTTTTAATAATTCCTCCAATACAGAAAAGTTCTGCGCTTGCAAAAATTATTCCTTCTAAATATCTTTTTTCAGAAATTTGCCCCCATCCAGGAAGGACAAGAGATTTTTCAAGGGAGCTCATTTTTTTTTCCTCTTCTCCTTTAAGGGGGGGTGTATGAAAAAATGAGATTGTCAGAAGAATCAATACAATCCAATTCCTTCGCATAAAAATATTTTAACCTGAAGGGAATGAGTATAACAACTATGTCTCAAGACAAGAAAAATCCTTGAAGCATCTCTCTTTAGACTGCTCAACTATTATATCACAAAAGCCATTAAAAATTTTGACTCTTGCAATTGTTGAAGAAATCTTAACTCTGTGGTATTTTAAAAACTAAAGGAGAGGTGCTGGAGTGGTTGAACAGGGTCGCCTGCTAAGCGATTCTCCGACGATGAGTCGGAGCGTGGGTTCGAATCCCACCCTCTCCGCCATTCTAAATCCCATTTTTTAAAAATTAAGGTTTAAATTTGTTTTAGGAATTTCCTAATTTATAATTGTAAAGAAGATGATAGAAGAGAAAAATTTAGAATTGTTGAGAGAGTATTTTAGAAATCGTAAGGACATTGCCTTTGCCTTTTTGTTTGGCTCACAAGCTAAAGGGACTACCCATAATCTATCAGATGTTGATATTGCAGTATACTTTTATCCTGAAGAAAGACATCCGATAGAGTATGAAAAGGATATATTTTACGAAGCTGAGGATAAAATATGGTCTGATATTGAGAAAATATTAAAAAAGGAGGTAGAACTTATTGTTATGAATAGAGCATCTGCGAGTATTTCTGCGAGTGCAATCAGAGGTACACCACTTGCGATAAATGACAGGGGGCTTTACATTAAATTTATGGAAGTAATCACCTCGGAAGCAATAGATTTCAGAGAAATGCTCTTTAAAAATTTTCTTGAAAGAGGAAAGAAATGAAAGAAGAACTGAGAGAAAGAATTATCAAACATGTAAACTTTATTGAAAAGGAGATAGAAGATTATTCTTTTTTTAGAGATCTCAGCTGGGAGGAATACAACATTAATAGAAGTAAAAGAAGAGATGTTGAAAGATGGATAGAAAATATAGTGAATTCTTCCATTGATATATCTAAACTAATACTTACCGCTGAAGATATAAAGCTTCCAGAAACCTATAGAGAAATAATTTCATTTTTATCTCTTGTAAAGGGATTCGATAAAGAAGAGATGGAGAAAATATCTCGATGGGTGTCTCTTAGAAATATTATTGCTCACGAATATCTTGATATAAGATGGGCTTCTATAAAGAGATTCGTTCAGGAAACAGAACCTTTGTATAAAAGTTTTTTGGAAAGGGTAAAAAATTACTTGAGAGAGGAATTGACAAATAGATAATCTTTATTGCTTGTCTGAAGGGTTAGATTTTACGATATGGGAGGAAAAATGAAAAAGATTATTTTTCTTTTGGGTATTTTATTTTTCATGGGAAATCTTTTTTCCATTGATCTTACAGGTTTTGGAGGAATTAAAACCGACGACTGGAAAAAGCTTTATGGAGTGGCTCTCGCATGGGATATGTTTCCATTCATCCAGTTGGAGCTCGAAGGATTTCGTCTTACTTCAAATTCCATGAACTTTATCTCTGCAAATCCCCTTTTATCATTAGACCTTGCAAGTTTCGCTCCTTATATTACCATAGGCTACGGATTATCAGGAGAAAAATCAGACATCTCTACATATGAAAGTTTCAAAAATTACGGTGGAGGAATAAAAATTTTCCTTGGAATAATTGCAATAAGGATAGATTACAGGGTCATAAAAACCAATCTTTCAACTGGAAAAGAATTTACGGAGGGCTTGACATATCTCTTTGAAAGAACTTTTTATAAAACTGCTGTAAGATATGAACTAATTTCTCATCTCAAAGCACCTTTAACTCTTATTGTTGCAGGAACAATTTCGAATACTGCGGGAAGATAGCCAGGCTGTTCACCATCCATCTCAATAAGAACATTACCCTCCTCAGGAACAGCCCTTATTCTCTTTTCTCTGAAAAACTGAACCTTTGGGTGGATTAAATGGGTTCCTTTTATCAACCTCACCCCGTTCTTTAAAAGTTCTAATAGAGATATATTTTCCACAAGGACAATATCGAAAAGACCGTCTTCAAGGGATGCTGAGGGAGCAATTAGCATATTACCTCCAAATATTTTTCCATTGGCAACAGCACCTATAAAGAAATTTTTTGTAATCTCTTTATCTCCAATGGAAACTTTTACTTTACAACCTTTAAATTTAATTGCAGATTCAAAAAGAGCTCTCCAGTATGTCCATTTCCCTCTTTTTGTAATATCTTTTTTGTTAACCCTTTTTACAACCTCTCCTCCAATTCCAAAATCAGCAACATTTAGAAAGAACCTTGTGGTCTCAAAACCATTATGGTCGATGAATTTAACTTTTCCCACATCAATCTTGAAAACATGCCCTTCCTTTAAATACTTTATGGCTTCCTTAATCTTCTTTGGAATCCTAAGGGATTTAGAAAAATCGTTTCCAGTTCCAGAGGGAATAATACCCATTGTAGCATCAGGATTCATAATCTTCTCATTTTCGAAAAATCCATTGGCTATCTCATTTACAGTTCCATCTCCACCAACTCCCACTATAAATTCATACCCTTCCTTAATCGAATCTCTTGTAATCTCTGTGGCTTGAAGGGGTTTTTCTGTAAATTCAAATCTGAATTCTCTTATGAAAGATTTGAGGGCATCCTTTATTTGTGACCATTTCTTCCTTGTTTCACCCTTTGAGGATTCAGGATTAACAATAACTCTTGTTTTCGGGAAGGTGGAGTTTTTCTTTATTAACATAAGCTTTTATTTAATCTCCTGAGGAGGGATCTCCTTTTTAAAAATTGCTCCACCAATAAGACCACCTATCAATCCAAATATTCCGTAAATCACCATGTTTATAATAAGACCTGCAACATAAAGGGGGATGAAAGCAATTGAGAATTCTCTACTCCTTAATGCCGATTCAAAATCTGGGGGGATACCTTCTCCATACGCTCTTAAAATTGTATCGAGTATCCTTTCCATAAATTTTGCTGAAACAGCCATAAATGGAATACTGACAATGAAAGAGATGATAGCAGCAAAAACTCCAGTGAGAAGACCTGAAATCATATGATCTCCACTTTTTACAGGTTGAGGGAAACCCGAAGTTAAAATGTATGAGGATAGAATTCCCCCAAGAATTATCCAGAGACAAAAGCATAGATTCACAAAGCCAATCAAAGGCAAGCCTGAAAGAAATCCCGCAACAACTCCTGCTATTAGAGAGGCTTTTAAAATATTTGGTCTTTCTTCCATTTTACCCTCCAGAAATAAAATTTAAAATTAAAAAGTTAAAAATTAATTTTATTCGAATCTTTGCATTTTCGATTCTTTTCATTAATTTTCCTTCAAACTCCAGATTGCTGTATATGAAAGGAAGAACCCAAAAACTATTGAGGATGAGAATCTCACCATGTTTTCATTTAAAATTCCCATTTTTTCAATTAATATTTCAAAACCAATAGGGAAGGCGCTTAAAGGAAGGTAAAACCATTTGAAAGAAAGGGATCTTCTTAATAAAGGGAAAAGCAAAACCCCGAAAAGAAAACCTGTATAAATACCCGTGCATCTTGAACAGACTGGTAGTGGAGTCCCGTTTATATGGAAGCATCTTTCCTCTTTTTGGTGGCAGACAAAGGAAAAGGAAAGATGAACAAAGGGCGCAAAAGGGCTATGAATTTTCACAAGAAAGGGATATCCTACAATTGCAGAAAGCAATACTACAGTTCCTATAAAGAAAAGCCAGTAATAAAAATTTTTCATTAAAAAGATTTTAGCAGAAAAAATAAAAGATGTAAAATAAAAACCTAAGGTCTGAAAAATTGACAAAATTACAAAGATTGGATTATCTTAATTACTTAAGAATTTATTCTTTTAGGAGGGTTAAGTGTCAAATTTTGTAATCCTGTTTTTTCTGATCTTTTTTGTTATCCTTTTCGGGTTGACTTCAATAAGAATGCTACAGCCCAATGAAAGAGGAATTGTTGTAAGATTAGGAAAGTACAAGAGGACAGTTGGTTCAGGTATAACTTTTTTAATTCCATTCTTAGAGACCATTCAAAAAGTAGATATAAGGGAACAGGTTGTAGATATTGAACCTCAGGAAGTTATTACAAAAGACAATGTTGTTGTTACTGTTGATGCCATTGTTTATTATGAGGTCACTGATCCCTTCAAGCTTTACTACAGTATCGCAAACTTCAGATTGGCGGTTACAAGATTGGCTCAGACAAGTCTCAGAAATATGATTGGAGAGATGGACCTTGATCAGACCCTTGTATCCAGGGAGATAATTAACAAAAAACTTCGCCAGACTCTTGATGATGCGACTGAAAAATGGGGTGTTAAAGTGACAAGAGTGGAGATTAAGAGGATTGATCCTCCTTCTGATGTAATGCAGGCAATGCATAGACAGATGAAGGCTGAGAGGGACAAAAGAGCAATGATTCTCGAGGCTGAAGGTAAGAAGCAGTCTGCAATTCTTGAAGCCGAAGGACAGAGGGAAGCAGCTATCAAGAAAGCAGAGGGTCAGGCTGAAGCAATAAGAAAGGTCGCTGATGCAAAAAAGTACGAGAAGATAGCAATTGCGGAAGGTGAAGGTGAGGCAATAATAAAGGTTTTCAATTCCATTCATCAGGGGAAACCTACCATGGATTTAATAACTTTGAAATATCTTGAAGCTTTATCTGCAATAGCTCAAGGACAGGCAACTAAAATTTTCCTTCCCATAGAGGCAACAGGAATTCTCAGCGGTCTTGCAGGAATAAAAGAGATATTCTCAGAAGAAAAGCCCAAAAAGGAGGGATAAAATATGCCTTGGTATTACTGGTTAATAGTTGGAATTCTCCTTTGCTCAGCAGAGATATTCGTTCCAGGGTTTGTAATATTGTGGTTTGGCGTATCTGCATTAATTGTTTCAATTTTTGCCTTAATTGGATTAAAGTCAGTTTTCCAGTGGTTAGCATTTATCATTCTCTCTCTCATTCTAATTTTTTCCACGAGAAGGTTTGCAGATAAAGTGGCTAAAACTTTTAAGGAGGATGTTGGACCTGAGAGCCTTTTGGAGAAGGAAGCGGTTGTCATTGAAGAGATAGATTCTTACGAAGGGAAATACCTTGTTAAAGTAAATGGTTCTGAGTGGGTAGGGAAAATTGCTGATAAAAAACCATCAAAAGGTGATGTGCTCCGAATAAAAGAAGTAAGGGGTAACACCCTAATTCTCGAATGAAGGGATGAGACTTATCAGCTCCAGAACTTTTTTCTCCATTTTGACCTGAACCATTATTTTTAAAATATTCGGGTTTTGAGATTAATCTTTATCTACCTATTTCGTTACTATTTCCATTGAGCCGAAGACAACATCCCCATCAACTATTAGACGGTTCTCCCCTTCCTTGATCTCCTTTGTTCTATAAATGTATTTCCCCATAAGTATTGAATTTCCATCGGGAAATTTCGCCTCAGCAAAAACAGAGTTAACCCTTACTTCAGCGGGAATCTGAGAGCTAAGTTTTATAATCCCTGAGCCAAAAACTGTATTAACAGAGACTTTAACATCTCCCTTCTCAAGGGATACCTTTGTAAGGTCAATTTCCGCCCTTCCAAATACAACATCGTATTTATCGTGAGCTCTCCCCTCGACCTCCCTTTCTTCAAAAACTATTGTTCTCGGTGATCTTTTCCAGCACACTCCTCCTGCAAGAATACTTATACCAATATAAATGAAAAAGAAAGAAATAAGTAGCTGAAAAAAAGGAATATTAATATTGAGCAAGCTTCTTAGAATTATTGATATTCCAAGGAGAATAAGAATAGCTCCCCAGAACACACCACTGAAAATAAAACAGGTTCTCATCTTTCCTCCTCTCTCTTTTATAAACAATAGCTCCAACATTGTCAAGAAATTGTATGAGTTATCGAATATCCCTCTTAACTTTTCATTGGAAATTTTACAAATTTTTTCTTTAAAGTTAAAATATAATCTTTGAGAGGAGATTGAAAATGCCTGTATTTGAGTATAAATGTAAAAAATGCGGAGAGAAATTTGAAAAACTTGTAATCGGCAAATCTGAAAAAATTGTTTGCGAAAAGTGTGGTTCAGAGGAACTGGAAAAGCTCTTTTCAACCTTTGGGTTTTCTTCCGGCAGTAAATTTAAAAGCTCTGTAAGCTCAAAATCTTCATGTTCAACATGTTCATTAACCAGTTGCGACAGTTGTTCATAGCTTATGCCTGTTTTTTAATAGCCCAATTTTCTCAACATTTCTTCATTGAATCCAAAGTGGTGGGCGATTTCGTGCATAACTGTCTTTGCAATTTCTCTTTTCATTTCATTTATATCTTTGAAAGCATTCTCAAGAGGTTTTTGGAATATAACAATGCAATCGGGTGGGAAATTCCCGTAAAATGCTCCCCTTTTAGTCAGAGGGATTCCTCTGTAAAGCCCAAATAGAAAATCTTTCGATTTAAGATCAAGGGACTTGAGGTCAGAATTTGATGGCCAATCCTCAACCATTATTACTACATTATCCAGTTTCTCTTTAAAAATCTCAGGAAGTGAGTCTATAACCTCTTCAACGATTATTTCAAATTCTTCTTTTTTCAATTTAACCCTTCAGAAAATTTCCAAGACTGAAGAGTCTTTTAAAGCTTGATTTTTTCATCAACTTTTTCATTTCAAGGAAATTACGAATCAGCTGATTTACTTCTTGGACAGGCCTTCCTGAACCTCTTGCAATTCTAAGCTTTCTTCTTCCATCTATCTTCTCGGGATGTAGTCTCTCCTTTGGAGTCATTGAATCTATTATTGCAATCATGTGGATAATTCTCCTGTCGTCAATATCAATTCCTGAAAGAGCTTTCAATGGTCCGATTGCGGGAAGATGCTCAAGAATATCTTTGAAAGAACCCATCTTCCTAATCATTTTCAATTGTTCTCTTAAATCTTCAAGGGTAAATTCCTCCTTTCTGAGCTTCTTTTCCATCTCTTCAGCTTTTTTTATGTCAATTTCTTTTTCTGCTTTCTCAACAAGGGTGAGGATATCTCCCATCCCCAGGATTCTGGAGACAAGACGATCAGGATAGAAAGGTTGAAAATCTGTATGTTTTTCTCCTATGCCAATAAATTTTATTGGCTTTCCTGTGACAGAAACAATTGAAAGAGCTGCTCCTCCTCTCTGGTCTCCATCAAGTTTTGTAAGAATAATTGAGGTTATACCGATTTTCTCGTCAAATATCTTGGCTGATCTTACTGCATCCTGTCCTGTCATGGAATCTGCTATGTAAATTGTCTCTGAAGGTTGAAGCAAACTTTTTAACTCTTTTAACTCTTTCATCAATTCATCGTCAACATGGAGTCTCCCTGCAGTATCAACAATCAATGGATTGAAACCTCTATCTTTAACAAACTTGAGGAGCTCACTAACTATTTCTATCAAATTCCCTTCCTTAACATCATAAAAAGGTATTCCTATTGATTGGGCAATTGTTTTAAGCTGGCTCTTGGCTGCGGGTCTTTTCATATCAATGGATGCAAGGATTGGAGAATATCCATTCCCTTTGAGATAGAGAGCGAGTTTTCCTGCGGTTGTTGTCTTTCCTGTGCCCTGAAGACCAGCAAGCATAAAAATTGTGGGAATTTTGCTTGAAAATTGAAGGGGCTTGCTCTCTTTTCCAAAGAGTTCTAACAGTTCATCTCTTACAATCTTTACAAGAAGAGTGTATGGGGTAAAGCTTTCCATGACTTCTTTTCCAAGGGCTTTTGTCTTGACCCTCTCAATAAAATCCTTGACAACATTGAGATTCACATCAGCCTGGAGAAGGGAAAGCCTTACATCTCGGAGAGCTTGATTGAGATTTGACTCAGTGAGTTTACCCTCACCTTTTATGAATCTTAGAGCCTTTTCAATCCCTGAAGAAACAATCTCAAGCATATAATTATAATGGAATAAAGATAAAAAAGAGTCAAATATTTCCCTCTTTCTGGTTAGGACATAGTAATCAGGGTAAGAATAAGCCATGGAGTAGGAGATATATTAAACCCATCATTCCTGAAGACAAAAAAAAGTCATCAACTGTTAGATATGTCCTTAAAAGATACGGTATAATACAATAAGATTTCATTCAGGAATTGGCATGACTCCTTTTAAGAAATTATCTCAGTATGTTGAATTCTCTAAAAAGGTGCTTCCCTGTAATGGATCTTGAAAATGAGGTTTCAAATAATCATGATCAATAGCACCACTTCTAATCATTCTATCGTCCCAAGTAGCCATATGCCATTCCATCCACTCATAGATAAGATAAAAAAAATATGTTATTTAAATTTTCTTGCGAATTTCTCTAAAAAAGAGACCGGAAGAGGGTGAAACACCACCTGAGCTGAGCTTTTAGGCTCACTAAGGAGTATCCTCTCTTCTCTCCCGGTCTCATATAAGTTGCCTTCAGGGCAAACCTTAACCAGGAGGTTGAGAGGGAGAGAGACACCCTCTAATCCATCCATGGAGCTCCTTTCCATGATTACCACCTTAATCTCCTCTCTTTCCTTGCAATGTCACTGTCATCCACCCTTACAGACTCTGGCACTTCTTCCGCTTCCTCAAACTTAAGTTTAAATAGCCCTGATTAAATGAGAATTTACTACTCTACTTTTAATCCAAACTTCTCGGGTTCAAGCAAAAATTTTTTTATTAATTCAGTAAATACATCGAAATCTTTAAGATCTTTTCTTATTATCTCATAAAGCTCTTCTATTGATACCTCAAAATAAAAATGAACAAGCCTATTCCTATAACCAGCCATTTTAATAAGGCTATCCCTTGCAAATTGAGATGGAATAATTTTATATTCGCCCAGTTTTTTTGCGATTTCTTTATAGCTGGATGTTATCCCTCCAGGAAGTCTTGCTAAAATATGAGCACCAATTTCGAAGACTGCTTCGAGGGCTCTTCTCAGATAATGTTCAGATACCGCAAAATTTTCTCCACTATTAAACTCATCAAAGGACATCTTTTCAAATTTTTTCAGCTTTTCCACACAACGCTGGATCTCATCAAGTCTCTTAATTATAGTATTTTTATTTACTGGCAAACTTTTCATATTCTTTCGATAATTACCCTGTTCATTTCCTCTTCTAAGGGCAAAAAATCAGCATATTTCAGCATTGTTTTCTCTTCATAATCAAGTCTTATTTTGACATTTTTTTCATATAAAACTTTCCCATATTTTATAGCTTCAAACTGAAGTGAAAGAGGTGCTTCCTCGAGAAAAACTATGTCTATTTCCTTATCAGGAAAAATTTCTGAGAATAGCTCATAGAGTTGAGTGTATATTTTGAGATGATCTCTACTATGGTCCTTTTCAAAAACAACTCCTATGTCAATGTCACTTTTGCCATGTTCCAACCCGGTTGCGTGAGAACCAAATAGATAAACAACTGATATACTTATTTTTTTAAATTTGTTTTTTATGCTTTTTTTCACAAAGAAATTATATAATCAAAAGCAAAAACAATCAATTTCTAAAAAATGAGAGACCTACTTCAACAATTTAGATATCTCTTCCTCAAAAACTTTCTTATCCCTTGCTCCAAGATAGGTATTCCTTATGATCCCGTTTTTATCAATGAAAACAGTGTAAGGTATTCCTTCGGTTAGACCTCCGTATGCGGAGATAACATCCTCATTGGCAATTAAAACCGGATAATTTATATTGAAATCCCTTATAAATTTGGGAAGAACATCATGCGGATTTTCATCCACTGAGATTGAAAAAATCTGAACCTTGTCCTTGTATTCTCCCGCAAGGGATACAAGATGGGGTATTTCCATTCTGCAGAATCTGCACCAGGTTGCGAAAAAATTTACTATTACAACCTTGCCTTTATAATCTGAAAGTCTGTAAGTTTTTCCTGAAATATCCTGAAGAAGGAAATTGTAAGCTTTTTCCTGTGCAGAGACAAGTGAAAATAGAAGGAGTAGAAAAAGAATTGAAATAATTATTTTTTTCATCTCAAAACCTCCTGAAGAAATTTAAAATTAAAAAGTAAAAGAGCAAGTAAGTTTTGAATAATAAGGAATTAATCTTGATTCCTTTTTTATCTTTTCATTTTTCGTTTCTTCCATGCCTTTACTTTTAACTTCTTAATTTCCCTTTCAGTATTTCCCATTCCCTTTTAACATTATTTTCAATTTCCTTCAGGTCATCTTCTGTTAAATGGGAAAATCTTCCCTGGAGTCTAAAATATTCAATTATTGGAATCCAGTCAGGTTCAACATTTATTGTGTATTTGATTCCACCTTCAACTTCATAAAGAGGGAAAAGTCCTGTCCTTACCGCAATTCTTGCAATTTCAATTGTCAGCTCTGGTGCCATTTTCCATCCCGGAGGGCATGGAGAGAATATGTGGAGGAATCTTGTCCCTTTTATATTCTTTGCCTTTTCAAGCTTTCTAACAAAATCATCAGGATATGCTATAGAAAGGGTTGCTGTGTAAGGGATTCTGTGAGCTGCCATTATCTCAACCATATTCTTTTTTGGCTCACTCTTGGGATGTTCAACAGGAGTTGTTGTTGTCCATGCACCCTTTGGAGTTGCTGATGATCTCTGAATTCCAGTATTCATATAAGCTTCATTGTCATAACAAATGTAAATTATATTCTCATTCCTTTCAGCAGCTCCCGAAAGAGCCTGAAGCCCTATGTCAAAAGTTCCTCCATCTCCAGCCCATGCAACAACATTTACATCTTCCACCCCTTTAATATCAAGAGCAGCTCTTATTCCAGAAGCAGTGGATGCGGCGGTTTCAAAGGCACAGTGGAAGAGAGGAATTCTTAAAGAGGAATAGGGAAAAGGACCATCTATAACAGACCAGCAGCATGCGGGAAGAGAAATTACTGTCTTCCTTCCAAGAACTTTAAGAGCAAATCTCATGGCAAGAGCTCCACCGCAACCTGGGCATGCAAGATGCCCTGAACTCATATACTCTTCTTCAGGTAAAACAAAGTTTTTCATTGCATTACTCCTCTCCAAAGGATATTCTCCTCAGGCATTTCATTTTTTTCAGTGTATTCTATTATTTCACTTATAATTTCAGGAGTAACATCCCTTCCTCCAAGCCCTGTTATGTATCCAAAAATAGGTGGTCTATTCTTTTCATTGTAAAGGGCTGATTTTATTTCTTGGAAGAATATTCCTCCCGCTCCATAAGATATGTTTCTATCAATTACTGCAACCTTCTTTGCGCTTAAAAGAATAGATTTTACATCATCAAAGGGGAAAGGTCTGAAGAATCTTATTTTAAGTAGTCCCACCTTCTTTCCTCTTTTCCTTAGCTCATCAATTACAGTCCTTGCAGTTCCTGTTAAAGTTGAGGAAACAACAATTATTGTTTTTGCATCATCACATTTGTAAGGCTCAACAACACCATATTTTCTTCCAAAAATTTCATAGAATTCCTCATCAACTTCCTTAGCAACCTTAACTGCCCTTTCCATATCCTTCTGGAGTAAATATCTCAACTCAAAATAGTGGTCGGGAGAGAGTAGACCTCCAAAAGCCCTCGGATTATTTATATCAATCTTTATTTCTGGAGAATAGGGTGGCAAATAAGCATCTACCTTTGATTGCTCTGGGATATCAACAGGCTCAGAGGTATGGGATAGAACAAATGCATCAAGAACAAGCATTAAAGGTATTGAAACTTTCTCTGCAATCTTATAACCTTGGATTACAGAATCGAAAACCTCCTGATTTGATTCACAGTATATCTGCATCCATCCAGTATCCCTCTGGGAAAGAGTATCATTCTGGTCTGTCCATACAGACCACCCTGGCGCCATTGCACGATTTATATCAGCCATTACAATGGGTAATCTTCCTCCCGCTGCCCAGTGGAGGAGTTCGTGCATGAGAGCAAGCCCCTGAGCTGATGTGGCAGTGAAAGCTCTTGCTCCCGCAATTGATGCTCCTATACATGCAGCCATTGCGGAATGTTCTGATTCTACTTTTATAAATTTGGCATTCAGTTCACCAGACGCACAAAACTCAGAGAGAAGTTCTACAACTTGAGTCTGGGGAGTTATTGGATATGCTGCGATTACTTCAACCCTCGAAACCTTTACACCATATGATACCGCATGATTTCCTGTAATAACTTTTTTCATCTTTCTTCCTCCATATCAATTACACTTCTCGGACACTCCTTTGCACATACTCCGCATCCTTTACAATAATCATAATTCACTGAATAATCTTCCCCCTTTCTGATTATCGAAACATCGGGGCAGAATACCCAGCAATTATCGCATCCATTGCATACCCCGCAGGAGAAGCATCTCTCGCATTCTGAAATTAAAGCAGGTTCTTCAAATCTTTTCCATACCTCTTTGAAGTTGCTTATTCTCTCGTATGGCTCAAGTCTTTTAGGCTCAATTCTTTCCTTTTTCTTAAAATAATTAAGATTAATTTTCTCAAACTCTAAAGGCTTTACCTCTTCAACTGCAGGAAAAGATTCACTTCTTAAGAAATGGTCTATTGCCATAGCAGATTTTTTCCCAGCACCGAGAGCTTCTACAACTGTTGCCGGTCCTGTCAGACAGTCTCCACCAACAAATATTCTTTCTGAGGATGTTCTTCCGAAATAATCTCCCTTAACTCCCCATTTTGTGGTTTCAAGCCCATTAAAAAATCCAAGATCAACCTTTTCTCCAATAGCTGAAATTACATTGTCCAATGGGATTAAAAATTCTGAGCCTTTAACTGGAACAGGTTTTCGCCTTCCTGATTCATCAGGCTCTCCCAACTCCATTCTTATGCATTCAATTCCAGATAACCTTCCATTATCACTGATAATTTTTGAAGGAGCTACAAGGAATTCAATTTCAATACCCTCTGCTTCTGCATCTTCAACTTCAGATGGTATAGCGGGCATCTCAGCCCTTGATCTCCTATACAAAATCTTCACTTCTGCTCCTAACCTTAATGCAGTTCGAGCGGAGTCAATTGCTGTGTTACCGCCTCCAATAACTGCCACTCTCTTACCCAACTCAACCCTTTCTCCTTTATTCACTCTTTTCAAAAATTCAATACCTTTTATAACTCCTTCTATATCTTCTCCCTCTACTCCCAAACTTGTGGAAAGGGTTGCACCAATACCTACAAATACAGCATCAAATTCTCCAAGAAGGTCATAGGGACTTTTTACTTTATGATTAGCAACAAATTCAATCCCCATTTCCTCAAGTTTTCTTATCTCTGCATCAAGTATATCCTTTGGCAATCTATATGAAGGAATACCATATCTTAGAAGTCCTCCGAACTGGGGTTCTGCTTCAAATATTTTTACTTTATAACCTTTTCTTCTTAGATGATATGCACAGGCAAGCCCTGCTGGTCCTGAACCAATTATCCCTATTTTTTCTTTTCTATCAACAATATTCCATCTATCCTTTATATTGAGTCCGTAATCTCCAAGAAATCTTTCGATGTGATGAATTGAAATAGCTCTGTCAAATTTATCTCTATTGCAAGCTGTCTCGCAAGGATGGTAGCAGACCCTCCCTGTTATGGAAGGGATTGGATTGTCCTCTTTTATAACTCTGTATGCCTCATCATAATTTCCTTTAAGAATTAAATAAATATATTTCTGAATATTCTCATTGGTTGGGCATGCGTGGTTGCAGGGAGGGATTTTATTCCTGTGAATGGGTCTGAAAGTTCTCCATGAACCTGTCCTGTTATAAAGGGTGTCTGAGAGGGAAGCAGGCATATAAGGGAAATCGGATAGCTTTTCAAATTTAATTATTCCCATTTTACCTCCTCATAAGCATCCTTAGCAGCTTTTTTATTTTCCTCAAGTTTAATAGGAACATATTCTTCCATAGCTTTTAAAATAGATTCAAGACTAACAATACCTGTTGCTCTCACAAAAGCACCAAGTATAGCAGTGTTAACTATTGGGGCAGTTTTTGGACCAAGTCTGTATTTAATTGCAATGCCTGAGGCATCCACTACTGCAACTTTAAAATCGGAAAAATTAGGGAAATCCTTCGGACTTTTTGATGTGTTCAGAACAATCCAACCTCCTTTCTTTAAACCATCTGTAACATTAACTGATTCTATAAGAATTGGATCAAGAACAATTATATGGTCAGGAGTGTAAACTCTGCATCTTAGATTTATCGGTTTATCATCTATTCTCAAAAAAGCGGAAACAGGAGCACCCCTCCTTTCAACTCCAAACTGGGGGAATGTCTGAACATATTTTCCTTCAGAAAAAAGTGCTGAAGCAAGAATCTCAGAGGCTATTACTGCTCCTTGACCTCCTCTTCCGTGAAACCTTATCTCTATCAATTTTACCTCCTAAAACTCCATTTCTCTTATTCTGTGGGAGTGGCATTCAATATTTACAGCAGTAGGCATTGAAGCAATATGGCATGGATGAACCTCAATATGAACAGCAAGAGCAGTTATTCTACCCCCGAGCCCCTGAGGACCTATCCCGAGATTATTAATTCTTTTCAAGAGTCTTTCTTCCATATCAGCATAAAATGGATCAGGATGATGGGAACCAACAGGATTTCTAAGAAGAGCTTTTTTAGCAAGTAGAGGAGCAATTTCAAAATTCCCTCCAATACCAACTCCAACTATAATTGGAGGACATGGATTTGAACTTGCTTTCTCCACTGTTTCAACAACAAAATTTTCAATACCTTCTGCACCAGCCGCAGGAGGGAACATTCTAATTGCACTCATGTTCTCAGCTCCTCCACCCTTTGCAAGGAAATAAATTTTCAGCTTATCTCCAGGAACAAGTTCCCAGTGGATAAATGCAGGAGCATTGTTACCTGTGTTCTTCCTTCTGAGGGGATCCTCAACAATAGAGTTTCTAAGATAACCTTCTTTGTATCCCTCAATCATTCCCTGTTCAATGGCGTCTCTAAGACCTTTGAATCCGTCATATTTAAATCTAACTTCTTCACCAAGTTCAACAAAAAATACTGCAACTCCTGTGTCCTGGCATAATGCGAGAAGTTCCTCTCTGGCAATCTGGGCATTTTTCAAAATCTGGTCGAATACTTCCTTTCCTACCTCTGACTCTTCTTTTTTTGAAGCCTCCTCAATGATTTTAAGGACATCCTCCCTGAGAATAAAATTTGCTTCCTGGACGCTCCTTTTGATCTCTTCCTTTACATACTTCAAACTAATCTCTCTCATTTATAAATCCTCCTTTGAAAAGTTAAAATAAAAAGCTCGTAGCTTAATTGTTTTCATATTCTTTTACGCTAAATTAAGGACGAGGAGTTTTACCTCTGTCATTTCCTCCATAGCCCATCTTATTCCCTCTCTTCCAAAACCTGATTCTTTAACTCCTCCGTAAGGCATATGATCGACACGGAAAGTGGGAACATCATTAACCACAACTCCTCCAACATTAAGATTATCAAAAGCACTGAATATTTTCTTTATATCCTTTGTAAACACTCCAGCCTGAAGCCCGTAAACTGAATTATTCACCCCTTCTACTGCAGATTCAAAATCCCTGAATTTCTCAACAATTACAAGGGGAGCAAAAGCTTCTGCACAGAAAATTTTCATTTCTGGTTTTGTGTTGGTTATTATAGTTGGCTCCATTAATCTTCCTTCTATTCTCCCTCCTTCTAAAAATATAGCACCTCCTTCCTTTGCTTCATCAAGCCAATCTCTTACTCTCTTTGCTGATTCATCATCAATCAAGGGACCAATATCAGTACCTTCATCCCTCGGGTCTCCAACTTTCAGTTTTCTTGTTCTTTCTAAGAATTTGTTTATAAAATTATCCCATATTTCCTCATGTATCCATACTCTCTGAACAGATATGCATATCTGCCCTGCATATGAAAAGGAACCAAATGTAATCCTTTCAACTGCCCAATCTAAATCTGCATCTCTATCAACAATCACACCCGCATTCCCGCCAAGCTCCAATGTCACCTTTTTCTTCCAAGCCTTCTTCTTTATCTCCCATCCTACCTCTGCACTTCCTGTAAAGGTAACTTTTTTTATTCTATCATCAGTGAAAAGATACTCTATAGATTCGTGAGAGCTGGGAACAACAGATATTGCATTCTCAGGATAACCTGATTCTACAACAATTTCTCCAAGAATTAATGAAGGTGAAGGGGTTTGGGTTGCTGGTCTCAAAATTATTGGATTCCCAGAAGCTATAGCGGGAGCAACCTTATGGGCTACAAGATTCAAAGGGAAATTGAAGGGTGTAATTGCAAGAATAGTTCCTACTGGAAATCTTCTGATCAAACCAACCCTTTTATCAAGTCCTTTTCTCCAATCAAGGTCTATTATCTCTCCACCAATTCTTTTTGCTTCCTCACTCGCAATCTTAAATGTAAATATTGCCCTATCAACCTCTGCTCTTGAGTCTCTTATTGGTTTCCCAGCCTGAAGAACTATCCATCTGGCAATCTCCTCCTTTCTTTTCTCGAGCTGGGAAGATATTTTCTCAAGTATCAAAGCTCTCTCATGGGAAGGAAGTTTCCTCGTTCCCTCAAATGATCTATCTGCAAGTTTTACCCCCTCCTCTATGTCCTCCTTTTCGGAGAGATATACTCTTGAGCAAACTTCTCCATTCCATGGGCTCTTTATATCTTTAAATGCTTCAGATTTCCTCTTTTTACCACCAATTATAAAAGGGAATTCCATCTTCAAACCCTTATTTCCATTCCCTCATAAGCGGATCTTGTATTAACATAAATACTCCTTGCTCTTTTCTCAATTTCCTCTATCATAGAATCATTATGTCCAGGGTCATGATGAAACAGGATTAAGTTTTTTGCTGAAACCTCCTTTGCTGCTTCACAGGACATTATATAGGTGCTATGCCCGAAACCTTTAGTAGAATTACTTTTTGAATTGTATTCCTCAGGAGTATACTGAGCATCGTGAATTAATACATCACAATCCTTCATAAAAATCTTTGTTTTCCTGTCCAGTTTTCCTTTCCATTCCACATCAGTGGCATAAACAATTTTCTTTCCATTGAATCGAAGGGAATAGATGAGAACCCCGTCCTCTGGATGAGCATTAGATTTTAATGATGAAATTATTACTTTTCTATCAGAATGCTCAAAATCTCCTTTTTCTGCAAGACTGACTCTTCCCTTATAAATTATAAGGGATTCACCTCCATCAAGGGCGAAAATCATTTTGGGAGATTTGATCTGCCCCCATGAAACAGGATAGATGGGAGATTTAAAAGTGTCAACCATGAATTTAAAGAAATCGGAAGGAAAATTTGGACCAGCGACATAAAGATCTATTGATGGGTTTATCTGACTTGTGAAAAATGGGTATCCGATTATATGGTCGAGATGGAGATGGGAAAAGAGAAGGATTATAGGAAGAGGACTATTTTTAATTATGGAAGGAACATTAACAATTCCAGTCCCAGCATCGAAAATAACAAATACATGAGGGGTCTCAACAAGAACTGATGCTGTGTTTCCCCCAAACTTTAAAAATCCATTGGAAGAAACGGGATAACTTCCCCTTACTCCTAAGAATTTAACTTTTAATTCCCTTGCCATGATAAAGCCTTTTAAGTAAAATTGCGTCTGTTTCAAGGTTAGGACTTTCAATAATTACCAATCCCTGAACGCTAAAATCTTTCAAAACCTGAATCCATTCATCAAATTTAAAATCCGATTCCTGTAAATTAAGATGTTTCTTCTCTCCCTTAGAAGAATAATCAATCCCTGAAATATGTATGTGCATATTTTTCAGGGATTCTTTACCCAGAGCTCTTTCAATTCTCTTTAAAATTTTTGCAAATTCCTCATAACTGTTGTATTTTCCGCTCTCTCTTGAATGAATATGGGCGAAATCAACGCATGGAAGAACCCCCTCGACCTCTTCGCAAATTTTCAAAATCTCATCAAGACTACCAAACTGGGTTGGCTTACCTGTTGTTTCAGGTCTTAAAGTAATTTTCTTCCTTTCCCTTTTAAGCTCATCGGAGATCTCCTTTATCGAATCTCTTATTACAGAGTAAGCATCCTTTGAATTCCCATAATATCCAGGATGAAAGACAACAGACCTTGCTCCCGCAAGTTCTCCCATTCTGCAGGATACAATTATTCTTTCCATACTGGCAATTCTCTTCTCTTTATCTTCAGAATTTAAATTAATAAAATAGGGAGCATGAACTGAAAGGGCAACTCTCTCCTCTTCCGCAACTTTTTTTATTGAGCGAGCTCCTTCCTCCCTCAAATGGACTCCCCTGACCCACTCTATCTCCATGCAATCAAGGTCAAGCTCCCTTATTCTTCTTATCCCATCTTCAGTGGAACTTCCCTTTGTGCTAAGAGGGACTCCACCAGTTCCGAATAAAATTCCTTCATAAGAGATACTGGACATTTCCTTCCTCAAGGAATTCTGAAATTACTTTCATTGCGCAAAGATCAGAACACATGGAGCATGCCTTCGATTTACTCCCTCTCTTCATTCTAACTTCCCTGAACTTTTCAGGATCAAGGCTCAATCTCTCCTGCTCAGCCCAATCAAGCTTATATCTCGCCTCTGACATCTTTCTGTCCATCTCCTTTGCCCCCTTTATTCCCTTTGCAATATCTCCTGCGTGGGCAGCTATTCTAAAGGCTATCAAACCTTGTTTCACATCTTCTAAATCAGGTAGTCCAATATGCTCGGTTGGTGTAACATAGCAGAGGAAATCAGCTCCTTCAGCACTAGCTACAGCTCCGCCAATCGCTGCAGTTATATGGTCGTATCCCGCACCGATATCTGTGACAAGAGGACCAAGAACATAAAAGGGAGCATCATCGCAAATCTTCTTCTGAAGTTTTATATTCATTGAAATCTCATTTATTGGAATATGACCGGGTCCTTCGACAATAGCCTGAACCCCTGCTGACCTCGCCCTCTTTACAAGCTCTCCGAGAACAAGGAGCTCATCTATCTGAGCCCAGTCAGTTGAGTCAGCAATTGAACCAGGTCTTAGCCCATCTCCAAGACTCAGTGTGAGCTCATATTTTTTTGCAATTTCCAAGAGTCTATCAAAGTGCTCGTAAAGAGGATTCTCCTTTTCGTTATGAATCATCCAACCAACCATAAAAGCTCCACCCCTTGAAACAATGCTCGTAAGCCTTCCCTGCTTTTTCAGCCTTTCAACACCCTTAAGAGTCAAACCCGCATGAACAGTTATAAAATCAATTCCATCCTTTGCATGAAGCTCAATGACATGAAAAATATCATCAACCGTAAGATTTACCATATTCCCCCACTTTGAGAGACCATAAATAGCCGCCTGATAAATTGGAACAGAGCCAACAGGAACTGTTGAATTTTTTATTATTTCCTTTCTATTAAGGTCGATGTTACCCCCTGTGCTCAAATCCATTACTGTGTCTGTTTTATATTTTATTGCAAGCTTCAGCTTCTCAATTTCATACTTAATATGGGGAAAATCCATGGAAGTTCCAAGATTTGTATTCACCTTTGTTCTGAGCTTTTTACCTACTCCAACAGGTTTAATGTTTCTGTGAAGTTTATTGGCAACAATTACAGCATGACCCTTTATTATATTTTCAGCAAGTTCTTCTTTCGAAATCCCTTCCTCCTCAGCAACAATCTTGACTGAAGGAGGAATATTTCCCTTTTTTAGCTCATCTATTAAGCTCATTGATTTCTCCATAGAATTGACTCTTAGTTCAAAATATAAAACAATTCTTTCCTGCTGTCAACAAAAACCTTAAATTCAAATTTAAAATTCTTTGACTTTTTCATCTTTGAATTTTAGAATTTATGAGGAGGTAAAAAATGAAATCCACACTAAGGATACTTTTTAGTATGTTATTTATTTTTTCTTTAGTAGCTCAGGAGAAGTTTTTGAGCTTTGGTTTGGAGTTTGAGAGTGTAAGTGATAGAAATCTTATAAACAATGGTGGTAAGGCAGTTATCACACTTCCCGGAAAAGTTGACTTTCACACTCTCGAAACATCAAAGGAGGGAATCCCTTCAAAATCAAGTAGAGCCTTCCTTAGATGTTCTATTTCTCCTTTGAATTTCTTCTCAATTTACGGTAAAGTAGGCTTCACAAGTCTCGATTGGAATGTTTCGCTTGAGAACCCACCAGGTGAACCTGGAACACCACCACAGGAATTAAAATTTAAAGGGAATATATCTTTTATATGGGGAGTGGGAGCAAAGGTTAAAGTTTTTGAAATTGCTGGCTTTAAAGCGGAAATAAATGCTGATTATATAACATATAAACCTGACGGAAAAATGTATATAAATGGGATTGAGTTCAAAGAATTTGAGGAGGAGCAATTCAGAATCCAGCATGGAGGAGGAGAGGTAAAATACAGAGTGGATACAGCAGTGAATGAAATCATCGCAGGAATAATTTTAAGTAAAAAATTCGGGAAATTAACACCCTATCTCGGTGGCGGATACATAGATATGAAGCCAAAAACAAGCTGGTTTATGGAAGGGACCCCTGCGGATATTGGTAATGTAAAATATGATATAGAACTTAATTCAAAAATGAAAGAAAATGTCTACCTTATTGGAGGAGTGAATATAAATATTTTTGGTCCTGTCCATTTGAATCTTGCTTTCAGAACAAAGGGCGTATCAACTTCATCCGCTAATTTAAACTTTGTTTTTTAAAAAATACACTTTAAAGAAAATAATGGAGGTTTACATATGAAAAAAAGAAATTTAGTACTGTTTTTAATTGGTTCATTGCTCTTTACATCTTCTTTATCATCCCAGACCAAACATCCCATTTTCAAAAAAATAGGGGTTAAGAAGGAAGAAGCGCAAAATGAGGTTGGAAGAGCAATTTTTTCAATTGGCTTCTCTGCACCTGCAGTTGGAAATGACCCCTGTCAGGGAGTTGAAAAGACAATGGGAGGATTGAAAACATACAGCCTTAAAGGAGAAGTTGAATTTACAGGTTTACCTACTAAGCCATCCATTTCTATAGGGAAACAAGGACAAGTAATGGAAGGTGAGGTTGATAGAACTGAAGAGAATAAAAAAGTTATAGAAGAAATGGATTCAGCCATGAATGATTTTCTTAATAATGATACACAATCGGCTGAGCATCATCTGAATAATGCAAGAGAAATAAACGACCAAAGAACAAGAAGAGATATGGAGGAGGTGAAAAAATCGGAGAATCCTACAAAAGAGCAACTTGACAGATTGGCGGAAGACATCCATACGGGCTGGGTAATTGGTCGTAATGATGATAACTTAGACCGTCAGGCATGGCAAGAGTTTGCAAAGGGAGCGGTAAGATCCACCGAATATCCATCAGACAGAAAGGAATGGATAAAAAAGACTATCTACACACCTAATCCTGAAATTGTCTCCTGTGACAGCCCAGTATGCAAAAAGGCTGACGAATTAAATGAAAAATTTGGAGTTTCTATCAAAAAAAGGAAAGAAGAGAAAATCAGCATACAGGAAAAGAGAGGGGGGAAGTCCTTAGACAGAGGGATACAACCAGCTCAAAACTATCCTGACCAATCCACAAAATCGGGTTATGAAAGGGAAAAGAGTTCAAAAACAGAAAAGGGAAGAACAATTATAAATCCCTCAGAGTCTGCATCAGGGAGGGGAAGTAGAGGTATTGATTTCTGCGGTAGAAATCTACCTACTCCTGAACAAGCTGAATCTATGGGTTTTGATCCTGGAAGAATTACTGATCCTGCAAATCGTGATTGGACAGGGAGGATTGAACAGCGTGGCACTGAAAAAACTCTCACATGGTCAAAAACTATTTTGTCAGCTCAAGGAAATATTAAAGTCGAGTATACTTACAAAGAAGGAGAAATTGTTGCTATAAATTATGAGTTTTTCGATAGGAATGGAAACAAGATAGGTTACGCCTTTTACGATGGGAAAAAAGGAGTTGTAGAAGCAAAAAGATTGAGATAATTCTGAGTTACCTTTATTCCACTTAGTAAGAGGAATTTAAGGAACTTTGTATCCAAAGGCTTTAGCATGCGATAAATGATTTTAATGTCATCTCAGCTATGAAATTTAGCCAGTTACTAAGACTATTACCAGTTTTGTTTTTTCAGCTCATCAAAGAATAAATAAAATATCCAGAAACTCCCGCAATCAGAGTATTTAGGAAATTTGTTATTTCGTTGGATATTAGCCCTTTTCCCTCAAGAAAAATTGAGATGTAAGATTCTGCGATGTTTGAAATTATCGATGAAAGAGCTAATGCTATAAGGAAGAATTTGAATGGAAATGTTTGGTTAAAGAGGAATGAAATGAAAATAAAAATAATTGATGAGAGAAAGCCAGAGATTAATCCTTCAAAAGATATTCCTCCTGGTTCTCCTTTCTTCACCTCTTTAAAATTCAATGGTGAGATTGTTCTCTTTCCAAAAGCTTTTCCCAGCTCAGATGAAACCGTGTCAAAGGTTCCCGCACAGAGGGATGAGTAAAAGGCAATGGAAAATGCAACTGGATTTTTTGAAAGAAGGGAAAGAATTGAGAATAGAAGCGGAGATAGACCTTTTCCAAGAACATTTTCATAAGACCTTGCACCTCCACCTTTTTCTTCTATTCCCAAGGATTTTTTCCTTGAATATCCAATTTTTGTTGAGAGGGTCCCAAGAAGGAAAAATAGAAGTAAAGATATAAATCCTTTATAGTCTGAGAATACCCATACCCCCAATCCAATTATAATTCCTGAGAAGAAACCTGAAATATTGACCCCCTTTATCAGATATCCAGCAATTGCAAAGAGCACAGTGAACAAGAGAGCTAAAGGAAGACGGTTAATTATGATTGGAAGATTTGCCTTTGAAATCTCAGGTTCTATTAAATAGAGATAGTAAAGAAAAATCCCAGAGAAGAGGGGGATTGTGAGGTTGTCATCTACTCCAATTTTCATTGTTTCAATTAAGGATGCAAATATCGCAACTATTGCGGGAGCAATGAATAGAAGATAGCTGTTGAGAGAGCCATACCTTGTTCCTACCCACCAGATGAGAAAAACCATTGAGATATAGCCAAAAATTAGAGATGAAAAAAGCCCAACCCAGCTCTTTTCTTTGTTCCAAGGAAGTTTTTTCTTTCCAAAATGAATTCCCGTTAATGTGGCAATTCCATCACCAAATGCCATCATCCCCCATCCTGCTGATGCAATGTGAAGGGAATTTCTGAAAATCAGTATTAAAAGGAAAACTGATATAGGATAAAATATTATTCCACCTACTCCTTTTCTCTCCTTTTCTCTGAACAAAGTTTTTTCTCCTATCCACCTTAAAAGGGTGAGATTGTTGATTAATGCTGCCAGAGCACAAAGGAGAGCAATCTGCCAGGGAAGCCATCTCAGAAGTAATGCGAAAAACCCCATCAAAATATGGAGAATCTTCCTTTTATCCTCTGAAAATTTTTGCATATCCCTTCTCCTTTAGCCAGTCGAGGGTCATTTTCATCCCTTCCTCAAGATTCTTCCATTTATAACCCAATTCCCTCTCAGCTTTTTTTGAGCTATATGCCCAGTTTCTCTTAAAGATAAGAACATCATTGTGGACAAATTTTGGAGGTTTGTTAGAGATTTCAGCAATAAAATACTGGATTAATCCAAATCCATAACCAATCCAATAGGGAATATTTAGCATGGGAGTTTTAGCTCCTGTATAGGAACGGGCGATTTCGAAAACTCTTCTATTTTCCGCATTTTCTCCACCAATTATGTATGATTCTCCAATTTTCCCCTTTTCCCATGCAAGAAGAATACCGTTGACACAATCCTTTACATAGACAAAATTCCAGATAGATTTACCTTTTCCTAAGATTCCTGGAAGAGAACCGTTTAAATGGTCAACTATATTCTTTACTATTATGTTTGAATCCCTCAGTTCTCCCTCTCCGTAAATTACTCCCGGAAAAACAATTATGACAGGGGCTCCCCATTTTATATATTCCTTTGCAAGCATAAATGCAAAATATTTTGACCTCTCGTAGTGATTGTAGAATTTCTTTCTTTCTTTAAAGTCCTTTTCCTCAAAGATGCTGTTCCCTGTAGGGCCTGATACTATAAATGATGATACATAAATGGTTTTAATGTCTCTTTTTCGGGATATTTCCATTATGTTTCTTGTTCCTTCAACATTTATCTCATAATAATCGGGAACCCTTCTAACCCAGCTTTTTACAAGGGCTGAGAGATGAAATATTCCTTCAATATTCTTTGATTCTTTGAAAAGTTTTTCTCTATCTCTTATGTCTCCGATTACTACCTCAATATCCTCTCCCAATTCTTCCTTTTTATTTTCATCTCTTACAAGAGCTTTAATAGAAAAACCTTTTTCAAGGAGTGATTTAAGAAGATTTTTACCTAAGAAACCAGTTCCTCCTGTTAAAAGGACTTTCATAACTTTTCCCTCCACCATTTTATTATGTCTTGTAAGGTCTTTTCAATGGGGATGGTTGGCTTCCATCCGAGTTCTTCTACTTTTGAATAATCGCCGTAAATATCAGGAACATCAACTTTCCTAAACCTCCTCTCATCTTTTATTATTTCTATCTTTTTTTTTGAGAATTGGAGAAGGGTTTGAAGGATTTCCTCAATGGAATAGCTCTTTCCACTACAAACATTGTAAGGAGCTCCCTTCTCTCCTTTTTCCATTATGATTCTGAATGCTCTAACAACATCCCTAACATCAGTGAAATCCCTTCTAACAGAGAGATTCCCAACCCTTATCTCTGGTTTTAATTTACCTTTCTCAATCATAACAATCTGATAGGCAAAATCTGAACATACAAATTTTGGACTCTGTCCCGGTCCAGTGTAATTAAAGGGTCTGACAACAAGAATTTCCATTCCAAGAGAGTTGTAAAGGGAGGAAAGGATTTCACCCAAAAGTTTTGAGAATGCATAGGGATTCGAAGGATTTACGGGTTGAATCTCTTTTATGGGGAGTTCATTATATTTTACCGAGCCATAAACTTCAGCAGAGCTTATAAAAAGAATTTTTGGTTTCCTGGAAAGATTAAAGGCGCTTTCAAATAAATTTAAAGTTGAAAGGAAATTTGTAGAAACTGTTTTTTTCACCATTTTCCAGGACTCACCAACATGGGATAGAGCAGCAAGATGAAATATCCAGTCAGGATTAATACTCTTTAAAATCTTGCTCAGTTTTCTTCCATTTCTTAAATCAAGCCAGAAAATTTTTTTGTTTTCTATTTTCTCAGGCCATGAAGTTCCGTAAACATCAAAACCTTCTCCTTCAAGATATTGAGATAAATGAACTCCCGCAAAACCTGTCAATCCAGTTATGAAAACTTTTACTTTCACTCTTTAATTTTTGCTTTTTAACTTTTTCATTGTATTCTCTCTCTCCACCATTCAAGGAGATCCTTTAGAGTTTGCTCAAACGGAATAGATGGTTTCCATCCAGTTTTGGATTGAAATTTTGTGCTGTCTCCTATAAGGAGAAGAACATCTGAAGGTCTCATCCTTTCAGGATCCTGAACAACTTTTACATTTACTTTGCTGTAGGAGAGGAGAATATCGAGGATTTCTTTTATCTGGTATGCCTTCCCTGAGCTTATATTGTAGACTTCTCCTGGTTCACCCTTTTCAAGGGAAAGCCAGTAGCCTCTTACAACATCTCTGACATCAGAAAAATCCCTTTTAGCTGTAAGATCCCCAACATGAATCTCAGGAGGCTGTTTTCCTTTTTCAATCATTGCAATTTGCATAGCAAAATTAGAAGTGACAAAAACATGCCCCCTTCTTGGACCCGAATGGTTAAAAGCCCTTGTCCTTACAGTTTTAAGTTTGTAACTCTGAAAATATTGGAAGGCAAGCATATCCTGAGCAACTTTTGAAACCGCATAGGGACTGAGGGGTCTCAAGGGATTTGTCTCTTTTATTGGAACCTCATTTTCGTAAACAAGACCATACTCCTCTGATGAACACGCTATATGTATTAATGGATCAAGTTTTAACTCCCTTATTGCCTCAAAAAGATTTATCTCTCCAATTGCATTTATTGAGAAGGTCTCTGCGGGAAGTTTCCATGAGGTGGGAACAAAGCTTTGAGCAGCAAGATGGAATATTCTGTCAGGCTTTGAAATTTTCAGTGCTTCCCTTAAAGAGAAATAATCTTTTAAATCTCCTTCTACTAAGTGTAATTTTTCTTTTATTTGAATTATGTTGTTGAGAGGACTTCTCCAGCGGATAAGCCCCCACACCTCCACATCATGGAACTCCTTTAAAATATATTCTGCAAGATGACTCCCCGCAAATCCTGTTATTCCTGTTATAAGAACTCTCATATCTATCCTCCATATAAGATTATACTTATGCTATCCGTAATAAGATTTATAAAACTTTTTGAATTCCTCTGACTCTTCCTTTATTTCTTTCCACCAGGAAAGGTTCTCCTTATACCATTTAACTGTTATTTCCAGTCCTTCTTCAATACCAACTTCAGGATGCCATCCTAAACTCCTTATTTTCGACCAGTCAAGGGAGTATCTTCTATCATGGCCAGGTCTGTCTTTGACAAATTTTATGAGGTTTTCAGATTTTCCTGTTAGCTCAAGAATCTTTTTTGCAATTTCAATATTTTTAACTTCTTGTCCTGCACCAATATTGTAAACTTCTCCAATTTTTCCATTTTTCAAAACAAAATCTATTGCTCTACAGCAATCCCTTACAAAAAGCCAGTCCCTCACATTCT
This sequence comes from uncultured Clostridia bacterium, assembly GCA_964649495.1. Classification (GTDB taxonomy): domain Bacteria; phylum Acidobacteriota; class Aminicenantia; order JBFLYD01; family JBBIMS01; genus JBBIMS01. The sequence goes on along the minus strand of CAZYPR010000003.1, from coordinate 18,130 downwards.
GCCCATCTCCGTAAAGGGGGAGTTCCTTGTTTTCAAGAGCATTGGTAATAAAAAGGGGGATTAATTTTTCAGGGAACTGAAAGGGACCATAGTTGTTGCAAGGTCTTACAATTATTACAGGAACAGAAAAAGTCTTGAAATAAGAATAGGCAAGGCGATCTGCACCTGCCTTGGAAGCTGAATATGGAGAGGAGGGATTCAGAGGGGAATTTTCATGGAAGGAACCATCCTCAATACTTCCATATACCTCATCAGTTGAGACATGAAGGAAAATTTTTATTTTTGATTTTTTTGCCTCCTCAAGGAGAATGTATGTCCCAACTATGTCTGTGTAGATAAAATCCTCAGGATAGAGAATAGAACGGTCAACATGGGTTTCAGCTGCAAGATGAATTACCACATCCACTCCTTTCAGGAGCTCTCTTACAAGCTCTCTATCCTTTATATCACCTTTTATAAATTTATGTCTTTTTTCATTGGATAAATCCTTCAAATTTCCAAGATTTCCCGCATATGTTAGTTTGTCGAGATTTAAAATTTCAATATCCTCATAATTTTTAAGAAGATAATGGACAAGGTTTGAACCAATGAATCCAGCACCACCAGTAACCAAAAATCTACTCATTATATTCAACCATCTTTTCTTGCCCAGTTGTATGGGATTTCCGAAGCATCGGGAGGAAGGCGATACTCATCCGGCTCAGTATAATTGTAAAGTTCAGTTGGAATGTTTATAACAAGAGCTTCCTCCTGGGATATGCATTTCCAGCCATGATAAATACCGGGTGGGATCTGAACAAGTTTTGGATTGTGAACTCCTATGAAGAATTCATTTATTTCTCCATGTGTTGGAGAGTCCTCCCTTCCATCATAAATCACAAGTTTTATCATTCCATGAACACAGCAAACATTGTCCCACTGTTTTTTGTGCATATGCCATCCCTTCACAACACCAGGGTAAGTTGTTGAAAGATAGACCTGGCCAAATTTAATGAAGAGTTCATCGTCAGAACGGAGAATCTCCATTAATCTTCCTCTCTCATCGGGTATAACCCTCAAATTTTTAATCTTAACTCCTTCTATCATTCCAGTCCTATCTCTGAGTTTTCACCCAACATAAGTCTGTAACCCCTTGGCTTTAGAAAATCTCTCCTTATTCTACAATTTCTTCCGATCAAACTCCTTTCTATTCTTCCATTTATCTGGTCTATTAATGTTCCAGAAAGAATTATACTATTTTCTATCTCAACTTTTTGTATAAAGCATCCACTCTCAATGGATGTGAAAGGACCTATATAGGAATCTATAAGATGGCATCCCTCACCAATGATTGCTGGACCTCTTATATAGGAATCTTTTATCCTGCAATTTTTCCCTATCCTCACTCTTCCTTCTATTTTATTTCCTTCTTCTATGGGCGATTCTATTAAAGTTTCAATATCCTCAAGTATTAGCCTGTTTGCCTCCAGAATGTCATCAAGTTTTCCCGTATCCTTCCACCAGCCTTTCACAATGTGGGGGAGAACTCTAAAACCATTATCAACGAGGAACTGGATTGCATCAGTTATTTCGAGCTCATTTCTCCAGGATGGTTTTATATTTTTTACTGCGGTGAAGATATTTTTGTCGAAAATGTAAACGCCAACAAGGGCTAAGTTGCTCGGCGGGACCTTTGGCTTTTCGACAAGTCTTACTACCTTTCCATCCTCTATCTCTGCAACTCCAAATTGCTCGGGATTTTTTACCTCAGAAAGAAGGATTAAAGAATTCGGTTTTTCAGAATTAAACTCCTCTACAAATTTTTTAATTCCACTCTTTAAAATATTATCACCAAGATACATTACAAATGGCTCATCTTTAATAAAATTCTCTGAAATCAAGACTGCATGAGCAAGACCAAGAGGTTCAGGTTGATAGATGTATGTAACTTTTACATCCCAGTAAGAGCCATCTCCAACAGCCTCCATAATTTCATTTTTTGTATTTCCAACCACTATTCCAATATCTTTTATCCCTGCGGAAGAGAGGGCTTCAATTCCATAGAATAATACAGGTTTATTGGCAACAGGAATGAGCTGTTTTGCCTGAGTGTGGGTTATTGGTCTCAGTCTTGTTCCATGCCCTCCACTCAGAATCAATCCTTTCATCAGAATCCTCTTCCTCCAAAAATATCCTGAACAATTCCAATATTGGCAAAGCTTACATTGAATCTTAAATCTGAGTCTTTATTACCATCAAACCTTATTAAATACCTGTATTCAAAAGAAAAATTTATGCACTGATAATTATAACCAATGCGAAAAGAGTAATTTAACATCTTCTTTGATTTAAAATCATAACTTGTGTCACCTGCAAAGTCAACAGGGATGGAAGGAATTTTCAGGGATGTGAAGAATCTTGCCTGATTTATAGTGGTTTTCAGATTTCCTTCTTCAACCCTTCTTTCCCTGCTCCAGGAAATCCTTAAAAGATTCCCTGTTGAAGAAAGATAATTTAAAGAAAATAGGGAACCTTTAAAACCTTTGTGCTTAGGATCATAGAATGTTCTAAATTCTGCAAATGAAGTTGAAGAGAGCACAAGTCTAAGATTGCCATTGATGTCAGAATATCTCCTTTCAAGAGAGGGGTCAAAATAAAAACTCTGGTTAATTTCAAAAGAAAGAAGCTCTGACGGACTTTTTTTTCCAATTTTTTTTATTAATCTATTGGAAAGACTAAAAGATAACTCGTTGGTTTGAGGAGGGATTCTGCTTTCAAAGGGAGATGTTAGAGAGGATTCTTTGTCCTTTGTGGATACTGAATAGATTATCCTTGGTTCAATTACATGCTTTATTTTTAAATCCTTGGATTGGAATATTCTGTAAAATGAAGGACCAACAATTGCAAACCTTGAAATTAAAAAATTCCTTGATATTGAATCATCGGAATATTTTTTTTCATCAATATTATAAGATTTACCATAATAGTCAAATTTGTAAGTTGTGTCATTGCTTAATGATAGCCATGGAAAAGGAGAAATATTAAATGAGATTGAAGGTGAAAAGTAAAGGAAGGGAAAAGAAATGGTAGTCTTTGAATCCTTTTTTGAAAAATTCTCAATGGATGATTCAAAGGAGAAAAAAACCGGGAGGGAAGAGACCCTTGTGGTAAGACGAGAAAATTTTATCTGGGGCATTCTTGAAGTAATCGATGATGTTCCGAAAATATAACTTTCATTTCTGTCAACCCTTAGATAGAAAGAGTAAAGACCAAAGGCTCTTGAGATGTTTAAAGATGAAGAAGTGAAACTCTGAGACATCCTGTTAAAATCATTCATAAATTGGCTGAAAAAGTTGAATGTGCTCTGTCTGTTAACTTCAGCTGTAACTATAAATTTTTGAGGAAGCTCCTCCCTCAAATTCAAATTTATATGGTAATCTCTTTTCCCATCTTTGTAGAAAAAGTTGTAAAAAATTGCATTTCCAAATCCCTTATAAGTTTTCCATCTGAATTCAGCTCCGATACCTTCCCCCCACTGAGAGAAATAATCTCCCTGAATTGTTAAATCTGTGCTTCTGCTTATTGCCCAGAAGAAAGCCTCTGATAAAACATATCCTTTAAGGTCTGAATATCCCACCTGGGGCATGAGGAATCCTGTTTTTCTCCCTTCCTTTGGTAATGGATAGCGAAAATAAGGAAGATAGAGGAAAGGAATGCTCTTAATTTTAAAATTTGCACTCCATATATCAACATAATCATCCTTTTTGAATTTTATATTCTTTGAATTTATACTCCATCTTGGATTTGGCTGAGTGCATGATGTCAGAGAGGAATTTTTTAATCTGTAAATATTTTCGCTTTCTTTTTTAACATAATCAGCTTTTATGAAAATACCCTGCTCATTCAATATGAAAACATCTTTCATTTCTCCTGTTTTTTCCTGGAGATTTAAAAAAATCTCCTTTGCTGTTATACTCTGACCTGGCATATCTATTACAACATTCCCCTTTGCAATCAAAGTTTTCTTTTCAAAGTTATATTCGAGCTCATCGGAATGGATTATTGTTTCTCCTATTTTCAAAGTTACCTCCCCCTTCGCAATGTGACGGTCTTTGAGGGTCTCCTGATAAATTGCTTTTATTACTGGAATATCCTCTGCAAAAGCAAAAGCGGGAATTAAAACAAAAAGAAAAATCAACTTTTTCATCTTATAAAAAGTATCATAATCCTTAAATTTTTGCAATAATTTAAATATTAAAAATTCATCTTTTAATTGAATTTTCAGATTATTTATGATAAACAGAAATTTAATTATGGAGATTGGAAATGGAAAAATTTAATCCTGGGGAGAAGAAAGCTCTCCATAGGAGAGTTAAGGTTCTTGGTTTTGCATCATTCTTCAATGATTCAGCTTCTGAGATGATTTATCCATTTCTTCCTGTTTTCATAACAAAATATCTTGGAGCGGGTCCAGCATTTGTTGGAATTATAGAAGGTGTTGCGGAGAGTGTGAGTAGCTTTCTTAAACTCTTTTCTGGATGGCTTGCAGATAGAATAAAAGGAAGAAAGACTCTTGTCTCAATAGGTTACTCCCTTCCATCCCTTTCAAGACCTTTAATAAGCATTGTTAGAACCTGGCCCTCCCTTTTTCTTCTCCGTGTGATCGATAGGCTGGGAAAAGGAGTTAGAACATCTCCAAGGGATGCAATAATCGCAGACTCTGTTGATGAAAGCAGCAGGGGGAGAGCTTTCGGATTTCAAAGGGGAATGGATAATCTTGGAGCGGTTGTGGGACCGATTCTTTCCTTCTTAATTTTAAAATTTCTCTTTGACGATATAAGAATGGTCTTTTTCCTCTCAGCAATTCCTGCCATATTTGTTCTGATACTTGTTGTTTTTGTCCTCGAGGATGTTAAAGGTAGAGAATTGGAAAGGACAAAGATTACTCTCAAGATAAGGGATCTTCCCTCTTCATTCAAACTTTATCTCCTCTCCCTTCTCTTCTTTACCCTTGGGAATTCTTCAGATTCCTTTCTATTTCTGAAAGCATCAGAGATTAAAATCCCCATTGAATTTCTTCCTCTTCTCTGGGTTGGACATAATGCAGTGAAAGCGGGTCTTTCATATCCCCTTGGTCGTCTTTCTGACAAAATAGGAAGGAAGAGGATAATTATAACAGGCTGGTTTATATATGCATTAATTTACACAGGATTTGCCTTTAGCAAAAATCCTTTTTTGATTCTTCTTTTATTTATCCTTTACGGTTCAGTTTTTGGAATAACAGAGGGTGCGGAAAGAGCATATGTAGCTGATATGGCTCCTCCTGAACATAAAGGGACATCCTATGGTCTTTTTCATTTTATTCAGGGGATCGCTCTTTTCCCTGCAAGTTTTATAACAGGTATCATTTGGCAGATGGTTGGTTCAAAATATGCCTTTTTGTATGGAGCTTTAATGGCACTTATTGCATCATTTATAATTATTAATGTCAGGGAAGATAAATTGAAATAGGAGAGGAAAATGCAAAAGATAGCAATAATTGGAACAGGGTATGTTGGTCTTGTAACTGCAGTTGGTTTTGCTGAACTCGGGAATGATGTTATAGGTGTTGAGAAGGATAAAGAGAAGCTTGATTTATTAAAGAAAGGTTTACCTCCTTTTTATGAGCCGGGACTTGAGGAACTTTTAAAGAAGAATTTCGAAAATGGAAGAATAAAGTTTTCAGATAGTATAAAGGAAGGAGTTGAGAAATCAGAGATAATTTTTATATGCGTTGGGACTCCTCCCCTTGAGGATGGTAGTGCTGACCTTTCCCAAATATCAGTTGTTTCTAAGGAAATAGCTGAGCATCTTAATGGATGGAAATTAATAGTGGAGAAGAGCACTGTGCCTGTAATGACCTCTCAATGGATAAAAAGGACAATAAAACTTTACTCAAAAAGGGAGGAGAATTTTGAGGTTGCATCAAACCCTGAGTTTCTGAGGGAGGGTTCCGCCCTTCAGGATTTTTTCCATCCTGACAGAATAGTAATTGGTGTTGAATCTGAAAGGGCAAAGGAGATACTCCTTAATCTTTATAAAGATTTTGATTGTCCAATTGTTGTCACAGATATAAATACTGCAGAGATTATAAAACATGCATCCAATTCATTCCTCGCCATGAAAATATCTTTTATAAATATGATTTCTGATCTCTGTGAAAAAACAGGAGCAGACATTGAAAAGGTTGCCTACGGAATAGGTCTTGATAAAAGGATAGGCCTTGAATTTTTAAAAGCGGGTCTCGGTTATGGAGGCAGTTGTTTCCCAAAGGATGTAAGAGCATTCTTTAAAATAGGAGAGGAACACGGTCTTCATTTTGGACTTTTAAAAGAAACTGATAAAATCAACGAGCAGAGAATTGAGAGGGTGATGGAAAAAGTAAAATCAGCCCTTTGGCTCCCCAAAGGAAAGGTTATAGGAATTCTTGGGGTTGCCTTTAAACCTAATACTGATGATGTAAGAGAGGCACCGAGTCTGAAAATAATTGAAGCTCTTAGAAAGGAGGGAGCAATTTTAAGAGTTCATGATCCGAAAGCGATTTCCAATGCTAAAAGGATAATTGAGGAGGATAAAAATTTGAAGTATGTTAATTCTCCCTATGAGGCATGTGAAGGAGCAGAAGCTTTAATTATTGTTACTGAATGGGATGATTACAGGAAGCTTGATTTAAAGAGAGTGAAGGAGTTGATGAAAACACCAATAATTATAGATGGAAGAAACATTTTTAATCCTGAAGAGGTTATAAATCTTGGGTTTGAGTATTATTGCATGGGAAGGGGAAATTATTTAAAGGGGAAATATTGATGTCAAGGGTTTTAATTACAGGTGTTGCTGGTTTTTTAGGCTCCCATCTTGCTGAAAAATTTTTGAATGAAGGGTGGAAAGTTCTTGGGATGGACAATTTCCTTACTGGTTGTGAAGAGAATATTGCCCATTTATTTTCCAACCCAAATTTCACATTTTACAAATACGATGTCACAAACTTTATTTATGTTGACGGAGAAATTGAGCTTATCCTTCATTTTGCCTGCCCTGCTTCTCCAAAGGATTATGAGGAACATCCTATCCACACAATGAAAGTAGATTCTCTTGGGACACTTCATACCCTTGGGCTTGCAAAGAATAAGAGGGCAAGATATTTGTTTGCATCAACATCTGAAGTTTATGGAGACCCTGAAGTTCATCCCCAGAGGGAGGATTACTGGGGAAAGGTCAATCCAATAGGTCCTCGTTCAGTATACGATGAGGCAAAGAGGTTTTCAGAAGCTCTTTGCATGGCTTACCACAGGGAACACAAAATAGATGTAAGAATAGCAAGGATCTTCAATACTTATGGACCTAGGATGAGAAAGGATGATGGAAGAGTAATCCCCACATTTATAGTTAAGGCCTTGAAGGGTGAACCCATTCCAATATATGGGAATGGAAAACAAACAAGGAGTTTCTGTTTTGTAGATGACATGATAGAGGGGATATATCGTTTGTCGGTAAAGGATGGAATTGAAGGAGTGGTGATTAATTTGGGAAATCCCGAAGAGTTTACAATAATTGAACTGGCAGAGAAGATTAAAGAGCTAACCTCATCCTCTTCACCTTTTGAATTTTATCCTCTTCCTCAGGATGACCCTCTCAGAAGGAATCCTGATATAAGCAGGGCAAAGAAGATTCTCGGATGGTCTCCTAAAATAAAACTTGAAGAAGGACTCAAAATAACAATTGAGTGGTTTAGAGGAAGAGTCTAAGAGATGAAAAATTAAATGGTAAAATTCTGAAAGCTTTGAACTGAGGGCTTAAAAGGTTAAGTCAATGCTTTATATTTTTTTAATAATTTATTCGATTATTATAATTTCAATAGGGGTTTTAGTTGGAAAGGAGAGTTCTGAATTTGAAAATTATTTCCTTGCAGGAAAATCTCTTTCATGGAAGTCTTTTGGTCTCACAATGTCAGCTACCTGGTTTGGAGCCTCATCAATATTGGTTTTGACCGATGAATCCTTTAGAAATGGAGTTAGTTCCATATGGATTATGACTATTCCCTCCCTTTTAACCCTTTTCCTTTTCTATTTATTCTCAGATAAAATAAGAAAGTCGAATATATTCTCAATTCCAGAAATTTTAAAGAATAGTTATGGAAAATTTTTTCAGTTTATAGCCTCCATTACAATTTTCTTCTACCTTCTTCTTCTATCCTCATCTCAGGCTGTTGCCCTTGGAAAAATAATTGAAGATTTTTCAGGTTTAGACTATAAGGTCTCTCTCATATCTGGGATTATATTTGTTTTTCTTTATTCATTTAGAGGAGGGCTTATTTCTGTTGTGAGGACAGATTTTTTACAGCTTTTCACGGTATTCCTTGGACTCCTCTTAATAATTATTTCCCTGACATTAATCGCAGAAAAAAATGGGATTACTTTTGATTCTCAAAGCGTTCCTAAGGACTTTTTTAATCCTTTTAAAAATTTGAGTTACAGCCTAATCATAACTTTCTCTTTCACCCTTGCATGGTTTATATCGCCAGTGGCCTGGCAAAGAATAGTTGCTTCAAAATCAGATGGAGATGCAAAAAAGGGTCTCCTTTTAACTTCTCTCCTCCTTTTCTTACTTTTTTCTCTCCCAATATCAATTGGAATTTTTGAAAGGTTTATTCTTGCAAATAAACCTTCCTATGAGCTGATAATCTTTGTTATTTTAAATAATCAATTGAACCGAATTTTCAGTGCCATTGCCTTTCTTGCAATATTTTCAGCGGTTGTCTCAACTCTCGATTCAATCTTGAATGTTTCTGCAATGACTTTAACCAGTGATATTGGAAAAGTAATATTTAAAGGGAAGATTTTAAAAGGAAGATTGTCTCTTACAATTTCTACTTTTTTCACTCTCCTTTTTTCTATTCCTCTGGAGGAGATTCTCCTTGGTCTTGGACTTTCATCTCAGTTCCTTGTTTGCGGATTATTTGTTCCTTTGATTTTTTCAATGGTTTTAAAAAGAACACCAGAAATAGCAGGAATTTTTTCCCTTTTTTCTGGATTATTTTACTCAATGGCATCTTATCTTAAAAGCGGACTTGGTCTGAAGATCCCAATTCCTTTCTGGCCTCAATCAACCCCTCTTGGAATATTGATCTCACTATTTTTTTTCTTATTGGGGATTGGAATAGATAGAATAAAAAAGGGTTTTAAACCCTCGCTCCCTAATAATTCTTATTTTAGCCCTTCTTTAGAACCTTATTCCTCCTCCAAATAACACAACTCCTCTATCTGACTTTTCATCAAAGTTTACATAGGGAAGTCTTCCTTCAAGGAATAGGTAAACACCCATATTATCGGTGTAATAGACTTCATATCCCCCTTTGACAATAAAATCAAGATTTGATTCATTCTTTACAAGCCACAAACCTGTTCCCACTCCGATAAAGAATCTCTCAGGATGATGGAAGAAGAGGAGATCTATTGTGAAAGGATTTCCATACTCATCATCATCACTGCTCCCTTTGATTTTAATATTGTATCCAAGAATTCCCGCCACTCTGTAATTCTTGTTTATTCTATAGTGATAACCAAATCTTAAAGGTAAGAAAATACGAGGATCTGCTTGAGACATAACTCCACTTTCTGCCAGGAAGAAACCTCTTCTAAGGGCAGTGTAGGTTCCTTCGCAGGTAGAAGAATTTACATTGTGGTCATCAATTGCTACAAGTTCAACTTTGTAATTTCCCGCTTTTGTGGGTTTGAATTTGTAGAGATATGGAGGCTCGGATATTCTCTTTTCTTCGACAGCTCCGTCAGTCTTTATTGTGAACTTGACACCAACAAGTTTTCCTTCAGGATCTGAGGAACCAGAAGCATCAAGGGTAACCTCTTCACCAGTAAGAACTTTTTCAGGAGAGACCTTTAAATCGCATTGAGGTGGAAGGTTCTTCCAGTATTCAACGCTTGCAACGCAAGGATTTGCTGAAGCAGCTCCGTGCTCCTCATAAACTGTAGCTTCAAATTTATAATTTCCAGGTTCATTTGCTGTGAAGGTTTTCTTGCAATCTTCCTTTGTTGCTTCGATAGTTGAAATTTCCTTCCCTCCAGATGTAACCTTTATTACACCCTTTATCCAGTTCTTTGACTTGCAAAGGTCAAGGATCACTGGGTTTCCTACTTCAATTCTTCCTGGTGAGACCTCAAGAAAGCATTCTGGGGCAGGGTGTTCTTTAACAGACATTAAAGCAATGTTTCCACAGATGGAAGGGATTACAAAATCATAGGTTTTTAAATCCTTGTAGAAAGTTACTCTGTAAGCTTTTACCGGCTTCTTTATTGCAATTTCACCATCAGTTACAACTTTCACTTTGCCCCTTTCTTTAAAAAGCATCCATTTTACAGTATCTCCCTTCTTTAACTCTGCATCCCAGAGTCTCCCTGCTTTCAGCTCCTCAATAAATGGGGTTAGAAGTTCTGATGCTCCAACCATTTCGAATCCTGTCTTGAGATCAGCCTCATATTTCTCAATATTCCTCAAATCCTGTGGAGTAATCACTCTTTTCTTCATAAAAGGATGAACTCCCAGCCTTTCAATCTTTGTTACAGAATAGAGCGGAATTACAAGAAAGATTGAAAGGAGAACTACCAAACACTTTATACGCATTTAAACCCTCCTAATATATTGATTTTTTTTCATCATATCCATTTTCATTCTTTTTCATTTTACTAACTTAATTTCTCAATTTCAAGTTTTTCAAAAATCAAACCCTTGACAATGAAAAATTTTAATTTTAAAATAATGAATGACCAGTCAGTCATTAAGCAAAAGGGGTCTGATACTCGATGCAGCGGAGAAAGTATTTCTTGAAAAGGGCTTTCACCCTGCAAAAATTGAAGAGATTGCCCAGAATGCGGGAATTGCTAAAGGGACTATTTACATATATTTTAAAGATAAGGAAAGTATTTACATCTCATTAATAGAGAAAAAAATTAAAGAATTTAATACCTTTATTGATAGTATCAGAAAAGAGGATATTTCCGCTGTTGAGAAACTTGAAAAAATTTATTTTCAACTTTGTGGGTATGTAGATAAAGCCCAGAAACTCCACTCATTTGTATCCCTTGAAAATATTCAGACACTTATGAAAGTAGTAAACAGGATGAAAACTCGGATTATTCCTAAAGTAAAAAAGTTAATAGAGTCCATTGCAGAAATAGTAGAAGAGGGTATTGCAGAAGGGGAATTAGAAAAAAATGATCCCGTAATTATTACTCTTATTTTTCTAAGTCATTTAAGAATGGCTATAATGCTTCCATTGATAAAGGAACTTTATGCTCTTAATTTCAGGACTGATTTTGATTTAGCCAGCAAAACGATCCTGCATTATTTCTTTAATGGAGTTTGCTTTAAAAATTCGGAGGAAAAGAAATAAATGGAATATAAGTTGATTTAGGAGGACGATATGAAGTATTTAAGAGCGGGAATAATTATGATAGTTTTTCTTTTAAGTATCTCATTTGCAGAAAAATTTGAGCTTACACTAAATGATAGTGTCAAATTGGCGCTGGAGAGAAATCCCAATATCCTTGCCATGAAAAAGAGGATTGAATCAGCAAAGAGTCAGGAGCAGGGTGCTCTTTCCAATTTCCTTCCAAAGCTTGACCTCTCAGCAATGAGAACAGTTGAAGAGAAGCTCTTTACAATTGAGATTCCTTCTTTTATTCCAGGACAACCTCCAACAGTTGCAAAGTTTGATTTCACAAAGGATTACCAGTACACATTAAGGATGACCCAGACACTTTTTACCGGTGGAAAACTAATTTCATCTTATAATCAAGCAAAATTAAACCTTAACCTTACAGAGGAAATGGATAATCAGACAAGACAGGATTTAGCCTTTGAGGTAAAAAGAGCTTATTATGGAGTGCTTCTCTCAAGGGAGGTTTTAAAAGTATGTGAGGACGCTCTTTCTCTTGCTGAGAAAAATCTCGAAAGAACTAAGAAACTTGTTGAAGCGGGTGTTGCTTCTCGGCTTGATTTATTAAGAGCTGAGGTTCAGGTTGCTAATTTAAAACCTCAGGTGATAAGGGCGAAGAATTCTTTTGCCCTTGCTGAAGAAAGTTTAAAAACCCTTCTTGGTTTGAACGCAGATGACGAAATTGTTCTTAAAGAAAGTTTTGGCTACAAGCCAGTGGAATTTGAAGCAGAGAAAATGCTCTCGCTTGCCCTTGAGAGGAGACCCGAAATAAATCAACTTAGAATCCAGAGGAAAATGTCCATGGAGATGCTAAAGCTTGCATGGGCATCTTATATACCAAATGTAGCAATTGCAGGTGATTTTAACTGGAGAGCGGATAGGTTTTCCTTTTCAAAGGGCGCTCTTGAAAATTACTACACAGTCAACCTTGTTGTAACTCTCCCCCTCTTTGATGGATTTTCCAGGGAAGCAAAAATATCCCAGAGCAAAGCAGAACTCGAAAGAATTGATTATATTTTGAAGGGTGTTGAGAGAAGTATTTCTCTTGATGTTAGAAATGCAATTTTGAGTTTAAAGGAAGCAAAAGAATCTTACGAATCCCAGAAAACCAATGTCGCTCAAGCGGAGGAAACTGTTAGAGTTGCTGAACTTAACTATGAAGAAGGACTTGCAACTTATCTTGATGTTCTTTCTGCCCACATGGCACTCACAGAATCGAAAATGAACCTTGCACAGGCTCTTTACAATTACAATGTTGCTCTTGCCAAGATTGAAAGAGCGGTTTCAATTCCATTAGAGGAGTTAATAAAAGAATGATGGGAAAGTTAAAAGCAAAAATTAAAAAGACAAAATTCAAAATTTTAACTTTAAATTTTCTTTGTAAGGAGTTTAAAATGAAAAATAGAAGAATCTCTACAGTCTTAATTATAATATCAGTTATTTTCTTATTTTCCTGTAAAGGGAAGAGGTCAGCCAATGAAAGTTCTTCAGTGGTAGAAACATTATTCCCTGTTTCTGTGGATAGGGTAGAGAAAAGGGAGATAGAAAAAACCCTTTCCTTTGTGGGCAATATAGAGCCAGTTGATAAGGCTACAATTGTTCCAGATATTTCAGGGAAATTATGGAAGATCTATGTTGATGTAGGAGAGAGAGTAAAAAAGGGGCAGATTCTTGCTGAGATTGACCATCGCCACATAGATTTACAGCTTGAACAGGCAAAGGCAGGGTTTGAAGTTGCAAAGGCAAATCTTGAAGATGCCAGAAAAAACTATTTGAGAATGGAAAAACTGTATAAAGAGAATGCAATATCTTCTCAGCAATTTGAGAAGGTTAAACTTGCTTATGAAGCTGCGCAATCTCAGTTTCAGCAAGCTCGTGCTGCCTTAAATCTTGCCCAGTATCAACAGGATGTCTCTATAATGAAAGCCCCATTTGATGGAGTTATAGTTGAAAGACTTGCAGAAGAAGGAGATGTAATAAATCCAATGATGGGTGGTTTTGGCAGTAGAGGTGGTGTTCTTGTTCTGATGAATTTTTCGAAGATTAGAGTTGACCTTGATGTTTCAGAAAAGGATATTTTTAATATAAAGAATGGACAGAAGGCATATCTTGAGGTTTCTTCAATTCCTGATAAAAAATTTAAGGGAGAAGTCACAATTGTTAATCTTGCAGCGGATCCAATGACAAAGACTTTTAAAGTCAGAACTGAGTATGAAAATCCTGATCTGCTTTTGAAGCCTGGAACTTTCGGAAGAGTGACAATAGTAGTTGAATCGAAAAAAGATGTTATTGCAATTAAGAAAGAGGGTTTGGTTGAAGATTATGTTTTTGTAGTTGAGAACGGAATAGCCCACAAAAGAAATGTTAGAAAGGGTATAGAGAATAATACTCATGTGGAAATAATAGAAGGTTTAAAGGAAGGTGAGACTTATGTGGTTGAAGGTGTTCTTGGATTAAAAGATGGAGCAAAGGTAAAAATAATCGAAGGAGGGGGAAAATGAGCATCCCAAAATTTTCAGTCAGCCACAAAGTAACAACCACAATGTTAATTCTTATAATTGTGGTTGTTGGTATAATTGCTTACAATCAGTTGGGGCTTGAACTTTTCCCTGATATTGATTACCCCCAGCTAACAGTTGTTACAGCGTATAGAGGTGCCTCCTCAGAAGATATTGAGTCGATGATAACAAAACCCATTGAAAGCTGGGTGAGCACGGTAAATAAAGTAAAAAAAGTAAGGTCATTCAGCCAAGAAGGTCTCTCATTGATTGTTGTTGAATTTGAGTGGGGAACAAATCTTGATTTTGCTGCTCAGGATGTGAGGGACAGGATAGCCTTATACAAAGCATTACTTCCTGATGGTGCCAGCGATCCTATAATTTACAAATTCAGTTTGACTAATTTTCCTATCCTTTTTTACGGAGTAACAAATCCTTCCCTTGATGAAAGGGCATTAAAGACCCTTGTTGAAAAAAATGTTGCGGATAGGCTTGAAAGAATAGATGGAGTTGCCTCTGCAATGGTTTTTGCTACAAAGGAAAGAGAGATAGAAGTATATCTTAGAAAATCTGCTCTTGAGACAAGAGGATTGACAATTGATTCTGTAATAAATGCTTTAAGACTTGAAAATATTAACTTACCCGCAGGGTATTTAACAAAAGGTCATAAAGAATACATAATAAGGACAATTGGAGAATTCAAAACTCTTGATGAAATTGCCAATGTTATTATTGGAATTTCTCAAACTGGAAAGCCTATCTATTTGAAAGATGTGGGTCAGGTTATAGATGGGTATAAAGACATAAGAAATCTTTCGAGGATTCAACAGGGTGAAGGAGTCATCCTTTGGATTCAGAAGAGTTCAGGTGCCAATACAGTAGATGTTGCAAGAAAAGTGAAGAAAGAGATTGAGGAAATTTCTAAGACCCTTCCGGAAGGGACTAATTTTTATTTAACTCTTGACTTTTCCCAATTTATTGAACTTATGGCTTCAAGGACATCCAACAATGCAATCCTTGGAGGTATTCTCGCAATTGTGGTTCTATTCCTATTTATTGGTAACTGGAGACCCACTCTTACAATTGGGCTTGCAATCCCCCTTTCAATTGTTACAACCTTTATTGCTCTTTACGCCGCAGGGTACACTTTCAATTTTATTACCCTTGTTGGTCTTGCCCTCGGAGTTGGAATGATGGTTGACAATGCTGTTGTTGTGATAGAGAACATCTACAGACACATTCAGAGTGGCATACCAAAAGAGAAAGCCTCATCCTTTGGAGCCGAAGAGGTATCCCTTGCTATAACTGCATCAACATTTACAACGATTGCTGTATTCTTCCCTATGTTATTTGCTAAATCCATTGTTGGAAAACTTGCCCGTCCCTTTGCCCTTACAATATCATTTGGTTTGTTGGCTTCTCTTTTTGTTGCAATAA
Organism: uncultured Clostridia bacterium; assembly: GCA_964649495.1. Classification (GTDB taxonomy): domain Bacteria; phylum Acidobacteriota; class Aminicenantia; order JBFLYD01; family JBBIMS01; genus JBBIMS01. Next base: position 2,728 of record CAZYPR010000003.1, on the reverse strand, counting down.
CAATTGTCCCAATGCTGGCTTCTGTCATATACAAAGAAGAGAAAGAGAGAAAGGTTCACTTTTTCGATAGAATAAGAGGATGGTATGAAAAATCCTTATCAAGGATATTAAAAACAAGAACTATTTTTCTTCTTTCCATCATTGTTCTTTTTGTTATTTCTGTTTTGATTGCTATATTTTTCACTGGAAAAGAATTCTTCCCTTCATCTGATAGAAGTTTCTTTATGATGAGGGTAAAACTTCCTGTAGGGACACCTTTAAATGAAACAGTAAGAGTTCTCAAAACTCTTGAAGAAAGAGCTCTTCAACAAAGAGCAATTCAGAGCATAATTACTTTTGCTGGAGCTGAATCAGAAGAGCAAACTCCATCAGAATTTTCTGCATCAGGTCCCCACGAAGGCTTCTTTATGGGCTCCCTTGTAAGAAGGAGCCAAAGAAAGGAGAAAACAAATGAAATTCTCGAGAGATTGAGAAGAGAGATTCCTCCCTTTGAGCATGTAAAAGTAGAAGTTGTTGATCTCTCAACAATGAGTTTCGGAACCAGTACCTCTCCTATAGAGATAAAAATTTTCGGTGACAATCTTGACTTTTTAAGGGAGACAGGATGGAAAATAATAGAATCTATAAAAGATGTTCAGGGAATAAGAGATTTAAGATTATCCATTGAAAAAGGGAAGCCAGAATACCACATTTTGGCAGACAGAGAGAAAGCATCAAGGTTTGGGCTCAAAGTTGTCCAGATAGGCTCAGCTCTGGAATCTTATACCCTTGGTAGGGTATCGACTCGTTTTAAAACAGGTGGTGAGGAACTTGATGTTAGAGTAAGACTCGATCCCGAAGATCAGAAGACTGTTGATGACCTTTTATCCATTCCTATCATTACTCCTACTGGAAAAAAGATTTATCTCAGAGATGTTGCGGATATTATTGAAGATACTGGTCCAGTGAGAATAGAAAGGGAAGGACAGGTAAGAAGAGTTTCTGTTTTTGCTAACTATTTTGGAAGAGACCTTGGCGGAATAACAGCAGAAATAAAGAAGAGAATAGAGCCTATCCAGAAAGGGTTACCATTTGGATACTTCATAGAACTTGGTGGACAATACAAAGATATGATGGAATCATTTAAAACAATTACCTGGGTTCTCCTCCTTTCATCTCTTCTCTCCTATATGGTCATGGCATCGCTATTTGAGAATCTTCTTCACCCCTTTGTAATAATGTTTACTGTCCCCCTTTCTTTTATTGGAGTTGCATTTGGATTCTGGATTGGAAAAGTTAATATAAGTCTTCCTGCTCTAATGGGTTTTGTCATGTTGAGTGGAATAGCAGTTAACAATGGAATTGTTATGATAGATTTTATTAACAGATTGAGGAGAGAAGGATTATCAAAATTTGAAGCAATAGTAAAGGGTGCTTCAATAAGATTGAGACCTGTTCTAATAACCTCCCTTACAACAATTATTGGTGTTAGTCCAATGATATTCTCACATGCAGAAGGATCGGAAATGAGAGTGCCCCTTGGTTTAACCCTATTTTCAGGACTTCTTGCAGCAACACTTCTGACCCTTTTTGTAATTCCTGTAATTTATAGTCTTGTCACTAAGGAAAAGAAAAGTGTCTAAGGATTTTAAAGGCTTTATTCAGGTTTACACTGGAAATGGAAAAGGGAAAACCACAGCAGCTCTTGGGCTCTGCCTGAGAGCTGCTGGTTGGGGTTACAGAAGCTATATAGGGCAATTTCTGAAAGGTCAGGATTATGGAGAGCTTCACTCAATAAAAAAATTTGGCGATTTAATTGTGATCGAGCAATTCGGGAAAAAAGGATTTATTCATATAGAAAAGGGTCCAGATGAGGAAGATATAAAACTTGCTAAATCTGGCTTAGAAAGATGTATGTCAGAAATGAAATCAGGAAAATTCAGAATAATTGTTCTTGATGAGATTAATATTGCCATCTATTTCAATCTTATCTCCGAGGAAGAAATTAATGCATTCCTCGATGAAAAACCAGAGGATGTAGAGGTTATTCTTACTGGAAGATATGCTCCCCAGTCAATAATTGAAAGAGCAGATCTTGTGACCGAGATGAAGGAAATAAAACATTATTATCAAAAAGGTATTGAAGCAAGGAAAGGAATAGAAAAGTGATATTCTTAAAATGGCTTCAGAAAAGGAATTGGAAGGTATTGACAAAATCAGAAAAATTACCTATTATAAAATTGTCTTACTTAATGACTTTTAAAGATATCTTGACAAAAAAGAAAAAGTTTGATAAAAAATGAAATTGCCCTCTCGGGTTAGAGGGTAAAAAGAAAAAGATCTTTGAAAACTGGGTAAAGCGAAAAGATAGAATATGAAGCTGAAAAGCTTCATATAAACTGGAGAGTTTGATCCTGGCTCAGAGCGAACATTGGCGGCGCACCTAACACATGCAAGTCGAACGGATCAAGGAGGGAAACCTTCTTGGTCAGTGGCGAACGGGTGAGTAACGCGTGGATAACCTACCCTCGGGTGGGGGATAACCTACCGAAAGGTGGGCTAATACCGCATAACATCAAGGGAACTGCGGTTCCTTTGATCAAAGAAGGCTTCCTTTCAAGGGAGCTTTCGCCTGAGGAGGGGTCTGCGTCCTATTAGCTAGTTGGTAGGGTAATGGCCTACCAAGGCTACGATGGGTAGCCGGCCTGAGAGGGTGGTCGGCCACACTGGGACTGAGACACGGCCCAGA
>CAZYPR010000002.1:12049-85908 GCA_964649495.1 uncultured Clostridia bacterium | reverse complement strand
ATAAAAACCCTTTTCTATCAATAGTTTACATTTTAAATTGCGAAAGTTGGGCTAATTTATCTTTATCTGCCCTATAATGTTTCTGTTGTATATTTTTTCTAATAAAAGGCTCAAAATCCAAATATTTCATTATAGCTCTAACTATATATGCAATTCTTCTTTCTTCAAAAAGCGAAAAAATGACATCCCCCTGTTTAAGAATCAGATGCTAAGCATAGGATAAACATCGTTTAGCACCACCAAATCAATGTCATCTCGTTTAAAAAGAGAGTAATTTCAAATACGCCCGGTGGGATTCGAACCCACAACCAATGGATTCGTAGTCCAACGCTCTATCCGTTGAGCTACGGGCGTAATCTAAATACTATTTTGTTTGACATTGTCTATTTTGTCAATACCCGCTTTTTTTTCGATTATTCAATTTGAAATCTTAAATCTTTTTTATTGAGCTTATTTGATGGCCATGCATTGGAGAAATATTCCATTTTTAATGGTTTTATGTGTGATTAATTTCAGCTCGAAATTACAAAGATAGAAAATTGGAATCAGAATCCCAGAAGATTATTTTCTAAAAAGACGAAAGAAAATTGTAAGGAATAATGTAAGGAAAATACTGATGAGAATAGAAGTAGTAAGAGGAAAATAGAATGTAAAATTCTCCTTTTTTATTAAAATATCCCCTGGAAGTTTACCGATTCTCAAAGAACCTAAAAATCCCATAAGAATTCCAAGAATAATGAAAAACAGACCTATTGTTAAAAAGATGAAAGAAAAAGACCTAAACATATTAAAATTATATCATTTTCACTATTTATAAGTAAATACAGCTGATTTTTTTAGACTACAAAAGATAAAAACGGCAAAAATGAATAAAGAGAGAATATAATCAAAAAAATAAAATCTTCCTGAAAGAGCTTACTATTTTATCTAATTCCAATGAGTGCTTTTAAATCTAAATTTAAATATTTTCAAGGGCAAGAATAATTTCTGCGTTAGGGTCAAATCTAAGATTCTTTAATTTCTTGTATGTCAACTCTATGTGAGGTTTTAAAATCCTCCCTTTCACAGGATCCCTTGGAAAATCAAGAAATTGTTTATAGGAAACCCTTCCTCTTATTCCTGAATTTTTTAGAGTGAAAATTAGAACATCTCCGAAACAATTCCCCGCCTGTCCTGATGGAACTCCAACAAGGGTTGCACCAAGCTTGTAGAACATTGAAGTAAGTTCATACCCTGAGCTATATGTCCATGGCGAACAGATCACAAAAACTTTTTCAGGAAGATAAAAACCGTTAAAATCTCCCTCTTCCAAAGCTTTCTTGAAAGTAGGGACTTTTTGAAGCCATTTTTCCATCTCCTTTTCCCTTTCCCTTAAAAAAACTTCTTTACCATTTTTGAAATAGTTTCCTATATTACAAAAATTGTCTGTTAAATCATATCAAAGGGTCACTTTGAAATTTTAAAAAAATCTGGTATATTCATTTTTTGGCAAAATGAATCTATTGATTGTTGGAGCACAATGGGGAGATGAAGGGAAGGGTAAAGTTGTAGACCTTCTTTCACCAAGATTTGACATAGTTACAAGATATCAGGGCGGTCATAATGCAGGTCACACAGTTGTTTACAACAAAAAGAAAATTGTCCTCCATCTTATTCCATCAGGAGTTATGCACAAAGATAAAATTGGGATAATTGGAAATGGAGTTGTTTTCAGTCCATCAGCTTTTATTAAAGAGTTAGACGAACTTGAATCCCACGGTCTCAGATTGAAAAATAGAATTTTTGTAAGTAAAGATGCCCACATGATTTTTCCATATCATGAAATTCTTGACAGACTTGAGGAAGAAAGGAGAGGAGCACAAAGAATAGGAACCACATGGAGGGGGATAGGTCCATGTTATGAGGACAAAACAGGAAGGAGGGGGATTAAAGTAGGAGCTCTCCTTTATCCTGATATTCTTAAAGAACAAATATATGATAGGGTGGAGCAAAAAAATTTGATATTGAAAAGTTTTGGACATCCTCCCTTGGAGCCAGAAAAGATTTTCGAGGAATATTTGGGATACAGTGAGTTAATAAGGGACATGATAATTGATACAACATTCTATTTGAACGAAAAGATAAAGGAGGGAAAATCGATCTTGTTTGAGGGGGCTCAGGGAACACTTCTCGATTTAGACCATGGAACATACCCATATGTTTCTGCCTCAAATCCCACAGCGGGAGGGGTTATAACTGGGCTTGGTATCCCTCCATGCTCCATAGATAAGGTTTTAGGTGTCTCAAAGGCTTACACCACAAGAGTTGGAGGAGGACCATTTCCAACAGAGCTCAAGGAGGAAATGGGTCAAAGAATAAGGGAGGCGGGCGAAGAGTATGGAGCAACAACAGGAAGACCGAGAAGATGCGGATGGCTTGACCTTTTTGCACTCAAATACTCTGTAAGGATAAATGGAATAGATTCCCTTGCTTTAATGAAAATAGATGTCCTTGATGGTCTTGAAGAGATTAAAGTTTGCATTGGATACAAATACAAGGGTTCCCTTATGAAATCTTTCCCCACTGAGGGGTGGATTCTTGAAAAGGTGGAACCATTTTACAGAAGTTTTAAAGGATGGAGTAAATCCTTAAAAGGTTTGAGGGATTTAAAGGAGTTTCCTCAGGAGGCTATTGACTATCTCAATTTTATAGAGGATTATCTTGGCGTAGGGATTGATTTTATTTCAACTGGAGCTGAAAGGGAAGACACTATTTTTAAAAATGAAAATTTTAGGAGTAAAAATGGGAGAATGGCTTAGAGGAGACATCCTTGCGGGTGAAATAAAGGAAAAAATTGGAAAAGAAGTTGAGGAACTTTATAAAAAAATTGGAAAGGTTCCAGGACTTGTTGGGATTCTTATTGGAGAAAACCCTTCATCAAAAATATACCTGAATATAAAATCAAGGGAGTGTGAGAAACTGAAAATAAGGTCTGAAATAAAGAAATTTCCCGCTGATGTGGAAGAGGGAGAAGTTATAGCAGAAATAAAAAGGTTGAATGAGGATGAGAGTGTTGACGGAATCCTTGTTCAGTTGCCAATTCCTCCCCATCTTGATCCCTTGAAAATAATAGAGTTAATTTCACCCTCAAAGGATGTAGACGGATTCCATCCTGAAAATCTTGGTAATCTTTTGTTGGGAAGGGAAGGTTTGAGAGCTTGCACTCCTTCAGGAATTATGGAACTTTTAAAAAGAAATTCTATCCAGATCAGAGGGAAAAGAGCAGTTGTTGTTGGAAGAAGTTTTATTGTTGGAAAGCCTATGGGTATAATGCTTCTCAACGAAGATGCAACAGTAACTTACTGCCATTCAAAAACTGAGAATCTTGCTGATGTTACTTCAAGTGCAGATATTTTGATTGTTGCAATGGGGAAACCATGTTTCATAAAGGAAAATTTTGTTAAAGAGGGAGCGGTTGTGGTTGATGTAGGAGTTAACTCTATAACCACAAAAGAAGAACTTTTAACCCTTTATGGAGAGGATTCCAAAAAAATGAAAGATATTGAGGAGAAAGGCTCAACCCTTGTGGGAGATGTGCATCCTGAGGTAATAAATAAAGCGAGTTATCTTACTCCAGTCCCTGGAGGTGTCGGTCCACTAACAGTTGCTTTCCTGCTTTCTAACACTCTTAAAGCTTTCAAGATGAGAATGGGGATAAATTATAAAAATTGCCATTTCTAATTTTAAATTTTAAAATAAATAATTGATGATTTTATTCTCAGGGATTTGGGGGTGTAGCTCAGCTGGGAGAGCGTCTCGTTCGCAACGAGAAGGTCGCCGGTTCGAATCCGGTCACCTCCATTTATCTTGGCAGTTCGATTACTGTGAACTTTAAAATATTTCTGAAATTAGAAACAAAATTTTTGAAAAGCCTAATCTTTAAATTGGAAGATTTCACTCCTTCCGAAATTTTCTACAAATTTCCCAAGCTTAGGAAGGGGATCTATATAAAAAGATTGAACAGATTCAGCGGTCTTTTAAAATTAAAAAATGAAATAATAAAGGTTCACATTCCAAATTCAGGCAGACTCCAAGAAGCTCTTAAGGAAGGTAGAGAAGCTTATTTTTACTTTAAAAAAAAGGAGAAAACCGATGGTGTCCTTCAACTAATTCGAAATGAAGAAAAGTTCATTTCTGTAGATACAAGGATACCGAACAAACTCGTTGAAACTCTTCTCAAAAAGAAGCTCCCAGATTTTTCAGTAAAAAAAGAAGCTCAAATAAATGGAAGAAGGGTAGATTTTCTTATTGAAGGCTCCATAAAAATATGGATTGAGACAAAATCCATAACCCTTGTGGAAAATGGAGTTGCTCTTTTCCCTGACTCACCAACCCTCAGAGGAAGAGAGCATATAAAGGAACTTATAAAAATAAAGGAGAATGGTGGCGAAGGAGCGATAATTTTTATAGCTCAAAGGGAAGATGCTGAGAAATTCTCTCCTAACAAAAGAATCGACTCTGAATTTTCCCGACTCCTTTCCGAGGCAAATCTTAAAGGGATAGAAATTATTGCTTTTAACTGCTCAGTAAATCCTGAAAGAATTTCACTAAATAAAAAACTGGAGGTTATTCTTTGAAATTCATTGCAGATTGCATGCTTGGAAAGCTTTCCCGATGGATGAGAATCCTTGGCTTTGATGTTCTTTATATGAAAGGAGATGATGAAATAATTCTTGAAACTGCGGAAAAGGAAGGAAGGATAATTCTTACAAAGGATACGAGAATGGGAAATAAGAAGTTTAAAGGAAAGATCTATTTTGTCCAGAAAGATTGCTGGAAAGAGCAGTTAAAAGAAGTAATAGATAGATTCTCCCTCTCAAAAAAGATAAAACCTTTCACCCGCTGTCCTGAATGCAACACTCCTTTAAAAACAGTTAAAAAAGAGAGGGTAAAATATCTTGTTCCTTCTTTCATCTACAATCAAAAATGTGATTTCTCATTCTGCAAAAAATGCGAAAAAGTCTTCTGGGAAGGAACCCATCTGGATTATATGGAAAAGGAAATAAATGCTATATTGAAAATGATAGATTGAAAATCATTCCCATTTTGTTGACATATTAAAACTAAAGTGTTAAGTTATGAGAGGAGGTTCGAATGAAAAAAATTTTGGTTCTAATTTTGGGCGTTATGCTGGTTTTTACAATTTCCTGTAAAAAACAGACAAAAGAAGCAAAGGAAATTGAAAAAGCTGTGAAGGGTATCGAGGAATTGGGAAAGAAAATGGAACAAACCGCAAAAGAGATGGAAGAGACAAAAGGGAAAATTGAAGCTGTTGATTTCAGAGTTTTGAAAGAATTACTTCCTGAAATTAAGGGGTGGGAGAAAAGGAACCCGAGGGGAGAAAAGGCCGCTTTTGGAAAATTTGGAATTTCCAATGCAGAGGCTGAATACGCTCTCGGAGAAGCTGAGATTAGAATTAAAATAACTGATACAGCAGGTTATTCCATGATGATTGCTCCCTTTTCAATATTTATCCAGAGTGGATATGAGGAAGAGGATGAGGAGCATTATAAAAAGACAACAACAATCAAAGGATTTCCTGCCATTGAAGAGTTTTATCCTTCACAGAAAAGAGGGACATTGACAGTTATAGTAAAGAACAGATATATAGTCGAAGCAGAAGGAAGCAATATTGATAAAGTAAACACACTGCATGATTTCCTCAATACAGTTGATCTCAAGAAACTTGAATCCTTATAAGGATGGTGCCTGAAGAATTAATTGCTTATTTAAAGAAAGCAAAGAAAGTTTCAGTTCTAACGGGTGCGGGTATTTCTGCAGAAAGTGGAATACCAACATTTCGGGGAGAGAATGGTTTATGGAAGAAATACAGGGCAGAGGAGCTTGCAACACCTTATGCTTTCTCCAAAGACCCTTCTCTTGTATGGGAATGGTACAACTGGAGAAGGGAGATAATCGGAAAAGCAGAACCAAATAAAGGTCATATAACAATTGCGAAATGGGAGAAAGTTTTTCCAGATCTCTGGGTAATAACTCAAAACATAGATGGTTTGCACAGGCTTGCAGGTTCAAACAATATTGTTGAACTTCACGGAAACATATGGAAGGTGAGATGCATGCGAGAAGGAACAATAAAGGAAAACAGGGATATCCCCCTTAAAGAGATTCCTCCTAAATGTGATAATTGCGGAGCCCTTCTCAGACCCCATGTAGTCTGGTTTGGAGAACCCCTTTCTGCTGAAGATATTAAAATGGCTGAGGAGATCTCAAATTCATCCGATGTAATGTTTGTTATAGGAACATCCTCTGTTGTCTATCCCGCTGCTTCATTACCCTTTCTGACAAAGAGAAGGGGAGGGATAATTGTAGAAATCAATATCTCAGAGACCCCCCTTACTCCCTATTCTGATTTCTTTTTTAAAGGGAAAGCGGGAGAGATATTGCCTCAGATAGACAGGAAACTTAATGGATAAGCTCGATTTAAAAAAGGCAAAAATCAAAGATCTTCCGGAGAGTGAGAGGCCAAGGGAGAGGCTTGAAAGGGAGGGAGCTAATTCCCTTTCAGATGCTGAGCTCATTGCAATCTTGCTCAGAACAGGGACAAAGGAGGCTTCAGCCCTTGATCTTGCAAAGGGATTAATAAGCAAAACCGGAGGTTTGGAAAAACTTATTTCCATGGATTTCAAGGAACTTTCCGCAATAAAGGGGATTGGAAAGTCTAAGGCTGCATCGATTCTGGCTGCTATTGAACTTGGAAGAAGGGGTATGAGGACAAAGGGAAGGGAGAAGGTAAAAATTAGATGTCCAGTTGATGTTTTTTCCTTTCTTTCTCCAAGACTCAAGGGTGCAAAGAATGAGAAATTCGGTATTTTAATTCTTGATACAAAAAATAATGTAAAATCTGAAAAAATTATATCAGAAGGAGATCTTCAGGCAAGTATAGTCCATCCAAGGGAGATCTTCCACTATGCAATTTTAGAGCTTGCCTCCTCCATAATTCTCTTTCATAACCATCCTTCAGGAGACCCAATACCCAGTGATTACGACAGGGAGATTACCAAAAAGATAGTCTCAGCAGGAAAAATAATTGGGATTGAAGTTCTTGATCACATAATTATCGGTGATGGAGTTTATTACTCTTTCAAGGAAAAAAGCGAAATTTAGGTTATTAATTTGTTTGACAACCTCCTTCTTTCTATGGTATAAAAAAAAGGAGTTTGGCAGTGAGAAAGGATTTGGGGAAATTTGAAATTTTAAAGATAATAATTGATACCCTTAAAGGTTTTAAGATATCTCTTGTTGAAAAAGATTACAAATATAGAATTGTAAATAAAGGATACAGTGAAGCATTTGGTCTTTCAGAGGATGAGATTGTTGGCAAAAAGGTTTCTGAGATAATGGGTGAGGATGTTTTTGAGAAAATAATTAAACCAAATCTGGATAGTGCTTTCAATGGAGAGATTGTCAGCTATACTGAATGGTTCAATTTTCCTGAGAAAGGGAGAAGATATTGTGATGTCTACTATTATCCTTTAAGGGATGAGAAGGGTGAGGTCTCAAATGTAATTGTTGTATCCCATGATATAACAGATATCAGAGAGAGTGAAGAGAGATACAAAAGACTTTTTGAAAATGTTCCAGTAGGACTTTGTGTCTCAACTCCTGAAGGAAAGATTCTCGATTGTAATGAACAACTTTTGAAGATTTTGGGATATCCTGATAAAGAGACTATTCTAAAGAAAAATGCAAGGGATCTTTACTTTGATCCTGAGGAAAGGAAACTCTGGATTGAGAAGATGGAAAAGGATGGATATCTTTCTGGCTACGAAGTATCTTTGAAAAAATTTGATGGAACTCCTGTAATTGTAAGGGAGAGCTCAAGGGTTGTCAGAGATTTGGAAGGGAGAATTCTCAGGTTTGAGGGAGCGATTGAAGATATATCGGAAATAGTAAAGGAAAGAGAAAGTGTGGTGAGAAAACTTTTTCACATATCATTACTTAACAAAATTACAAAGGATATTATAGAGCATGTGGAGATAGAGAATATAATAGATTCTCTTTTTAAAAATTTATTTGAAAATGTTCAACTTGAATTTGGAAGTGTCTTCCTTTATGAAGAGGAGAATGATAGGATTAAAATTTTTAAAAAGTTCCCTGAAAATCCCATCTACGAAGATGCTTTTAAAGCATTAGAAACCCTGAATTTAAAGGAGACAATGTTTAAAAAATGTATAGAGAGAGAGTTGGTTTGGAGGAAAGATTTCAGAAAGGATAATATTCCTTTTCACAAAAGATTGGGGGATATGGGTTTGGTATCTGGAGTGGCTATCCCTTTTATTGTTGAAAACAAACTTTTTGGAATCCTAACCCTTTTCAGCAGAAAACCCTTTAGCGAAGATGATTTGGACCTTTTTAAAGATTTGGGAGAGCATGTTTCCCTTGCAATGACTCATTTAAAAATTTACAAGGAATTGGAAAAATCTTATAAAGAACTTCAAAGCTCACAGGCAATTAGACTCCACGAGGAAAGGTTGAAAATTCTTGGACAGATTGCATCAGGGATTGCCCACGATATAAACAATCTCCTCTCTCCTATCCTTGGATACACTGAACTCATTCTTCAGAGATCAAAACTTAACAAAAAGGAAAGGGATTACCTCCAGATCATAAAGACCTCAGCAGAGCAGATATTCCTTACAGTATCAAGGCTCAAGGAGTTTTACAGGAGGGAGGAAGAAGAGGAGGTCATAGTGGATATAGAAAAAGTTTTCGATGAGGTAATCGAGATTACTTCTCCTAAATGGAAGGAGATTCCCAAAAGGAAAGGTTTAGTAATAAAAATAAAGAAAGAGGTTCCCCCTCAAACCCCTCCCTTTTTAGGAGTTAAAACTCATTTGAGGGATTCTCTTATGAATCTTGTTCTCAACTCTGTTGATGCGTTACCCAATGGAGGGGAAATAGTTTTGAAAGCAAAAGTTTCTGAAAATAAATTAATTCTTGAGGTTTCTGACAATGGAATTGGGATGGATGAAGAGACAAAGGCTCGTTGTCTTGAGCCATTTTACACTACTAAAAAGGAGGGGACAGGTCTTGGACTATCGATTGTCAATGAGATAGTAAAGAGATACAATGGGAAGATGGAGATTGAAAGCTCTGTTGGAAAAGGAACAACTGTTCGGCTGACATTTCCTGTAAAGGAGGTTAAAGAGAAGATTGAAAAGGAGAAGGTTTCCGAGAAGCTTTCCTCCTTAAGAGTTCTTGTTGTGGATGATGATGAGATGGTAAGGGAATTTATTAAGGAATTTCTTGAATCTGAAGGTCAGAGGGTTGAATTGGCAGAAGATGGAATTAAGGCAGAGAGAATATTGAGTTCATCATTTGAAAGTGGTAAATTCTTTGATCTAATAATAACTGATCTTGGAATGCCTGGAATGGACGGGATTTCCCTTGCAAAATTAATAAAGAGAAGGTTTCCTTCAACCCCCGTTATACTTCTTACAGGTTGGACTGAGATAGAGAATGGAGAGAAGGAATATGTTGACCTGACAATTGAAAAACCCCTTAATATAGAGAGTTTTAAAGAGGCATTAAGAAAAGTTTTTAAATCAAAAAGGAGGAAGAATGATTAAAAAATATTTTCTTTATTTCTATATTTTTTTCTTAATTCCTTTTCTCTCCAATTCGGAAGAGATTTACATTGGAAATGGGTGGAGTGCAAAGGAAAATGGGAAGGAAGCAGTTGAAGAGGCGGTAAATCAATTAAAGGAAAAGCTAAAGGTTGAGCCTGATATAATAATCCTTTATTCAACAGTAAGATATGAGCCTGATGAAATTCTAAAAGAGGTAAATAGAATTTTTGGAAGGAAAGTAAAGGTCTTTGGTGAAACCTCCTGTTTTGGAGTTTTAACAAATGATGGTTTTCACAAAGGTTCCCTTGCTCTTCTTGGTATTTCTTCTAAAAAAATCTCCTTTGGCATAGGAATTTCTGATATGGAAAAAATAAAGAATCCAAAAGAAGCAGGGAGGTCTGCAATTCTTCAAGCAATTAAGGATGCAGGAAAGACTGAAAAGGATCTTCCAACAATTGTTCTCATGGCTACCTCCTCGATTGGTGATGAGGAGGAGATTTTGGAAGGGATTGAGGAGGTTTTTGGAAAGGGAAAGGTTCCAATTTACGGAGGGGCTTCTGCAGATGATAAAATAGAAGGAAGATGGAGAATATTCGGGAATGAAAAGGTTTTGAGAAGGGGTGTTGTTCTTTTGGCTATCTATTCTGATTTCAGGATAGGTCATTCCTTCCTTTCTGGATTCAATCCAACAGATTATAGGGCAAAAGTCACATCCTGCAAAGGAAGGGTCATTTATGAGCTTGATGGTAGACCCGCTGGAGAGGTTTACAATGAATGGATTGGAGGCAGACTTAAAAATGAGCTGGAGAGTTCATCTCCGAATATACTTCTACAAACAAATCTCGAACCTCTTGGAAGGAAAATTTATCCCCTTGGAGGGATTGCATCCTTTCTCCTCATCCATCCAAAATCATTTCCATCAAATCCTCCAAAATCCCTTGAGGTCTTTGTTGATGTGAGAGAGGGTGAGGAGCTCTATTTTATGAAAGGAACTCCAGAGATGTTGGTGAAAAGACCTGGGTTAACCGCAAGACTTGCAAGGGCAAGGGGTGCTATAAAGGAAGAAGATATTGCAGGTGGTATACTCATATACTGTGCGGGAACAATGCTGGCAATTCCTGAAAATGATCTTGGAGAAATGGCAAAAGGAATAAAAAGTGCTCTTGGAGGAAAACCTTTCATAGGTGTATTCACTTTTGGAGAGCAGGGTTTCTTCCCAGGGTTTGGAAATTTTCACGGTAATCTTATGAGTTCTTCAATTATATTCAGCAGGAAAAAATGACTCTTAGAGGAAAATTCAACTTAGTATTGATACTCTTTGCTCTATTTATTTCAATTTCTATCTTTATTTTCAATTTTTTAAACTCAACAAAAATGTTGAAGCAGGAACTTATTGAGAGAGGGAAAGTCCTTTCAAAAGGTCTTGCATTTTCCTCTGAACTTGGTGTTCTCTCTGAGGATAGGGTATTCTTAGAGCCGATTTTAAAAGGATTGATTGAAGAGAAGGATGTGATTTTTGTTGGGGTTTACAATCTTAATGGGAAGGAAATTGCTTCCTTAGAAAAAGGGAAAGTTGACAATAGTATTCCTGAAAATGCTTTAAAGAGATGCATGACCTGTATGAATACCTCTCTCCTGAAAAAAAGATATGATTTTGTTCATCAAATAAATGAAAAATCCCATTTAAAAATTGAGAACACAATTTATGATTTTTTCTGCCCCATCACTACCACATCCCATCTGGAAGAGAATATTCAAATTATAGGGATTGCAAGGGTCTCCCTTTCTCCTGAAAGAATATTTCAAGAGAGGATTTCCATAATTTTTAATGCTGTAATAACAACATTAGTTCTTATGATCCTTGGAATTCTAATAGCTACAATAGGCTCATTGAGAATAACATCACCTTTGAAAAAACTAAAAGAAGCTACTAAAGCGATGGAAAAGGGAGAATTTGCCCATAGGGTTAGTATAAAATCAAGGGATGAGATAGGAAGCTTAGCAGATTCCTTCAATAAAATGGCTGAGGAGTTGGAAAAAGCTTACAGCGAAATTAAAGAATACAGTTCATCTTTGGAAAGGATGGTTGAGGATAGAACAAGGGAGCTGAAAAATGCCCACTCTCAGCTTATTCAATCTGCAAAAATGGCAGTGATAGGTCAGATTGGTGCGGGAGTAGCCCACGAGATAAATAATCCCCTCACATCAATCCTTGGATTCACCCAGCTCCTCTCTTCAAAGCTTGATAAACTCAATTTAGATCCTGAAACTTTCAAAATTTTTAAAAATTATTTGGAAAAAATTGAAAAAGAATCTGAGAGATGTAAGATAATAGTGGAAAAACTACTCTCCTTTAGTAGAAAACCCTCAGAAGGAATTGAAATTTTTGACATAAATAAGGTTATTGAGGATACTCTTTCCTTACTCAAAAGTCAATTAACTGTTAGCAACATTGATGTAATAACAGATTTTAAAGTAGATCTTCCACTTGTAAAGGGAATTCCAAATCAGATTCAACAGGTCTTTGTAAATATGATAGTGAATGCAAAGGATGCAATGCCAAATGGAGGAGAACTTAAAATTTCTACAGAGATAGAGGATGATATGGTTAAAATATCCTTTTCTGACACTGGTCATGGAATTTCAAAAGAGAATCTTTCAAAAATTTTTGAACCCTTCTTTACAACAAAGCATGACAAAAAATCTGTGGGACTTGGGCTTTCTATTTCTTACAATATAATTAGAGAGCATGGAGGAGATATAAAGGTTGAATCAGAGGAGGGAAAGGGAACATCCTTTTACATTTATCTTCCTTCCTCAAAAGGAGAAAATAATGGAAAAGAGGGCTAATATTCTTGTTATCGACGATGAGGAAAACATAAGGGAACTCCTTAGAGAGCTCTTTGAAGATGAAAATTTATCTGTTTCCACAGCATCATCAGGAGAGGAGGGGATAGAGATTGCGAAGGAGAAATCCTTTGATGTGGTCATTACTGATCTTAAAATGCCTGGAATGAATGGAATTGAGGTGATAAGAAAATTCAAGGAGAAAAACTCAAACACAACTGTAATAGTGATAACAGGTTATCCAACCATTGAATCAGCAATTGAAGCAATGAAGGAAGGAGCATACGATTACATCCTCAAACCCTTCAATCTTGATCAGATAAAACTTGTTGTAAGAAAAGCTTTAGAGAGACAGAATCTTCTGAAGGAAGCAATAGTTGATCATTTAACCGGGGTCTATAATCTTAGATTTTTCCATGAGACCCTATCAAGGGAAATATCAAGAGCGGAAAGATATTCAACCCCCCTTTCCCTTTTGATGATAGATGTTGATAATTTCAAGAATTATAACGATAGTTTTGGACATCAGGCGGGAAATATTTTGTTGAAGGAGATAGCTAAAATTTTTACCGATTCAGTTAGAAGGTCTGATATGGTTTTTCGCTATGGAGGAGAGGAATTCTGTATCCTCCTCCCCAATACAGGTAAAGGGGCAATAGAAGTTGCCAAGAGAATTCTTCATCTTGTGAGAAAGAATTTTCCTGTTACTGTAAGTATTGGTATCTCCACTTTTCCTGAAGATGCAAAAAGTAAAGAGGAATTGATAGAGAAGGCAGATATTGCCCTTTATCATGCAAAAAGAATTGGGAAGAATTGTGCTTGTCTTTTTAGTTCAAAAGAAGATAAATGTGAAGATTAAGGAATTTCCACTTACGAAGTGAAAATTTGGAGTTTTAGCTCTTTTCTAACTTTCTTTTCAAAATCTCTTCTGCATTTTTGAGGGATGTTTCAGTTATATTTGCACCTACCATCATCCTTGCAATCTCCTTAACTCTGCTCTCCCATTCCAACTCCTCTAATTTTGTAAATGTCCTTCCCTTTTCAACAACTTTATAAATTTTGTAATGATTTTCAGCAAAACTTGCTATCTGGGGGAGATGGGTTATACAGATAACCTGATGTTTTAAAGCGAGTTTTTTGAGCCTCTCACCCACGCACTCCGCCACCGCTCCACCTATTCCAGAATCTATCTCATCAAAAATCAAAATCTTGGGTTTCTCCTTTTCTCTTCCGACTGATTTTATTGCCAGCATAATTCTCGAAAGCTCACCTCCAGAAGCAATTTTCCTCATTGGTCTTGGTTCCTCCCCAGGGTTTGGTGAAATGTAAAATTCACAGGAGTCAATCCCTTTCTCCCCTCTTCTTTCATAACTTAACCTTTCAATTTTTACAAAAAATCGGGACTTCTCCATTCCGAGAAATGAAAGCTCCCTCTCTATCTCTTTCTGAAGGATTTTACCTTTTTCTTCCCTTTTTTTTGAAAGTTCTTCCCCAAGTCTCTCATACTCCTTTTCAAGATTCTCTATTTCTCTATTCAAATTCTCCATCCTTTCTTCAGAAGATAAAAGAGACTCTCTCTCTTTTTTTGCAGACTCAAGGGAATCAAGAATATCTTTTATGGTTGGTCCCCATTTCTTTTTAAGTTTTTCAATTGCATGGATTCTCTCCTCAATTTTTTCGAGTTTTGAAGGATTGACTTCAATTCCATCCCTGAATTCAGAGAGGGTTCTTCCTAATTCGTCTGTTGTAAGGGAAAATTCATCAATACTCTTTAAATAACTCAAAAACTGGGGCTCAAACCTCGAGAGTTCTCCTAATCTCTTGCTCAAAATTTTAAGGAGAGAACTTATAGATTTTTCACCTGAATAACATATCTCAAGGGCAGATTCCGCTTCAGAGAATATCTTTTCTGCATTGAGGAGCTTGATTCTCTCCCTTTCAAGCTCTTCATCCTCTCCAATTTTTAGATTTGCCCTTTCAATCTCTTTTATTTGATATTCAAGAAAATCAAGCCTCTGAGCCCTCTCCCTTTCCTTCCTTTCAATCTCCTCTTTCTCTTTTTTAAGCTCCTGAAGTTTATTCCATACTTTCCCAACTTCATCCCTCAAAGGGATAAGATTTCCGAAGGAATCGAGATAATCTAACTGATATTCTGTGTCAAGAAGGAAGATGTGGTCATTCTGTCCAAATATATCGAAAAGCTTTTCTCCAAGGCTTTTCAATACTGAAAGGGGGACAGGAGAGCCGTTAAAATAAATCCTTCCTTTCCCAGAAACCTGTATCTCCCTTCTGAGAATTATTTCGTTGTTTTCCCATGGAAAGGATGGAAATTCCTCTTTCAATTTCTCATCTTCAATCTCAATCACAGCAGTAATTTCTGCCCTCTTTTCTCCTGTTCTAACCATATCAGGGTCAGCCCTTTCTCCGAATATCAACCTTATTCCATCCATTATAATTGACTTTCCCGCTCCTGTCTCACCAGTAAATATATTAAAGCCTCTTTCCAGCTCTACCTCAAGGTCCTCAATAATTGCAAGATTTTTTATCTTCAAATACTTTAACATAATTTTAATTTTTCAAGATTTTTCTCATTTAGTCAATATGTTGATTTATTTCTTTTAAAAAATGCATTATAATTTTTTATTGAAAATGCTGGAAAGACTATCTCCCATTGAGGAGCTTCTCAAAGTCATGGAGATGTTAAGGGGACCTGAGGGGTGCCCTTGGGACAGAGAGCAAACAGAGGAGACCTTAACAGAATTTATAATAGAAGAGGCATGGGAACTTGTTGATGCTATAAAAAGAGGATCAGCTGAAGAAGTTAAATCAGAGCTTGGTGACTTTCTACTCCAAGTTATTTTCATTTCCCAGATAAAGAAAGAAAAGGGTGAATTTGATTTTTACGATGTTGTTAAAGGAACTGTGAAAAAATTAATTGAGAGGCATCCCCATGTATTTGGAAAGGAAAAGTTCAGCTCCTCAAGAGAGGTTCTTGAGAATTGGGAAAATTTTAAGAAGAATGAAAAGGAAGGACTTCTTTCGGAAATTTCAGAAAATCTTCCTTCCCTCCTCTCAGCCTATAAAATCACAACAATTGTTTCAAGGGTTGGTTTTGACTTTGAATCTGCTCTCTCAGCTCTTTCTAAGGTAGAAGAGGAGATCTCAGAGCTAAAAAGGGCGATAGAGAATAAAGATAAAGAGAAGATTGAGGATGAGATAGGGGATATTCTTTTTTCAATAGTTAATCTCTCCCGACTTTCGGGGATAAACCCTGAATTTGCTTTGAGGAGGACCAATGAAAAATTCAAAAGAAGATTCGAATACATTGAAAGAAAATTGAGGGAGGAGGGGAAAAGTTTAAAGGATTCGAGCCTTGAAGAGATGGACAGATTGTGGGAGGAGTCCAAGGAGGCTGAGAATGGATAAAGATTTTGAACTAATTAAGAAATGGCAGAAGGATAATGTATTTGTAAGATTTTTTGTAATTTTGGTGGTAGCAGGTATCATTCCATTATTCAAAAATATAAATTACATAGGAATAATAGTTGTAATTATTTTATGTGCTTTTTACAATAGCTGGATAGCTTATGTGATTGCAAAAAATATATTCCAGGAATGGATGAGTCAGTTCTTCTTAATCATGGATATGTTGTTTATAAGCGCTGGTATATATTTTACAGGGGGCATAAAAAGTTCATTGTTCTATCTTTATTTCATCTCTTTTGTAAATTCTCCCATACTACTAAAGCCCAGACAGGTTTTTTCAATTTTAGGAGGAACCGCTGTAGTTTACTCTATTGTATGTTTTAGAGATCTTCGTTATCCAGAGAACTGGCATGACTTTATTACAAAACTTTTATACTTAATTCTTATTGCTATTGTAACTTTCGTAACAACATCATTGGAGGCAAAGAGAATTAAAGAGAGAGAAAAAGCCTACCTTGTTCAGGAAAATTTTTCCACTCGTCTCAGACTCCTCTGGAATGTAGTTTCTGAGTTAATGCCAATGGAAGAGACTGAGAAATTATTTGAAAGGATAACAGAGCTTGTCCATAAATACCTAAGTTATCCCTATGTTTCAATTATGATTTATGAAGAAGAAAAGGGTGGATTGGTTTTTAAAGGAGGCTCTGGTGAATGGAAAGAGCTCACACCTCCTGGGTTTGTCCAGAAAGTTTCAGAAGGACTTATTGGTAAATGTTTTAGGGAGGAGAGAACCATTATTGTAAATGATGTTTCAAAGGACCCTGATTACATTGCTCCCTATCTGAGTATGACAAAATCTGAAATTGATGTTCCCATAAGGACTGAGACAGAGGTAATTGGTGTTTTGAATATTCAAAGTAATAAAGTAAATGAATTTGTTCAGGAAGATGCCATTCTTCTTGAGACCCTTGGGGATATTCTTGGAATAATAATTGAGAATGCAACATTATACAGAGAGTTAAAGAAGGCATACGATGAGCTCACAGAAGCTCAAGAAAAGGTAATTCACGCTGAAAAACTTCAACTTATCGATGAGATTTCTCAGGAAGTGGCTCACTATTTCCATAATATTTTTTCAGTTATACAGGGAAGATTGGAACTGATTTCCATTAAGAATCCTCCAGATGGGATTCAGAGAGATTTAGAGGAAATAAAAAAATCTGTTGATTCAGGAATTAAAATTGTTGAGAATTTCTACAAATCAATAGAAGATAGCAAAGAGGTTTTAAAGAAGATTGATGGGAGGGAAGTTATAGAGGAAGCCCTTATCTCATGCATGAATTATCTGAAAAGCAAATCTTACAATTCTGATGTAAAAATAGAAAAGATTTACAATCACAATAAATTAGTTTACGGAAACAAAGAGCTTTTGAAACAGGCTTTCTTCAATGTTATTCTCAATTCCTTTGAAGCCATGAGAGAAGGTGGAATCCTTAGAATCGAGACAAAGAATTTTGAGAATTTTGTAGAGATAAGGATAAAAGATACAGGAGTAGGAATGGGAGAGGATACAAAGAAGAGGATCTTCCAGCCGTTCTTCTCAACAAAAAAACAGAAGAAGGAATTCTTTGGTCTTTACAACACATATAAAATAGTGTCATTCCATAAGGGAGAGCTTGATATAATTTCGGAAAAAGGGAGAGGGACAACTGTTATAGTGAGAATACCATCACCTCCTTCGTCTTAGCAAAATTTGACAATGTTTGAAGTAAAAAATAAAATATTTTTGATTTGAAGGAGGAATTATGATAACAATTGAGGAATTCAAAAAAGTTGAACTTGTTGTAGGTGAAGTAATTCATGCGGAAAGAGTTGCGGGAGCGGAAAAACTTCTAAGGCTAATCGTTGACATTGGCGATGAAAGAAGGAATCTTGTTGCGGGAATTGCGAAGGAGTATCCACCAGAGACCCTGATTGGGAAAAAGCTAATAATAGTCAAAAATCTACAACCCGCAGTTATAAGAGGGATTGAATCCAATGGGATGATTCTTGCAGCTGATGTGGGAGGGAAGGCTGTTATACCATTTTTTGACAGAGATGTCCCCAACGGCTCTATTGTTAGATGATTAAAATATGAGGGTTAGCTCGAAAGGATCCATTTCTATTTTAAATTACTCTTTTGAATTTTTAATTTTGACTTTTAGACTTTCAAAGGAGGTTTTATGAAAAGGTTTGTTTTTCCACTAATTTTTCTTCTGGTTCTTCCTCCATTCATTTTAGGGGAAGGATTCTCAGGAAAGGTTAAGAGCTTTACCCTTTCCAACGGAATGAGGTTCCTTGTCCTTGAAAGGCATCAGGTTCCGACATTTGCTGGGATGATAATGGTTAAAGTTGGAAGTGTCGACGAAGGGAAAGGCGAGACAGGAATTGCTCATTTTTTTGAGCACATGGCTTTCAAGGGAACACCAGTTATTGGTTCAAAGGATTGGGAGAAGGAGAGGGGGATTCTTGAAGAGATGGACAAGATAGGAGATGAACTATCGGAGGAATATTCAAAAGGAAAACTTGCTGATAGCAAAAAAATTGAAGCCCTCAGAGCAAAATTGAGGGAGCTCCAGAATGAGCACAGAAAATATGTAGTAAAAGATGAGATTGACAGAATCTATTCTGAAAATGGTGGAGAATTTTTAAATGCCAGCACAAGCAATGATACTACCCAGTATTTTGTAATGCTTCCATCCAACAGGCTCGAGCTATGGTTCCTGATCGAATCTGAGAGATTCAAATACCCCTCCTTCAGAGAATTCTATTCGGAAAGGGATGTTGTATGCGAGGAAAGAAGAATGTATGAGGACAACAACCCCGATGGATTCTTAGATGAGGAATTTTACAATATCGCATTCATTCTTCACCCATATCGTCACTCTGTCGTAGGTTATATGGAGGACCTCCTCACCCTTAATAAGAGAAAAGCCCTAAGTTTCTTCAAGAGATTTTACATTCCTAATAACATGGTTGCCGGAATTGTTGGAGATGTTAAGTTTGAAGAGGTAAAAAGGCTTGCAGAGATGTATTTTGGAGATATTCCATCAGGACCTGAGCCTCCAAGACCTGAATTCATCGAGCCACCGCAGAAGGGAGAAAGAAGGGTTGTTGTAAAATTTGATGCAGAACCAAGACTCCAGATAGGATTTCACGCTCCATCATGGTTTGAAAGGGAAAATATTGTTCTTGAGGTAATAAGTTATATCCTTACCAGAGGAGATTCTTCCCGACTGAGAAGAGACCTTGTAGTAAATAGAAAAATGGCACTCAATGTTTTTTCATATGTTAATGATCCTGGGGTTAGATACCCTTCCCTCTTTACAATTTATTGCCTCCCAAGATCCCCCCACACTCCAGAAGAGCTTGAAAAGGCAATTTATGAGCATCTGGAAAGGCTTAAAACAGAACCTGTTTCAAAGGAAGAACTTGAAAGGGCAATCAATCAGGCTGAGGCTTCCCTTTACAGATCCATCGGCTTTGCAGAGAATATCTTCCTTGCAATGAGGATTTTGAGAAATGTTCTCTTATTTAACGACATAGATGCTGATTTCAAAAGGGTTTCTGAAATGAAGAAAATAACTCCCCAGGATATTATGGATGTTGCAAAAAAATACTTTACTGAAAACAATAGAACAGTTGGTATTTTACTAAGAAAAGAAAGATCAAAATGAATTTGGAGAGGGGAAAATGAAAAGAGAATTAAAATTATTTGTATTACTTCTATCAATTTCGATTTTATTTTCGATTCCTTCTTACTCCCAGAAAGACCCAAAACAACTAAAATTCAAGGACATTCAGTTTAAACCATTAAGACCTGATTTCATAAAGATTAAGAAAGGTGTTGACCTTTACTACAAACTGGATAGGGAGAATCCTGTAGTAAATGTTTTTTTGATTTTGAAATCTGGAAGCCTTCAGGATCCAAAAGGAAAGGAGGGACTCTCAGCAATCACATTCAGACTTATGAAGAGCGGAGGGACAAAAGAGTTCCCACCTGAGAAACTTGAAGAGAAGCTTGATTATCTTGGCTCATCAATAACAATTTTTCCTGGAGCAGAGTTCTCCCAGATTACTCTCTGGAGCTTGAAAAAGAATTTTGAGGAAACCTGGAAAATCCTTATGGATATTATCTATAATCCCGCTTTTGACAAAGATAGATTTGATTTAGAAAAGAAAAGGGAACTCGAGTCAATAAGAAGGAGATGGGACAACCCTATGGTAACCGGAAGGATTCTCTTCTCAGAACTTGTTTATGGGAAAGAATTCCCTGAGGTAAGAAGGACAACAACTGAGAGTATAAATCAGATAACTCTTGAAGATGTGAAGAAATTTTATGAAGAGAATATCAAAAATCTTGAAGTTACAATTGGTCTTGCTGGTGATTTCGATTTGAATAGGACTCTTTCCCTTTTTAAGAAGAGCTTCAAAAACTGGCAGGGTATTCCTACTAAGAAACTCTCTCTTCCAAGGGCTTCCCTTGCCTCAAAGCCAGGTGTTTACATAATAAACAAGGAAGATATAACTCAAGCGGTAATATGTATGGGTCATCTTGGAATAAACAGACTTGATCCTGATAATGTTGAAATTAATGTCTTGAATTTCATTTATGGAGCGGGTGGATTTAATTCCAGACTAATGAGGGAGGTCCGTTCCCATAAAGGACTTGCCTATTCGACATACGGGATGGTGGGAGCGGGAAGAGACTTGGGAACATTCTTCAATTTCTGCATGACAAAAAATCAATCTGTTGGAGAAGCCATCTCAACAATGAGAGAGATAATGGTTGATATAGTTAAAAATCCAGTTACTTCAGAAGAGATTGAACTGGCAAAGAAATATGAACAGAACGCATTTGTCCATAGATTTGATTCTGCAATTGCTGTTCTCCGAGAATTTATATCTCTGAAACTCGCAGGCTTTCCTGATAATTATCTCGAGACTTATATTCCAAGAATACTTAAAGTGAATGAGCAAAAGGTTCTCGAAATGGCAAAGAGAACAATCCATCCTGAAGAGCTTGTGATTCTCATAGTTGGTAAAAAAGCTGAAATTGAGAACCAGCTGAAAGCTCTAAAATTAGGAGAGATTACCGAGGTTCCTCTTCCAAAGGAATAGCTTTAACTTAATTTTTAAAAAAGTGATATAATTGAAAACCTATGAGTAAGATTGGAATAGGAAAAAGTGTATTGGTAATATGGGTAATTGGGTTTATTGTAAATATTTTCCAGCTTTTACACATAAAATTCTTTAATAATATTCCTTCCATCTGGGTTATAATTCCCCTTCTTTTAGTCTCAATCCTCCTTTCCCTTATTTTCTTTTCAAAAGTCTTATCATACCTGAAATCAGTTAGATTTGCTGTTGCTCTTTTAGCAGTTATTACTGTATCAATTATTATTGGAACCTTCATTGTTCAGGATCAGCCATCCCAATTCTATAAAGAAAAACTTGGTTCATTCTCTTCTATCATATTCTTTTTTTTCTTTGATTCTTTATATAAAAGCTGGTGGTTTAACTCCTTCCTTATTATACTCGCTTTATCCCTTACAGTTTGCACAGTAACCAGAAAAAGGTTGAACTGGAGGGAACTTGGCTTCTACATGACCCATCTTGGAATAGTTGTAATACTTTTTGGAGCACTCATTGGAGATATTGCGGGAGTAAAGGGATTTATTGATTTTCACATAGGAGAAAGGAAGGGAGAAATAAATCTTATCGAAAAGGGTTTTAAAACCTCAAAAACAAAGCGACTCGGATTTGATGTTGAGCTTGCAAACTTCTCCCTTGAAGAATATGTCCCTGAATACAGGTTGCTTCTCTGGAAGTTCTCTGAAAAAACTAATAAATTTAGAGCTATTCTTTCTCTAAAGCCAGAGGATAGGAAAAAAGTTAAGCTTTCTCCAAATACAGTTTTTTACATAAAGGAGTATTATCCCGATTTCTATTTTGCTCATAAAGTTGTTAAGGGGGGAGGAGATAAACTGAATCCCCTTCTAAGAATTTCACTAAAAAGCAAAGATGGAAGAGAAGAAATCTTTCTCAACAAAGAAAAAAGAAGTTATTTTTCTCCTGATGGAGAATTTGCAATCCATTTTAGCTGGGAGCCCGATGAAAACTTAGAGAAGGGTGTTTCCTTTTCAACTCCCAAATGGAGAAACTTAGTGGAAATAACAATAAAGGGAAAAAATTATACTCTTGAAGTTGAAAAGGGAACCATTTTCGAAAAGGATGGATATAAATTGAAATTCATAGATTTCCTCCCTCATTTTATCTATGATACTGAGAAGAAAACCGCTTTCTCCCTTTCCTGTGAGCCAAAAAATCCTGCTTTAAGAGTTGAAATAACAGGAAAGAACGGAGAATCTCAAAGTGTATGGATTTTTGGAAAGGTTTCAGGATTTGAGAAGGTTTCTCTCTTTGATGGTGCCATTGAAATAAAATATAAATTTGAGGAAGGTTCTTCTGGTGCAAAAAGACACTTATTTGTTTATGGTTCTTCCAAAACTTTAAAGATTCTTGATGAAAAAAGCTCAAAAATAGAAGAATTTGAGAATCCTTATACCCTCCAGATAGATTCAAGGGAGATAACCATTGAGGAAATATTTAAAAATGCCTCAATAGTTTCTGACTTTGCATCTAAATCAACTAATCCTTCTAATCCCGCCATTCTCCTTAGAATTGAGGGAGATGATACAAGGGAGCACCTCCTCATTGCCAGTAATCCAGAACCGATCTATCTTGAAGATGGAGATCTTGCCATCACTTTTGAGAGGAAGATGGAGGAAATCAAGGATTACAGGAGCAAATTGAGGTTTTTTGAAAAGGGTTATCCAGTGAAAGAGGTTGAGATTGAGGTTAACAAGCCTTTCAAGTTCAAAGGTTTTGCATTTTATCAATCAAATTATGATCCCAAAGATCTGACATATTCAGGGATTGAGGTGGTTAAAGATCCCGGGCTCGGGTTTGTCTGGCTTGGCTTTATAATGCTTTCCCTTGGGATTCTCCATTCCTTCTTTATAAAGGGGAGGCTTATAAAAATTAAAACTGAAGAATAGGAGAGAGAAGATGATTTCAATAATGTTTTCAAGAATGCCAATTCTCTTCAAACTTTCTTTGATTTCCTATGCTATTTCTTTTCTTGTTTACATATTTTATTTTTTGAAAAGGAAACGGATTCCAAAGATTGTTCCTACAATTTTCTTTTTAATTTCATTCCTTTTAAATCTCTCCCTCTTCATCTCAACCTGGATAAGTTATGGTCATCCACCAATAAGAACACTTTATGAGACATTGATTTTCTTCTCTCTGACAGTAGCTTTCCTTTACATTATCATAGAACTTTTAACAAGATTAAGGTTTATCGGAATATTTGCATCAGCCTTCTCATTTTTTGCTTTATTTTATGCTCTTTTCAAAGCAGACATTGACAAAATAAATCTTCCCGCAGCTCTACAATCCTTCTGGTTTATTCCCCATGTCATAATTTACTTTATTGCTTACTCCGCTTTATTCATTTCCTTTGTAACTGCTATACTTTATCTTCTATTCCCTGAAGTGAAGGAACTCCCTGAAAATCACTGGCTTGAGCAGAAATATCTTGATTTCGACAATTTCACATACAAAATAATTCAATTCGGATTTATTGCCCTTACCCTCGGGCTTTTAATTGGTGGAGTATGGGCAAAAGAGGCATGGGGAGACTATTGGGGATGGGATCCAAAAGAGAACTGGTCTCTGGTAACATGGCTTATCTATCTGATTTATCTCCATCTCAGATTTGTCAGGGGTTGGAGAGGAAAGAAGTCTGCCTATTTTGCAATTCTTGGATTCCTTGCTGTAATAATGACATATCTTGGAGTAAATATTCTTCCTACTGCGGACACCAGCCTCCACACTTATCAATAATTAAAAGATTTTTATGATACGGAGCTAACAAGAGCTCCCCAAACCATACAATACCTTTCATCCAAAAAAGAAAATCACATATACAATATAATTTTGGAAAGTTTACTTTCTCCCCTGCTTCCTATGGATTAGATAGGCGCGGATGAGTTCGTCGAGGTATCCATCGAGAACCCTCTGGACATCACCTATTTCAACCTTTGTTCTGTGGTCGGTTATTTTTTGATAGGGCTGGAGAACATATGATCTAATCTGATTCCCCCATGCAATTTCACCCTTTGATTCTTCAATCTCCTGTATTTTTTCCAGTCTCTTTCTTCTCTCGAGTTCATAGAGTCTTGACTTGAGAATTTTCATTGCGGTCTCTCTGTTTCTGTGCTGGGAGCGTTCGTTCTGGCATGATACAACTATTCCTGTTGGAATATGGGTTATTCTTACTGCAGAGTCTGTGACATTTACATGCTGCCCACCCTTTCCGCTGGAACGGAATGTTTCTATTCTTAAATCTTCAGGTTTTATCTCAATTTCTACATCATCCTCCACTTCAGGATATACAAACACAGCTGAGAAGGATGTATGTCTTCTTTTGTTAGAATCAAAGGGTGAAATTCTGACAAGCCTGTGAACACCTGATTCAGCACAGAGATGTCCGAAAGCATATTTCCCCTCAACCCTTATTGTCACACTTTTTATCCCTGCGGTCTCCCCCGGCTGAAAATCAACAATCTCTGTCTTGAAACCTTTTTCATCACAGTATCTAAGATACATCCTCATTAACATCTGGGCCCAATCCTGGGATTCTGTTCCACCCGCTCCTGGATGGATTGTAAGAATTGCATTCCTTTTGTCATCCTCTTCAAAAAATAGTGTCATAACTTCGACTTCATCAAGTTTCCTTTTCATTTTTTTAATGGAATCCTCCAGCTCCTTTTGAACTTCCTCCCCCTCCTCTCCAAGATCAATAAGAGCCTCTATATCTTCAGATGCTCTCTTCAACTCTTCAAATAAATCAATGGTTTCCTCAATATCTTTCTTTGTCTTTGCGAGTTCACCCGCCTCCTTTGGTTTCGTCCATATTTCGGGCTCGAGAAGTTTTTTGTTTATTTCTTCGAGATGGGCTCTTTTTTTATCTATTTCAAAGAAAACCTCTTAGTTCATCAATCCTTTTCCTAATTTCTTCAAGCTCTTTTCTTGCCTCTCCTAATTCCATTTATTTTTCCTCCATAATGAAAGAATAAATAAAATAGATGATATAGTCAAGCAGGATTTAGCCAAAATATCTCCATATTTTGAATAGAATGTTTTTTCATTTATGGGATAAATATCTTCAATGGCAAATTCCATTTTCCCTAAATCAATTTTCTTCAGAACCCTACCAAATGGATCTACAATTCCACTTACTCCTGTGGATGTTGCTCTCAAAAGATATCTTCTGTTTTCAACACATCTCATGGATGCAATTGAAAAATGCTGATATGGGGCATCACTTCTTCCAAACCATCCATCATTGGAAACTGTAACAAGGAATTGAGCTCCTTCTTTTACAAACCTCCTTACCATGTAAGGGAAGATTATTTCATAGCAAATGGGAGAACCAAATTTTATTTTATCAATGGAGTGAAGGACTATTTGGCTTCCAGGAGTATAGTCTCCCACTTCTTTGGTTATACTTTCGAAAAACCCAAAAATTTTTTTGAAAGGAACATACTCTCCAAAAGGGACAAGATGGATTTTGTCATAAACTGAAGAGATTGAGTTTGAGGGAGAGATTAGAAAAACGGAGTTGTAGAATTTTCCCTCCCTCCAGTCAGTAAAGCTTGCAAGGATGAAAGTATTGGTATTTCTTGAAAGCTCAAAGATTATTCCTTTCCTTATATCATATCTAAATAGTATTGGAACAGATGTTTCAGGCCATATCACAAGCCTGGCATTTTGATTTATTGCTTTTTTGGTCATCTCTAAGTAATCTAAGAATTTTTTCTCGAGAAGATTTGCATTTCTGAAAAGTTCATCGTCCATACTTGTATTCCCCTGAACCACAGCTATTCTTAAAGAGCCTTCTTTTTTGAAACCTTTATCTATTAAATAAATCCCATAGAAGAGGCAAATAATAAATAAAATTAGAGAAGGGATCAGCCATTTAAAATCTCTTGATTTTAATGATTTTGCAATGGAAGAGTTAAAAAAAATTATTAGAAAGGAGATACCGTATACACCAGTTATTGAGGAAAGCTGTATAATGGGAATGAAATGAATCTGGGAATAACCCATTAGATTCCATGGGAAACCTGTAAGTAGAAATGTGAGTATATATTCAAGGGAGACCCAGAAAAGGGGAGGAGTAATAAACTCTAATGAGGGGAAAGAATTTATAACACTATTTATTGAAAAAAAAATAAGTCCAAATAAACTTGAGAGAGCAATTACAAGTATTAGAAAGAAAATTATTGAGAGAAAAAGGGAGAGATTTCCGTAATTGGACATTACATTAACAAGCCAGTAAAGAGAAATTGTGTAAAAGGAAAAAGCCCATGAGAAACCTATTAAAAAGGGGTATCTTTTCTTTGATATTAAAATATAGATTGGTATTGAGAGAGAAATCCATGCTAAAGGAAAAAGTGAAAACCTTTCAAAAGATAGGTAGGTTAAAGCTCCAGAAAGGAAAGGAAAAGTTAGAAAAAATAAGAAATTTCTCATTTTAAAAGTATTTTGACTTCCAAATTTCCATTTCTATTTTTTGCCTGTAAAATGCTTCTTATAAATACTAAGCGAAAAATTGTCATTTAACTTGACTAATTTTTCTCTTGCATGTCTTTACGGTCTTTCTTAACTCCCCAATCCTAAAACTCCTGAGTCTTTAGTATGAAGTCTATAAAAGATTCCATTTCTACCTGCCCCTTTTTTACCCGATCCATTGCAAAATCTGCAATTTTCGATTTGAAAAGTAAAATATGTTCAGGAGTATCTTTGTTTGCGGGAATAAAATCAAGTATAAAAATGAAGGGACTGAGTTCTCCTGAACACATATAACATCCTTTGTTTATCTTAAGTTTTCCTTGCAAACCAATATCCTTTAGTTCATCGGGAGCTTCGATATCCTCACTACAATTTGGGCACACTTTTTTAAAAACCTTTGCAATTAAAATTCCGTTTATAACACCCGCTTTAATTGCGGAAAGTAATCTCTCTTCCCTTATGAAACTCTGAAGCTCGTCGAGTCTTTCAAAGGGAGGTTTTACTATAAGAAATGCCCTTGATGCACTGACAAGAACTGGCTTAAGATCCTTTTTATCTTCTACTTCCACAAAAGTTATCTCAGGTTTAATCTCCATAACTTTGTTAAGATTTTTAAGGAGAAAATTTGGCTCATATTGGAACTGATGGAGGAATGGTATAAATGAAAGAATCTCCTTCTCGAGGGAAACAATTTTTTTTAATTTGAATTCCCTTCTGAGGAAAAATAGAAACTCGTATAAAAATTCTTTTTCCAGAGAGCTTTCTCCTGAAAGAAAAAATATGACACCCTTTCCTTCTTTTATAAGTTCCTCAAAAACTCTAATGGATTCTCTTAAAGGCTTTATGGCTTCAGCGAATTCACTGGAGATGAGTGTTGGATCCCATATTTCAAAACTCAGAATTGATGAGTTAACACATGGAAAATTGACTATATTAAGATAAAGATATCTGTTTTTCATTAGAAGTTTTATTCTTCTTGAGAAAGGAGAGGAGAAATCATGGTAGTTAATGTTTGCGTAAAAAGCTATTTTCTTTGTAATGAGGTTATATATAGCCTCCTGAAGAGATGCTATCCTTTCAATCCCGTTTTCTCCATTTATCCATACTTCAACGCCCTCCTCATCCTTTATAAAATCAATCCTTCTTCCTTTCCTTTTTATAGCCTCTGCGATTATGGCTCTCAACCAGTCCTCTGAAGGGGTGGATTCTTTAAGGGAAGATATTTTTGGAGGGATTACCCCCCTCCTTTCATCAAGGACCGTAAGAATTTTATCCATTATTTCAACTTCACCATAGCCCTTTGCAATAGCCTCCTTTATAGGTTTTATTGGAAGATATACAGGTTTAACTTTTGAATCAATCAACTCCTCAATTGCTCTTAAAATTTTTGAAGAGGTATTAAAGGGAACAGCAATAACAACTTTATCCTTCTCTTTTCTCAATGGAACAATTCCATAGGATAAGGCAATTTCTTTGGGTATGAGGGGAATCAATGATTTATCAATTGTAATTTCTTCACCTTCATAAAATGCAATACCTATTTCATCCTCAATGACCTTAAGAAATTCAATTACATTGAACCTTCTGTCACCAAAAAATGTTGAAAGAAGCGGGAAATCCTCAACTTTCAAATCTTTAAGCCATGGGAATGTTCGATGGAAAACCTCAAAGAAACTTTTCTTTAAACTCACCTTCTCTATTCACTCACAATAAAGTAATTTTCTTTACCCGTCTGCTTCAGTTTACTGAGAACATCTTTAGCTTCATCAATTTTTAAGTATGGACCGACTCTAACTCTGAAAACAGGAGTCTTATCCCGATGGGAAGGAGGGAGAACCTTTACAGGATAATTTTTCTCCCTGAATTTTTCAGCGAATGCATTTGCTGAAGTCTCTGTGGAGAATGCGCCAACCTGAATATAATAAAATTTCGAGACTGGAACACTTTCTTTTGCAGGAAATTCCCTTTTTTTTTCTATTTCTGGGAATTCCTTAACTGGTTCCCTCTCCTTTACCACAACAGGTGGAAGCTCTTCCTCTTTAAACTTAGCTTGAGGAGACTTCTGCCTTTTTCCAATAGAAATACCCAGGACAAAAACAATACTCACTAAAATAACAAGTAGTAGAAGGATAATGAGAATCTGGGAAGATGTAAGAACTACCTCTCTATCAGATCTCCTATCCGCCATTCTCTAAAATTATTCTTTAGTGAACAAAGCTTTCAAAAATTCGATTGGCACAGGGAATATAATTGTAGAATTTTTCTCAGTTGCGATCTCTGTCAATGTCTGGAGATAACGGAGCTGAACAGTAATGGGGTTCTTTATCAGAGTGTCTGCTGCTTCTTTTAACTTATGGGAAGCCATCAGTTCTCCCTCTGCATGGATAATTTTAGCTCTCCTTTCCCTTTCCGCCTCTGCCTGTTTTGCAATTGCTCTAACCATTTCAGTAGGAAGGTCAACATGTTTTATCTCAACAGCCTGAACCTTTACTCCCCATGGATCTGTGTGTTTATCTATTACCTCTTGAAGTTTAATGTTGAGCTTTTCCCTTTCTGCAAGAAGCTCATCAAGCTCAACCTGTCCAAGAACAGACCTTAAAGTTGTTTGAGAAATCTGAGAAGTTGCATAAAGATAATCGTGAACAGCAGTAACAGCAAGATTTGGGTCAACAACTCGAAAATAAACAACTGCATTAACTTTAACAGAGACATTGTCTCTTGTTATTACATCCTGGGCGGGAACATCAAGAACAATCGTTCTAAGAGAGATCCTTACCATCCTATCTATGGGTGCGAAAACAAGAATTAAACCAGGTCCCTTAGGCTTTGGCAACAATCTTCCAAGTCTGAAAATTACCCCTCTTTCATACTCCCTCAGAACCTTGACCCAGCTGAAGAGGAGTATCAAAATCACTGCCAATATTACATACAAAGTAGATGTCATCTTTCCTCCTTTTTATTTTTATTCTTTTAGTTTACTCACTCTCTTTAATTAACTCAACCTCAAGTTTAAGACCCGATACCTTTACAATTTTCACTCTCGCTCCCTTGGGAATATTTGTAGAGGAGTGGGCATCCCAGATCTCTCCCTGAATAAAAACTTTCCCCTTTGGAGAAATATCTGTTAATGCCTCTCCCTCCATTCCTAAAAGTCCTTCTGCTCCTGTTGAGACTTTGTGGGTGTGAGCTTTTAGGGAGATGTAAAGGAAGAAAAGGAAGAGGAGACCAAAAATTATTGAAACTGGAATAACAACTGAAAGGTCAGGTTTTAAACCTGGTATTGTAGAATTAAACAGCATCATTGATCCAAAAATCATTGATATTATACCTCCAATTCCAAGAATTCCAAATCCCTGAACCTTTATCTCTGCTATAAAAAGCCCTATGGCAAGAAGAATTAAAAGAAGACCAACATAGTTAACAGGGAGAATTTGAAGGGCGAAGAATGCAAGTAGTAGGGATATTGCTCCAAGAACTCCGGGTAGTATTGCCCCAGGATTGCTCAGTTCAAAATAAAGTCCAAGCAATCCGAGCATCATTAAAATCAAAGCTATATTCGGATTTGCAACCTCAGAGAGAATTCTCTGCCTCCAGTTCATTTTAATTTCTTCTATACTTTCTTCCTTTAATTTTAAAATAACCTCTTTCTGGTCAAATCTTTTAATCTTCTTTCCATGGAGCTTTTCGATTATTTCATCAATGTTTGAAGCGATGAGGTCAATTAATCCTCCTTTAAGGGCATCGGTTTCGCTGTAAGAGAAACTTTTTAAAACCGCATCAACAGCCATTGAGGCATTTCTTCCTCTTCTTTCTGCAAGGGATTTAGCAAAAGCTGAAGCATCCCGAGCTGCCTTTTCTTCCATTGTTTTATCAGGTTTTTCTCCACCAACGGGAATAGAAACAGGATGGGCTGCACCAATTGATGTTCCTGGAGACATTATTGCTATATCAGCAGAAATTGTTATAAAAAAACCAGCTGAACCCGCTCTTCCTCCCTGAGGATATACCCATACAGCCACAGGAACTTTTGAACTAAGAATTTTCTTAATGATTTCCCTCATGGAAGAGTCGAGACCACCTGGTGTATCCAGCTTAATTAAAAATAGTGAAGCATTTGCTTTTTCCGCTCTGTTTATTGAATTTATTATATATTCAGCAGAAACAGGATGTATTGGAGTGTTGACCTCAATTATAATAATCGATGAGAATCCTGGGAGTGTTACTAAAAAAAAGATTATAATTATCAGAATTTTTTTTCTCATCTTCATGCTTCCTTATTTATTAAATCATCAAATTATATTGTAGTCAAGCGATACTTTTGCTCTAAAATCTTTTGACATTCTTATTTTTAAAATTTAATTTGAGATGAGTTATTGAGGAACATTTATATTTTTTTTAGCGTCTTATTTATATTAAATGTGAGAGGAGATAGAAAGATTAAAGGGATTGCTGATTGGGATGCAACTTCATTAACTTTTACATTTTTAATTTTGAATTTTTTATTCAGGAGGGTTTATGAGAGTTAATTTTTTTATTGTTCTAAACCTTTTACTTCCTTTAATGCTCTTTTCTACTACCGAAAAGAAAATTGAAAAAATTGTTCAAGCAAAAAAAATTAATGAAAGAATCAAGATTGATGGTGTTTTAGATGAAGAAGTTTGGGGTGGAAATGGCTATTCAGACTTTGTCCAATCAGATCCTATAGATGGAGGTGAACCAACTGAAAAAACAGAGGTATGGATAGCTTATGATGAAAGTTCTCTATATGTTGCAGCACGCCTCTACGACTCAGAACCCACTAAGATAATTGGTAGACTCGTAAGGAGAGATGAAATTGTTGATTCAGATTCCTTTTCTTTTGCTGTTGATCCATACTTTGACAGGATGAGCGGATTTCTTTTTGTTGTTAATCCATCAGGTTCAATTGCTGATGCCATTCTTTACAATGATGGATGGAGAGATTACACATGGGATGGAATATGGGAGTGGGCGACAAAATTGGATGAAAAGGGCTGGTGTGTGGAGATAAAGATCCCCTTCAATCAACTCCGTTTTCCAAAAAAAGAATTTTATACATGGGGTGTTAATTTCCACAGATTCATTAAAAGAAAGAATGAGAAGGATGATTTTGTTTGGATTCCCAAGGAGGAGAGGGGATATGTTTCTCATTTTGCAAAGTTGGTGGGATTAGAGAATATAAAACCTAAAAGACTGATTGACCTTTTCCCCTATTCTGTTGGAAAGTTGAATCTTTATCCATCGGAAGAAGGGAATCCTTTCAGAAAAGGGAAGGATATTTTTGGAGATACAGGGATTGATATGAAGATTGGGCTGAAGAGTAATCTTACCCTTGATGCAACAATAAATCCTGATTTTGGACAAGTAGAAGTTGACCCTGCAGTAATAAATCTCACAGCTTTCGAAACATATTATGAGGAGAAAAGGCCATTCTTTATTGAAGGCTCCAATATATTTGAGTTTGGTTATGGAGGAGCAACAAGATACTCTTCTTTTAACTGGCCAAATCCCTATTTCTTTTATAGCAGAAGAATTGGTCGAGCTCCTCAGGGTCATGTATCAACAGATGGCTATTTCCATTATCCCGATAGGACAACAATCCTCGGAGCTTTCAAGCTAACAGGTAAGGTATCTGGATGGAACATTGGTCTTATAAATGCCCTTACAGCAAGGGAATATGCAGAGATAGAATTGATTGGAGAGAGGTTCAAGGAAGAGATAGAACCATTTTCCTACTATGGATTATTAAGGGCGCAGAGGGAGTTTAAAGAGGGAAGAAAGGGTTTTGGATTTATTGTAACATCTGTCCTCAGGGATTTAAAAAATAAAAATTTAAATTCCATTTTAAACAAAAGGGCATTCTGTCTTGGGTTTGATGGATGGACATTCTTAGATAAGGAAAAGACATGGGTTATAACTGGCTGGTTAGGTGGAAGTTCAGTTGAAGGTAGTAAAGAGGATATTTTAAGGCTTCAGACTTCTCCCCAGCACTATTTTCAGAGACCAGATGCAAGTCATGTTCATCTTGATGAAAATGCAACCTCATTGAGGGGGTTGGCTGGAAGGCTTATGCTTAACAAGGAGAGAGGGAATTTTATTTTTAACACCGCCATTGGATTTATTTCTCCTGGATTCGATTCCAATGACCTTGGATTTCAATGGGGAGGGGATCTTATAAATTCCCACATCTTTTTTGGATATGCATGGTATAAACCAGGGAAAATATTCAGATACTGGTTCGCAGGGTTAGGAACTTATAGAAATTATGACTTTGGATGGAACAGAATTGGAGAGGGATATTTTTTATTTGGTGAAGCTCAATTCCTTAATTACTGGGGTTTTAGCCTTACAACTGGTTACTTTCCTGAATCCTTGAATAAAGAGCTTACAAGGGGTGGACCTCTTGCAATCAGTCCATCGGGAGAATTCGGATTTTTAAAAATTTACAGTGACAGTAGAAAACCCGTTGTTCTTTTTATTGGTCTTCAACGCTCATCATCAGTCTCGGGTAGCAGAAGCTGGAGCTCATGGTTCAACATTAGATGGAAACCAAGAAGCAACATATCAATTTCATTTGGTCCTGAATATTCCTGGGATTACTCCACTTCCCAGTGGGTTCAAAAAGTCGAAGATCCATTAATGAAGGAGACATATGGAAAAAGATATGTTTTTGCTGATTTTAACTCAAAAACCCTATCCGCAAGCATAAGGGTAAACTGGACATTCGATCCGAAATTAAGCTTTCAGCTTTACCTCCAGCCATTTTTTGCGATAGGGAAATATTCAAAGTTCAAAGAGCTTGCTAAACCGAGGACATATAATTTCAATATCTTTGGTGATGGAGTCTCAACAATTACTTTTGAAGACAATTTTTACACTGTAGATCCCGATGGGTATGGAGAAGCTCCTCCTTTCTCCTTCTACAATCCGGATTTCAATTTCAAATCCTTAAGGGGAACAGCAGTTTTAAGATGGGAATATCTTCCCGGCTCTGTTTTTTACTTTGTTTGGACTCAAAATAGATATGACCTCTCCTATCCCGGAGATTTCAGATTTTCAAGGGATTTTGACATTCTCATGAAAACTCCATCTGATAATATTTTCATGATAAAGATTGTCTACAAGCTTCCTTCAGTTTTTAAGTAGCTTCAAATTTTTTATTAGATAATTATAACACCAAGTTCTTCTGCTTTTTTAATAGCTCCTTCTGTAAGCTCTTTTCCGATAACCACTGAAATTGAGGGAATTCCCATTGCTTTACTTATTATCCTCGCTCTTTTATAAGCCCTTTCTACATCTTCTCTATCAGCTTTTATTGATACCTCTCCCACTAAAACAACCTTTTTCTCTTCTTTCTTTAGAACTCCTGTGGCTACAACATCAATATTGAGAACATTATCTTTTTCTTCTTCTTTAATAAGCAAATTTTCAACTGCATCCTCAAGAATTTCTGCCAGTTCTTCAAAACTCAAAACTTTGCATCTCCTTATTAATTTTCCAAAATAAGAAGGTGCTCTCTCCCTCACCTTTCTCTCAAAGTTATCTCCCTTAAGCTCTGCCACATCCTGTTTTAGAATTGCCACATCCTGTTTTAGAATTGCCACATCCTGCTTTAAAATTGCCACATCCTGTTTTAAAGTCTCTGTATCAAGCTCAATCTTTTCAACTTTCTCTTTAAGAGGTCTGAAATCTTTCTGGATAAATGTCTCAAATCTCTGGGGAAGAGATATAAGTTCTTCTGTGAGTATAATTCTCCTCAGCTCCTCAAGCCATTCCGGTCTTTCCCTCAATGCTTTAAGAATGTCTTCAAAAGTTTCAATCTTATAAGGATTTAACATACCTTTATAATAAAACATCCTCTTTGAAATTGTCAAATTTGATTCTTGTTCAAAATTTCAGTTTGAAAAATTTTTAGGTAAAATAGACTTTAAAACTTTTAAAGGAGTAATAAATGAAAGAAAATGTAGGTTTTCCTAAGACCTTCTGGATTGCCAACATAATTGAGCTCCTTGAAAGGGGAGCTTACTATGCAGTTGCTTCCTTTGTTGTAATTTATTTCCATGAGGTTCTCGGTATGACTCCTACAAAAGCAACTTTTCTGAACGGAACCATCCTATGGGGTCTTCTTTACTTTCTTCCTCCTTTAAGTGGAACCATTGCAGACAGATTTGGCTTTAAAAAATCTCTTTCTTTTACATTCCTTCTCCTTTTCATTGGATATCTCGTTGTGGGAAATGTTCAGAGTTTCTGGAGTAAGCTTGCTGGTAGTGAAAATGTCGATTACACAATTCCTGTTTTAATAGGGATTCTTCTAATAGGGATAGGAGGTTCCTTTGTCAAACCGTGCATTTCCGGGACTGTTCAGAAAACATCAGGCGCAAACTCTGCCCTTGGTTTTGGAATATTCTATATGACAATCAATATTGGTTCCATGCTTGGAAGAACTGTGTCTTATTTTGTTAGGACAAATTTCGGAATTCCCTCAATTTTTTCCTATGTAGCTACATCATTTTCTTTCGCTGGTCTTCTCACAATAATCTTCGCCTATTCAGAGCCTAAATATTTGGGTGAGAAAACTGAAGGAGTGGATAAACCGAAATCTCTCGGAGATGCAATTATTGGGCTTTTCACAGTTTTAAAGAATCTTAAATTTGTTTTTTTCCTTGTGGTGATTGGTTTCTTCTGGATTATATATGTTCAGATTTACAATCTCATTCCTCTCTTCCTTCGATTCATTGACAGAGATGCCCCTGTTGAACTTTACACAATTGTAAACCCTGTCTCAATTGTCCTATTTCAACTTCTTGTTACAAGGGTCTCTAGGAGCTGGTCTCCATTAAAGTCAATAATGGCTGGAATAACAATTACAATTTTTGGAGTGCTGATAAATATTTTCCCTTACTTTACGGGACTTGATCTTTTTAAAAATACTTCATTAGGCTTGGAAATTCCAGTTGGAGGAATTTTCATTCTTATCTCCATAGCTTGCATGGCATTTGGAGAGATGTTTGCATCTCCCAGAATATATCAGTATATCGGAGCAATTGCACCAAAAGGAAAGGAGGGGCTTTACCTCGGCTATGCAAACCTTCCTATTGCCATTGGAACAATTTTTGGAGCTCCCCTCGGTGGTTTTCTTTTTGAAAAATTCATATTAAACCGAACATCCGCTGAACTCTTCCAAACCGCACCCCTCATGTGGGGAATGGTTGCATTTATGGGAGTTATTTCTATGTTGGGTGTTTATCTTTACAATAAATTTGTAACAGAAAAGAAGAAATAAAGATTATAATAGAAAATGCTATATTAAACATATGCTATTAGCTTCTATTTGACAGACATAAAAAAAGAAGAGATAATTTTTTTATGAGAAAAGGTTTTGTGATTTTAATTTTCACTATTTTTGCTATTTCCTGCACCCAATCGAATCTCCCACTTCCAGAAGGCTCAACAGTTGAGATAATTGCCTACCCAGGAATTATTCCAGTGTATGGAGGGGTTTCAACAATAACTGTGATAGGTTATGAAAAGGATGGTAGACCTCTAAGGGATGGAATTCTTGTAAATTTCAGAACAGACCTTGGAATTATTGAACCCATGATAGCAGAAACAAAGAATGGAAAAGCTGTTTCCTATTTTAAAAGCACAGGGACTCCCGGGAATGCAACAGTATCCGCATGGTTTGCTGGAGGGGCTACTGTCTCTGTTGTTGTTAAAATTCAGAATCACAATCCTGTTAAAACTCTTCTTCTCACATCTTCAAGTTATGAGGTGGGCTGGGAAGGTGGATATGTTTCATTGAATGGATATGCTTTTGATGAGAACAACAACCCTGTTTCGGGTGCTCCACTGATTTTTTCTACTTCAAGAGGTAATCTTTCCTCCAGCGGTAATCCCATTCTTACAGATTCCAATGGTAAGGCAGTAGACACCCTTTATATTCCTCCCAACAATACTGGCTCTGAAATTACAATTACTATAACCCTTTACCATGGCTCAATTTCAACTACTATCGAGATTAAACAGGGAGCATAAATGCCAAATATTGGTTTTCCCGAACTTATTCTTATCCTCCTTATTGCTCTTTTGATTTTTGGACCAAAAAAACTTCCTGAGATTGGTAAATCCATAGGAAGAGCCATCGCTGAACTTAAGAGAGCTTCAAATGAATTGAAGGAGACAATTGAGGATGAAATTAGAGCGGAAGAGATAAAGAAGTTAGAAGAGAGTCTGGAGAGCGAAATTGGAAGAGATGAAAAAGGAAAGGAAACACCCCAATGAGATGTCTTTTTTCGAACATCTCGCTGAGCTTCGAAAGAGGTTATTCTACTCCTTCATAGCTTTAATAATTGCCTTCGGAGCTTCCTGGAATTTTAGCAGGGATATTTATAATTTTCTCTCTAAACCTGTTCTAAAATATCTTCCAGAGGGTGAAAAGCTTGCCTTCACATCAATAGTTGACCCTTTCATGATGTATCTGAAAATTTCTTTCCTTGCAGGGATTTTTATAGCTTCGCCATTTATCTTTTTACAATTGTGGCTTTTCATTTCTCCTGGTCTTTATCCTCATGAAAAAAGGTATATCATTCCTTTTGTCTTCTTCACAACCGCATTTTTTATTTCAGGGGGAGCTTTCGGTTATTATTTCCTATTCCCTTTTGCCTGTAAGTTCTTTTTGAGTCTCGGCTCTGATTTCAGACCTGTTATTACAATAAATCAATACTTTGACCTCATAATAAAAGTTTTGATCGGCTCAGGAATTGTCTTTGAAATTCCAACAGTCACATTTCTCCTTTCAAGGCTTGGACTTATAACCTCTAAGTTCTTGATCAAGAATTTAGGTGTTGCAATTCTTATAATATTCATAATAGCTGCAGTAATAACACCCACTGGAGATGCAATAACCCAGACGATTATGGCAATTCCTATGCTTGCTCTATATCTTCTGAGCATTCTTATTGCCCTCATTTTCCAGAAAAGGGAAAGAAAAGAGTTGAAAGGTTGAAATGGAAATTTTAAAGTTAGTAATTGTTCTCTTTTTGATTTTTCTATTACTTAAATTCAAATTAGACCTGGGTCTTACAATGCTCTCTGGCTCGCTCTTTTCAGCTATTCTTTTCAGAATGTCCCCTTATAATTTTCTGAAAAGTATTGTGGATGCAGTTCTTGAACCTTCAACTATTGAGCTTATCGGAGTTGTTCTTTTGATTTTAATACTTGGTGAGATTTTAAGGAAAAAGGGGAGTATGGAAAAACTTGTTACCTCTCTTCAGACTCTAATCCCCTTTCCAAGACTTGTTCTTGTTCTCCCTTCATCAATAATGGGGCTTCTTCCAATGCCTGGAGGAGCTCTTTTTTCAGCTCCTATGATAGAAGCAACTTCAAGGGGCTTTGATCTTTCCGCAGAGAAGAAAACATTTCTCAATTTCTGGTTTAGACATACATGGGAGTATATTTGGCCCCTTTATCCTAGTCTTGTAATGACAGCCGCCTTCTGGAAAATGCCAGTTCAGAAAATTATAAGTAACTGGTTTCCTGCAACAATCCTTGCAATTCTAATAGGAGCTATCTATATTTTTCTAAAAATTCCCAAGGTTAAAAGGAGAGAAAATAATACCAAGAAAATGGAAAGTATTCTTTTTCTGATTACAAGTCTGTGGGAGATAATTGCTGTGATAGTTTCAACTTTCTTCCTCAATGTTCCTATCTTTCTTTCCATGGGAGTTATAACATTTTTTTCTTTAATTCTTTTAAAATTGAGCTGGAAAGAGAGGGTAAAACTTGTGCTTAAATCTATATCCTTTAAAACCGCTCTTCTTTTAATATCTGTTATGATTTTTAAAAAAGTTCTTCAGAATTCAAATATTTTCGATGAAATTTCCGAGAATATGAATTTTTATGGAATTCTCTCCTTTCTCTCCCTATTCATTCTTCCCTTTGTAATTGGATTCCTTACAGGCATGAACCAGGCTTATGTGGGAATTGCTTTTCCTATTTTAACCCCTGTTATCGGCTCACCATCACCTAATCTAACATTACTCCTTTTCTCTTATATGAGTGGATTTATTGGGACATTCTTTTCTCCTTCCCATTTCTGTCTTTCTCTCTCAGCTCAATATTTTAAAGCTAATTTTAAAGAAGTTCTTAAGATAATGTTCCTTCCGTCATTCTCCCTTCTCTTAATTATTTTCCTTTTCTCTGTCTTGAATATGAATTTCCAATTCAAAATTTTATTCTAACCCCTCCCAGATTCGCTAAGCCAAAAGAATAAAAGAGGACCGGTTTTTGCTCCCCCACCTCCTATAGAAATATAGGGGGAGAAGAATCTAATGGGAATTTTAAATATGAAATCCAAGATTAAGAATCTATCAACCTCTGATTCTTTCCAGAGTCTTTCACACCATTGGTTGTTGTCTGGGTTAAAACATTCATAATTCTCCCAGTTTTGCCATTTATATATTTTTATTTCTAATTTTTGTCAAGTAATTAATAAAAAGTGTTTAAAAATTTTGGAAAAGTATTCGTCCTTTCTCTATCTTCCTATAATTTCTTTTCACTCAACGCAGGTAGAAATTTATGAGAAATAATTTATTTCTTACTCATTTTTTCGATGATTTCAAAGACAGAGGAATAGTCCTTTGGTCCTAAACCTTTTTCAAAGGAGCTCTTGAATATTTCCTTAACAATTGCTGTAACTGGAGAGAAGACCCCGTATTTACTCAGAGCGTCAACAATGTATAAGAGATCTTTATACATGAGGTCTAAGGAGAACTGAGTTGAAAAATCTCCTTTAGCCATTTTACCACCTTTTATCTCAACAAGGGGAGATTTGTAAGCACCCGCAGAAAGAACTTCAAGAACCGACTCAAGATTTAGTCCTCCCTTCTTTGCAAGAATAAGACCTTCAGCAAGGGAAACTGTCCAACAAGCGCCAATTAAATTATTGACAAGTTTCATAAGAGAACCCATTCCACTCTCTCCCATATAAACAACTTTTGAGCCAAGGGTTTCGAGAATCTCCCTGTGCATTTCGAAAATCTCCCTTTCACCACCCACCATTATTGCAAGGGTTCCCGATTCAGCAGCCCAAGTGCTACCAGAAACAGGTGCGTCAAGGAAATGGAAACCCTTCTCTTTGAGTCTCAATGCAATTTTCTTTGAGCTTTCAGGAGATATGGTGCTCATATCTATGAATGTGGTTCCTTTCGATGCACCATATACACAGCCGTAATCTCCGAAAATAACCTCTTCAACTGCAGGAGTGTCCCTGACCATGGTTATTACAACATCCCTGTTTTTGGCAACTTCTGATGGCTTTTCGAAAATCTCAGCCTTTCCATGGAAATCTTTTGTCTTCTCAGGTGTTCTATTGTAAACTCCCACTTTATAACCCTTTTTGATAAGGTTTAGTGCCATAGGTTTTCCCATCAATCCAAGACCAATAAAACCAATCCTTTTCATAATTCATCTCCTCAAGAAAATGTTATTCACTTAAAAATTATCTGTCAAGAAAAAACTCATTTGTTTAGTTTTTGTGATTTCATTAATACTATCTTCAATCTTAAATCAAAAAGATAATTTCTGGAAATTGTAATTTTCTTGCTATAAAATAGACTTTTAATGAGATGAAAGATATTTTTTATCACCAGAAAATCTCAGATTTCAGGTTTTCAGAAAAGAAAAGGCTTATAATTTCTCTTTCTATAACTTTTGCATTTATGGCTATCGAAATTGTAGGTGGTTTGCTAACTGGAAGCATTGCTCTTATTTCAGATGCATTTCATATGTTCACCCATGCCTTTGCAATTGGTCTCAGTCTTGTAGCAATTCTTATTGCAAGGAAACCTCCCTGTCATCACAGAACTTTTGGACTTTACAGGGCGGAAATTCTTGCTGCCTTTGTTAATGGGCTTACCCTTCTTCCCGCTTCAGGACTTATAATTTATTATTCTATAAGAAGATTTTTAAATCCTTCTAAAATTCTTGGATTTGAAATGTTTATTATTGCCCTTACAGGCTTTTTTGCCAATTTAGCCAGTATTTTAATTTTGAAAAAGAATTACAGGGATAATATCAACATCAAAAGTGTATTTTTCCATTTAATTGGTGATGCTCTATCCTCAATAGCTGTTCTATTTGCTTCCATAATGATTATTTTAAAAAAATGGTTCATCGTTGACCCAATTGTAAGCTTCGGAATATCAATATTAATTGTCTACTGGGCATTTTCAGTTCTAAAAGAATCGGGAAAAATACTTCTTGAAATGGCGCCAAAAGGACTTGATATTGATAAGATCGGCCTGGAGCTTAAGGAGAATTTTCCTGAAATAGATGAAATATCCAGTGCCCACATATGGTCAATTACATCTGACATGCTTGTATTTTCAGCCCACATAACCATTAAAAATTCTAATGTGAATCATGATGATTTGCTAAAAGGGATCAACGAATATTTGCAAGGGAAGTATCCAATAGTTGAATGCACAATTCAAATTAAGAGTTGAGTTTTTGATAAAATAGATTGATAATGAAAAGCTGGAGGAAAAAATGGTAGAGGTAAAATTCACAAAGGCTCAGTTTGAGAGCCTTATGAAACTTGTGTCCACCGCTACATGGGTAATAAATGCATTCAAGAAAGAAGCAATCGAGGAGTTTGCGGAACTGGAACAATATCTTTATTCAATAGCTGAAGATGAGGGTTTTACAGATTTATACGAATACGATGAGGTTTCCGAGTCCTTTGGTCCTTCCGAAGAAGTTGAGGATGAAATCCAGGAACATATTGCGGAGTATAATGACGAAATCTTCTGGCAAACTCTATGCACAAGACTTGCAATTAGAGATCTTGAAAAGGAGCTTGGGGAATCAACAGTTCAAAATATGAAATTTGATGAAAGAGTAAAAAGAATAGCACCAATTTTTGATAAGTATGCTGAAGAGTTTGTTAAAAATGGAGTTGATAATCTTGTGCTGATAAAGAAGAAATAAAAATATTGTTATTTCAGGCATTTAAAGGAAATTTCTAAAAAAATTCAGTCTCAACAGGTATAAAAATTTATTTCATTGGGAAGCATTCTTTGTGGGACAATTGCTCATTATAACTTCATTGAAAGGGGGGAGGGAGCATAGCTAAAGTCAAAAAAGTAAACTATTTGAATTCACCTGAATAAACCCCAACCCTCTTTTCAAAGAGAAAGTTTATAAGAGCTGTCAGTCTTTAGCCAGAATGATAATTTTACAGAATTTAAAATTGTAATCAATTCATGATTGCGGAATATATGATAGATTCCCAATTCACAGATATTTATTTAAAGAAACCACATTCAATTTCTTCCCCTTCAACAGTTAAATATCTTTTCATGGCATCGACGGTAAGGCAGGAATGAACAGGAAGAACCATGACAATATCCCCAACTTTTATTTTCTCAAAGTTTTCTTTATCGATTTTCAGAATACCATGCTCCTGAGAAAGGGAGGAGATATATGAATTTTTTATAATTGAACCCCACCCAAATTCTTCAGGGAATG
The DNA here is from genome assembly GCA_964649495.1 of uncultured Clostridia bacterium. Taxonomy (GTDB): domain Bacteria; phylum Acidobacteriota; class Aminicenantia; order JBFLYD01; family JBBIMS01; genus JBBIMS01. The sequence continues at coordinate 43,777 of CAZYPR010000002.1, read as the reverse complement.
CTATATAGCCAAAAACTTTTTTCCCATCTTCTTTTGTAATAAAATCCTTCGAAAGATGAATTGCACCGCAATAAAGAATTATCTCGTTTCTATCAGAGTGTTTTGCAACTACAGGACATGCAACTGCTACAGCGATGTCATCCTCGCTACAGGTTTTTAGCTCAAGTTGCATTACATCGTAAAAGACAAAATTTCCTGGTCTAATTTCATCAACTCCTTCAAATTTCTCAACAGAACTGCATGTTGGAGTGTCTCCCACAGAAATTTTAATCTTTTTTGATAGAGCATTTTCAAGAACTTCTTTTACTTTATTCATTTTAAAAACCGAGTCTTTAAAAACTTCTATTATTTCTTCCTTTGATTTACATCGATAGGAGTGTCCCGCGTGGGTAAGAATCCCTTGAAGATTAAGAATTTTTGAATTTTCTATTTCTCTCGCAAGTTCTAAAATTGAGTCAAAATCATTCCATGGAATCCCTGTCCTCTTTAAGCCAACATCTATCTTTATCCAGATATTTACTTTATTCTCGAGGAAATTTTCAAGGAAACGGACAACTTCATTAGAAAGAACAATGAGATTTATAGAGATTTTTGAAGAGAGATTTTTAATGGAATCGATTTCTTTAATATTCACGGGGAAAGCAATTGTAATGTCTTTCCATCCATTTTTACAAAAATACTCTGCCATGCTTACAGATGAGACTGTAATTCCAGTGACGCCAAATTCTCTGAACCATTCTCCTATCTCAGCAGATTGATGGGTTTTGAAATGAGGCCTGAAAAAAACTCCGCTATTCTCTGCTTTCTCCGCCATTCTCCTTATATTCCTAAAAACTTTTTCTTTGCTGAGAATTAAAGTTGGTTTTTTGATTTGACTTAAAAATAAATTTTCAATGCTATACATTGCCTATAATTTTTGCTTTTTATAAAATCTCAATCCCTTTGGCTTTGATTTCATCTCTAAAAGTTCCTTGCTCTTCTGATGCATACCTCAAGTCTTTTTAATAATTAAGCATATTATTATTTTATCGAAAATTCATGATAAAGGAAAGAGAAGGTTGGAAGTATTAGAGATTGAAAAAGGAATTTTAAAGATATTTTTCTCTCCACATTTCGAAAAGTAGGAGGGCAAAGAGTCTGTGACTGTGATTCTCAATTCCTTTGATATGTTCTTCCTTCATCCTTTTAATTTCATAATAGTTGAAAAGTCCTCCTTCCTTTATCCTTTCTTCAGAAAGATACTCTTCCAGCAAACCCTTAAACTCATCCCTCAACCACTTTTTTATTGGAATTGAGAAACCCTCTTTCTGCCTGTAAATCGTCTCTTTTGGGAGGATACCTTCCATTGATTTTTTATATATCCATTTAGTTGTTATTCCCTTGACTTTTAAATTTCCAGGAAGGGAAAATACGAACTCAACAAGTTTATGGTCTAAAAGGGGAGCTCTTGTTTCAAGAGAGCAAGCCATTGACATTCTATCAACTTTTACCATAATGTCATCCACAAGATAACTTTTTAAATCCAGGAAAAGTTCTCTATTCATAGAATCGAAGGAGTTCATTTTTTCAAAAATAGAAGAGAGGGGCTCCCTTTCATAAAGTTCAGAATTTTTATCGATTTTTGATAAAAAATCATTTGTGTAAAGCCTTTCCTTTGCAAATTTGTCAAGATAAAGCATCCATCGGAAATGGGAGAGTTTTGGAGGGAATTTTAATCCATCAGAAAATCTTTTTATTCTGTTTATTATCCCTTTTTTGACATCCTTTGGAGGAAGGAAATGGGAAATTAACGGAAAAATTTTATGGGGTATTTTGAGAAAATATTTTCTTAAAATCCTTTCTATCTTTTCTGCAATGTAATGCTCATAACCTCCAAAGAGTTCGTCACCTCCATCCCCGGAAAGAATAACGGTCACATACTTCCGAGCCATCTTTGACACAAGATAAGTTGGAAATATAGAAAAATCTGACATTGGCTCATCAAGGTAGTTTACAAGTTCCCATATCAGCTCAAGGGCAGAGGGTGTGAGGACAAATTCATAGTGTCTGGTTTTAAAAAGTTCAGCAATCCTTCTTGCATGTTTTAACTCATTGTAAGACTTTTCTTCAAAACCTATAGAAAAGGTCATTAATGGATCTACTCCCAAGGAGTGCATCATTGCCACAATTGAACTCGAATCTATTCCTCCCGATAAGAAAGCTCCAAGGGGAACATCAGAAATAAGTCTCAGTTTTACCGACTCTTTTATGAGTTCTCTCAGTCTTTCTTTTATTTCTTCTATATTTGAAGGAACCTCAACCTTTTCAAGCTCCCAGTAACTTTTTTCAAAAACTCCTCTTTCGTCAAAAACAAGATAATGTCCAGGGGTTATTTTTTTTATCTTTTTGAATATTGAAAGTGGGGATGGTATGTATTCGAGAGTTAGATATAGATCAAGAGCATTTAAATCGAGCTCTTTATCAATGCTTCCAAATTTTAAAATTCCTTTAATTTCAGAGGAGAAGGCAATTGTTGATGGATCAGGGAATGTGTAATAGAGAGGCTTTTTTCCAATTCTGTCTCTAACAAGCAAAAGTCTTCTATTCCTTCTGTCCCATAACCCAAAAGCAAACATACCCCTCAACTTTTTAAATCCTTCTTCTCCCTCCTCTTCATAAAGATGAATGATTGTTTCAGTGTCTGATTTTGTCTTGAATTTATGACCCTTCTCCTCAAGCTCTTTTCTGAGCTCATGGAAATTGTAAACCTCTCCATTGTATGTTATCCATATGGAGCCATCCTCATTGCACTGGGGTTGATCTCCTGTCTCAAGGTCAATAATTTTTAGCCTTCGGGCTCCTAAAGCAACGCCTCTATCTAAAAAGAAGCCCTCATCATCAGGACCTCTGTGGATGATCTGGTCTGCCATTGATTTAATCTTCTCCCTCTCGATTTTTCTATTCCCTTTTATATCAACTACTCCAACAATTCCACACATACTCTAAAAAAGAATTCTAACCTATGGAAAGATTTAACTCAAATAATATGTGTAATTTTCTCAAATCCGTTTCTCAATTCGTTGGAAAAGTCCTTCTGAATTTGATATAATGAAAAATGTTAGAGAAAAGTAGAAGGTTCCTTTTTATTGATCTTTTCAGGGGATTGGCTGTTATAAAAATGATAGAGGGGCATGTTGTAAGAGCCCTTGTATCTCCAAAAATTTTGTTTTTTAATTTTAATCCAATAATAACATTTATAGATGGATTGACGGGTCCAGCTTTTCTTTTTATTTCAGGAGTTTCTTTCTCAATAGTTTTAAGAAGACACAAAGAGGATTTTCTTAAACTAAACAAAAAATTTTTTACTCGATTGCAAAGAATCCTTTTCATAATTTTTGTTGGATACTGGCTTCACCTTCCTTTTTTCTCATTGAGAAAAACTCTCTCCTCCAGTGAAACTATAATGAGAGAATTCTTAAAGGCTGACATTCTCCAGTGCATTGGTGTTTCCCTTCTCATTTTGCAAATTGTTTTCTTAATTGTAAGAAAAGAATCCCTTTTCAACTGGTTTCTCTTTTTAGGAGGTATTGCAATTGTTTTTTTAACACCATTTGTTCTAAGATATGATTTTCCTTTTCTTCCCCTTGGAATTGAGACATATTTAAAACAGTATCCTATTTCCAATGGCTATCTCTCTCCTTACCCTCTTTTTCACTGGTCAGTATATGTTCTTTTCGGTTATTTGACCACCTCTATATTCTTCTCCTTGAATGAGAAAAATAAAGAAAGACAATTTGTTTTGTTATTAATCCTTTTTGGGATTTTACTTTTTTATACAGGATGGAAAACTGGAGATTTTTTTGCAGAGATGTACGGAAAAGTATTTAACTTCTGGTATGGGTCTCCCAACATATTCTTTATGAGATTAGGACCATTGTTTATACTTTTTGCATTACTTTATTTTTTTGAAAAACTTTTCATTCCAATTTCAGCTCCAATAAAAACTCTTGGAATAGAATCCTTGCATGCATACTTTCTCCATCTTGTTATTCTATTTGGTAGCGTCCTCCCCCTTCCCTCCCTTGTAAAAATTTTCCCCAACAAGCTCGGTTTATTTGAGACAATTTTGGTTTTCCTGGGACTCACCACATTTGTTTATTTTACCTCCTATCTCTGGAATAAATTGAAGGTGAAATCACCTTTTATTTCAAAAATTGTTTTGAGAGGAAGTGTTGCCCTTTTCCTTATTCCTTTTCTTTTAAGAAAATACTGATTAGGCTAAAGCCAATTGAACAGCTCTCTTGGCAATTATTTTCAGAGGTTCAAAAAGAGGAACCTGGAAAGGATTCTTCTCCATTAAAATGGAAATTTCTGTGCAACCCGCTACTATAGCCTTTGCTCCTTTTTCAATTAGAATTTTCCCAGCCTCCAAAAGCATAATTCTTGGCGGATTTTTAAATCCTGCCTTTATCCCATTTTTCCCATAAATTGATTCCATTACAAGGTTCTCCTGGATTTCTTCATCAGGATAAATAATTTTTATATTATTTCCGAGAGCTTTTTGCCAGAGACCTGTTTTTAGAGTCCCTGTTGTGGCAAGGATTCCAATTTCTTCAATTTTTCTTGCCTTTATTTCATTAGCTGTTTCATTTAACAAATGTAAAAATTTCCCTTTTGCAATTTTTGAAATTTCATCGTAGAAATAATGAGCAGTGTTACAGGGCATTACAATAATATCAACACCCGAGTTATTGAGAAATTCAACACCCTCAATCAAATAGGGTAGGGGAGATTCTCCTTTGCCTAAGATATAAGCAGTTCTATCGGGGACTTTAGGGTTATTGTAAATTATAATTTTTAAATGTTCTTGATCTTTTCTTGCTGGTGTTTCTTTTAGTATTAGTTTGAAAAGATGAAGGGTAGCCTCTGGCCCCATACCACCAAGGATTCCTATTGTTTTCATTGATTTAAAATTAATTAATGGCGCCCCCAACCGGATTCGAACCGGTGTTGCCGCCTTGAAAGAGCGGTGTCCTAGTCCCCTAGACGATGGGGGCAACTGACCCGCGCTGGACTCGAACCAGCGACTCCCTGCTTAAAAGGCAGGTGCTCTCCCTCTGAGCTAGCGGGCCTTAAAATTATTTTATACTTCATTAGGCTAAAAAAGTCAATTGCCTGATTCGATTTGACAAGCATTTATAAAAGATAAAATAATTTTACATCCTCAATTTTCAATTCTTTCTCTTTAAACTATCAGCTAAAATCTGAGAATCAGAATCTATAACTTCCCTGTTTTATTTTTTTTCTAAAGTCCTCACCATACATCCTGACAGTTTTGCACATTTCGTAAAGCCTTGACCTGAGCCTTTTTCCAATTCTTTCCTCAAGGGTTGGCTCTCTCAGAGTTTCTTCCTCATTGAAATCTTGTAAAAAACCGTGACCATCTCTTTTTTTCTTTGGGACTTCATCAAGGAAATTTGTCGTAAATATTGTTAATTTTTTTGAGTTGTATCGAGAATTTATTATGTAAAAAAGAATTTCCTCAACCCATGGGGATGACCTTTTTGAGCCAAGTTCATCAAGAACAAATAAATCAGCATCAAAAACTGGTCCGAGAATATCGATTTCCTCTTCAGAAGAGTCAGGAGAAAATGTGCTCTGAATTTTCTGTAGAAGTTCCCTGAAATCATAAAATAGACAGTAAACTCCTTTTTTTAGAATTTCCTTCATTATTGCTACAGCGAGATGGGTTTTTCCAACACCAGGAGGACCCATGAACAAAAGTCCAACCTCAACATCTGGAAAAACTTCCACAAATTTCTTTGATATTTTAAGGGCATCCTCTGTTCCCTTAGTAGGCTCAAAATTAGAAAAGGAACAGTGAGTGTATCTTTCAGGAATTTGGGCAGACTCCTTTAAGAGTTCTATCTTTTTTTGATGATAGCATTCACATCTTTTTGCATAGGAGATACCATCCTTCTCCACAATAATCCATGTTGTTCCATCGCACTTTTCACAATTCAATTTAGATAGCTCCTCAACAATGATATCTTTTTATTCTCTCTTAGTTTCTTCATTGCCTTCTTTTCGATCTGTCTTACCCTCTCCTTGGAAATACCCAATTTTTCAGATATTTCCTGTAGTGTCTTCGGTTTTCCATCTTCAATCCCATACCTCATCTTTAAAACCTCCGCTTCCCTCTCTTTTAAGCTGGAGAGAAATTCACTCATGAGCTTGTTCAGACTTTCTTTCATTAAAATCTTTTCCACATCTGAATCATTAGCACCACCAACTATAAAAGGAGGCTCAGAGGAGGTCTCACTTTCTATGTTAAATTGGAGCCTTTCATCTGCAACAGAAATAAGCTCTTCAATCTTTTCAGGGCTTCTTTTGAGTTCATATGCCAGTTCCTCTGTGGTAGGCTCCCTCATCAGTGTTTCTTTAAGCTCCTCCTCTTTCTTTGAAAGTTTTCCAAAGAGGTAGACGTGCTTAACAGGTAATGAGAATACTCTTTTATCTCTTGCAAAGGCATTTATTATTGCCTGTCTTATCCACCAAACTGCATATGATATGAAACGCACATTTCGGGATGGCTCGAATCTTAGAGCAGCTTCAATAAGTGCCAGATTCCCTTCATTTATTAAATCCTCAAAGGAAAGCCCCATACCCCTGAATTTTTTTGCGTAGTTTACAACAAATTTCAAATTGGATTCGAGAATTTTCTTTAAAGCCTCCTTATCTCCTTCAAGTTTGTATTTTCTCCACAACTCCTTCTCTTCCTCTGCACTAAGGGTGGGTATTTTTGAAATCTCCCTGAGGTATTCCTTCAAACCCTCTGAGATTTCTTCATGTCTTGGAATTCTCGGTTTTGTTTTCATGGATTATTCTCGCAATTGTCATTGATGAAGATTTTACAATGCCACTCTTTCTCCTTTCAAACTCCTCCTCCCTTCCCTCAAAAAAATCTCTTTTTATATACTCGAGAAATTCATTTATCTCTCTCTGCATCTGTTCCATTTTATCCCTCATATTAAGTATAATCTCAATTCCCGCAAGATTCACTCCAAGGTCTCTTGAAAGATTAAGGATTATCTCAAGGCGTTTTAAATCCTCTTCTGTGTAAATTCTTGTGTTTCCTTCAGTTCTGCTCGGTCTGAGAAGACCTTCCCTTTCATAAAGCCTGAGGGTCTGGGGATGAATATTGTATAACTTGGAAACAGCACTAATCATGAAATACTTTTTTCTTTCGCTTTTCTTTGGTTCCTTCCTTCTTCTCATTTATCTTTCCTCCTTTCTAACCCTTAATCTTTCATCAAGCTGTCTTAGAAGTTCTCTTATTTTCTCATCATCTGTTGGAGGAGGAACAATCCTTACCTCAACAAATTGGTCACCTCTTATTCCAGTTTCAGGGGAAGGAACTCCTTTTCCTCTAAGCCTGAAAACCTGGCCAGAATTAGTTCCAGGAGGAATCTTCATGGTTGCCTTTCCATCAATTGTTGGAACTTCTATTTTAGCACCAAGGGCAGCTTCTGTCACACTTATATCAACTGTTATGTAAATATTGTTCCCCTCCCTTCTGAATATGGGATGAGGTTGAACATTTACGGTTATGTATAAATCTCCAGGTGGTCCTCCGAACTTACCATCATTCCCTTTCCCAGGAACTTTCAACCTACCATCAGATACGCCAGCAGGAATTCTTACCTTTATATCCTCAGTGGATTCAACATAGCCTATTCCGACGCATCGGAAACAGAGCTCTTCAGGTATGGTTCCTCTTCCATTGCAGGTGGAACATACAGTAGCAAATCTCATAAATCCATGCCTGAGATGGGTCTTTCCGGTTCCCTTACAGGTGGGGCAAATCCTTCTTCCCTTTCCTTTCTCATATCCAAGACCACCACAGATGGGACAGGTCACCTTTCTTGTAACTTTAATCGGAGCGGTGACACCCTTTATGGAATCTTCAAAGCTCAGAGTCATAGAGTAGTGAATGTCGCTACCCTTTTGGGGAATTTCTCTATCTCTCTTTTCCCTGAAAAAACTCTCGAAAAATTCCCTGAAGGGTGAAGTTCCAAACTCTGAAAAATCAAAACCCTCGAATCCTACCTTAAAATCAAAATCCCTTCCCTCAAATGGTTCTCCAACTCTTCCTGTTCTGTCATATTCAGCTCTTTTCTTTGGATCAGAAAGAACCTCGTACGCTTCCTGAATTTCCCTGAATTTTGCCTCTGCCTCTTTATCCCCTGGATTCAAGTCTGGATGATACTTTCTTGCAAGCTTTCTGTAAGCCTTTTTTATCTCATTGAGAGTTGCTTTCCTATCTACTCCAAGAATTTGATAATAGTCTTTCATACAATTTTATTTTAATATTTGAGTTAATTATTGTCAAGATTATTTTAGTCTAACTTAATAATGCCGAAGAGGGGAGTCGAACCCCTACGGGCTTTCGCCCACTACACCCTGAATGTAGCGCGTCTTCCATTTCCGCCACTTCGGCACATACAATTTTATTATCGAATAAAGGTGGAGGATTTGTCAAATACTGAAGTGGGTTTGTTATTTGTTAAACAGCTATCAGCTTACCGCTGAGAGCATATAATTTTTAGAAATTAAATTGAGAATTTGAATTTTTCTCATTTTACAATCTCAAATTTTCAATCTAATTTACAATTCATTAACCTAACTCTCAGTGAAAAATTAGAGCGGATATGATAAATATTAAAATAATAGTTAGAATTAAAGAGAAAAAAGGTTTTTTAATTAGAACTTCTGGCTCGTCCGCAAGAACTTTGTCCTTAGACATTCTCGCAAATATCCAGGCTATAGAAGCGAGGAAGAATGGAGTTGATAGTATAAAAGTTATTATTTTTTCATTCCATGAAAACCATATAAAAAGGACAAAACAGGCAACGGCTGAAAAAATTATAAAATTAAAAAGAGATTTGTGGGTATAACCTGAAAATGATTTTCTGTAGGCTTTAGCTTTCTCCACTCCTAAATTTTTTAACTCCGAAAGTCTTTTCGCTGATAGAAGAAAATTTCCGGCAACCCAGAAGAAAAGAATAAGGAGAAGGGGTGGGAATTCCTTCCCTCCCGCAGAGAACCATCCGATCAAAAGCCTTATAGGATTGTTTACAGATTCAGAAATTGAATCGAGGAAGGGGATGTCCTTTAATCTTATAGGTTTTATGTTGTAGAAAATTCCAGCAACAAAAAGGAGGAAAAGGGAAAGGGTTGTCCAAAAGGAAAAATATAGAAGAGAAATTGATAGGGAAAAGATAAATAGAAGAATGGCGATGGCAATAAGCTTTCCCTTTTTAACTTCACCCCTTACAAGGGGTCTTTCCTTTTTTAGAGGATGGTGAATATCAAAGGGAGCGTCAGCGAATTCATTAACAATGTAGTTTAGAAAGGAGATGGAGAGAGTGAGGATAAAAGCAATGAATGAGTCGAAAATTATCTTTAGGAAATCTAATGAGCTAAGAGAAATCCTATTCAATAGAAGATAAAAATATGTTCCTACAAATATGGCAAGACTTCTTGGCCACCTTTCTACTCTCATGGCTCTTAAATAGGGATTTTTAATCATGGCTTCCTCACATAGATTTCAAGGGAATCCATAAGGGGTAAAATTATAGGTATCCTTTTCAAAAAAGATTTTATGAATCTACAATTTGCAATTACTTTTAAAAACTTTATTCTTGAAGCAATATAATAAAGGGAGAATTTCCACTTGTATCTTTTTAATTTTAAAATTTCAAATCCCTTGGATCTGAGTAAATAAAAAAGATTTTTTTTTGAGAAAAAACCAATGTGAGCGGGTCTGAAATGCCACCATTTTTCTCCCATTATCTTTGCAGTGAAACTTTGTATATCAGGAGTAACTATAACTGAAACCCCTCCCTTTTCAAGAATTTTCAAAGTTTTTTCAATCACTTCCTTCGGATTTGGGACATGCTCAATTATATCAATTAGAGTTACCACTCTAAAATGATTCTCAGGGAAATCAATCTCTGAGAAATCACCCTTTTTAATTTCGAGTCCATATCTTTTTTTTGCCTCCTCTACAGCCCATTCACTCAGCTCAACTCCATAAACATCCCATCCTTCTTTTTTTGCAAGATTCATCAGTATTCCTGTTGCACAACCAACATCAAGGAAGCGACCCTCAGGTTTTACTATTTTTTTTAATGTTTTTAATATATTTCTGAAATTACCACTCCTACCTTCTTCCTCCTCAACATACTCGGGATCAACAACCTTCTCATATATCTCTGAAATCTCAACCGGAGGGTAGGGCTGAGAGAAAATAAAATCACAATCTTTACATCTTGAAAGGTCCCAGTGTTTGCCATACTGATAATCAGTAATCTTGAAAGACTCCACCTTTACAGATTTGATATTACCTTTCTTCCAGAAAAAAACTTTTTTAGACCCACACAAAGGACAAAATTCCATACTTTAAAGGATATTTATAACATAAATTTTTTAATATTGAAACTGTTGAACCTTCTCTCTTTTAGAAAAATGAATTTTAAGAGATTTTGACAAAAAACAATCACACTTTTAAAATTTAAAAGATGATGAAAGGAGGATAAATGAAAAAATTATTAATACCTTCATCTTTCATATATCTGTTTTTATTTTTTAACTTTTACCTAATAGGTGAGGATGTTGATTCTGTTATTGAGAGGATTCAGTCGATAAAAGATTTCAGTATAAAGGATTGGATTTTTACAAATGAAAAGATAGAAGAACCCTGGACGATTTCTGATTTTTCGGGATGGAAACCTTGCAAATTTGGAGAGAATCTTGATGGTGATTTTGTCTGGCTAAGGGGGACTGTAAAGCTTCCCGAAAGATATCTTGGTTTTGGAATTGAAGGAAAGAAAATATTTCTAAATATTACTGTTGATGATGCTGGAGAAATCTGGATTAATGGGAAAATGATGGGAAGGTTTGAATGGAGCGGAAGATATGTTCTTACTGATTCTGCAAAGTTAGGTAAGGAATATGTGATTTTTGTAAAGGGAATAAATTATGGCGGACCTTTAAGACTTCTCAATGCATCCCTTGAGATTGAAGAGGCAAAGAGCATAGTGGAAAAAATCGATGACCTTTTACTCAGTTTAAGGACTGCAAAAAAATTACTTAGCTTTGATACATATCAAAAAATTGCATGGATAACCTACGACCCAAAAATTGACAACTCTAAAGTTCCAAAGGGAAGAAAGATAAAACTACAAAAAATCCTTGAGGCATCATCATCGGTCTTGGATATTTCTTCCCTTGAGAAAGGCGAGCATCAAAAATTTTTCTCTTCCTTTACCATTTTCCTCAAAAAAGTCAGACCAGTTTCTGATTTTGTAAAAGAATTCACAATTGAACTTGTCGGAAATACCCATATTGACGCAGCATGGCTCTGGAGAAAAGCAGAAACAATAGAAGTTTGTAAAAATACCTTTGAAAATGCATTTGAGTTGATGAAAAAATATCCCGATTTTACTTTTTCCCAAAGCTCATCTTATTATTACAAATGGATGGAGGAATTTTATCCAGAAACTTTCACTAAAATAAAAGAATGGGTTAAAAAAGGGAAGTGGGAAATTGTTGGTGGAATGGTTATAGAACCTGATTGCAATCTAATTAGTGGAGAGTCATGGGCAAGACACCTTTTATATGGGAAAAAATATTTCAAGGAGAAATTTGGAGTTGATGTTAAGATTGGCTGGAATCCTGATTCCTTTGGTTATAACTGGAACATGCCCCAGATTTATCAGAATGCGGCGATTTATGCCTTCATAACTCAAAAGATTTCTTGGAACGACACAAATGTTTTCCCTTATAGAGTCTTTTGGTGGGAAGGACCGGATGACTCAAAAATCCTCACATATTTTCCATTTTCTTATGTTTACGATTTCAAAGACCCCTTCAGACTTGTTGACCAGTTAAGGCAGTTTGAGGCAAACACTGGTTTCCGCAACATGCTTGTCCTTTATGGAGTTGGAGATCATGGAGGAGGTCCATCAGAAGATATGTTGAAGATAATTGAAAAATTAAAGAATCTTCCAATATTTCCAAGGATAAAATTCTCTACCGCAAAAAATTACATTGATAATTTTCTTCTGAAGCAGGATTTGAGAAATCTTCCTGTATGGAAGGATGAACTTTACCTCGAATATCACAGGGGAACCTATACAACACAGGCTGAGATAAAAAAACATAACAGGTATTTAGAGAATCTTCTCAACAATGCGGAAAAATTCTCATTGATTTCAAAACTCTACGGTGGTAATTATAATCAGGAATCTTTAAAGAAAGCCTGGGAAATAGTTCTATTTAATCAGTTCCATGACATTCTTCCAGGGTCTTCGATAAGGGAGGTCTATTTTGATGCAGAAAAAGATTATGCAATTGCAGAGAATATTGCGGAGAATGAGCTTGGAAAAGCCCTTAAATCGATAAGCTCAAATATTAATACTTCAAATCTTGATGGAGAGCCAATTGTCATATTTAATCCATCTCCATGGAAGAGGACCGATTATGTAAAAGTTGAGGTGAAAGACAGAAACTCTTCTTACAAAGTTTTTGATGTAAATGGAAAAGAGATTCCTTCCCAAAAAATTGATCTTTCTGAAGAGTTGCCCGATGAGATTAAAAGGACGGGATTGCTATTTATTGCAGAGAATGTTCCTGAAATGGGGTACAAAGTTTATATATTAAAAGAAGAGAAAAATACTTCTGTTAAAAAAGAAAATCTCCAGAGCCCCCTATTATTGGAGAATGAATTTTACAGAATTGAGTTTGATGAAAACAAAGGTTTTATAAAAAGAATATATGACAAAAAAAATTCAAAGGAGGTTCTTTTAGGATATGGAAATTTTCTACAGTTATTTGGAGATAGACCACCTCATTGGGATGCATGGGACATAGGTTATACAGGAGAGGAATGGTCTCCAACATTTAGAAAAATTGAAGTTATTGAAAATGGACCTGTAAGATATGGAATCAGGGCATATTTTGATTTTCTAAACCCCAAATCAAAAGCGAAAAGATTGAATGCTGAGCCAACAAAGGGTTATCCCAACTCTTTCTTTGTCCTTGATACATATCTTTACAAAGGGATTGAAAGAGTTGAATTCAGGACGAAGATTGACTGGTGGGAAGAGCATACTCTACTAAAAACAGCCTTTGATGTGAATGTTCAAAATAAAAAAGCAACTTTTGAAATTCCATTCGGGTTTATTGAAAGACCTACAACAAGAGAAACAGATTGGGAAAAGGCAAGGTATGAAGTTCCCGCTCTAAAATGGATTGATTTAACCGGAGAAGATTTTGGAGTGAGCCTATTAACCCGTTCAAAGTATGGATACGATGTTAATGGAAGTCGTATGAGGATATCACTTCTACGATCCCCAAAAGACCCTGATCCAACAGCAGACCGTGGGGAACACGAAATTGAATATGCTTTAATCTCTCACAGAAATTGCTGGAGAGCGGGAAACATACCGAGGATTGCCCACGACTATAACAATCCCCTTATTCCTGTAAAAGAAGGGAATCATGATGGCAAACTTCCTCTTGAGAATTCATTTCTTGGGATAGAGCCAAAAAATGTAATCATTTCAGGATTCAAAATATCCGAGGATGGAAAAGGTGCAATATTGAGAATTTATGAGGCATTTGGAAGGGATACTCCTGTGAAGATTAATCTTCCATTCGAGGCAAAAGAGGTGTGGAAAGTTGATTTTCTCGAGACCCCCCTTGAGAGAATTAAAGGAGAAGGAAAACAGATTGAAATCCCTCTCCAGAAGAACAAAGTGGTGAGTTTGAAGTTAATTTTTCATCATAATAGGGCGGGACTGTCCAACACATCTCCTCTGCAATAAAAAATCTCATTGGTGATCTTGCAAGCGTTGTATGCGGCGGTGCTAAGAGTGTTGTGCTTTAAAATTAACCAATGCAGAAGGAACAGCTGTTCAGTCTCCGTTATTTGCCCTTCACGGAATTGATGTCAAGGAAAGTGATGGAATAATTGGTATTACTTCCGAGCAAACAATACAGAATGGTAGGTCGTCTAAGTGTTAACGGAATGATTTATGCTGACCCGACAATTTTGCAGATTATGATCGAAAAACATTTTAAAAAAGAGGAAAAACTCTTACTGTTCTTAAGGTCATTGATTAAAATTTGTTTCTGCTCAACACTTTTTCTAACAGTTTTTAGATTGAAAAAAAGCTTATTTTAAATGGTTCAAAGGCTGAAAAGAGAGGGATGTTTGACAATTATAGTTGGAGAATATAGAATAGTAAAGTTAAAAACTTTGGGAATTTTTTAATTGGAAATGAAAAATTTGATTTTAAAAATTTTATGAGGTGGAGATGGAGGAAGAGAGACTTTTAAAGGAAGTAATACCAAAATCTGAGGATCTTTCTCGCTGGTATACTTATATTATTAGAAGAGCGGAACTTGTTGATTATGCACCAATGAAGGGAATGATGGTTATAAGACCTTATGGATTTGCTATATGGGAAAGGATTCAGGCTCTTCTGGACAGAAGATTGAAAGAGACAGGTCATACTAACGCTTATTTCCCTCTTTTTATTCCTGAGAGTTTCTTGAAAAAAGAAGCTGAGCATGTTGAGGGATTTGCTCCTGAGGTTGCGTGGGTAACTCATGGCGGTAAAGAAGAACTTGAGGAGAGACTTGCTGTAAGACCTACTTCTGAATCAATAATTTGTGCAATGTATTCAAAATGGGTTAGGTCATGGAGAGATCTTCCAATACTTATAAATCAGTGGGCAAATGTTGTAAGATGGGAAAAAGAGACACGTCCTTTTCTTAGAACTACTGAATTTTTATGGCAGGAAGGACACACTGCCCATGCCACATATAAAGAGGCTGAAGAAGAGGCTCTAAGAATAATTTCAATTTATAAGGAGTTTATTGAGAATGAGCTTTCAATTCATGTTATTGAAGGTAGAAAATCTGATTCTGAAAGGTTTGCTGGAGCTTTAAAGACTTACACAGTTGAGGCGCTAATGCCAGATGGAAAGGCTCTTCAAGCGGGAACATCCCACAACCTCGGTCAGAATTTCTCAAAAGCATTTGATATAAAATTTGAAAGCAAAGAGCAGAAAATAGAGTATGTCTGGCAAACCTCTTGGGGGGTTTCTACAAGATTAATAGGAGCAATTATTATGGCTCATGGAGATGACTCAGGCCTTGTTTTCCCACCCTCTGTTGCACCAATTCAAGCGGTTATAGTTCCAATACCCAAGGGTGATTGGACGAGAGATATCCTTCCTTTCAGTGAGGAAGTTTCATCAACTCTTGTTTCTGCAGGAATAAGAACTTTCCTGGATAAAAGAGATGAGTACACTCCAGGATGGAAGTTCTCTGAGTGGGAAATGAGGGGGGTCCCTCTTAGAATAGAGATTGGTCCAAGGGATTTTGAAAGAAAAGAGGTTACAATTTCAAGAAGAGACACAAAAGAAAGAATTGTAATATCAAAGGATAATTGCATTGAGAAAGTAAAGGAGCTTCTTCATAATATTCAGAAGGGTCTTTACGATAAATCAAAAAAATTTACTGAGGGTAATACATTTAGAACCAATGACTACAATGAATTCAAGAAAATAATGGAGGAAAAAAGGGGATTTATAATATCTCCATGGTGTGGCTCCCCAAAGTGTGAGAAGAGAGTGAAAGAGGAGACCTCTGCAACAATCAGAGTCATTCCTTTAAACTCCCATCCTGATGAAAGTATGTCCTGTATTGTTTGTGGAGGTTCTCCATCTACACCGGTTTATTTTGCGAAAGCATATTAAAGTGAAGAAAGAACTTGAATGGGAAAAGGAAAGGATTAGAATGGTGAGGGATCAGATTGAAAAGAGGGGGATAAAGGATGAGGGAGTCCTTGACGCTATGAAAAAGGTTCCCAGACATCTTTTTGTTCCTGAAGAGTATAGAATTCATTCTTATGAAGACCACCCCCTTCCCATTGGCGAGGAGCAAACAATTTCACAGCCATTTATTGTTGCATATATGACAGAACTCCTTGAACTGAATAAAGAATGCAGGGTTCTTGAAATTGGAACAGGCTCAGGCTATCAGTCTGCTATTCTTGCAGAGCTTGCAAAGGAGGTTTACACTATTGAGTTGATAGAATCCCTTTCTATAAAAGCTCAGGAAATACTTTCATCTCTTGGGTATAAAAACATAAAGTTTCTTGTTGGTGATGGAACTTACGGCTGGAAAGAATATTCTCCTTATAATAGGATAATTGTAACTGCAGCTTCACCGAGAGTTCCTCCCGCTCTCATAGAACAGCTTGAAGATGGGGGTATAATTGTTATACCTGTGGGAACATATTCGCAAGAGATTGTGAAGATACGAAAAAAGGGGAAAAAAGTTGATGAGGAAGTTCTTATTCCTGTTAGGTTTGTTCCCTTGATTACAGTTCAATGAAAAAATATTTCTTTTTATTTTTTATTTTTTCAACATTCATTTTTCCTTTTGAGAAAAAATTTACAAAAGTTTTTTTACCCAATGGAAAGATTATAACTGCAGAGCTTGCAATTACAGATGAAGAGAGGGCAAGGGGTCTTATGTTCAGAAAAGAAATACCCGAGGATTATGGAATGCTTTTCATTTTTGAAAGGGAAGAAAGGCATGGTTTCTGGATGAAGAATACCTTAATTTCCCTTGACATTGTCTGGCTTGACAGAAATAAAAGGATTGTTCATATTGAGGAGAGGGTCCGCCCTTGTAAAAAAGAGCCCTGCAAAGTTTATTATCCTTCCAAACCAGCTCTTTATGTAATTGAGCTAAAGGAGGGTAAAGTAAAAAGAGAAAATTTAAAGGAGGGAGACCTTTTATTATTTGAGCTGAATTTTATCGGTGAACTTTTACTCCAAGTTTTATACTGACTTTTTCTCCCCTTTTCCCAATTTGAATAAGCTCAATTTTTCTTGATTTAAAGGAAAATATCACATTCTTTTTCATCCAATCTTCTGGAATAAATATTTCTATCTCAACCCTTTCCTTTTGAGATAAAATATTCATGTCCACCCTTCCTTCTTTCCTCATTGACTCTAAATCTTTTAATAGATTTAAAATTTTTTCTTTTATCTCTTCAGATTCCATAGAGGGGATACCATAAAATTCAAATAGAAGGGTAATAGATTTAAGTAAATAATTTATAGATCTGCTTATCGGGAAATTGAGTTTTATGGGAGGAAGGAGCTCGGATTTTAAATCAGTTCCCATTCACTGAAAAAGAAGGATATTTCTTTCGAAGCATTTTCAGGAGAGTCAGAACCGTGGACTGCATTTCTCTCAATGTTTGTCCCAAACTCAGCTCTTATAGTCCCTTTATCTGCTTCTAATGGGTTAGTTTTCCCCATAACATTTCTCCAATGCTCGATCGCATTTTCTCTTTCGAGAACCATTACAACAATTTCTCCTGAAGACATGAACTTTTTCAGGCTTTCGTAAAAAGGCTTTTCTTTATGAACTATGTAGAATTGTCCCGCTTTTTCCTCACTAAGATGAAGCAGTTTCATTCCTCTTATCAAAAATCCTTCCCTTTCTATCCTCTCAATAATTTTTCCAATCAAACCTTTCTTTGTTGCATCAGGTTTGATTATGGCAAGGGTTCTTTCTACTGGCATCAAACACTCCCTATCGCAAGAAGAACATGCTGTAGGAAATGAGGCTCGGGAAGCGCTCCTTCAAATGAGATCTTATCATTAATTACTACTTTTGGAACACCCATAACTCCGTACTTATGAGCAAGATGAGGAAACTCTATTACTTCTATCATGTCCGCTCTTATAAGAGGATTTTCTATAGCCATTTTGTGAGCAGTCCTTACTACTGAAGGGCAATAGGGGCAGGTTGGTGTAACGAAGACCTGAATATGGACAGGCTTGTCTACTGTTTTAATTTTTTCTTTTGTTTGATTCAGAAGACCAGACTCTCCGTTAGAGACATCTATAATGTCTTCTATCAATGTTGTAAACTCATATCCCGCTGGAATTCCATAAAATCTTATCCCGTAATCCCTTGCACCTTTCACAACTATTGCAGGGATTTTGTCGATCCCGTATTCGCTAACCTTTTCTTTGTCGATGGCAAAATTGTATATTTCATATTTGATTTTATCGGAAAGACCAGCAAGTTCTTCTACAAGTTCTCTTGTCTCCTTGCAATACTCGCATTCAAGTTCTTGGGTGAAAACTATCAGGGTTACATTGTCTTTTAATTTTGCAAATTCTTTTTTTACAACTTCTTTGTCTTTATTTTTGAGAAGAGCCATAGGAGACCCCTTGAAATTCTGAAAAAAAATTATAATTTCAAACTTTTTAGCTTAAAAAAACTAAAATGGTGGTTCTTCCTCATCAGGTAAAGTTTCATCAATTAATGGTTCTGTAGGGAATTCCTCAGGAGGCTCAGAAGGTATCACTTGCTCCTCAATTTCTGGTTCCTCTCTTCTTCCCAACAAAACAACACTCTGTGCCTCTATTTCTGTGGATGTTCTTTTTTGGCCATTTCTATCCTGCCATTCTCTGCTTCTAAGTTTTCCTTCGACAAGTATTAGTCTTCCTATGGTCAGATACTCGGAGGCAAATTCTGCCAGAGGTCCCCACATATAAACTTTATGCCACTCTGTTCTCTGGATCTTTTCATTGGTGTTTCTGTTAAAATAGAGCTCGTTTGTGGCAAGGGTGAATCTTGCAACCGGTCTCTGGGACTGAGCAGAATACCTTAATTCTGGCTTTTTCCCAACTCTTCCAACCAGTATGACTTTGTTAAGGCTATTAATATCCTTCATTTTTACTCCAGAGTTTTTAGTTTCTGCTCCGCAAGTTTAGCCTCCTCTGAAAGAGGGGCTTTCTGAATAAGTTCTTTAAGAACACTCTTTGCTTCAAGATATCTTCTCAACTCAATAAGGGCATATCCTTTTTTTAGATAAGCAGCGAGGATATTGTCTGCCTTAGGATAATTATTAATCAGGTTATCAAATTCCCTTATTGCATCCTCATATCTACCAAGACTGTAAAAGCATTCTCCAATCCAGTAAAGAGCATTATCTGCCATGGGAGAATTTCTATTCTTTTCATAGAAATCTCTAAATCCCGCTATAGCAAGGGAATAATTTCCTTTCACATAATCTGAGTAAGCAGTGTAATAAGCCTGGAGAGGTGAAGTTTCAGTGGAAACCTCTACTGGTTCCTGAGTGGTGGGAGGGACCTCCTGCTCCGGTTGGGACATTCTCTGGATGAACTGGTTTAAATTGGAGAGCAAGTTTTGAATCTGGGAAAATTTCTCTTCGATTGCGGTGATTCTCGATGTGTTGGAATCAGTATAATCCTTAATTTCCAGCAAATCTTTCTGTATCTGCTTTAGTTGTTCAGATATTAGTTTAACACTCTGATAAATTTGTAGAACATCGCTGTAATTTGTGTCAAGTCTCTTTTCAACAGCAGAAATTCGAGCACTTAGATTTTTTATCTCATCAATTATAAGCTCATACTCCTTCTTCTTTGCTCCTGTAAAGAGTAGGAGAAGAGGTAAAATGGCTATTACATACTTTTTCATTTCTCAATAATTACAAAATCAGCTCTTCTGTTGAGAGCCCATGCTTCCTCATTATGTCCTGGATCAAGGGGTCTGCTTTTACCATAACTTATTATCTTTATTCTATCAGGAGATATTCCGAGGGAAATTAGATAATTCATTGTGCTCTTTGCTCTCTTCTCGCCAAGAGCCATGTTGTATTCCTCAGTTCCCCTTTCATCGCAATGCCCCTCAATGAGGATTTTTACAGAGGAGAATTTCTTCAGCCATTCAGCATTTTTTTCAAGAATGGGTTTCATGTCATCTCTTATAAAGTATTTGTCAAAATCGAAATGAATTCTCTGAAGGGGGGACTCCCTGTTCAATTCCTCAAGGCTCTTCATTCTGAAAATTTCCTCCTCTGTGAGTTCAGGCTCTTTAATCGTTGGAGCTTTTTCTGGTTCTGCTTTTGCTTTTTCCTCAACTGGTGGAGGTGGAGGAGGTGAAACAGCCACTTTTTTCTTGCATCCTGAAACCACAACCAAAAGAGCCAAAATGCTTACCAATACAAATAATTTTTTCATACTTCCTCCTTTTTATTTATTTTTATTTAACTTTTTGACCATTTTGGCATTTTGTTATTTCCTGTGTTTGTAAGCCTTCTGAGATTCGACCCATCATAATCCACTATATAGATCTGATAAGAACCTGTTCTGTTTGAGGCAAAAACTAAGTGTCTTCCATCAGGAGACCAACTCGGATTTTCATTTCTTCCCGCCTCTTCGGTCAATTTTATTACAGTGTTATTTCTTAAATTGTAAACATAAATGTCAAAAGAATTGTTAATCCTCGAAACATAGGCAATTCTATCGCCATCAGGGGACCAGGCGGGTGAGTCATTGTAGGTTCCTTCAAAGGAAATCCTCCTTACATTGGTTCCATCAGAATCCATTATATAGATCTGAGGAGAACCACTCCTGTCAGATGTGAATGCTATTTCCTTACCACTGGGAGACCAGCTGGGAGATGTATCGATGGAGGGATTGAAAGTGATTCTTTTCAAATTGGTTCCATCAACATTTGCTATATAAATCTCTGCATTTCCATCCTTACTGGAGACAAAGGCAATTTTTCTTCCATCTGGCGAAAAATCAGCGGAATAGTTTGTCCCTCCAGAAAAGAATGAAATATTTTTCCCTTCAGAAATATTGTAGAGGTAAAGGTCAGGATTTAGTTTTCTGTATGAGGTGTAGGCAATTATTTTCTTATCAGGAGAGATTGAAGGAAGTGTATCAATTACACTGTTAAATGTTAATCTTATCTGATTGTATCCATCCCAGTCCATCATATAAATTTCCATGTTTCCATCCCTATCAGATACAAAAACAATCTTTGATGTAAAAAGTGGTTTCTCTCCAAAGTTTATCATCATCTGGTCAGCCACTCGGTGGGCTATTGCCCTTGCCTCTTCCGCTTTTCCTCCATAACTCTTTCCGAATATATAACCTCCCGACTTTGCATCCCATGCTTTTACTGTAAAAGTTATCCTTCCTTCAGCAGGTGATTCTATTTCTCCTGTTACAAGTATGTTTGCCTGAAGTCCCTGCCAATCTTTAAAATTTATTTTACCTGAGGAAGGAATTGGAGGATAAAGATCTCTTGGAACCAATGAGAAGACCCTTGAAAATTCAAGGTCTTCCCATAAAGTTTTGTGGATTATTTTTGCACAATCATAAGATAAACTATTTTTGTCCTTTGCGATAAATTCGGGAATTGCAACTGGAATAAGGGAAACTCCTTCCCTTATTTTTATTATTACCTCTTGCTGGGAGTCGAGAAATTCAACTGAGATAGATAATAGAATGGAGAGGATTAAAATCTTTCCAGTGAGTTTGATTAACTTTTTTAGACTTATTAAATCACTCATCATTTTCTGAACTCAAACTGAAAATGAACTCCCAAATAATCTCCCTCATATTCCCTTGGAAGGGGAGGAAAGGGAATAGAAAATTTTACAGCCCTAAATGCTGATAAGTCAAGAGATTCGATTCCGCTACTCTCCTCAATTTTTATATCATCCACCTCACCATTCCTTTTTATCTTGAAAAAAACAACAACTTTATAAGTTCCTGATACTCCAGGGGGAACCAGGGCTTTGAACCAGTTGGAGGAAACTCTGTCCCTTAAAATCTGAATGTAATAATAGTATGGAAAGCCAGGTATTCCACCCTCACCAGTTCCAAATCCTTCTCCCCCTCCAAAACCTTCTCCCAGCCCTGTGGTTAATTCCTTTTTTGCGGGATCATAAGATTCTTTTTTCTTTGAGGATTTATCAGGCTTTGATATAACTGTTTTCTCCTTTTCGGGTTCCTTTTTTGGCTTTTTAACTGGATATCTTAAAACATTCTTTGGCTCAATTTCTTTTTTTACAGTTAATTCCCTCATTGAGCCAGAGGGAGGTTGGCTTGATCCACCTCCTTTAAAACCACTACTCCCACCTCTTATTTCCAGGATGTCAACATAGTAAATCTTTTTTGCATTTTCTTTCTTTGAAGGAATTTTTACAAGAAAAGATGAAAAAAGAAAAGCATGAAAAATTAGAGAGAACCCCAACATTTTTATGAATTGATTATTTCCTATCATTTCTTTTCCTCATATTCAACTATCAATCCAACATTTTCAGCTCCTGCTTTTTTAGCTCTATCAATGACTGATATAACAAATCCATAGGGAACATTTCTATCTCCCTTTATGAATGCAACCTTTTTTTCTTTACCGTAAAAATATTCCTTCAATCTATCTTCCAGACTCTGTAGAGAAACAGGATTGTTTTCAATGTAAATTTTTCTATCCTTAGTAATTGTTATTATCATTCTTTCTTCTGCTGGAGATGTCCTGGTTTCAGCCCTTGGAAGGTTTACTTCAATCCCTGAATGCATCATTGGTGCAGTAATCATAAATATTATCAAAAGAACAAGCATTATGTCTATAAGAGGAATCATGTTAATTTCCGAAAGAGCTGATTCCAACTTTATCCTTTCCCTTTCAAATTTTAATGCCATTATAAGAAAAGTTTCTCAGTTAGATTAATAAATTCAAGGATAAAATTTTCCATTTCATTGACGATTGACTTTATCTGACGAAGGAAGTGATTGTAAAAGATAACTGCGGGAATTGCAGTGAAAAGACCAGCAGCGGTCGAGATAAGTGCCTCTGCTATTCCTGGTGCAACAGTTGCAAGGCTTGCAGAACCCCTTATGCCTATCTCCCTAAAAGAATCCATTATCCCCCAAACAGTTCCGAAAAGTCCAATAAAGGGTGTCACAGAACCAGTTGTAGCAAGGAATCCCATAAAATCTTCAAGCTTTTCTATCTCTTTGTTGGAGATTCTCAGAAGAACCCTCTGTAGGGATTCGAGATTTAAAGAATTTTTGCTCTGTTCCTGTAGGGAGATCTGATAGTTTATTTCGTTGTATCCCGCCCTGAAAATTGAAGCAAGGGGCGAAAATTTGAATCTTTCAGAGGAAAAATTTATATCGGAAAATTTTCTGCTTTTTCTGAAGTAATTCAAAAAATCGTATGATTGTTTTTTAGCTTTTGAGAGTATTCTTAGTTTGTAAAAAATTATTGCCCATGAAATCACAGAAAAGGCCAGAAGTATTATGAGAACAACCTTTGCTACTGTTCCTGTTTGAGAGATTATGTCCAGTATATCCCTTGTTACCACAGGTGAAGGTTCCATCATGTTGAAAGTCATTATCACTCCTCAAAAATTAATTGTAATAGATTAAAAAGAAATAAGTCAAATGCAATTTTTTGTGCTCATAACTTTTATAGAGATGTTTTTGTGAACTTGACAGGTCCAAAATATTTGGTTATATTTTTTCTATGATGGGTAAGGATATTGAAATTATTAAAGGTAAGGTTAATTCCTTCCCATCAAATTATATCGAAGCCCTCTCTGTTCCTTCCCTCCTCAATAACAACAATGTCCCCCTTGTGTAGGGGGACAAATGCACTCTATTTCTTCAAGATTAATTAAAATTTTTCAAAATTAATACATCCAAAGGAGGAAAAAATGAAAATTTTAGATCTAAAAAAAATTCATCCATTCATAATTGAGGGTTCTTTGCTTAAAAAAAGAGTTTTTGCATCCAGAGTTATGAGTGAGGTTATTAGTGCGTCCTCAAAATTTTTGAAAGAGAAAGGTTTTGTGGAGATTCTCCCCGTAATAATTTCACCAGTCACAGATCCACTATCTGACCCTTCCAAAGGATTGAAACTTGAGATATACGGATTCCCTTTTGAGCTTACAAAGAGCATGATTTTCCACAAACAGCTTTCTGTCCTTTCAATACCGAGAATTTTTATTTTCTCTCCCAATGTTAGAATTGAACCACCTGAAAGGAAAGATTCAGGAAGACATCTTCTTGAATTTACTCAACTTGATCTTGAAGTTCTCAATGCAAAAAGAGATGAGATCATTGAACTTGGAGAGGAGCTTCTAATTCATGTAATTAAAAGTGTTAAGGAGAAATGCAAAGAGGAGCTTGACTTCTTCGAAAGAGAGCTTAAAACTCCCTTAAGACCGTTTCCAAAAATTTCATGGGATGAGGCTGTGAGAAGTTACGGAAAGGATTTTGAAGTTTCCCTTTCCAAGGAAAGTTCTACGCCAGTTTGGGTTATCGATTTTCCTATTCATGAACGGGAGTTTTATGATAGAGAATGGGATGAGAGAGAAGGGTATCTTGCGGATATGGACCTGATTTATCCCGAAGGATTTGGAGAAGCCCTTTCTGGTGGTGAAAGGGAGTGGAAGTATGAAAAAATTGTTTCAAAAATAAAAAGAAAAGGATTGAGGGTTGAAAGTTTCGAATTTTACCTACAGATAGCAAAAGAAGGACTTGCACCATCTGCTGGATTTGGAATAGGAGTTGAAAGACTGGTTCGATTTCTAACAGGACTTAAAAGTGTGTATGAAGTAAAGCTATTTCCAAAGCTTCCTGGAGAATTTTCGATTTAGTCCTTGGAATATGTTATTATTCCTCCTCTTCCCTTTCCTTTTTCATCTCCTCTTCCATCGCTTCCTCTATGGAATCTTCAAAATCGGGCTCGAGCTCATCTCCAAATTCTTTCCCCAGTCTTTTCATCCACTTTGCCACTGAGCGAGGGTCATTTTCATCGATCCCGCTAAGAATTGAAGGATCAGATAGTTTCTCGATTCTACTCTCTTCGGAGAGTCTTATTGCAATGCGGGATACAAGTTTCTGAAGATTTTTTGAGCCACAAAATTTACATTTTATACCGAAATCTGCCTTGACAGATAGGGTTATAATTGTATTCCTTTTACCACAATCAATGCATCGAAATTCATAAATTGGCATATTTAATTTATAAAATAATGTAATGTAAATTGTCAATAGTAATATGTCAAAATATGATAATTTGAAATTATTTGTTTTTTTTGTTAAATTTTTTCATTAAGTATAATTTTTAACTTTGATGATGGAAAGGAGTTTACGATGAGGAAGTTTTTTTTGATGGGTATCACTCTTTTATTTTTTGTCTCATTAGGTTTTACCCAGATTAAAGAATCAGGAATTATTCAAGGAAATGTATTCGACAAAGAAGGGAAACCAGTTTCAGGAGCAACAGTAACGCTATCAGGTCTTAAACTTATCGGAGGACCAAGGGAAGTTTTAACCGATGAAAATGGGTTTTACAGATTTTATGGTGTTCCCGCTGGATACAATTATGCTGTAACAGTTAGAGCAGAAGGATTTGAAACACTAACAAAAGAGAATATCTCCATTCATGCCAATTCAGTTTCAGTTATTGATTTCTCCCTTTCATCTGCTCGTGTTCATGAAACAGGAGTTATTCAGGGAAGTGTCAGCGACACCATGGGGAATCCAATCCAGGGTATTTTGGTTTTTCTAACAAGTTCAAAAATTTCCGAGCAGAAAATTTGTGTAACTGATGATTCTGGCTTTTTCAGATTTTCTTTAATTCCAGTTGGTTCTGATTATACCATTTCTTTAAAGTTTGGAGAGCGCGTTTTGCAAAAGAAAGAACAGATTTCGGTTTATGCAAATTCAGCAACTGTTTTAGATTTCTCTATAGAAACAGGAACTATCCAGGGCAATGTTTACGATATTGCGGGAACCCCTCTTCCAAAAGCTATGGTTACTCTTGAAAATCCAAGAATTTTCAAGGAACCGAAGGCAACTTCCACAGATACGAATGGGTTCTTTTCTTTTTCATTTATTCCTGCTGGTTTCAGTTATACAGTTTCCGCTCAGCTTGAAGGTTTTATTTCAGCAAAAAAAGATGGTATTTCTGTTACCGCAGGTTCTACTGAGATTGTAAACTTCAACCTTGAGACGAAAAAAATAGCGGAGGAAGAGGTTTTAAAATCCCATGTTGTTATTGATACGAAAAGTTCAACCCCTCCTTCAAACATAGTATTTACAACTGAAATTCTCAGAAATATTCCCAACACCCAGTTCACTACAAACATAATAAGACTTGCTCCAGGAGTAACACCTTCTTCAGATGTTTTTGGTGGTGCAAGCTCTTCAGCTAATTCATATTTATTCGACGGATTGGAGACCTCAGACCCAGAGGGAGGGACTCCATGGGTATTCATGGATTATCAGGCAATTCAGGAAGTCCAGATTCTGAATTCAGGACTTCCCGCTGAATTTGGAGGATTTACAGGAGGTGTTCTTAATGCAGTAACAAAATCAGGTGGAAACAAATTCGAGGGGTACAACGAGTTTATTTATCAAAGTGTAGACTGGGTTTCTAATAATGTGGACAAATTCAAGCCAGAGGAGCTCTATAATCCGAGTCCCTTTAAGATTAGTGATATAAAAAGCTTTTATCAGACAAAGTCGGGACTGGTTGACTTTAATTTTCACTTAGGCGGACCATTGATTAAAGATAAACTCTTTTTCTTTGCGGGTGCGCAATATTATCAATCAAAGAATATCCCCTCGGGTTTCCAAGATCCTTCCAATGAAGGAATAGTATTTAAACAGCCGAGAATTTTCTTAAAAATTTCTTATCAGCCCAACGAAAAAAATAGGATTTCAGGATTTATCGGGAATGACCAATACAATGGGTTAAATGTGAGAGCCTCATACAATGTGGCAAAGGAAGCAACTGTTACTCAGATGGCACCTGAATTGGTCTTTAATATGAACTACACCCGTATTTTCAGCCAAAAAACATATTTTGATCTAAAATTGGGAGGTTTCTGGGGCTATTACTATCTTGAGCCACAAGCGGGAAGAGGTGCAATTGCTTATGTGGATGAGTATGGATATAATACTGGAAATTCCATGTGGTGGTACATGGCAAACAGGTTCAGAACCCAGCTCAATGCCCACATCTCCCATTATGCTGAAAATTTCATAAAAGGCTCCCACGATTTCAAATTTGGAGTTGAGATAGAAAGGAACTGGAACCAATCCCTTTACGGATACACTGGAGGAGGTGATTCAAAAACAGGACTTCCAAAATCTGCATGGATTTTAACCTATGAAGGGATGCCATATCTTGCATACCAGTGGGAAGGGTATGACCAGCATGTTGCTCTTACTCGTTTTTCTGCATTTGCTCAAGATTCATGGGAAGTTGGGAAAAGATTAACCATTAATTTAGGTCTAAGATATGATATTTTCCGAGGAGGAATAGTAGATAAAATGGCTCCTTTCTCTTCTCTATTTTCAAAATCAGAACCTTACTGGTTGAGTCCCCCCTCTGGAAAACCAAAGGAACTCGGAACAATTTACAAACCTTCTGGAATCTCACCAAGAATAGGCTTTGCCTTTGATTTATTGGGAGATAATAAAACAGTTTTAAAAGCCCACTATGGCAGATACTATGAGGCTCTCTTTGCAGCATCTTTCATGATGGCTGATCCAAGATATAAAGATTCAAGAAGATACTGGTGGACAGGAACAAGATGGCTTGAAGATATTGAAGGATACTATCCTTGGTCTGAGGGGAAATATACTGTTGACCCCAATATAAAACATCCCCACATGGATGAAATAACAGTTGGAATTGAAAGGGAAATTTTAAAGAATGCATCAATAGGATTTACATTTATTCTTAGAAACTATACTAACATGATAGGAGCGCTCTCAGATGCTGAATTTGTTGCGAGGGAGGTTCTCGATGTGGGACCAGATGGAGTAAAGGGAACCGGGGATGACAAAAAAGCCACTGTTTATGAGCAGTTAGACCCTGGCAAGGAGCATTATCTGATAACAAATCCTAAGGCGGGGATGAAAAATGTTCTTCTCGATAAAGACCCTTACAGAAAATACACTGCCTTTGAATTTATTTTCAATAAGAGATTCTCTGATAGATGGCAACTTCTCTTTGCTTATGTTTATTCCAAAACAAAATCCAATATGGATACTGATTGGTCAACAAATACAGGAAATACAGTTTTCTTTGAAAATCTAAATTATCAAATTAACGCAGATGGAATTCCAACAGTTGACCCCACCCATCAGATAAAGATTCAGGGCTCTTATGTTCTTCCTCGTTTTGGAATTCTTCCCTTTTCCCTTCAGATAAATGCTTATTACTTCTACCAGACTGGCAATACCTACACTCGAATCTTCACTTCTCCTTACTATCACAAAGGAAGCAGAATAAGACCCTTTGCTGAACCGAGAGGTTCGAGAAGATTGGATCCTTACAATAATCTCGACATTCGCTTTGAGACACAGTTCAATGTTTTCAGAGGGAAACTTGGTCTAATTTTTGACATGTTTAATGTTTTCAACTATGCAGGGGTTAGAGGTAGGTATGTTAGGACAATATTCAGGGATCCCAAGGCATATCCCAATGTTGACCCTGCTTTCCTTGGTTCACAATTCGATAGAATAACAAGCATTGATCAGGGAATGTCCTTTAGATTGGGTGTTAGGTATAGTTTTTAAGTTTAACTTCAACCCGATCAGAAGGGAAAACTTAATGTTCAAAATTTTGAACATGTTCAAAAAATTGAACATTTTTTCCTCCCTGAAAAATTAATTCAAGCACTGAAGCCAGTTTCTTTCCCTTGAAATCTGGCATGAGATTTGATAATAATTTAATGTGAGAAAACTTTTATATTTCTATTGAAGGAGGTGATGGTTAGAGAAGATTGAAAAAAATCAATTGTATTGGCTAAGGGTTTTGGGTTAGAAAATTTTTAGAAGGGAGAAAAAATGAAAAAGTTTTTAATCCTTTCCTTTTCAATCTTAATGGTCTCCCTTGCCTTCTCCCAGATAAGGGAGACGGGTGTTGTTCAGGGTAATGTTTACGATACTTCAGGGGCTCCCCTTCCTGGAGTATCTGTAACCCTTGCAGGTCCAAAACTCATTGGTGGTCCAAGGACAACTGTTACTGATGCCAATGGATTCTACAGATTCCCATCTGTTCCTGTTGGCTCTGATTATTCAGTAACTGCTGTGCTTGAAGGATTCACAACAGTTAAAAAAGAGCAGATAACAGTTCACGCAAATGCCACTGCAGTAGTTGACTTTACCCTTGAGATGGCAAAGATTGCAGAGGAGATAACTGTTGTTGCCACCCCACCTGTTGTTGATCCAAAAACATCTGCTCCTGCAGCAAATGTTGTTGTTACAACAGAGATACTGAGAAATATACCGAATGCTCAGTTCATGACTGCTATTATAAGCTTAGCTCCAGGTGTAAGTGGTTATTATGCCTTCGGTGGTGCTGGCTCCTCTGCCAATGCCTATCAGGTTGATGGAGTTGATGTATCAGACCCTGAGGGTGGAACACCCTGGGTATTCATGGATTATCAAACAATTCAGGAAGCTCAGGTTCTCGGTGTTGGTCTTCCCGCTGAATACGGAGCATTCACAGGAGGGATTTTAAATACAGTAACAAAATCAGGTGGAAATATCTTTGAAAGCTACAATGAATTCCTTTTCCAGGATGAGGACTGGGTTGGAGACAATCTTGGGAAATTTAAGCCTGAGGAACTTTACAATCCAAATCCATCTTTACTCGAAAAGAGAGGCTTAACAGTAAAGGATATTTACAAAGCAAGATTCGGACTCACTGATGTAAATCTCCATCTTGGTGGTCCATTTATTAAAGATAAGCTATGGTTCTTTGCAGGGGCTCAGTTTTATCTGTCGAGGGATTACCCATCTGGATTCTATGATCCAACTGGAAGAGGAAGAAGATACAACCAGCCAAGAGGATTCTTTAAGGTTTCATATCAGCTCAATGAAAGAAACAGATTCTCCGGATTTCTTGAGCATGACCAGTACTGTGGAGTAAACAGAAGAGCTTCTTACAATGTTTCTCAGGAGGCAACAGTTACCCAGATCTCTCCTGAATGGGTTTTGAATGCAAACTACACTCACATATTCGGTCCAAAGACATTCCTCGATGTAAAAATTGGAGGATTCTGGGGTTACTACTATCTTGAACCCGAATCAGGAAGAGATGCCATTGCCTATTATGATGAGTATGGATACAATACTGGAAACTCTCCATATTGGTACATGGCAAACAGATTCAGGGCACAGGTTAATGCTCATCTCTCCCATTACGCAGAAAATTTCATAAAAGGCTCCCACGACTTCAAATTTGGAGTTGAGATAGAAAAGGACTGGAACCAATCCCTTTACGGATACACTGGAGGAGGTGATTCAAAAACAGGACTTCCAAAATCTGCATGGATATACACATACATGGGTGAGCCTTATTTTGCTTATCAATGGGAAGGTTATGACCAGCATATTTCCCTTTCAAGATATACACTATTTGCCCAGGATAGCTGGACAGTTTCAAAGAGATTAACTGTGAATGCAGGTGTTAGATACGACATATTCAGAGGAGCTATAGTCGAAACTATGGAACCCTTCTCATCCCTATTCCCTAAATCTGAAAAATACTGGCTTGAACCTGTACCTGGAAAACCAAAGGAGCTCGGAACAATTTATAAGCCAACAGGTCTTGCACCGAGAATTGGATTCACATTCGATCTATTTGGAGACAGAAAAACAGTCTTCAAAGCCCACTACGGTCATTACTACGAAGCACTATTTGCAGCAACAATCATGCAACTTGATCCGAGGTATCATGATTGGTACATGTACGAATGGAATGTAAAGGAAAACAAATGGGATCTCTATTACATTACCCCATACTCCGATATTAGATATAAGTTAGACCCAGATATAAAGCATCCGTTCATGGAGGAAATTACCGCAGGCATTGAAAGGGAGGTATTCAAGAATGCTTCAATTGGTATTACATTCTTGAGAAGAAATTACAAGAACATAATAAGTCCAGTAACTGATGGAAGATTCCAGGCTGTAAATACATGGAAAGGGAGTCCAATAATTGACCCAGGACCAGATGGAATTCCTGGAACACCTGATGACATACAGGTTACAATTTATAATCAGCTCAATCCTGGGGAGCAGTATTACCTTATAACAAACCCAAAGAAAGGGATGACAAATGTTATAGTTGATAAGGATCCTTACAGAACATACACAGCATTTCAGTTACAGTTTAACAAGAGGTTCTCCAACAAATGGCAGATGCTTTTTGCTTACACATACTCCCAGTCAAAATCCAATATGGAAGCTGGCTGGGACACAAATACTGGCTACAGAGGGCCATTTAATGATCCAAACTATCAGATCAATACTGATGGAAGACCAACTGTTGACCCAACTCATCAGCTGAAGATCCAAGCTTCATGGGTTCTTCCAAGATTTGGAATCCTACCCTTTGACCTCCAGCTGAATGCCTACTATTTATATCAAACTGGGGACACATACACAAGACTCTTCCGTGCATATTATTATGATACTGCTCGTAAAACTTATAAAGTTGTTCCTCTTGCTCAGGGAACAAGATGGATATTTGGTGAACAAAGGGGTTCAAGAAGGGTTGATTACTATAACAATCTCGACATAAGAGTTGAAACCCAGGTTCCTTTCTATAAAGGAAAGTTAGGATTCCTCCTGGATGTATTCAATGTCTTCAACTACGCAGGAGTAAGAGGAAGATATGCAAGGACTGGTGTTAATTTTGAAAAAATCACTGGAATTGATCAAGCAAGATCCATAAGGCTTGGAATAAGATACTCCTTCTGATTATCCCGTAGAAAAAGGTTAAAGGGGG
>CAZYPR010000002.1:0-12026 GCA_964649495.1 uncultured Clostridia bacterium | reverse complement strand
CCTTTTTATTAGCTTACAGCTTGCTATAACAATGATTAAATCCCTCAGTTCACCCTTTTCTCCCAATATTAATAGATTATCACTCCCGCATATCCAACCACTTCTTTGTAATCGCCAGTTATATCTCCTGAGGTGGCATAACTTACAACCTTTCCCTTTTTTGCTCCAAGTTTAATTGAAGCGGATAGAGTAGATGTAACAGGAGCAATTCCGCACATGGAAATATCTTCCCTTTCAACAACATAGAACAATTCTTTTGGATTCATACTTTCAATTTTTTCAAGGGCTTTCCAGTCCTTTCTCTCAGCCTCATCCTTTGGAATGTAATGGCTCATATCAGAGGATGCAACTATGAGAACATTTTTTCCGAATCTTTTTATAGCCTCTGCCATCTCTTCTCCGAATTTTTCCAGTTGCTCATAGGTCGTTTTCTGGATACATACAGGGACAAAGGATGCATTAGGGTTGAAGAACTGAATAAATGGAAGTTGAACCTCAATGGAATGCTCCCAGAGATGGGCAGTTGGGTCAACCTTTGCGAGGGAAGATTCTTCAAGAATTAGTTTTGCAAGGTCCTCGTTGATTTTCATATCACCTAAGGGGGTTTCCCATTCTCCTTTATCCATTATTGCAAAAGCTTTACCCATGCCAGTATGATTTGGTCCAAGAATCAAAACTGTATCAGGAATATTAATTAAAGAAAAAGTCTCTCCTGCAACCTTTCCTGAGTACATGTATCCCGCATGGGGAGAGATTATAGCAATACAGCTTATCTTTTCTTTGGTTTCACCCACAAGATTTGAAATTATTTTAAGAAGCCTATCATTTCCCTGGGGATAAAATTGTCCTGCAACCACGGGTTTTCTCTTTTGGCTCATTCTTATACCTCTTTTATTTTTTTCATATCCAATTTTAAGTAAATCACATTTATAGATATCTTGTCAATTTTGGATTAATGATAATTTGAGTAGATATTGACTGTTTAGTGCCAATGTATTATTAAAAATAATTGGTGGAGCTAATGAGAAATGAATAGAGAAGAAAAGAAGGAAATACTTGTATTTATTGTAAGGAGGGATACCATATGCACCAATTGTAAGAGGGAGTTATACTCAGGTAGCTTCGTATATCTTGAGAAGGGACAACCCCTTTGCCTATCCTGTGCTGATTTAGACCATCTTGAGTTTCTTCCATCGGGTGACCATGCCATCACTCGAAGGGCTATAAAATTCTCAAAACTTCACGCAGTAGTAGTTAGATGGAGTAGAACTCGTAAACGATATGAAAGACAAGGAATTCTTGCAGAATCAGAGGCAATCCAAAAAGCTGAAGAGGAGTCCCTTGCTGATGCTGAGTTGAGAAAGAGAAGACAGGAAAGGGAAAGATTGAAAAGAGAAGAGATGGACAGGGAATATGTGAATAAATTTGCAAGAGAAATAAGAAAAATGTTTCCAAATATGCCATCTTCTGAGGAGATAAAGATAGCTCAGTATGCTTGCATGAAATATAGCGGGCGAATAGGGCGTTCCGCCTTGGCAAAGTCTCTTGAACCAAAGGCAATAGAGCTTGCTGTTATAGCCCATATAAGACATAACTATACGAATTATGATGAGCTCTTAATGGCAGGCTTGGATAGGAGTCTGGCAAGGGATGAGGTAAGGGAAGAAGTGGAAAAAATTCTCAATGAATGGAAAGGTTAATTTTTCCCAATTCGCTCCCTTGCTCTTAAGCTAAAAAATTGATAAACTTTTTCTTTAGATAAATTGGTAATTTTCAGGGAGGAGAAATGGGAAAAACAAAATTCTCAGGTGTAATTCTTAAAACCTTGATAATTTTCTCTATCTCTCTGGCTTTCGGTATAGCTTATCTTATGGCAATTTCAGGTAAGCTCCCCCTTAATCCAAAAGAATTACCACCTCAACAAAATCCAAAATATAAGGAGATAGACCTTGCAAAGGCAAAGGAAAGGTTTGATCAGGGGTGGCTTTTTGTGGATGCAAGGTCTCATCTA
The DNA here is from genome assembly GCA_964649495.1 of uncultured Clostridia bacterium. Taxonomy (GTDB): domain Bacteria; phylum Acidobacteriota; class Aminicenantia; order JBFLYD01; family JBBIMS01; genus JBBIMS01. Next base: position 10,015 of record CAZYPR010000002.1, on the reverse strand, counting down.
TCTTGGATGGAAGGGCACATAAAGGGAGCAATCTCTTTTCCCGCTGGTGAGTTCCTCCAGAGGATTGTTGAGTTTGAGAAGAAATATCCAAAAGACACAAAGATGGTTGTTTACTGTTCGGGAGTCGGATGTGCCACAAGCTACTTCCTTGCCGATAGACTTGCAGAGCGAGGATATAAGAATATAGAGGTTTTCTTTGGAGGGTGGAACGGTTGGGTTCAGGCGGGATATCCTGTTGAAAAGGGTCAATGAAAGGGAAGAAAATTTTTTTATACATCTCAGTATTAATTTTATTTTTGATTTACTTCTCTGCGGGAATAATAAAAATTTTAACCCCACTTCAATTTTATGGAGCTGTGAAATCCTATGAGATTATAAAAGAACCATTTGCTATTGCAATAATTTCAACAGTGGTTCCTTTTCTTGAAGTCTTTTCAGCTATATTTCTCCTTATTCCCACATGGAGAAAAAGCTCATCCCTTTTAATTCTTGTTCTGACTCTGATTTTTCTTTTTGCAATTCTTTCAGCCTATCTCCGTGGGATAAATATGGATTGTGGTTGCTTTGGTGGAGTTCTTGTGGGCGAGACAGGACTTAGCTCAATCATCAGAAATATATTTTTGACAATTCTCTCAGCCTTTGTTCTTGTAAAGAGTGATTGAATATAAGACGATTACAGTAGGTGCTCTTGAAACAAACTGTTATATAATTTTTGATGGAAAAAATAATGCTATAATTATAGACCCTGGCGGAGAACCTGAAAAAATTCAAAGTTTTATTGAAAGAAAAAATTTAAAACCCCTAAGGATTATAAATACCCATGGTCATGCAGATCATTGCGGAGGAAATAGATTCTTTAAGGAGAAATATTCAATCCCGATCTCTATTCACAAAGATGAGATTGAAATTCTCAACTCCTTTGAGAACAAATTTATTTTTCCATTGATGGGAGGAAGACCATCCCCTGCTCCTGATAGACTCTTAGAAGATGGAGAAATGATTAGATTTGGGGAAATTAATTTGAGAATTATTCATACTCCTGGTCATACTCCTGGAAGTATTTCAATCTTTACTGATGGGATTCTCTTTTCTGGAGATCTTATATTTTCTGGTTCAGTGGGAAGGACAGATCTTCCTGGAGGTTCATGGAAAGAACTTTTGAACTCGATCAAGAACAAAATTTTGACTCTTCCTGATGAAACTTTAATTCTTCCAGGACACGGACCCTCAACAACTGTGAAAGAGGAAAGGGAAAATAATCCATTTATCCATTATGAAGCATATTGAGAGTTTTTTGAGCTATCTCACCATTGAAAAGGGATACAGCCATAATACCATTGAAGCATACGGAAGAGATTTAAAGGGTTTTTTCAATTTCATAAAAAAAGATTGGAATGATGTTACAAAGGAGGATGTTCTTTTATATCTCAGGGAACTTAAAAAGAGAGGGATTTCCCAGAGGTCTTCATCCAGAGCTCTTTCAGCCTTTAAAACTTTTTTCAAGTATCTCATTCTCGAAGGAGTTATAAAGATAAACCCCCTTTCAGGAATAAAGGGGATGAGGCAGACAAAATCCCTTCCCACATATTTGACAATTGAAGAGGTAGAGGAACTCCTTTCCCTTCCAGATCTCTCTAATTCCACTGGAAAGAGGGATAAAGCAATTCTTGAAATCATGTATGCAACAGGACTAAGAGCAAGTGAAATGGTTGAGCTGAGAATGGAAGATATTGAACTTGATGAAGGATTCATTTATGTTATGGGAAAGGGAGGTAAAAGGAGGATGGTTCCAACTGGAGAGATTGCCCTTAAATATTTGAGAATTTACCTGGATGTAAGGGAAGAATTTCTTTCAGGAAAAGGAAGCGATTATATTTTCCTTAACTATAAAGGAGAGCCTCTAACAAGGCAGGGGCTATGGAAAATTATAAAAAATTATGGGAAAAAGATAGGGATTGCATATAAACTAACCCCTCATACCTTGAGACACTCTTTTGCTACCCACCTTCTTGAAAGGGGAGCAGATCTCCGCTCAATACAGATTATGCTCGGTCATTCAAGAATTTCAACAACCCAGATTTACACCCACATCGCAGCTGAAAGATTAAAAAGAATATGGGAAAAATATCATCCGAGAGCCTGACAAATTATACGGATTAAAAAACTAAAATGTTTGTGAACCTCTCCTCTTTCTGATAATATTAAATTATGTCAAAGCTTGATTTTTTAAATGAGATATTTTTTGAAAATCTGAGCGTTGCTTATTTCACCTCAAGATATTTTCCAAAAGTTTTCAGTAAAAACCTAATTGAAAAATTAATGGAAAAATGCAAAGAATTTTTTGAATCTCTTGAAAAAATTACAGGAGAAAAGTTTTGAGGGTGAAGTCTCTTTTCCAAATAAAGAAAGAGATTTGGGAAGAGAAGGAGAAATACTTTAAAAATTATAAGTTCTATTGCCAGATTTTAAGAGAAAGAGCTGAAAAAATCATGGGTGAATCAAGGATTATTGTTTTTGGTTCAGTTGTTAGGGGCGATTTTACTCCTGATAGTGATATAGATGTCTTAATAATTTCAGATAATTTACCCGAATCCTATGAGGAAAGATTAAAAATAAAAGCTAAGCTCAAATCGTCTATGGCGCGACTGAATCCATTCCAGCTCCACCTGGCTACTCAGAAAGAATTTGAGGAGCATTATAAACCTTTTATAAAAGAGGATTACGAGGAGATTTTATAATAGAGATTTAGAGCTTTTAGCTGAAAACTTCTGGCTTTGAGTCTGAATTTTTGACTATTTTCCCTCTACTTGCTAAACTTTTATATTCTCAGGGAACTAATTTCGTATATGTTCGTAATAGAAAATATGGAGTGAATAATATGAAGAAAAAAATCTTGGTTAGTGTAGCTATTTTAATTGTGATATTTTTAATTGTTTTCTTCAATCTCCGTTCAAAACAGAGGATAGGGATGTCTGTGGAGGTTGACAAGGTTAAAAGAGGTGAACTCATATCCAAAGTTTCTGCCTCAGGAGAAGTAAAACCGAGAAAGTATGTTAATATTTCCTCTAATGTTCCGGGGATGATTGAAAAGATCTATGTTAAGGAGGGGGAGAAGGTAAAGGAAGGCCAGGTTCTTCTGAAGCTCGACTCTGCTCAATATGAGGCATCTGTTGCAAGGGATAAAGCATACATAGCCTCCCTTGAAGAGGATTTAAGAAATGCTGAAACAAACCTTAAAAAAGCTGAGGCAACCTATAAAAGGAGTGTTGAGCTCCACAAAGAACAGCTTATATCCGATGAGGCTCTTGAAAATGCAAAAACACAATACGAAACCGCTCTTGCCCAGAGAAATTCTCTCCTTCACAGAATTGCCCAGGCAAAAGCATCCCTTCAGAGCACTATCGATTCCCTGAATAAAACAATAATTCGCTCGCCCATTGATGGAGTTGTTACATCTTTGAAAGTTGAGGAAGGTGAGGTAGCAGTTGTTGGAACAATGAACAACCCTGGAACAGTTCTTCTGACCATTGCAGACCTTTCTGTTATGGAAGTTGAGGTGGATGTAGATGAAACAGATGTAATAAATGTTAAATTGGGTCAGAAGGCAGAGGTGAAAGTTGATGCATTGCCAGATAAGATTTTAGAAGGAGAGGTGACAGAAATTGGAAGTTCAGCAAAACAAAGTTCTACTCTTCTTTCATCTTCTTCACCTTCAAAGGAAGCAAAGGATTTCAAAGTTGTAGTTACCCTTAAAGACCCTCCATCAGTTTTAAAACCAGGACTCTCTGCCTCAACGGATATAATTGTTGCTGAGAAAAAGAATGTCTTGAAAGTCCCTATATCATGTCTTGTTGTGAGGGAAGGAGAAAATAAAAAAGAAGAGGAAGGAGTTTTTGTTGTCAAAGAAGGAAAAGCCCAGTTCATGAAAATAGAAAAAGGAATTATGGGAGAAATGGAAGTTGAGGTTCTTTCAGGTCTTAACGGGAATGAAGAAATTATTGTAGGTCCATACAAAGCCCTTCGATCACTAAAAGATGGTGATCCAGTAAAGGTTTCAAAAAAGAAATGAATCATAATCTTATAATAACAAAGGATATATGGAAAATTTATAAATTAGGTAAGGAAGAGGTTCAGGCTCTCAGAGGAGTATCCCTTGAAATAAAAAAGAACGAATTTGTTGCCATAATGGGTCCTTCTGGCTCTGGAAAATCAACCCTTCTCAATATTCTTGGATGCCTTGATACTCCAACATCAGGACAATATTTTCTTAATGGGAAAGAGGTATCACAGTTTTCCGATGAAGAGCTTGCACTGATTAGAAATAAGGAAATAGGGTTTGTTTTCCAGGTATTCAATCTCCTTCCCAATGTTGATGCTTTTCACAATGTGGAACTTCCTTTAATTTATAATGGGACTCCAAAAAAAGAGAGAAGAGAGAGGGTTATTTCAGCCCTTAAAATGGTTGAACTTGCTCACAGGATGAAGCACAAACCCGCGGAACTTTCTGGAGGAGAAAGGCAGAGGGTTGCCATTGCAAGAGCTCTTGTTAATAATCCCTCTTTAATCCTTGCAGATGAGCCTACTGGAAATCTTGATTCAAGGTCAGGCTCAGAGATTTTGAATCTTTTTGAAAAGCTTCACTCCCTGGGCAACACAATCGTTATTGTTACTCATGATCCCAATATTGCAGAAAGAGCAAAAAGAATAATATATATAAAAGATGGAATGATTGAAAAGGAAAGAATACTTTAAAATGGAGGTTTAGATGGGCTTTATTTCAAGATTTTTGGATGTTTTTATTTCTCCCTCTAAGATTTCTGAGGAAATTAAAGATAAGCCGAGAATTCTTGAGCCTCTTATTATTGTTCTTATATTCGTAATTCTTTTTACCCTTCTTACAGCGAGAATTCAATCAAGGGATAGTGTGGAATATATAAAAATGAACCCGAAAATGGCAGAGAAAATTCCTCAAGATAGAATTGAAAAAATGGAAAATCCCTCTCAGGCTTCAATTCTGGTGAGGTCATTCATTCTAACTCCAATAACAGTTCTCTTCTATTTGATTATTTTCTCCGTTTTATTACTTTTCATCGTCAAAATTGGAGGAGGAGCTGGTGAGTTCAAACATTTCTTCAGTATTGCATTATTCTCAAGCTATATTGACTATGTTCTTGGAAATGGTATAAAAACCATTCTCACTCTACAGAAGGGGAGCACTATCGGTGTCTCAACAGGAATTTCCCTTTTCTTTCCTGATATAGCCATTACGAGTCCTTCCTATGTAATCCTTTCGTTAATAGACTTCTTTTCCATCTGGTCATATATTGTTGTTGCCATTGGAATTTCAAGAGTTTCCAGATTCTCACTTAAAAAGGCTATTTTCATTTCTGCTATTATTTTCGTGCTCAAAATCCTTGTCAGTGCAATCCCATCAGTTCTTTTCTTTAAAATGGGAGGATAATTTAATAATTTAGGAGGAAGAAATTGAATATTGGAATTATAAGAGAAATTGAAAGGGGAGAAAAAAGGATTCCTTTAACTCCCGCCACAGCACAGTATCTAATTAAAGAAGGTCATACAGTATACTTCCAGACAGGTGCGGGGAAAGGAGCGAATTTCACTGATGAGGATTACATGAAAGTTGGAGCTGAAAGAGTATATACAGACACAGAAGTTTACGAAAGGTCTGATATTCTTGTAAAAATTGCACCATTAAACGATAGTGAAGTTGAAAAGTTGAAAGATGAGCAGTGTGTTTTTGCCTTCCATCATCTCGCAGTTCAGAAAAAATCCATTGTTGAAAAACTTGCAAAAAAGAAGATCACATGCATTGGCTACGAGATTATAGAAAAGGAGGATGGCTCATTACCCTGCCTTGACCTCATGAGTGAAATTGCAGGACTTTTATCTCCAATAATAGCGGGGCACTATCTTAAGAGTGATGTTGGAGGGAAAGGATTACTTCTGGGTGGGGTTACTTCTGTTCCACCCGCAACAGTGGTAATTATTGGATGCGGGAATGTTGGGAAAAACGCTGCAAAGGCTTTCCTTGGAGCGGGAGCTCATGTTATTGCTCTTGATATAAACATTTCAAAGCTAAAAGAACTTGAAGAACAAACAGGAAGAAGAGTTATAACAGCTCTTGCAAATCCCTACAACATATCAAAATATATAGAGTATGCAGATGTTCTAATTGGAGCGGTTCTTATCCCTGGGGAAAGAGCTCCAGTTGTAGTCACAAAAGATGTTCTATCGAGACTCAGACCAGGCTCTGTAGTGATGGATATTTCCATTGATCAGGGGGGTTGCATTGAAGGAACAAGACCAACAACCCTCGAAAGTCCTGTATATATTGAGAATGAAAAGATTTTTTACTGTGTCCCCAATATTCCATCCACTGTAAGTAGAACTGCTTCCATAGGGCTTGCCAATGTATTTGTCCCATATCTGCTGAACATTCTCAAAAAAGGACTCGAGAATGCTTTAAAAACAGAAAAAAGCCTTTACTCGGGAGTTTATCTTTACAAGGGAAATTGCACGAGAGAAGGAATATGTGATCTCTTTGGAATGGAATACAAGGAGTTAAAGACATTACTTAAATAGAAAAATAAAAGAGAAGAGATGGCTAAGATAAATATTAGTGAGATTATTTCAATGTCTTTCAGGAGTCTATGGACTCACAAATTGAGGACAATTCTTACACTTATCGGAGTTATAATAGGTGTATTTACCTTAATTGCTGTTGTCTCAATAATTCAGGGTTTAAACAAATATGTCAAAACACAGCTTTTCAATTACGGAACTAACGATTTTTATGTTTCAAAGTTTCCTCCCTTTATCTCTGATTTCGAAACATATCTTGAATATAGAAAAAGGAAAAATTTGACTCTTGAAGATGCATACACCGTCGAAAGACTCTGTAAAAATTGCAATCTTGTTGGTGCATACGATTCCTCTGTTTGCAGGGTTAAGTATGGGAATAAATTTTTGAGCGATGTAACTCTGAGAGGGGTGACCCACAATTCCCACATGATTGGAAGGGTTTTCGAGCTGGAAAGGGGAAGACATATTTCAGAAGAGGATGAAAAACATTCGAGATATGTATGCATAATAGGATATGATTTAAAAGAGAAACTTTTTCAATTACAGGATCCTATTGGGAAGGTTATAAAGATTAATGATAAATACTTTCTTGTTATAGGTGTAGGGAAAAAATCGGGAAAGGTTTTCGGAATTTCCCAGGATAACTATGTAAGAATTCCCCTAACGACATTCTTGAAGATAAGAGGGAGGAGGGAAGATGTTGAGATAGAGGTTCATACCCTTTCTCAGGCTCACATGAAGGAAGCCATTGACGAAGTGAGAATGATTTTGAGGGGGAGGAGGAAGTTGAGTCCCAAACAGGATGACGATTTTGCAATAGTAACCCAGGATACATTCATAGATTTTTATAAAAATACAACGAATTCCCTTTTCATTGCTATGATAATTGTTTCATCCATTGCTCTTATTGTTGGTGGGATAGGAATAATGAATATAATGCTTATTTCTGTTACTGAAAGGACAAAGGAAATTGGAATCAGAATGTCTGTGGGAGCAAGAAGGGTGGATATTTTAAAACAGTTTTTAATTGAATCATCCTTTCTCTCAAGTTTGGGAGGATTGATAGGGATTTTTCTGGGATTTTTGATTGCAAAGATTGTTTCTGCAGTATCATCATTGCCATCAACTGTTGAACCCTGGTCTATTATCGCAGGATTAATCCTTTCCCTTATTGTGGGTATATCTTTTGGTATGTATCCTGCAAATAAGGCTTCAAAACTTGATCCTGCTGAAGCACTAAGGAGGGAGGGATGAATATAGAACTTGCAAAGGAGATCTTCAGAATTTCCCTTGATTCCCTTAGATCTCATAAAATGCGCTCCTTTCTAACTGTTCTTGGAATAATGATAGGAGTAATGACTCTTGTTTCAATGGTTTCAGTGGTTGATGGCTTAAACAAATCTTTTATGAAGAGTTTGAAGAGTATGGGCTCTGATCTCATTTATGTCCAGAGATACGAGCCTGTAAGAATAGGAAGAATGTCAGAAGAAGAAAGGCATAGAAAACCCCTTGCCCTTGAAGATGCTATTGCAATAAGAGAAAAATGTCCATCAGTAGGAAAAGTAACTTATATGAACTACATTTCACCCTTTGAAATTGGAGAGATTGTTGTCAAATATAGAAACTTAGAGGTTAAAAATCCGGATTTTTATGGTGCTAATCCAGACTACTGGGAGGTATTTGAAAATCCCATTGAAGAAGGAAGATTTTTCACTGAGGAAGAGATGCTCCATAGAGTAAATGTTTGTGTTCTTGGAGCTGAGATTGTGGAGTCCCTTTTTCCAAGGACAGATCCTATTGGGAAAGAAATCTACATAAATGGGGTAAAATTCAAAGTTATAGGAACCCTTGAAAAGAAGGGGAGAATTTTTGGACAGACTCAGGATAAGGTTGTTGCAATACCCTTCCACACATTGAAGAAACTCTATCCTCAGGCAGAAGATGTATTCATTGCTGCAAAACCTACATCACCAGAGCTTTTGAACAATGCAATAGAAGAGATAGAAGAACTTCTGAGAAAAAGGAGAGGGGTTCCCTTTAGAAAGCCGAACAATTTTGCAGTTTTTACACAGGATACCATCGCAACCCTCTATCGCCAGTTAACAACAGGGATATATACCGCAATGATTGTAATTTCCTCAATTGCCCTTTTTGTTGGTGGAATCGGAGTTATGAACATAATGCTTGTTTCTGTTAGAGAAAGGATAAGGGAGATAGGAATAAGGAAAGCAATTGGAGCAAGGAACAGGGATATAATGCTTCAATTCCTCTGGGAATCTTCAATACTAACAGGAGTGGGTGGGATTTTTGGTATAATCCTGGGATGGATTATAAGTTTCTTTGTAAAGAAGTTTTCTCCAATCCCTGCGACAATTTCATTGTGGTCTGTTCTTCTGGGGCTTTTCATATCAGTATCAGTAGGTCTTATTTTCGGAGTCTTTCCAGCTCAGAAAGCGGGGGCTCAGAGCCCAATAGAAGCTCTGAGATATGAGTAGAGCGGTCAGCTTGCAGTTGAAAATAATAATGGGAGAAAGACTACAAAAGTAATAGCTTATTTTTGAAGATTTTGATAAAATTGACAATTAAGAAAAGAATAAAGAAATGATAATTGTGAAGAATCAGATTTCTATAGAGGAATTAAAAAAAATGGCAGAGGAGATGTTTGGCGATCTGGTCAAAGCGGTTGTGGATGTTGAAAAAGAGATAATGGTAGTTGGCGGTGAGCTTCACTCTGATGAGGAAGCTTTGCTACTTCAAAATGGTTCAAGTCAAAAAAACCTTTGGGGAGTGAATCTTTATCCTGATATTCAAACAAATGACTGGATTGAGTTTGATTCAGTAATAAATATACGCCCCTCTCAAGGAAATTATACCCGCTCTGTGGATGATCAAGAGGTGAGAGAGAGGATAATCAAAATTATTAATAAACTTGTGAGAAGATGAGAGCTTTTCATAAAGAGCTTTCCTCTGGGAAGTGGTTTGAAATGACATTTTTTGAACAGATGGCGAACATAGGTAGTGAAGTCATGCGTGCATTATCCTGGAAAAATAAAAATTTAAAATATAGCCAGAGAGCAATTGAGAGAGCATTGGAACTTCTTGCTCTTACCATAAGTGACAAAAAAAATATAGCTATACCTTCACGTTTGAAAGAGTTGACAAGATTGAGAGAAGCACTCATTGATTATTTTTTTTGTGAAAACAAATACGGTTCCAGTGAAAAATCATGGGAGAGATATTTTTATAGTTTCAACTATGCAGTAAGAGCTAAATATTAACCTAAATACAGCAAAACTTTCTAAAAATTTAAAATTCAAAAAACAAAAATAGAATAGTTGCAAGCTGTGTGCTATTAGCTTTTAGCCCAACTTTCGCATTTTTTCTCTAAAAAATCGTTAAAAACTGGTTTCTC
>CAZYPR010000001.1:45572-86800 GCA_964649495.1 uncultured Clostridia bacterium | reverse complement strand
AGGTGGGAGGACAATAGGAGCGGGTTCAGTAACTGATATTCTGGAGTAATTTGATGAGGGAAATAATAACTTTACAATGTTCCCAGTGTAAAAGGAGAAACTACACAACAACGAAGAACAAGAAAAAACATACTGATAAGCTTGAATTGAAGAAGTTCTGTCCTTTTTGCAGGGCTCACACCTTGCACAAGGAGACCAAATAATGCAGGCCAGTAGCTCAACAGGTAGAGCGCCGGTCTCCAAAACCGGTGGTTGGGGGTTCGAGTCCTCTCTGGCCTGCCATACTAATTCTTCTTAAGGAAAGAGAGAGAAAATATGCAAAATGGAAAGATCGGAAAATTGAGGAAGTTTTTAAATTTTCTTGGGGAGGTTAGGGCGGAATTGAAAAAATCAACATGGCCAACAAAGAGAGAGACTGTTGGAACCACAATTGTTGTCATCATCCTTGTTATATTCTTTGGCTTTTTCCTATTCTTCTTTGATGCAATATTTTCTTATATTATAGCTAAGATAAAAATTTTCATAGGGTAGTGTTATGAACAATAAAAATTGGTATGTAGTTCACACATATACAGGGTTTGAGAAATTTGTTGCGGAGTCAATAAAAGAAAGGGCTAAGAAATACGAACTTGAAGACAAGATTGGAGAAATTATAATTCCTACTGAGAATGTGGTTGAGATAAAAGGAGGAAAGAAAGTAATTACCACCAAAAAATCTTATCCAGGTTATATCTTAATCCACATGGAATTGGATGATAGAACATGGCACCTTGTAAGAAGAACACCAAGAGTGACAGGTTTTGTTGGTTCAGGGCAGAAACCAACACCCCTTGAAGAGAGTGAAGTAAAAAAAATTCTCCAGCAAATGGAGGCAACTGTTGAAAAACCGAAGCCTCGTCATACTCTTGAGAAGGGTGAAGCGGTAAGAATAATTGATGGACCATTTGCAAATTTCAATGGAATTATTGAATCTGTCAATAATGAGAGAGGGACTGTAAAAGTTATTGTAACAATTTTTGGAAGGCAAACTCCAGTGGAGTTGGATTTTTTACAGGTTGAAAAAATATAGGAGGTTTTTATGGCAAAGACTGTAAAAGCAGTTGTCAGGCTTCAACTTCCTGCAGGAGAAGCGACTCCTCAGCCTCCTGTAGGTCCTGCTTTGGGTCCTCATCAGGTTAATACAATGGAATTTGTAAAAAAATTTAATGAAGCAACTGCGAAAATGGAGAAGGGAACAATAGTCCCTGTTCTTGTAACTATTTACACTGATAAAACATTTTCCTTTGTAGTAAAGACTCCTCCCGCTTCTTTTTTATTGAAGAAAGCTGCGAATATTGCAAAAGGTTCTTCTGACCAGAAAAAAGTGAAGGTTGGGAAGGTAACTGAAAAGCAAATTCTTGAAATTGCAAAGATTAAGTTACCTGACCTGAACACCACGTCCTTGGAAAAAGCAGTTGAAATAATTAAAGGAACAGCGAAGAGTATGGGTCTGGAGGTTGTAAATGAGTAAGAAAAGAGGTAAAAAATACGAAAATGCTTTGAAAGAGGTTGAGCAGAGAGAATACTCTATAGAGGAGGCAATTGAACTCCTTAAAAAAATAAAATACACAAAATTTGACGAGTCTGTTGACATAGCTATGAAATTGGGTGTTGATCCCAAAAGATCCGACCAGATGGTAAGAGGAACTGTTGTTCTTCCCAATGGAACAGGAAAAACAAAGAGAGTGGTGGTAATTGCATCGGGGGAAAGGGTAAAAGAGGCAGAGAGTGCAGGAGCAGATTTTATAGGTGGAGAAGAATTGATAGAGAAAATTTCAAAGGGATGGCTCGACTTTGAAGCTGTGGTTACAACACCCGATATGATGAAGAGTGTGAGTAAACTGGGGAAGATACTTGGTGCAAGGGGATTAATGCCAAGCCCGAAAACAGGAACTGTCACTTTTGAAATTGCAAAGGCTGTAAAAGAAATAAAATCAGGAAGGGTTGAATTCAGAATAGATAAATCCGCGAATCTTCATGCGTCTGTTGCAAAACTTTCCTTTCCCACCGAGAAAATTGTAGAAAATGTAAAAGCTTTTATAGAGGCTGTTCTTAAGTCTAAACCACCCGCTTCAAAGGGTAAGTATATTCAATCCCTTTATATCTCTTCAACAATGAGCCCTTCAATAAAAGTTTCCCTTGCATCAGTTGGAATAAAATAAGGAGGAAAGATGAGAAGAGAGGAAAAAGCAAAGCAAGTTGAAAATTTGGTAGAGAAAATCAAAAAAACAAATGCAATATATTTTCTCGATTTTAAGGGATTAAATGTAGCACAGTCAAACATGTTGAGGAGAAAGGTAAAGGAGGTTTCTGCAGAGTTCAAAGTTGTAAAGAACAGGCTTACAAAAATTGCTTTTCAATCCTTCCCTTATAAGTTCGATGATAGTGTTTTGAAGAATACCACAGCATTACTTTTTGGATACAGTGACCCTGTAAAGCCTATTTCAATAATTTTTGATTTGTCTAAAGAGCTTAAATCGCTAAGAGTAAAGGGAGGCTTAATTGGCGAGAAATTTTTTAGCCCTGAGGAGGTTAAGGAAATTTCAAAACTTCCTCCTGTTGAAGTTTTGAAAGCACAACTTGTCTTTCAAATTTCATCTCCTTTGAGAACATTTGCTTATTTAATGAGCAATAGATTAATACAATTTTTGAATCTTCTAAATCAATTAAAGAATAAAAGAATGGAGGAGAATAAATGACAAAAATCACAAAAGAACAATTTTTTGAGCATCTTGATAATTTAACTGTCCTTGAACTTGCTGATTATATCAAGGAATTTGAAAAAAGGTATGGGATTTCAGCTTCTGCGGCAGTTCCTATGGCTGCAGTTCCAGTGGCAGGGGCTCCAGTAGCAGAAGCGAAGAAGGAAGAGGAAAAAACAGAATTTTCAGTTATTCTTAAGAGTGTTGGAACAAACAAGCTCAATGTTATAAAGGTTTTGAGAGAGGTTACCAATCTCGGCTTGAAAGAAGCGAAGGAGCTTGTTGAATCTGCTCCAAAGCCAATCAAGGAGGGAATTACAAAGGAAGAAGCTGAAGCAATAAAGGCAAAGTTTGAATCAGCAGGGGCTACAGTAGAGATTAAATAAAAAGAGTGTTATTTAAAATTTGCATAGAAAAGGCATCGATAAAAAAGGTTAAATTCACTATATGAGTTTAATAGAAAGAAAAGGGAGGGATTTAAAAGAAAATTCAAGAAAAATAAAATTGAAAAAAGGCTTTCAAGCCTTAAAAATAAATTTATGAGGTAAGAATATGTATCAAGAAGAAAAAAGATATACTGAAAGAATTGATTATTCAAGAATTAAAAAGATTCTTCCTATACCTGATTTAATAAAAATCCAAAAGGAATCCTATAAAAGATTTCTGCAACTTGACCTTCTTCCTGAAGAAAGGGAAGATGTAGGGCTTCAAGCTGCTTTCAAAAGTATATTTCCCATAACAGATTTCAAAGAAACAGCATCCCTTGAGTTTGTAAGTTATACTCTTGGAACATGGGAATGCAAGTGTGGAAAGTTGACAGGACTCGAGAATGCGAAAGGAAGATGCGGCGAATGCGGTTCCTTGACCCCTGTCTACAGTGAATCAGAGCCTCTTCACTGTCCAAATTGCGGAAATATTGAAAATATCACTTTCCCCTTGTGCGACCAGTGTGGAGACAGGGTTCAGCTTAAAATTCGCTACACACCTGAGGAGTGTATCGACAAAGGGTATACCTATTCTATCCCGCTTAAAGTAAAGCTTAGGTTAATTCCATGGAGCAAAGATCCATCTTCTCCCTACAAGACATTTAAAGATATAAAGGAACAGGAAGTATACTTTGGTGAAATCCCCCTCATGACACCCAATGGGACATTCATAATCAATGGCACTGAAAGAGTAATAGTTAATCAGCTCCATCGATCCCCTGGTGTTTTCTTCCTTCCTGGTGAACAAAGAGGGATGTTTATAGCGAAGATTATACCTATAAAGGGACCCTGGATTGTGTTTGAATACGACAATAAAGATGTTCTTTATTTCAGAATGGACAAGAGGAAGAAACTTCTTGGCTCGATTTTCCTTAGGGCAATAGGTTATGGAACCGATGAAGAAATTTTAAAGGCTTTTTACAGAATATACAAAATAACTTACAAAAACAATCACTTTTTCTGGCAACTGGATGAGAATCTAACAGGTCTTATAGTTGACGCAAATGTCACAAACCCCGCAAATGGAGAAGTGATGGTTCAAAAAGGAAAGAAATTGACAAAATCAATGATAAATCTCATGATGAAGGCAGGGATAAAAGAAGTTCCAATAATAGAAGATGAATTTGAAGGGGCTTATTTTGCCTCATCAATTGAAAAGATTGCAGAGTCTAATACCCCTGTTGAAAAAGAGCATATCCAGAAGATAAAGGAAAAAGGAGTTTCCTTTGAAATTTTCTTTCCTGAAAAGGATGAGATTGGAAATGTTATTTCTGAAACACTGAAAAGGGACAAAAAGAAGAGTAGAGACGAAGCCTTGATTGAGATATTTAAGAAGCTTCGTCCATCAGAACCTCCCAATGCTGAAAATGCAAGAATCCTTTTTGAGGAAACCTTCTTTAATCCTCAGAGATATGATATTTCCAAAATAGGAAAAATAAAATTCAACATAAAGTTTTCTCAAGATTCATCTCTTGAAGAAAGGTATCTAACACCTTCCCAATGGGTTGAAATTGTGAAGTATCTTCTTAAAGCCAAGAACGGTCTTGCAGAAATAGATGATATTGACCATCTGGGGAATAGAAGAGTTCGCTCAGTGGGAGAGCTTGCAGAGAATAGTTTCCGAATAGGACTCTTGCGAATGGAGAGAACAATAAAAGAGAGAATGACTGTTAGTGCAGATTTGCCTTCCCTGATGCCTGCAGATTTGATAAATCCTAAGCCTGTTATCGCAGCTTTAAAGGAATTCTTTGCTACTGGCGAGCTTTCTCAGTTTATGGATCAGACAAATATTCTTGCAGAACTCACCCATAAAAGAAGGCTTTCTGCTATGGGACCTCAGGGTCTGAGTAGAGAGAGAGCGGGATTTGAGGTGAGGGATGTTCATCCAACACATTACGGAAGAATTTGTCCAATAGAGACTCCAGAAGGACCAAGTATTGGCTTGATCTCCTCCCTTAGTATTTATGCAAGAATTAATGAATATGGCTTTATTGAAACTCCTTATAGAAAGGTAATAAATGGAAGAATTATCGATTACTTCAAGATTATTCATCCAAAAGATTCTAACTTTAAGATGGGGGAGATTGTTGAGAAGGATGTGCTTCAGAAGGAGATAAATCGCTTACAGAAAGAGAAAAAAGAAATTCCCATATTTGAACCTCATGTGTTCTATTTGAATGCATGGGAAGAAGAGAAATATGTTATTTCTCAGGCTAATGTGGAGGTTGACAGTGATGGAAAGATACTCAATGAATTTGTGATAGCAAGACAGGGTGGTGCTTTCAAAGTTGTTCCTCGGGAAAAAGTTGACTTTATCGATCTTTCTCCAAAACAGGTAGTTTCAGTATCAGCCTCCCTTATACCATTCCTTGAGCATGATGATGCCAACAGAGCTTTGATGGGTTCCAACATGCAAAGACAGGCAGTTCCTCTGCTAAAGCCCGAAGCTCCACTTGTAGGAACAGGGATGGAGTACGAAGTTGCTAAGAAGAGTGGAAGCGTGATTGTTTGCAAAAGATCGGGAGTGGTTGAAAGTGTCGATTCTCAAAGAATTCTTGTAAGGGTAGATGAAAATGAGCAATCTTATGGTTTAAGCACTGACCTATACATTCTCACAAAATTCAGAAGAACAAATCAGAATACCCTTTTACATCATAGACCTCTTGTAAAGAAAGGGGACAGAGTTGTTTCGGGTCAGATCCTTGCTGATTCTTCATGCACTGACAAAGGTGAACTCGCTCTTGGAAGGAATGTTCTTGTGGCTTTCTTACCATGGAGAGGATACAATTTTGAGGATGCGATAATTGTAAGTGAAAAGCTTGTTAAAGAAGATGCCTATACATCAATTCATATAATTGAAGAGAGTATTGAGGTAAGAGATACAAAGCTTGGACCTGAGGAGGTTACAAGGGACATTCCCCATGTTAAAGAGACTCTGCTGAGAAACCTTGACGAACATGGAATTGTAAGAATTGGAGCGTATGTTAAGCCAGGAGATATTCTTGTTGGTAAGCTTGCTCCAAAGGGTGAGACTCAGCTTACCCCAGAAGAGAAGCTTCTAAGGGCTATATTTGGTGAGAAGGCTCTTGATGTAAAGGATGTTTCTCTTTATTGCAAACCAGGGGTTGAAGGAACTGTTATAGATGTGAAAGTTTTCACTCGAAAGGGTGCTGAGAAAGACGGAAGAACTGTTCAGATTGAAGAGGAGGAGATCGAAAAGATAAAGAGAAATTTCAATGACGAGAAGAAAATACTTCAGATGGAAAAGGAAACAAGAATCAAAAGATTGTTAAAGGGTGAAATACTTGCAAAGGATATACAGATAGATAAGAAAGTTTATAAAAAAGGATCAGTCTTGACAGATGAAATCTTTGATTCTATACCTCCTCAGTTTTATAAGAAATTGAAGATAGAGGGACATCCTGAAAAGGAGGAAGCGATAGCAAGCATAGAAAATAAGATAGATAGACAGATAGAGGCTCTAAAAACATTTATGAAGGAGAAAATAGAAAGTATAAAGAGAGGAGATGAGCTCCCCCCTGGAGTTATAAAAATAATAAAGATTTACATAGCCTCCAAGAGGAGACTTATGGAAGGAGATAAGATGGCGGGAAGGCATGGAAATAAGGGCGTCATTGCTGCGATTGTTCCAGAAGAGGATATGCCTTTCCTTCCTGATGGAACTCCCATTGACATAGTTTTAAATCCTCTTGGAGTCCCATCTCGAATGAATGTGGGGCAGATTCTTGAAACCCATCTTGGCTGGGCAGCAAAGGCTTTAGGACTCAAATTTGCTTCTCCTGTTTTTGAAGGGATAAAGGAAGCAGATATTAAAGAATTTCTAAAACAAGCGGGTTTACCTGAAAATGGTAAAATAAAGTTAAGGGATGGCTTCACAGGTGAGTATTTTGATCAAGAAGTCACAGTTGGATACATTTATATGATGAAGTTGCACCACCTTGTTGAAGATAAAATTCACGCAAGGGCAACAGGTCCTTATTCATTGATAACCCAGCAACCAGTTGGTGGGAAGGCACAATTTGGAGGACAGAGATTTGGAGAGATGGAAGTTTGGGCCCTTGAAGCATATGGTGCTGCATACACTCTCCAGGAAATGCTCACTGTGAAATCGGATGATATCACAGGAAGATGGACAATTTACGACTCCATTGTAAAAGGTGACCATAGCTTTAAATCAACATTCCCCGAATCTGTGAATGTTCTTGTAAAGGAATTGCAGAGTCTTGGTATAAACATGGAATTCATATCAACCAGAAAAAAGGAACTTCCATGGGGATTTGTTATTAAAGAATGAGATTAAAAATTAAAATAGATTTTAAACCTTTTTTTAAGGAGGGCTAAATTGGAAAAACCTAAGAAAAGTGATTTAAGGTCAATGTCAATTATGGATTTTGATCAAGTTAGAATATCTCTGGCTTCTCCAGAGCAGATAAGAAGCTGGTCATACGGTGAGGTAACTAAACCTGAAACCATAAATTACAGGACCTTTAAACCAGAGAGGGACGGGCTTTTCTGTGCTAAAATTTTTGGTCCTGTCAATGACTTCGAGTGCCTTTGTGGTAAATATAAAAGACCAAAATTTAAGGGTGTTATTTGTGAGAAGTGCGGCGTTGAGGTTACTCTTTCAAAGGTAAGGCGAGAGAGAATGGGACATATTGAACTTGCGGCTCCAGTAGCTCACATCTGGTTCTTCAGAAATATACCAAGTAGAATTGGTCTCATCCTTAATATTCCTGCTAAAGATGTTGAAAAGATAGTATACTATGAAGCTTTTGTAATTCTTGAACCTGGTGAAATTGAAAAGGGGAAGGAACTCCCCTACAGAAAGGGCGAGGTAATTTCAGAGAATGAATGGATAGTTATGGAGGATGTGAGATTAAAGGATAAAGACTATGAATGGACTGAGAAGAAGTTTGCAATTCTCACTGAAAGTGACTATCACAAAATTGTTAAGGAGGATAGAGACAATGTCTGGAGAGCTGATAGAGCACTAAAGCATTTCGAGAAGGAGTATGGACTTAAATATGGGATGGGCGCAGAGGCACTCAAAGAGCTTTTAAAGAAAGTCAATGTAGAAGCAGAAGCCCAGAAACTCAGAAAGGCAATGATGAAAGAGGGGTCCCTTCAGAAAAAACTGAAATTCGCAAAGAGACTTGAAATTATGGAGGCATTCAAAAATTCAGGAAACAGGCCTGAGTGGATGATTCTTGATGTGCTACCAGTTTTACCGCCTGACCTTCGCCCCCTTGTAAGATTGGACGGTGGAAGGTTCGCAACATCTGATCTTAATGACCTTTATAGAAGAGTAATAAATAGAAATAACAGACTGAAGAAGCTCATTGCAATTGGTGCTCCTGAACTTATTATAAGAAATGAAAAGAGAATGCTTCAGGAGGCAGTAGATGCTCTTTTTGATAATGGAAGAAGAGGGAAAATTCAGCTGGGGGCGGGAAGAAAACCCCTCAAATCCCTCAGCGAGTCTCTTAGAGGAAAACAGGGAAGATTCAGACACAATCTCCTTGGTAAAAGGGTTGATTATTCAGGAAGGTCTGTCATTGTTGTAGGTCCTGAACTTAAACTTCATCAGTGCGGGCTTCCAAAGAAAATGGCTCTGGAACTCTTCAAGCCATTCCTTTATCATAAACTGATAAAAGAGGGCGTTGCCAATTCACCTAAGGAAGCGAAAATGCTTGTGGAGCAAGAAAGTCCAGAAATATGGCGTTATCTTGAAGAAGTTGTTAAAGATCACCCTGTTCTTTTGAACAGAGCACCCACTCTC
The DNA here is from genome assembly GCA_964649495.1 of uncultured Clostridia bacterium. Taxonomy (GTDB): domain Bacteria; phylum Acidobacteriota; class Aminicenantia; order JBFLYD01; family JBBIMS01; genus JBBIMS01. The sequence goes on along the minus strand of CAZYPR010000001.1, from coordinate 77,774 downwards.
CATCGCCTGGGAATTCAAGCATTCGAGCCAATTTTAGTGGATGGAAAAGCCATAAAGATTCATCCCCTCGTATGCCCTGCTTTCAATGCAGATTTTGATGGAGACCAGATGGCAGTTCACATTCCCCTTTCCACAGAAGCCCAGGCGGAAGCCTCTCTTCTTATGCTCTCATCCTACAACATTCTTTCTCCCGCTCATGGAAAACCTCTTGCAGTTCCAACTCAGGATATGATTCTTGGCTGTTACTATCTCACCCTTGAAAAGCATGGAGCTAAAGGAACAGGAAAGGTATTCTCCTCTAAGAATGAGGCTTTCTATGCATATGAAATGGGTGAATGTTCCCTCCATGCCCCAATTAAAGTTCCCATCAATAAGCAGTTTATGGATCTCTCCATATTTTATGACAGTCAGGATGTTCTTAATTGTCCTGTCTCAGAGGCAAAGGGATTGGTTACAACAACTGTTGGAAGGCTTATATTCAATGAAATAGTTCCTGAAGGGATACCTTATATAAATGGACTTCTAAAGAAAAAGGGGATACAGAACTTTATCTACTATGTCTATTTGAAGAAAGGATTGAAAGATACGATAGAGCTTCTTGACAAACTTAAAGATCTTGGCTTCTACTACGCAACAAAAGCGGGTTTCTCTATTGGAATAGATGACATGAAAATTCCTCCTGAAAAGAATGATTTGATAAAGAAGGCAGAGGAGGAAGTGAAAGAGGTTGAGAAACAGTATCTCGAAGGGATTCTCTCATCAGGTGAAAGATACAACAAAGTTGTTGGAATATGGGACAACATCACAAATAAGATAGGAAACATGATGTTTACTCGAATGGAAGAAGAGAGTAAAAAATCTGATTATTTAAATCCTCTTTTTGTTATGGCTGATTCAGGTGCGAGGGGATCAAAGACCCAGATCCAACAGCTTGCAGGGATGAGAGGATTGATGGCAAAACCTTCAGGAGAGATCATAGAGACTCCTATTACTTCCAATCTGAGAGAGGGGCTCTCAGTTCTTCAATACTTCATCTCCACCCACGGTGCAAGGAAGGGTCTTGCGGACACTGCATTGAAGACAGCAAATGCGGGTTATCTGACGAGAAAACTCATAGATGTTTCTCACGATGTAACTGTTACTGAAGAGGATTGTGGAACAATTGATGGAATTTATGTATCTGCAATTGTTGAAAATGGAGAGATTATAGAGAGTTTTGAAGAGAGAATAATAGGAAGGGTCTCCCTTGAAACAATTTATGACCCAGATACTGGAGAGCCTATTGTAAATGCCAACGAGGAAATAACAGAGGAAATTGCCAATAAACTTATAAATGTTGGAATAGAAAGGATTAAAATAAGGTCAGTTTTGACCTGTGAGGCAAGAAGAGGGGTTTGCAGATTGTGTTATGGAAGAGATCTTGCATTAGGGAAACTTGTTGAATTGGGTGAGGCGGTAGGTATAATAGCTGCGCAGTCTATTGGAGAGCCTGGAACCCAGTTAACAATGAGGACATTCCATGTTGGTGGTGTTGCCTCAAAAATAGGCGAGGCTTCAAAATTGGCTTCAAGACATGATGGAAAAGTGAAATTTATAAATCTCCAGACCGTAAGGAATAGGGAGGGTAACCTTGTTGTCACCAATAGAACAGGATACATAGCAATTATTGATGATAAAGGAAGAGAAAGGGAGCACTTCCAGATAGCCTACGGAGCCACATTAAAAGTTAACGATGGAGATCCCATAAAAGCCAATCAGGTTTTTGTAGAATGGGATCCTTATACATCCTCAATAATAACCGAGGCTACAGGAGTTGTTGAGTTCAAGGACATTGAAAGAGGGGTTACAATGGAGGAAGAACAGGATGAGATAACAGGATTAATAACCCAGATAATTATTGAGTGGAAAGAAGAGAAAAAACAGCCACAGATCTGGATTAAGAGCAAAGAGGATGGAAAGGTTATAAAAAAATATCACATACCAGTTGGAGCTCGTTTAATGGTGAAGGAAGGGGCAGAGGTTCATGCGGGTGATGTCCTTGCAAAGATTCCGAGAATGACAGCCAAGACAAAGGATATTACAGGAGGATTACCGAGAGCAGTAGATCTTTTTGAGGCAAGGGTTCCAGATCCCAAGAAAACACCTGTAGCTGTCATTTCAGAAATCGATGGAAAGGTGAAAATCCTTGGCATCTCAAAGGGTTCAAGAAAGATAAAAGTAATAAATGAGACGGGAATGGAAAAGGAGTATGCAATTCCAAAAGGAGCACACTTAAGAGTTCAGGATGATGAGAAGATAAAAGCGGGAGAACCTCTAAATGAAGGTGCTGTCAATCCCCACGAAATTCTTAGAGTCCTCGGTGAGAAAGCTCTTGCAGATTATCTCCTTAAAGAGATTCAGGAAGTTTACAGATCCCAGGGTGTTCAGATAAATGACAAGCACATAGAGATAATAGTTCGCCAGATGATGAGATGGGTTGTAATAGAAGATGTAGGCACAACAAGATTTATAGTTGGTGAGAAGGTTGAAAAGGTCGTCTTCTTAGAAGAGAACCAGAGAGTTGTCAATGAAGGTGGAAAACCTGCAAAGGCAAGACCCATACTTCTTGGAATCTCAAAGGCAGCCCTTAACAATGAAAGTTTCATTTCATCTGCCTCATTCCAGGAAACCACAAAAATACTTACAGATGCAGCAATTGCAGGGAAAGTTGACAACCTTGTTGGTCTGAAAGAGAATGTCATTATGGGTAGATTAATTCCAGCTGGAACTGGCTATCACTACTACAACATGCCCGATTTTGAACTCAAAGAAGAAATATCCTTTGAGAGCATTGAGGAGAAGAGAATTTAATTGATGTAATAAGGTGAAATGTTAGAATGTTTGAAAGACCAAGTAAAGATGAATACTATTTAAACATTGCAAGAGAGGTGTCGAGAAGGTCGACATGTCTTAAAGTTGCGATTGGTGCAATAATTGTGAGGGATGACCAAATAATCGCCACTGGATATGTTGGAGCTCCGAGAAAGACAAAGAGTTCGATTGAACATGGCTTTTGTTTGAGGCAGCAATTGGGAATTCCATCAGGCACTCAATATGAACTTTGTAGATCTGTCCACGCTGAGCAGAATGCCATAATAAATGCAGCAAGGGCGGGGGTGAGTCTTCTAAATGGGGATATGTTCATTTATGGTGAGAAAAGGGAAAATGGAGCAATTATAAATGCCTTCCCATGTTTTATATGCAAAAAAATGATTATAAATGCAGGATTAAAAAGAGTTATATCATCAACAGAAGATGGCAAATTTATGGTTTTCTATGTTGATGATTGGGTTAAGGAATGGCAGGTTTCAGACATCATAGAGGATAAATACAAATACGGCAAATGAAGTTAGGGCTTACTGGTCCTATTGGCTCAGGGAAGGGTGAGGTAACAAAGATTTTAATCTCAAGGGGTTTCTTTTATATTTCTTTATCTGATATCGTTCGAGAGGAAGCAAAAAAAAGAAAGATCGAGATGAGTAGGGAGAACCTTCAAAATCTTGGGAATTCTTTGAGGAAAGAGTTTGGTGCAGGTATTCTTGGGAAAATTGTTCGAGAAAAGATAGAAGAGGAGCCTCAAAAAAATTGGGTAATAGATGGGATAAGGAATCCATACGAAGTTGAGGAGCTTAGGAAAATGGAGGATTTTTATTTGATTGCTGTGACAGCTCCCATTGAAATTTTGATAGAGAGGGTCATTTCAAGAAGAAGGATAGAAGACCCCGACTCCATTGAGGAGATAAGGGAAAAAATTTTAAGAGAAATTGGAGATGACCAGCCTGAGGAGGGGCAAAGAATAAAGGATTGTATGGAAATTTCAGATTTTACCATAGTAAATATTCACTCCCTAAGCCATCTTGAGGAAGAAGTGGAGAAAATATTAAAAACATTGTCATATTTAGGAGAGAAAAATGAAATTCTCTGACTTTCGCTCAGACACAGTTACAAAACCCACTGAAAAGATGAGAAGGGCAATGTATGAAGCTGAGGTTGGTGATGATGTCCTCGGAGATGATCCAACAGTAAAAAAGCTTGAGGAACTTTCAGCAGAGAAAATAGGAAAAGAAGCCGCACTTTTTGTTCCATCAGGTTCAATGGGTAATGCCATTTGTGTTAAACTATGGACAAGGGAAGGAGATGAAGTAATCCTTGAGGAAAGGTGTCATATTTATAACATTGAGCTTGGGAATTTATCGATTCTTTCAAGGGTTTTACCAAGACCAATTCCATCGAAAAGAGGGGAGATGTCTCCGGATGATATTGAAAAAGCAATAAGGAAAAGAGGACTTACATCCAATGGAACCTCTCTAATATGCCTTGAGAATACCCACAATTTCTGGAGTGGTGCGATTGTATCAGTGGAGAATTTTAGGGAAATAAGAAAAATTGCCAATAAACATAATTTGAGGGTTCATCTTGATGGAGCAAGAATTTTTAATGCATCTATCGCAAGGAAAATCCCTGTGACAGAGTGGACATCCCTTGTTGATTCTGTTATGTTTTGCCTCTCAAAGGGTCTGTCCGCTCCCATTGGCTCAATTATAGCAGGGAGTAAAGAGTTTATAGATGAAGCCTGGAGGGTTAGGAAACTCTTTGGAGGAGGTATGAGACAGGTTGGTGTAATTGCTTCAGCGGGAATCGTTGCCCTTGAGGAGATGATTGATAGACTTGAAGAGGACCACATCCTTGCTAAAAAACTTGCAGAAGGACTCGCAGAAATTAAAGGAATTGAAATAAACCCTGAGGATGTGGAGACAAATATAGTGATATTTAAAATCAGAAAAAACGGTCTCAATGCGAATAATTTTGTGGAAATGCTTAGAGAGAAAGGAATCCTTGCCCTTTCCATTTCAGAGGATGAGGTAAGATTCTGCACCCACAAAGATGTTAACAAAGAAGATGTAGAAAGAGCTTTGAAAGCATGCAGGGAAATAATGAATTCCAACAGAGGGGTTTAGATTTCTTTTCATTTCGCCAGGTGAAAGGGACAGACCGTATTTTGAAAATTATTATTGATTTTGGATTAGTCCATTTTAGTAGTAAAATAATAAAGAAAATGAATTAAAAGGAGGCTCCATGAGGAAGAAGAAAGGTTTTACCCTTGTAGAGGCAATTGTTGTAATAGCAATTCTTCTAATCCTTGGTGGGCTTCTCACTCCTATTGTTTCAAATCAGCTTACAAATAAAAAGATTGAGGTAACAGAGGAAAAACTGAAGAAAATAAAAAAGGCTATAATCGGTGACCCTTCTGTTGTCCAATTCGGGCAGAGAACAGATTTCGGGTATGTGGGGGATATGGGGAATGTTCCAGCATCTCTTGTGAATTTGATTGTTCAGGGAACCCAACCTTCATGGACTTTCTATACAGACTGGGGAACTTACACAGATGTTCTTTTGGGTGCTGGGTGGAGAGGACCCTATCTTGACCCAACCCAATATCCCGATGGAAGATACGAGTCCCTCCTCGATGGATGGGGTAGAGATTTTGTTTATGAAAGCCCTGGTGAAAATATTGCAAGAAGGATAAGGTCTTACGGACCTGATGGAGTTTCAGGAACATGTGGAAATGACGATATTTGTATAGATATAATAAATGATGAAATTGGAGGGTTTATTCAAGGAAATACATGGAATGAATGTGGGGTTGGGATTCAGTATTATGAGATAAGGATTTTCTATCCCTCCAAGGGCAATCTTACCTCTTTGGCTGTTTATCCAGGAGCAGGACAATTTTGGTTCTCCACACCAACCGCTTCTCCAATACCTATTGGCACAAGAAGACTCTTTGCAGACACTATCACAGCTCCTCCAAACCCAAGTTATGACTTAAAACAATTTTTAGTAATCAGCAATGGTCCATCCCTTTCAATAAATCTAAGAAGGAATTTGACTTGCGCAAGTCCATCTCCCTGAAAATTTGGTAATGAAAATGGATACAAAAGAGGAATCCCATAGACTTTTGAAAGAGGCAAAGGAGGATTTAAAGAGAGCGGAAATGTATTTTAATTTCAATGATTGGGTAACAGTAGTTCATTACTCTCAACTCGCAATAGAAAAGTCTGCCAAGGCTCTGATATCGTGCTTTGAATCATTTTGGTGGACTCATGATCCATCCGAACAACTCAAAAGACTCATAGAAAAAGGATATTTATCCAATGAATTTAAAGAACTTGCAGATTATTCCAGAGAATCTGCTCCCTGGCATGGACGATGCTCCTACGGAGGTCTGATAAATGGAATGTGGAAGAGTCCATCAGAAATCTGTTCAGAAGAGGTCGCACTCCAATTGTTTGAGAAAGCAAAGAAATCAGTTGATAAAGCGGAAGGATTTATTAAGATTTTTTTTAAGGAATAAAATGGATATTGGGAAGATCAAAGAAAAAATAAAAAGTGCCATTCTTGATTTAAAGAATGAAGATATATTGGCAGTTGGGATTTTTGGTTCTTTGGCAAGAGGAGATTTCCATGAAAGGAGTGATATCGATATATTTGTTATAACTCAGAGGGAATTAATCTTTAAAGAGCAGGACGAGCTTTACCTTTTATTTAGTAATTTGCTATCAGAGTTCAGAAGAGATGTCACTGTTATTGTATATGACCTGAAAAGCTTGAAGAAAGTTCCCACATGGCAGACTCTGAATCTTATAAAGGATGCCTATTTTATCTATGACAGAGCGGAAATAGAAGAAATTTTCAAGAAGATACTTCAGGAAGCTGAAAAAAAAGGAATATATTATGATGCTCAAGAAAAAGTTTTCAAATTAAAAGAAATTGAAAGGAAGGTCTTTTCATTAGAGGAGACTTAATTATGATAGATTGGATGGGAAAAATGAGAGTTAAAGAAAAAGGAATTGGTCTTGTATACACAATAATTCTCATAGCGATTCTTCTAATTTTAGCAACACTTCTTGGTCCATACCTTTTTGTCCGTGAGACATACAGAAAGCAGGATGTTGAGACCCTTGAAAGGATAAAGGCAATAAGGACAGCAATCCTTGGAAATCCTGAGGTAATTTCAAAGGGTCTAAGGTCAAATTTTGGATATGTTGGAGATATGGGTGGTCTTCCACCCCTTCTTGAGTATCTTGTCCTTCAGAGTAGCCCTGTTCCAAATCCCTTTCCTGTTGCATGGAATCAAACAGGATGGACAGTTCATTCAACAGGGATTGGATTTGGATGGAGGGGACCTTACATTGATCCAACCTATTCTGGAAACTATGAATATCATGCCTTTAAAGATGCATGGGGAACAAAATTTCAATACATGGATAGTGCTGGTCAAACTGTAATTAATCCTTCAACTGTTGTTTTCCCTGTCCACTTAAGATCCGCAGGACAGGACAGAACCTTTGGAACATCGGACGATATAAATGAGAACAACCATCCTGAGCTCTGCAGGATTACTGAAGATGATGTAAGGGCAATTTTGAGGGGATATACCTATTGTGAAAATGGAACCCCTACCCAGAGGTCAAACATAACTGTTTATTGGCCATCTTTTTCTTTAAATGGAAATGTTTCAATTACATCTGGTTCTTACAGCTCAACTTCAACAGGTCCCTGTCCTTATCAACCATCCCAGACATGCTACTATTTTGAAACTCCAAAAATACCAGCAGGAATAAGGAAAGGAGAAATATCAACCTATGTTAATCAGTTTGTTGTAATAAATGGAGGTGGAACCCTTCATGATGGCTCTTCAGGAAGGATGCGTTGGAATTTTAGAGGGGGTCCTTGCGGAGCGTGTATTGTTTATGTTTCTGGAAGTAGAACTCATTACAGAGCCTTGTTTTGTTTGGGGGTAAGATCAATTGCTGAGATACAAATAAGAAATAACTGTCCAGATCCAGTGACAATTACAAGTTTTAGTCTCTCCTACTCTCCTAATATTTATTTTACAAATGTATTCTTTTCTGTGGATGGGACAATGCCAAGGGATGGTGTTGGATGGGCATCAGACTGTTATGGTGAATATGGTAGAAGTGGTCAAACATACTCCCTTAATTTCATAGGTCGGTTTCAAGGATTAGGAATATGGAGATGGTGGACAGTAACAAGTTGCACCCCAACCTCATTTACGATACTGGGTGGACAAACAGGTTATATTTCCTTTGGATACTTTGTGGATGATTGGGAAAATTGTATAGATATAAGGACGGTCAGCTTCAGAATTACCCTGAGTGATGGCTCAGTCCTTGACATTTGAAATTGATTCCCTTTCAATTCCATGATATTCTAAAAAGGGCAAAAAATGAAAAGTAGAAAAAAGGAGATAGGATTGACTAAGGAGCTTTACGAAACAATTATAACTATAGTTGATGAAAGAGTTCAATCCATAAAAGTTTCCAGGGAGGATTATGAAAAGCTCAGAGAGGCAATTTATGAACTTGCCCAAGCTCAGAGAAGGACAGAGGAGAGGGTGGAGAGTTTGGCAGAGGCACAGAGGAGGACAGAGGAGAGGGTGGAGAGGCTTGAGGTAGCAGTGGAGAAGTTGGCAGAGGCACAGAGGAGGACAGAGGAGAGGGTGGAGAGGCTTGAGGTAGCAGTGGAGAAGTTGGCAGAGGCACAGAGGAGGACAGAGGAGAGGGTGGAGAGGCTTGAGATAGCAGTGGAGAAGTTGGCAGAGGCACAGAGGAGGACAGAGACTGTTGTTCAACAACTTGCAAGGGAAGTTGGAGCCCTTTCAGACCTTATTGGATATAGCCTTGAAGACATTGCAAGGGTTGTTCTTCCAGGTTATCTTGAAAGACACTTCAAAGTCAAGATTGATGAACTTGAAAGGAGATTTTTTGTTGTGGATTCAAAAGAGATTGAAGTCAATCTATATGCAGAAGGAGAAAAGGAGGGCAAACCATTGGTTGTGATTGGGGAATGCAAGAGCAGAATATATGAGAGGGATGTAGAAAGTTTTTATTCTTCTATAGAGCCATTGCTTAAAACAATTGATAAAGAACTAATCCTTGTTCTTTTTGGATTTTTGATTCATCCCTCTGCTTCGAAATCCGCACAGGCTAAAAATATTCTCCTTATTGCTTCATACCAGAGATAGTTTTATTCCAATCATTTAATTTTAATTTTTTGATTTGTGACAAGCACTGAATTTTTAGATTACAAGGTAAAATTGTATAATATTTTTTGAAAAGTAATGAAAGAAATACATTTTTTAAAATTTTCAGATGAAGAAAAGGAGAAAGAAAATTTGCTTATGAGGAGAAAGACAAAGGTCATAAAAATAGGTGATGTGGCAATTGGAGGGGATAATCCCATAAGGGTTCAGTCAATGACGAAAACTGATACAGAGGATATAGAAGGAACACTCTCCCAGATTAAAAGTCTTGAGAAAGTTGGCTGTGAAATTGTTCGGGTTGCTATCCCTGATGAAGAGGCTATTCACGCTTTCAAAGAGATAAAAAAGAGAGCTCCTCTTCCCATTGTTGCTGACATTCATTTTAACTATAAACTTGCTCTTAAAGCCATAGAGTATGGAGCGGATGGAATAAGAATCAATCCAGGAAATATTGGAGGCAAAGAAAGAGTGAGGGAGATTGCCAAACTTGCAAAGGAAAGAGGCATTCCGATAAGAGTTGGGGTTAACTCAGGCTCAATTGAAAAGAGTCTGCTAAAAAAATATGGTTCAGCCACCACAGAAGCTCTTGTTGAATCTGTAATGAACAATGTAAAGCTTCTTGAGGATTTTGATTTTTATGATATTAAGATTTCTGTGAAAGCATCTGATATTAAAAGAACAGTTGAATCCTACAGAAGAATCTCAGAACTGACAAATTATCCATTACACATAGGAATCACTGAATCAGGAACACTATTTTCAGGAACAATAAAATCAGCAATTGGAATAGGTATACTCCTTTACGAAGGTATTGGAGATACAATAAGGGTTTCCCTTTCAGCTCCTCCTGAAGAGGAGGTAAAAGTTGGCTGGGAGATACTTAAATCCCTTGGTCTAAGAAGGAGGGGGATTGAAATTATTTCCTGTCCAACATGTGGAAGGCTTGAGGTTGATCTTCTTCCTATTGTCTCTGAGATTGAGAGAAAGGTTTTGAGTATGGATAAAGAAATCAAGATTGCAATAATGGGTTGTGTTGTAAATGGTCCTGGAGAAGCATCTGAGTCAGATCTTGCCCTTGTCTGTGGAAAAGGAGTGGGACTAATTTACAAAAAAGGAAAATTGTTGAAGAAAGTTAAGGATGAAGAGATGGTTGATGAGTTTCTAGAAGAAATACAGAGATTTTAAAAAAATGAGAATTTTTTTTGCAAGTAAGATTCACCAAGAGAGATAAAATCTAAATTTTATGAACTTTTGAAAGTTAGCAGTTAGTGGGATGTTCTAACTAAATGAATCCATTATCTCTGAGATATTTTTTGGTTTCTTTCAAAAATTCCTTTGCCTCTTTTATTCCCTTCTCTGCAGTTTCAGAATCTATATATGAGAAAACCTCATAATCACTTGATTCTCTATCATCCTTTAAGTTTGCTAAGTATCTGCCGAGGTCTTTTTTAAATTTGCCAGTTTTTACAAAAAGTAAGCTAAAAAGAGTAACCAACCCCTTATGGGTTTCAGCTCTTTGCCCAACTGATAAAAGAAGAGCCTGAGAAGCATGATATACAGCGTAGTAAGCTCTTGAAATTGCATCTTCATAGTCTCCAGAGTTAAGTAGTTTTTCAGCTACTTTGACCTTCTTTTCCGCTTTTTCAATATAGCCCTTTATCAACTCTTTAGTAGCCAAATCCAAGCTTTTTACCTTCCTTTAAAATATTATTTATAAATGGTGTTTTGAGATTTTTTAATCGATGAAATTCAGACAGAGAGAATATTTTCAGTGAGATAAGAGCTCCTGTGTCAAGGAGAATTTCCATAACCGCGTCGTAAAATCTATCGACAATTTCCCCATCTCTTTTATCAACAACTATGAAAATGTCATAGTCAGAATCTGGCTTCCAGTCATTGCGAGCTCGAGAGCCAAAGAGATAAATGTATTTTATCCTACCTTTATCTGGAGCAATAAGGTTCAAAAATCTCTCTACTATTTTGTTATTCATCATTTCAATTTTACAAGATTCAAAAAGTGAAATCAAAAATCCTATTAAAATTTAAACTCCAGGGAAAATTTGAAGCTCCTACCAGGGCTGGGAACAGTGTTAAAGGGTTCTGTATAATAGCGATTCGTCAGATTCTCAATACCCGCGTTCAATCTTACGCCTTCAAGCTCTAAAATTCCAAAATTTAATTTTGAAAGGTCAATAGAGCATTTTAAATTGAAAATTGAAAATCCATCAATTTTTATCTCTTCATAACCCGCCCCAGGTTGAGACGGTGCTACTACATATCTGTCACTGAGAACAGTTCTTCCCGATGCCTCAATCCAGAGAAATCTTTTCTGGTATCTAAAACCGTAAGAAAGAGTATATGGAAGAATGTTGGGAAGGGATGTCCCTGTGCTAATATTCTTACCATCTTGCCATGAACCTGTTAAAAATGGATTTAGAATTCCTCCCGAAATCTGAAAATTCCCCTCTCCTTCCCACTCCAATCCCTGAATCCTACTCTTTTCAATGTTTGCCCAGTGATATACAGGTATTGTTCCAATTTTTGAACTTCCATTGTAAGTTGTGGGTTCCCATGCGAGAAGATTTGTTAACCTATTGTAAAAGTATGTGATATTTCCGTTGAGAATTTTGCTCTTTATTCTGATACCTACATCCAGTCCATGGGAAATCTCGGGTTTAAGGTCAGGGTTTGGAACAAAGTATGCATAAGGCACAGGAGCTCCAAAATAATATCTTTCTGAAAGTCCTGGCATTCTGAAACCTCTTGTTATCCTTCCAAAAATTTTAAAATTATCATTCAAATCTAAGATTGCTCCCAAATTCCCACTTATACTCGATGCCTTTGATTCCTTCAAAGAAGGACCTTTGTAAAATTTTGTTGCCGATGGCTTTAGATAAAACTGGTCAAAGCGTAGAGCGGCTTTAATTTCAGCTCCTCCCGCCATAATCTCGTCTTGTAAAAATAAGCCTAAGTTTAAAAATCTTCCATCTGGAACAGATGTTGTATTGTCAATCCTTTCCATAGGTGTCTCGAAAAATGTTTTCTGAATCCTTTCATCATGGCTTTTGTCTTCAATAAAGTTTATTCCGTAAGTTAGAAGATGCTTCCCTCCAGGATATGCGGTTATCTGTAGGTCAAAACCTCTGTTCTTCATGAAATATCCAGTTCTGCTCTGTAAAGGAAATGGCATTGCGGGAGGTGTCAATGTAAGTAAAAATTCCCTCTCCCAATTCTGGGAGTATACATCAAGACTGATTTTCCGTGAAAGGAAGAAATTAAATTCCCTTTGATAGTTTAGACTCAAACCTTCCCTTCTGTTGTAAGGGAAGGATGCATCGAAACCAGGTGCTTTTTCCCTCTGGGCAAAACCAACATTTTCTGCTCTTTTAAAGATATACCCAATAAAGATAGAATGATTCTCTGAAATTTTAAATCCCAATTTGAAATCACCATTGTAACTTTCTGATTGAGAATTTGGAACAGTTCCCTTTGAAGATTTGTATTCATCGAATCGATCGAGTCCCGCGGATGCTCTTAAAGAAAGATTTTTTGTTTCAACCCCCAAGGTAAGATCAAGATTCCTTCCATTGTTTATACTTTCATACCCTGAAAATAATGACCCAGAAAATTTAAAATCATCTTTGAATTCTGGTTTCTTTGTTATAATATTTACAATTCCACCAATAGCATCGGAACCATAAAGCATTGAACCCGCTCCTCTTATAACTTCTATTCTTTCCACATTTTGGGGGTCAAGAAGCCCAAGCTCAGCACCCATTGCTCCTGTTGACATCCTGAAGGTGTTGAATCTATGCCCGTCTACAAGCACAAGAATTCTTGTTGTGTCAAGTCCTCTTATTATGGGTCGAGGTCTTAAAGGTCCAACATCTGAAACCTGAACCCCAGGAACATTCAAAAGAGCATCGGTTAAAACTCTCGGCTGTATCTTTGATATTTCATCAGTTGAAAGGGTGGAACTTGAAATTGGAGCTAATTCAGTATAGTCTGCTCTTCTTGTTGCAGTAACTGTGACACCTTCCGAAAGAGTAGCTCTGGAAATTTTGAAAATTATTTCCTTTTCAGTATCCGCAGGAACATTTACGATCCTTTTTTCAGTTGCCATATAAGGGATTTCTACAATTAGTTCATAGTTTCCAGATTTAAGATTTGTCAAGAACTTTCCCTCTAAGTTAGTATAAAGTATATATTCCAGTGGTTTGTCGATTCCTCTTAAGATTATCTTTGCCCCATGTATAGGATTTTGATAAAGATCAAAAACTGAGCCCTTCAGAGTGTAAAGCTCCTCTGAAATAAGTAAATTGGAAAAAATTAGCAAAATCAAATTGGTCATAATCAGTTTTTTCATTTTTCCTCCTTATCTTTACATTTTTATTTTTTTTACAAAAAATTTATATTTTAGTTTAGCTAATCTCTTAATTTAAGTCAAGCAGAAAAATTTCGTAAAAAATAGTATTTTCTTGAATTTCTAATCTCACATGACGAATTTTTTGAGAAAGTGTTTATGAACTGAAAACTATACCAGCAAAAAAAATTAGGAAAATTTAATTAACGAATTTCAATAATTTAAAAAGATAAGCTAAAATTTTCACTTTTCATTTTCCATGTCTGGTAGAGAATTTTAAATTAAAGTTTTGTTATATTTTTGACACTTAAATATTCAAAGCTTAAAATATTAAATCCATGTCAATTTTTGAAGGTCTTAGTCCTGAGCAGAGGGAAGCTGTTGAATATATTGAATCACCTTTACTTGTTATTGCAGGAGCGGGTTCGGGCAAGACAAAGGTCATTACCCATAAGGTTGCCTATCTGATCTCAAAGGGTTTTTGCCCAGAAAGCATCCTTGCCCTTACTTTTACTAACAAAGCAGCAGAAGAGATGAAGAGGCGGATATTTTCTTTGCTTGGGAGAGAGTTTAAAGATTTATGGATAATGACCTTCCATGCTTTTTCCGCGAGAATTTTAAGAATTTATGGAAAGACTATTGGGATCCCTCCAGATTTCTCAATTATTGACAGAGAAGACCAGAGGAGCATAATAAGGGAAATTCTGCTTAATAATGAGATAGGACTCGGGAGGTCTTTTATAAATTCCTTTGTGGAAAAGATGAGTTATACAAAAAGTTCCTTGAGTTTTTATCCTTCAGATGAATTCCTTTATCAGAGATGGTTCAAGGATAAAGAGGTTGAACTTTTTTACCTTTACCATAAGGAGTTGAAAAGACTTAATTGTCTTGATTTCGATGACCTTATTTTGAAAACTATAGAGCTTCTGAGAAATTCTGAAAGTGAGAGATTGAGAAGAAGGTTCAGATACATATTAGTAGATGAATTTCAAGATACAAGTCCACCTCAATACGAAATAGTAAAACTTCTTTCCACTGATATGATTACAGCGGTAGGAGATGAAGACCAATCAATATACAGCTGGAGAGGCGCAAATCTTGAAAATATACTTAGATTTGAAGAAGATTTTCCTCCAACAAAGATAATAAAACTTGAGGAAAATTACAGGAGCACAAAATTAATATTAATGGGTGCTCAGGAAGTCATAGTGAGAAATTCACGAAGGAGGGAAAAAAACTTATTCACCAAAAATCCTTACGGAGAACCCATTATCTATTTCCCTGCTAAAAATCCTATGGAGGAAGCTAAATTCATAGCCAGTGAGATAAAGAGAATCTTAGAGGAAGAGAGGGAACTATTGCCTGTTGCAGTTTTTTACAGGCTGAATCAACAATCTCGAAATATTGAGGAAGCTCTTAATTCAATGAGGATTCCCTACAAACTAATTGGCGGAATAAGATTTTATGAGAGAAAAGAGATAAAAGATTTAATAGCCCTTTTGAGAATAATTATTAACAGAGAAGATGATTTTTCCTTTAAAAGAGTCATTTCTGAAATTGTGGGAGGAATAAGTAAAAAATCTATTCAGAAAATAGCTGAGATATCTGAGAAGGAGAGAATTTCAATATATGAAGGAACAAAAATTTTCATTGAGCAGGCAAGCAAAAAAGCAAAGGCGGAGGTTCAGAATCTTTTAGAAAAACTTGAAGAGTGGAAAGCAGACTCTGAAAAGATTAGTCCTTCTGAGCTTGTATCAGAGATCGTTAAAGAAATGAGCTCAAAGGAAATTTATGAAGAGGAAAGGATGGAGAATCTTGAAGAACTTGTAAGGGGAATCTCAGAAATGGAGAGAATCTACCCTGAAATAACTCTAAGAGAGGTTGTTGACAATCTCTCCCTTAGGTCTGACTCGGATCTTGAGGAGCATCCCATGGTTAACCTTATGACCCTCCACATCTCAAAGGGTCTTGAATTTTCTACTGTTTTCATTGCGGGAGTTGATGAGGATATTCTTCCATACAGAAAATCCTTTTCCAGCCATGATATTGAGGAAGAGAGAAGGCTCTTTTATGTAGGAATGACAAGGGCAAAAAAGAGACTATATTTAACATCTTCGGGTAATCCTTCAAGATTTCTTAATGAGATTCCTGAGCATTTGAAGGTTGTAGGTAAAAACAAAAAGTCTGAGGAAGGAGAGGATTTTGTCATTGGAGATATTGTTCAGCATAAAACTTTTGGGATAGGAAAGGTTGTTAATGTAAGAGGGAATGTTGATGAGCAGATTCTTACAATTAAGTTTCAAGATGGAATAAAAACTATAATATCCAAACATTCAGGATTGAAAAAGATGGGAGTGGGAGACAAAGAGGGATAGCCTATAAACTCTCTGGAGCATACGATTTTGTCAGAGAGCTTCCGATGGACTTGAAACAATTGTGGGAGAAGGAGTTTTATTTTCAATTCCCTCGCTCACTTTTATATATTGCTCTATTCAAGAGCAAGGGTTAAAATAAAAAGTTATGGATTACATTAGAATAAAAGGAGTAACACAGCACAACCTTAAAAATCTTAATATTGATATACCAAGGAATAAATTCATTGTTATCACTGGTCCCAGTGGCTCAGGAAAATCATCCCTTGCCTTTAACACTATATGGACTGAAGGACAGAGGAGATATATAGAGTGCCTTTCAACCTATGCAAGACAATTTGTGGAAAATCTTGAAAAGCCTGATGTGGAGCTAATTGAGGGGATATCTCCCGCAATTGCAATTAACCAGAAAACAATTTCCACAAATCCCCGCTCAACAGTTGGAACAGTTACTGAGATCCACGATTATCTCCGCCTTCTTTTTGCAAAAGTTGGAAGACCCCATTGCCCTATCTGTAAAAGGGAGGTTACAAGACAGAGCCTCTCCCAAATCTGGGAGAGAATATGGGAAAATTTTCAGGGTAAGAGAATATCCATCCTTGCCACAATTGTTAGGGGTAAAAAGGGAGACCATAAGGAGCTACTTGAGAAATTTTCAAGGAAGGGCTTTATAAAGGCTCGAATCGACGGAAATATTTGTGAACTGAGCGATTCAATATATCTTGATAGAAATAAGAAACATACAATAGATATTTTTATTGATCAGTTGACATTGAATCCAGTCAGAGAGGAAAGGGCTCAAGAAGCATTAAATCTTGCTTTAAAAATTGGAAATGGAACTCTAACTTTGATAGAAAATGAAGGAAAGGAGTTTCTTTTTTCTACAAAACTCTACTGCCCCAATTGTGATATAGACCTTCCTGAGTTCGAACCAAGATCCTTTTCTTTCAATAGCCCATATGGAGCTTGCAAAAGATGTGAAGGACTTGGATGGCTCTCCACTTACGATGAGTGGGGGGAGCTTGTTCTAACCGATGATATTTGTCCTGTTTGTAATGGGAAGAGATTGAGGGAAGAAAGCCTTTCTGTTCTTTTCTTGGGAAAAAATATCCATTATTATTCAACAATTCCTGTTTCAGAACTGAGAAAATCCCTTGATATAGAATCCCTTGATAAAAAGGAGAAACTGATTGCAGAGAAAATAATAAAAGAAATCAATTCCAGGCTTGATGTTATGCTAAGACTCGGGCTTGATTACCTTGACCTCAACCGTCCCACTTCAACCCTTTCCGGTGGAGAAGCACAAAGGGTAAGACTCGCCTCAACAATTGGTTCAAGGCTTCGGGGTGTTCTATATATCCTCGATGAACCGAGTATAGGACTCCATAACAGGGATAACGGGAAATTAATTCAGATTTTGAGGGAAATAAGGGATCTTGGGAATACAGTAATAGTTGTTGAACATGATGAGGACACAATAAGGTCAGCGGACTGGATAATTGACCTTGGTCCTGAGGGAGGGGATAAGGGTGGTTATCTTGTTGCAGAAGGAGATTTATTTACAATCTTAAGATCAGATTCTTTAACCGCCTCATATCTCAGAAAGGATAAAGTAATCCCTATTCCAAAAAGGAGAAGAAAGCCGAAAGGTTATATAGAGATAATTGGAGCGGAGGAGCACAATTTAAAGAACATAAATGTAAAGATACCCCTTGGTGTTTTTGTATGTGTGACAGGTGTCTCAGGTTCAGGAAAAAGCACCCTTGTTTTTGATATTCTTTATAAATCTGCATCAAACTTTCTTTATAAATCAAAGGAGAAACCTGGCAAATTCAAAGAAATAAAAGGACTTGAGAACATTGACAAGGTTATAAATGTTGACCAATCTCCAATCGGAAGAACACCCCGTTCAAATCCTGCCACATACACTGAAATCTTCGCAACAATTAGAAAGTTATTTTCAATGACTCAGGAAGCAAGGGTAAGAGGATACAGGGAGGGAAGGTTCAGCTTTAATGTTAGAGGCGGAAGATGCGAGGTGTGTCAGGGTGCTGGAGTTAGAAAAATAGAAATGAATTTTCTTCCCGATGTGTATGTAAAGTGTGATAGATGTGGTGGGAAGAGGTATAATAGAGAGACTCTTGAAATAAAGTATAAAGGAAAAAACATTTATGAATATCTTGAAATGACTGTTGACGAAGCTTACGAATACTTTAAAAATATTCCATTCCTTCGAAGGAGACTGGATGTAATGAGAGCGGTTGGACTTGGATATATTAAACTTGGTCAGCCCGCTCCAACTCTTTCAGGAGGAGAGGCTCAAAGAGTCAAGTTATGCAAGGAGCTTGGGAGGAAATCAACGGGTAAAACCCTTTATATTCTTGATGAACCTACAACAGGTCTCCACCTCGATGATATAAAAAAACTCATAGATGTTCTTTCTCAGCTTGTTGATAGAGGGAACACTGTTATTGTAATTGAACATAATCTTGAGGTTATAAAATCAGCGGACTGGATAATTGATCTTGGTCCTGAGGGAGGAGAGGATGGTGGTTATGTTGTTGCGGAGGGAACCCCAGAAGATCTTGTCAAAATGAATTCATCCTTTACAGGTATAGCATTAAGAAAGGTTATGGATGGTAAAGAATGGGTATAAGTTCAATTGAGAACAACGAGGTTGCAAAAAGAATAATCCTTGGAGCAATAGAAGATGAAAAACTTTCTTATTCCCTTATTCTTAAAGGAACCCAATCTGACACTTTTTTTATGGCTCTTCAGATTGCAAAAGCCCTCAACTGTAAGAATCCCGCTCCTGACTCCTGCGACATTTGCGATTCCTGTGCTAAAATAGAAAGGAATGTCCATCCCGACATAATAATAGAGGAACCAGAGGGCACAATTATAAAAATTTCCCAGATAAGGAGACTTATTGAGATAGCTTCCTTGAGACCAATGATTGGTAAAAAGAGAGTTTTCATAATAAAAGAAGCTGAACTAATGAATGAAGAGGCGAGCAACGCTTTTCTTAAAACCCTGGAAGAACCTTCACAATATTCCCATTTTATACTTTTAACCAAAAACCCTGAGAGAATACTGCCAACAATAAGGTCAAGATGCTTGCAAATTGAAATTTTTTCCAATTCCGACAATTTTGTAAAAAAATTTGTTGAAAATGGCTTCAGTGAAAGTAATGCTTTATTTTTTGCCCGTTTATTTGAAAATGATTTCGATCTTGCAATTTCATCAGATATGGGAAAAATTTTAAAGAGAAGGGAATCTGTTTTAAGAATTATCAAAAATATAAAAGAGGGTGAGTTTTTAAATGCCCTTGATTCATTACTTTCTGAGATTGATAGAGGGAAAAACATACCAAGGTCTGAATGGAATGATGATGTTGACATTTTCCTAAGAGTAATTCTCATTTTATTAGAAGACCTGATAAAATTAAAATTTGATGGAAGAAATCTTACAAATTCTGAACTTCTTGACAAAATGACTGAATTAAAGGGAAGATTAGAATTGGAGAATCTTTTGAAACTTATAGAAAGGGTTGAATTTTTAAGGAGAACTCTTGAAAGAAATGTCAATCAATCACTATTTCCATATATTCTTTTCATAGAGTTAAAGGAGGGTTTAAATGATAAAGGTAGCAATTGAACTAGAAGAGTCAGGAAGAACAGCATGGGCTTTGAGTGAGGAAGATTTGAATTTAGGGGAAAGGGTTTTTGTTCCCAATGAAATTGGTGGTGAGCTGGGGAAAGTTATTGCCATATGTCCTAAGATTGAGGAAAAGGATGAAGATCTCATAAAAATTAGAAGGGCTAAGGAGGAGGAAATAGAAAAGATCGAAAGGAAGAGAAACAAGGAAAAATATGCTTTCAATTTCTGCCTTGAAAGGATAAAGGCGAGAAAACTCCCCATGAAACTTGTGAAGGTAAAATTCTTCCTCAATGAAAGAAAGGGGATGTTTTACTTTACAGCAGATGGAAGAATTGATTTTCGTGAACTGGTAAAGGATTTAGCCAAAGAATTCAAAATGAGGATAGAGATGAGACAAATTGGTGTAAGGGATGAGGCAAAAATGGTTGGTGGAATAGGTATTTGTGGAAGGCATCTCTGCTGTTGTTCCTTCATGAGACTTTTTGAACCAATAACCCTTCAGCACGCAAGAAATCAAAACATAAATGTTAATCCCCTAAAAATATCAGGGCTTTGCGGAAGACTCATGTGCTGTTTGAGTTTTGAAGAGGAGGGTGGGAGGATCTATGCTGATGAGGAAGCTCTTGTGGAGGACGATGTAAAAGAGGATATTCAATGAAAATAGAGCGGAGGAAGAGTAGTAGGATTTAATGATTTGAAAAATTTCTTTTGAAAGATATACTGGAGGTGTTCGAATGCTTAAAAAATTATTGTTATTTTCAACTTTAATTCTTTTAACCTTAGGGGTCATTTATTCCCAAACTACAAATAAGCCAAAAATTTACATAACCGTTGATATGGAGGGTATAGGACCTGCAGTGAGTCAGACCCAGACAAGACCTGGTGACTCAGAGTATGAAAAAGCAAGAAAATGGTTAACTTCAGAGGTAAATGCTTGTATTGAAGGGTGTCTGGAGGCAGGTGCGGGAGAGATAGTTGTTGCGGACTCTCACTGGAACGCTCAGAACATATTGCCAGAGGATTTGAACGAATCGGTTTATCTAATAAGGGGTTTTCCAAGACCCATGATGCTAATGGAGGGGATTGACTCCACTTTTAATGGAGTAATGGTCATTGGCGCTCATGCTAAGGAAGGGACTGCGGGTGCAGTAATCTCCCATACAGTCTGGGGAACAAAATTCTTTGATATAAGACTCAATGGAATTTCTGTTTCTGAAACAACCCTAAATGCAATAATTGCGGGAGAGTATAATGTTCCTGTAATTTTTGTTGCGGGAGATCAATTCATAACCGATGAGGCAAAGAGAGTCCTCGGCGATATCGAGGTTGTTGTTACAAAGGAATCTATAGGATGGCTCTCTGCAAAGACAAGACATCCTAAAAAGGTTTGCGCAGAGATTAAGGAAAAGTGCAAGAATGCGGTGTTAAGGATAAAAAGTTTTAAACCTTACAAAATCACCACTCCTATAAAAATGGAAATTGTTTTCAAGAACACCTACGATGCAGAAGCTCTCTCATTCATTCCAGGATTTAAAAGAGTAGATGGACATACAATTCTTTTTGAAGCAAAGAATGTAAAGGAAGTTTCAGGAGTAATTGCGGGTATATTCAGTATAAATACAAGATAAAGCAGCCTTGCTCCTCTCGCTAAGTATGCTCTTTTTTATCTTTTCTCCAGAAGTATAAGTTTGTTTTTTGCAATTCCGAGGGAATCGATTATATTTTTAAAATCATCATAATTCTCAAGGGATATATCTCTTTTTGACAAAACGAATCTTTTCTTTACAATGATTTCTGATTTCGCTTTGTCGAAGGAAACAGAGAATTGAAACTCTCCAAAATCCTTCTTGGAATCAATGCCTTCAGGAATATAGAGTGGCTCAAAGCCTTCAGGAACAGTAATTTTTATCTCTCCAATTATTTCAGTTTCATCAGGAATTCGAAAAGGATAAGTTCTTTTTGAGAGTCTCGGAGCAACAGGAAGCCCTGCGAATGGATATGGTGTTCCAGGAATATTTAAAAGGATAACATTCCCTTGAAACAGAGCAAATTTTTCAGCAAAAAATTCCTGAGAAACAGATACTTTCTCAAATATATCTTTCAAATCGCTCAAATTGAAACTTATGCTTTTGCCATCTTCAAATAATCGATTTAGCGATTCTTTGAAAAATATTTCCAGTTCTTTACTGGTTTTATCCTTGAGCTCTTTCCTTGCCATTTTGTCAAATAATCCAGAGAGTTCTACTAAAATTTTACCGTTCAAATTACCATTTTTATCAATTCTTCCAATGATTTCACTTTTGGAAATACTTTTCTTACTATCAAGGCAATTTATTTTCACAAATTCTGAGCTTCCAGGTTTTATTAAAAGACCTTCGGAATCTTTACCTTCTATAAAATATCCAAAATGGGTATCGCTGGAAAAAGGACTCAGAAAAATATAATTTTCCCTTTCAGGGATTGCAACAAGGACTGTGTTGAATTGCTTCATAGTGGGGACATCTTTTACAATTGGAATCCTCTCTCTATTTGCAAGAACTGGGAAGGAATCAATCCCTGCGATTTTCAGCATTGTGACAAAAAGAACTGCCTTATCCTTCCAATCTCCATACCTGTTCTGAAAAACTTTTTCCGCATTGTGGACAATGTAACCACCTTCTCCAAAGTTAAGTTCAACATTCCTTATATCTCTGGCAATGAAATTGTATATCTTTTTTATTTTATCCTCATTACTCTTTGTCTCTTTTGTCAAATCTTCTGTGAATTTTTTCAAAGCTTCTGAAATTTGGACCGCAGAATAGAAGGAGCGAGAGAAAAGCGAGACAGCCTCATTCCAGTCTTTGTATGAGCTGAAGATAACTCTCGAAGAAATTTCATTTTCGGGAGGCATGAACTCTTCGGATTTTATCTGAGGAGAATCTGAGACATTAATAGTGTATATTTTCCAATCACCTTCGAGCTCTTTTTTTAAATCAGCATTCAAATTTATAACCTTATATCTCAAATCCTTCTCTTTTGGAATCTCTATTTTTAGCTCCTTCTTCAATACTGGCTCATCGGTTTGAAAATAAACAATCCCATCAATATTCTCTTCCTTTTCTATTCCTTCCTTTCTATAATGGATTACAAGAGACTTTAGTGGCTCAACAGCGGGAAAAGAGACAATTCTGTGGACAAGATTTGAATAAATATCTGCCTCTGATAAATGGGGAGGGGTAACATCATTTATGGCGCCCTTTTCAACTTCAACATAGGACAGATCAGACTTGTAAGTCCTCCCCATTATCAATTCAATCTTTTCTTTTTCCTTGTCAAATGGTATCCTGAAATCGCTGAACTTCTCTCTACCATGAACATTAAAGATTTTCAAAATCCTTAAATTCTCTTCCTCTCTGAATCCTTCAACCCCTAACTTAAAATGTTGGAAAGAGTAAAGTATTGCTCCACTTGCATCAGGATATTTACCACTTGACGGAGAATTTTTTATTATCTCTTCAATCTTTTGCTGGGAAAAAATAGGTAAACAAATTAATAATACAAACAAAATCAATCGATCAATTTTTTTCACTTTTACCTCCGAATTTTATTTTTTCTCAAGAATTACCATTGATCTCTGAAATCTTTTTATTCCCTTTGCTATCTCCCTCAAACCTTTATACTCCTCAGGAGATATTTTATCCTTCTCAACTCTGAAATCGCATTTAAAAATCACCTTGTTTTCTTTTTTAAATATATCTATTTTCAAACTCACTGGTCCCTTCTTAATCTCTACTGGCTCTGGGATAGCTTTTATCAAGAATTCGTCAGGAAAACTAATCTCCTCCTCAATTATACTTCCAAAGGAAGAAACAAAAAGCATGGGATACTTTCTCTCGTCAAGATTTGTAAGAGCTCTGAGAATTCCGATTAACCTTAAATCAAATGCACAGGAAGAGAAAGGAATTGAAAAAAGCCTGAATTTTCCAGCATCCACAACATATTCCTTTGTCTTAAAATTAAACTCAATTTCATAAGGTTTTGATAGGTCTGTGAAATCAGAGGATTTGACATTTTCAACCTTTGTCCCTGGAGAAAGGAACTGGGAAAGCTGTTGCCATAACATTGTAAATTGAAAAGGCGGAACTTTCTTTGCCACTGCTCTCAAAAGATAGTCATAAAATCCTTTTCCTGATATTTTTGCCTTTCCTTCAATACTTCCATCAGGGTTAATCTTTGTCTCTCCCTTTATCAATCCCATACTTTTTTCAGCTGGAACAGGAGGAACTTTAATGAGGTCTTTCCCTTTTTTATCAAGGAGAAGAACATATTTTCCACCAACATATGTCTCTCCAAAAGTGGAGCTGAGTTCAAGGGTTGGATCCATGAATATCATTTTCCCATTTTTTAAAACAACAGCAACTATTGCATGCTCTAAAAATATCAATGGAATTTCCTTTTCTATGTTTTGAGATATATTTATTAGAGCATCGTAACTTCTCACACCTATTTCCTTTAGCATTGCAATCATAAGAATTGATTTATCCCTGCAAACACCATACTCCTTTTCAAAGGTATAAGAAGCGGGGTGGGGTTCAATGAATGCGCTAAGATCCATTGATGAACCCATATAACGAATCTTTGTTGATACATACCTAAAAATAGCAAGTATTTTCTCCTCCTCTGTTTTTAAATCTTTTGTAAGCTCCATCACTTTTTCCTTCATTTTTGGACTTGAATCAATCTTGCCAGTGTTAAGGCTGTCACCGTATCTTGAAAGTTCTTTCCAATCTTTAAAAGTGCTCACCACAAGTTTCAGTGCAACATCAGTAATAGGAACCATACCAAGTTCCTCAATTATTTTTGGCGAATTTCTTTTTCTCCATTTGTAAATTAATCTTTTTCCTGCTTTTTTCTTTTCAAATTCCAGAACTCCATTCTTCACAATAAACTTCAATGGTTTTAATGCTGGAGCGTCTATCTCAACTTCCCTTTTTAAAATTGGCTCAAATTCTTGAAACAAAAAAATGTTGTTGTAATGACCTTTTATAAGAGGTTTTGATTTCTCTTCAATAATTGTCTCTAAGGAGTCTCCAACCTCCAGTGATGGGAAGGTTATGCTCAACCTTCTGAAATTCTCCTCGAAAATATTCATCTGCTGGGCTTCCTCAAGGGTTCCATCCTTTATCATATTATCTGGAACATCAAGGATTCTTCCATCCTTCTTTATAACCCTTGCAAGAGAAACTTTAACTTCAGAATATCTTCTATGATAGGGGACCTTTTTTACCGAATAATTTATCTTTCCTTTCTCAGTAAGTATCTTCACAAGGGAATGCTCTTTTGTAGTAAATTCTCCATTCTCTTCAAAACTTACTTTAATATTGTCAAAAACTATGAGGGCATTAGCGTCTGGATACTTTTCAATACCACCCGCTTTTTCAATCTCCTCAAGGATTGGCTTAATGTCTTCTTGAGTCTGGGGAAAAAGAAAAGTTGAGAAAAATAAAATAATACTTAAAAACGAAATTCCCTTTTTCATAATTTCTCCTTTTCATTCTATCATATTATAGATTTAATTCTCTTCTGTCAAAGACATTTAATTGTGAGAAAAAAGTAGCATGTCCAATTATTCACAATTGTAGGATTTTAAAGAAGCTTGAGATCTTTCAAAATTTCTGCTACCTTCTCATCTACCTTGGCAAGATTCCTGAAAGCTTCAAGAAGTTTATGAAATTTCTCTTTGTTGCTTTACTTTCAAACGGTCTTACCATCGTCTTCCTGTCCCATATAGCAAATCCTATAGTAACTCCTACAATGCCCACAAATATTGCACTAAGTATCCACAAAAAAGAAATCATCTGCTCAAATCTCTTATCTACATAATCTCTAAATTCAGCAAATCTTTTTTCAATCTGTTCAAACCTTTTGTCCACTGAATCTTTAAACTCTTTCAAAGCTACCTCAAGCCTTATGAGCCTTTCTCTGTCTTCTTGAGTAAAGCTATTATCAACTCCAGAAGAGTATTGATATATCAAAAAAGATAAGGAAAAGAAAAAAATCAACTTTTTCATTTATCCCTTTCATCCATAAATTATAACAATGAGAAAAATATTAAGAATTGTCATTTTCCCTTCAAAAAATATTATTTATATTAAAGTTTTCTCTCACACTCTTTCTATATAGGTATTCTCTTCAGTGTCTATTCTGACTATATCCCCCTCTTCAATAAAGAAAGGCACTGATATTACAAGTCCTGTCTCAAGGGTTGCGGGCTTGTTGTTGGAGGCCTGGGTTGCTCCCTTTAAATATGGCTCTGTTGAAACAACCCTTAAATCCACTGTCCTCGGTGGCTCAATACCAACTGGCTTTCCATCAAGCATCTCAACGGAGAATCTAACATTGGAGACAAGATAATATATTGAATCTCCAAGAACCTCTTTATCAATGTAAAGCTCCTCCCATGTTTCTGTATTTGCAAATACATATAAACCATCCTTTTCATATAGGAACTCCATTTCAACCTTTTCAAGATATGGTCTTTCAACCCTGTCTTTTGAACGAAATTTGTATTCCATCTGGGTTCCATCTCTAAGATTCCTCAACTTGGTAATAATCATTCCATGCTTATTGCCAGGGGTTAAATGTTGGACCTCTAAGACTCTGTAAAGATTATCCTCAAGCTTAATAGTCATTCCTTTTCTTAATTGGGTTGCGTTAATCACTCTTTCCTCTCCTTCAATATCTTATCAATTAATATTTTATCATTTGACTTAAAAAATTCAACTTTCTCTCTTGAAGATGAAATCAAAGCATACTCATCAATTCCTGAGAAAAGCAAAAAGACTCTGGATTCTTCTCTTTTTGTTAAACCCGATTTTTGAAGATAACTTTTTAGAGCATTTACAAATTCTATTGAATCATCCTTGCTATCCCACCTTGTTGGCCAGTGGATTAATTTCATTTCTCCCTTCTCCCAAAAATTTAATACATCGTTTCCCCATCCCTCAGAAACAATCTTTTTTTCTTGTATATTAAAATTTTCAAAAAGTGTTGAAACAAAAAATTCGCCTCCCACAAAGGAAGCAGAGAGTTTCCAGCCCGCTCCTGGATAATAAAAACCTTTCAAATCCAACGGCTCCTCTCTTATTTCAATGTATTTCTCAGGATGAATTATTTGCTCGGTTGAGGATGGAGGCGAAAGGAGTAATCGATTTACATCTTCCCAGTTTCCTCTTGAAAAAATCTCGTAGACAAATTTTAATCCGTAAAAGTAGGGAAAAATGAGATAATTTTTTAAGATTAAAGGTATATTTTCTGAATCAGGAGTTAATTTCAGAGTATTCAGAGGAATCTTTTCGGAAAAGGAGATGAATAATGATGGATCAAGTCCTGAAAACTGTAGCATTAAAAGATTTGCATCTCCTTCAATTACAGAGAGGATTGCTAATCGTCTATCATCAAAATCGCTTAAACCTTGAAAATATCTGGCAATGTGGAAGTGCTGATCCTGAATTGCATGTCTTAGTTCATGAACAATAACCATTGCATTTAATTCTGAAAGAGGACCCTTCTCAAAAGAGATATAATAAACTGATTTTGAATCCATTTCATCGTAAAAAGCAACAACCTGATTGAAAAGGAGGGTCTTCCTTAAGAAATTCAATTTTTTATCAGTATTCCAGAGCCCCAAAAACCTCAACAATCTCTCCTCTTTTTCTGCTTTTTCTTCTGGATACTCCTTTCTGAAATATGATTCAAGGAAATTTTCAAGATATTTTCTGTCAATCTTCTTTAAAGGAACCTCCTTTAAAAATGAAAGTTTTCCAATTTCAACAATCTTTCTTTTCAGTTCATTTATATCAAAGTCCTGTGCAAATAATGAATGAAATGAAATGAGATTTAAAATCAGATGAAATATCAAAAACTTTTTCATTTATATAACCTGCATTCTTTTGAGAGCATTTCTTGCAGCTCTCTGCTGAGCTTCTTTTTTTGAACTCCCTGTGCCAGAACTTATCCTCTTTTCTCCAATCCAGAGTTCAATTTTGAACTTTCTATTATGGGGGGGTCCCATCTCCTTAACAACTTTATATTCAGGAAGAGTCCACTTATTTTTCTGAACAAACTCTTGAAGAATACTCTTCCAATCCCTTGAAACCTCTCCTCCCCTTCTAATATTTTTTAAAAAAGGTTTTATCCATCGAATTGCTATCTCCTTTACTTTTTCAAAACCCTTATCAATATAAATGCTCGCAATTATTGCCTCAACTGCGCTCCCGATCAATCTTTTCTTTTCTCTTCCAGCGGTTTTTTCCTCTCCTATTCCAAGAAGGAGAAACTCTCCAATATTTAATTTTTTCCCAATTTTGTAAAGGGTTTCCATACCCACAAGACGAGATTTCAATTTTGACAAATCTCCTTCCTGAAGCTCGGGGAAATTCTTGTAAAGAAATTCCGTAACAATCAGGTTCAATACAGCGTCACCTAAGAATTCAAGCCTTTCGTTACTCTCTGTTCCTTTTTCATAGGCGTAAGATTTATGAGTAATTGCTCTTAAAAGGATTTTTTCATCGGAAAAATTTACACCAATCTTTTCCTGAAGTTGAGAAAGAATTACTCTTCCCTCCATACAATCTTTCCTGCAACAATAGTAATAACAGGCCATCCCCTCAATTTCATTCCGTGAAAAGGTGTATTTCTTGAAAGGGATTTGAACTTTGTCTTATCTACTGTTTTTATCTTTGCAGGATTTATTATTGTTATATCAGCATCAAAATCCCGCCTTAGAGAACCTTTGCTTTTCAACCCTAATATTTTAGCGGGATTACATGAAAATAGTGAGACAAATCTATCAATAGAAATAATGCCTGTGCTTACAAATTTGTCCATTATCAAAGGGACAGCTGTTTCAAGACCTATAATTCCAAAGGGAGCCTGATCGAATTCAACCATTTTCTCGTCAATGGTATGGGGAGCATGATCTGTTGCAATACAATCTATAGCTCCATCCTTTATCCCTTCAATAAGAGCTTTTCTGTCCTCTTCTGATGGAAGAGGTGGATTCATTTTGTAATTTGAATCCCACGGAATCAGTTCCTTATCGGATAGAACCAAATGATGGGGGGTAACTTCTGCCGTAACCTTCACACCATTCTTTTTTGCCCTTTTTATCATTTCAAGGGAACCTGCAGAGGATACATGCAAAATGTGAATGTGAGCACCTGTCATCTTGGAAAGAATAATATCCCTCGCAACTATTATTTCCTCTGACTCTTTTGGAATTCCTCTGAGCCCATGAATATAAGAATAGAAACCCTCATTCATAACTCCATCTGATGAGAGCTCAGGGTCCTGGGCATGTTCCATTATTGGTCTTTCAAGAAATCTCGCCCATTCCATCGCTCTCCTCATTATGTAACTACTTTTTACTGAGATTCCATCTTCAGAGAATCCCACAGCTCCAGAGCGAGAAAGCTCAGACATCTCCACAAGTTCCTCTCCCTTTCTACCCTTTGTTACAGAGGCGATTGGAAATACATTTGCAATCCCTATCTCCTTAGCCCTTCTTATTATAAACTCAGTCACTTCTTTGCAATCATTGGGAGGTTCTGTATTAGGCATACAGCAAATAGAGGTAAAACCACCTGCAACAGCTGAGAGGGATCCACTTTCTATTGTCTCCTCATCTTCTCTTCCCGGTTCTCTAAGATGAGAATGTAAATCTATGAATCCTGGAGTCACTATATACTTTGAACAATCTATTGTTTCAACATTTTTTAAATCGATTTTTTCCCTTATTTCCTTAATTTTCCCATTCTCAATAAGGATGTCCATTGTTGAATCCAGTTTAGAAGACGGGTCTACAACTCTACCATTTTTCAAAAGTAGTATTTCACCCATTTTCAAGCCTCCATTGAGCCTGAAAGGAGATATAAAATTGCCATCCTCACAGCGATTCCGTTGGAAACCTGGTCAAGAATGACAGAATATTCAGAATCTGCAATATCTGCTGAAAGTTCAATACCCCTGTTTATAGGGCCTGGATGCATAATTATTACATCCTTTTTTGCCTTTTTCACTCTTTTAAGATCAAGGGAATATAGTATTCTGTATTCTCTCAAAGAAGGGAAAAAGTTCTTTGACATTCTTTCCAACTGAATCCTAAGCATCATTATTACATCTGCATCCTCAACAGCTCTATCAAGATTATGTTCAACAACTACCCCCAGCTTTTCCATTTCTTTTGGAAGAAGTGTAGGAGGACCTGATAGAAAAACCTTTGCACCTAATTTTGTAAGAAGGAAGATATTTGACCTTGCAACTCTGCTGTGGAGAATATCTCCTACAATTACAACTTTTAGACCGTCGATTTTCTTCTTTCTTTCAAGAATTGTAAAAGCATCAAGAAGAGCCTGCGTCGGATGTTCATGAGTTCCATCTCCCGCATTTATTACAGATGATTTTGAAAAGGAAGCAATAAAATGAGGGGCATAAGAGGATGGATGCCTTACAACGATTATATCAGATCTCATTGCCTCAAGGTTTCTAACAGTATCCCTTAAGGTTTCGCCCTTTAAAAGGGAGGAAGTTGAGGCAGAAAAATTTATAATATCTGCACTCAGTCTTTTTGCTGCTATTTCAAAGGAGGAACGAGTTCTCGTACTCGGCTCAAAAAAAAGATTTATAACAGTTTTACCTCTCAGAGTTGGGACTTTCTTTATTTCTCTCAATGAAATCTCTGAAAAAGATTTTGCTTCCTCAAGAATAATCTCTATCTCCTCCCTTTTCAACTCTTCTATACCGAGCAAATGTTTTCTCTTGAAGTGCATTTTTATTCCACTTGTTCGGTTATTAATACTTGATCTGACCCATCCTCCTCCTTGAGCATTACATTTACAAGTTCTCTTCTTGAAGTTGGAAGAATTTTGCCTACATAGTCAGCTCTAATTGGAAGCTCTCTGTGCCCCCTATCAATCAGAACCGCAAGTTGGATGGTCTTAGGTCTTCCCAAGTCAATTATAGAATCCATGGCAGCTCTAACGGTTCTTCCGGTAAAGAGAACATCATCCACAAGAACAACATCCTTTTCATCAACAGGGAAGTTTATCTCTGTTTTCTTGACTATTGGCTGAGGTCCGAGAAGGGAAAGGTCATCTCTGTAAAGAGTTATGTCAAGAATCCCCACCGGGATATCGACACCTTCCATATCTTTTATTATTTTTGCAAGACGATAAGCAAGATGAACACCCCTTGTCCTGATTCCTATTATAACAATGTTCCCGAGATCCCTGTTCCTTTCGATAATCTCCATTGCCAGTCTGTTCAAGGCTCTTGAAATTTTTTTGTCATCCATGATTTTTGCTTTTACTTTTTCTTTCATTTTAAACTCCGTAATTATAATCCTTATATTAATTTGGAAATAAAGTCAACCTTAGTTTTAAACTAAATAAATTTCGCAATCCCCTACCTAACTTTTCCATCATTTAATTATTATCAAGGACTATATTTACAATCTCAGAGGATGAAAAAAGTCTCATGGGAGGTCCCCACACTCCTGTTCCAGAGGTTGTATATAAAAAGGATTCCTTTAATTTGTATAGACCATAAGGATACTTAAAGGTAAGGAAAATAATAAGATCCATTGGAGGAATCTGTCCCGCATGAGTATGACCTGAGAGTTGAAGATCAACACCAGAAGAAACCGCAGATTCAAAATGCTTTGGTTTGTGGGAAAGGAATATTGTAAATCTATCAGAATTTATTTTCTTGAATAATTCGTGAAGGTCATGATTTTCTTTTTTAAATCTTCTGTTTGTGTCATCCTCGACTCCTAAAATTTCAATATCTTCATTTAAAACAAAGATTTCATTTTTTAAAACTTTAAAACCAGCTTTCTTTGTGAGTTCATCAAATTTATCTATCCCTGCATACAACTCATGATTTCCTTCAACAGCAAACACACCATATCGAGGGCTCAATCTCTTTAATTGTTCTGAAAACCTTTCTATCCCATTTATATCGCTATCAATGAGATCACCTGTTATCACTACAATATCAGGATTGAGGGAATTAACTTTATCCACAACTTTCTCAAGCCACTTTTCCTTTGAAACCATTCCAAGATGAACATCAGAGAGCTGGACAATCTTAAATCCTTTCAATGATGAAGGTAGAGATTTATAAGTTAATTTTAATTCCTTCACTCTTGGAGAAGATGAGGCGTTCAGAATGGAAAAAACAATTGCTAAGAAAGATAGAAGAAGGCTTATTGATGTGATTAAAGCCTTATAAGACGAAAAAATTAGTCTGAAAATCTCTGAAAGGATAAAGGAGGAAAGGGTTATCGATATTGCTCCCAGCCATAAAAGACCGAAGATTAGAAGAAAATTTGCACGAATTGAAAATTGCCGTGCGAGAATCTCTCCACCTATGAAAGAAATTCCTCCAAAGATAAATAGAGCAATTATTATCTTTCTCCACAAGGAAGGTATTGAGAAATCGTTAACAACTCTTTTGTAAATATAAAAGTGCATAAGCAAATAAATGGAGAGAACCAAAAATAAAAAAAGAGCAAAATAGGCCTTCATCGTTTCTCTTTGTTCCTCTTTTTCCTTTTCTTGCTTGGTTGTAAGCTTTGGGCTCTAAACCGATTACTATTTTTACTTTTCATTTTTTAATCGATCTAACAATAAATTGGCGGAGAGGGTGGGATTCGAACCCAC
>CAZYPR010000001.1:0-45562 GCA_964649495.1 uncultured Clostridia bacterium | reverse complement strand
GTCCTGATCGCTCAGGACAGCCGATTTCGAGTCGGCCCCGTTATGACCACTTCGGTACCTCTCCTCTCTTTAAAAAATCTTTTCAACATCTCAGAGCACTCTTCTGAAAGTAAACCTGACTCAATTTTAATTTTATGATTTAATTTTTTATCATTAATTGAAAAGATTGTAAATCCACCCTTTGGGTCATCCGCTCCATAAAAGAGCTCCTTTACTCTTGCATTAACCATTGCGGAATAACACATCAAACATGGCTCAAGGGTCGAATAAATCGTTAGATCTTTGAGCCTGTAATTTCTAACTTTTTTGCTCGCCTTTCTAAGGACAAGAATTTCTGCATGAGCTGTTGGATCCGTTGATGAAATTGGAGAATTGTGAGCCTTTGCTATCAATTTTCCATTCATTACAGCCACTGCGCCAACTGGAACCTCTCCCTTTTCATAAGCCTTTTTTGCCTCCTTTATTGCAATTCTCATCCATCGAATGTTGTCATTGATATTCATATTTAATTATAACATCTGGATATTTTAATGAAAACTTATTTTATTTCTAAGCGTAAAAGAGTTTAGGAGGCTTTGGATGAAGAAGCTTTTGATATTCATTTCAACATTTTTATTATTTTTTTATGCTTTTTCTCAAGAAAATCCCGCTCCCTCTCGTTCTGACATTCCAAAAACAATTCTTCCTCTTGAACTTTTGATGGATATAATTAATGAATCCTCAGGAGAAATGGCTTTCCAGAATGAGATAATTCTAACAGGGGTCAATCGAAACAGAGAGCCTGAAGAATATAAAAATGGATATTTTGAAACAGAGTTTGTTGAGAAAAAACTAAAAGAGTATGGAATAAAGGATGTTTCAATTGTTGAACTTCCAAAATCTTTCTTTCCTCGTCAGGATAATACATGGGATGCCATTTCTGCTGAACTATGGATGATAAAACCTCAAAAGATAAAACTTACAGATTTAAGAGAAATTCCCGCTACTTTATGTCAGGGTTCCTGCTCTTTTGAAGGTGAGGGAGAGCTCGTATATGTTGGACCTGGTGACAACGAAAATTATTACAAAGATAAGGATGTGAAAGATAAATTTATTCTTGTAAATGGTCCTCCTGAGCCGGCGAGAAGGATTGGAGTTGAAAAGTTCGGTGCTATTGGGATTGTAGCTTACTCTTCCAGCCATCCCGAGTTTGATCCTGATCAAGTTGGATGGAATTCAATAAGAATAACTGAAAGGGATAAAAAAACATTTGCTTTTATGATTTCTACAAGGATGGGAAATGTGTTGAGAGATCGGCTTGAGAGAAATGAAAAAATTGTTCTTAGTGCATCCTGCAAGACTCAGATGGTTCCATACAGAGAAGAATGTGTCACAGCACTCATAAGGGGAGATGAAAAGCCCGATGAGGAACTAATTTTTACAGCTCATCTCTTCGAAGGATTTGCAAAACAAGGAGCAAATGACGATGCCAGTGGATGTGTGGCGCTCATGGAAACAGCAAGAGTTTTACAGGCTCTTAAAAATTCGGGAAAAATAAAACTCAAGAGATCAATAAGATTTTTGTTTGTTCCAGAAATTTCTGGAACCTCAGGATTTCTTGAGAAATATCCTGAAATAAAAAAGAAGATTTATGCAAACATAAATGAGGACATGGTTGGCGAAGCATTGATTAAGAATAATTCAATATTTCAGATTAAAAGCACCCCTCATTCTCTTCCAAGTTATCTGAATGATGTTGTTTCAGTCCTTATTGAGTGGATTGGTGAGGTCAACAGGATTAATCTGAAAAGAACACCCCCTCTTCCCATCTATGCACCAACAGGAACGAGGGATCCATTTTATTATTCCATTGATCCCTATGACGGAGGAAGTGACCATATTGTATTTCTTGATGGAGGAATAAGAATTCCTGCTGTAATGTTGATTTGCTGGCCTGACATGTGGTATCACACTGACAGAGATACTCCCGACAAATCAGATCCAACTCAGCTTAAAAGAGTGGTTGTTCTCTCTACCGCCTCCGCAATATTTTTGTCCAATGCGGGAGAAAAGGAAGTAATTGAAATGATAAATCTTTCATTAAGTAAAGGGTTGAAGAGGCTTGGAGATGATAGAATAAAAGCATGGCAGATCTTGAGGGATTCCAGTCCAAAGGATATCCACAGAGCATATAAAGAGGCAAAAAATATAATTTCTCAGGGAGCAATCAGGGAAAGAGAAACTCTAAGATCCATTTCCTTCTTTAACAGCTCTTCTCAAAAAATACATGATATTCTCTCAAAACATATGAAATCAATCTCATTAATTGAGAATAACTTTCTTTCAGAACTTCAGGACTTATACAATTATCTTTGTGAGAAAAACTCAATAAAAACAGTCCAGATAAAGCATTCGAAAGAAGAAATAGAAGCATCAAAACTTGTTCCTGTAAGAACTGAAAAAATGAAGGGATTCTTCAATTCCTTTAGATTCAGGGAATTCTTAAGGGATAAGAAGGACATACCCCAGTATAACCTCGGTCCCACAGAATTCGAGGTTAGAAATTTTATTGATGGTAAAAGGAGTGTTCTCGATATAAGAAATGCAGTGAGTGCTGAATATTATCCTATTGAAATAAAAGATGTTTTAAATTATTTGAAAGTTCTTGAAAGTGCTGGCTTTATAAAAATTGAAAAAAGGAAATAGAAGGCTCATTTTCAATTATCAGATTTGACAGAAAAAGCAAAAAAAATTAAAAGAGTAATATGGAATAAAATCAATGAAAATACTTTTGTTTATTCCTCCTGGCGGATATTTTGCAGAAAGATGGAGAAAGGGCTCACTTATGCCACCCCTCGGACTTCTTTATATTGGAGCTGTTCTTGAAAGAGAAGGATTTGATGTAGAGATAATACCATCTGAGGTTTTAAATCTCAAATGGAAGGATATTGAAAAGATAATCGGTGAAAAAAAGCCTGAAATAGTAGGAATAACAACCACAACTGAGAATAGATTCCTGAGTTTTGAACTTGCAAGAAGAGCTAAAAAGGTTTTCCCTCAAGGTATTACTGTTCTTGGAGGTCCCCATGTATCAATGGCTCCAGATGACACTCTGAGGAATTTACCATATGTTGATATTGTTGTGAGGGGGGAAGGTGAGGAAACAATGGTTGAGCTCGCCAGAGCTCTGATGAAAAGTGGAAGAGATTATTTAAAAAAGGTTTCAGGAATATCATTTAGAGAGAATGGCTTCATAATTCACAATCCTCTGAGGGCTCCCATTAAGAATCTTGATGCGCTTCCTTTCCCTGCTCGCCATTTAATTCCATTTGAAAAATACAATTTCTATATGGAGGTTCCTGGAGAAGGAAGACTTCCAGCATGCAACTTAATGACATCAAGGGGTTGTCCTTTTAATTGCAACTTCTGTGCCACACCCATCAACTGGGGAAGAGCAGTCAGAGGGATGAGCCCTGAGAGGGTAATTGAAGAAATTGAGTTATGTATGAATAAATATGGAGCAAAGGCGATATGGTTCTACGACGATACATTCAACTATAATCCAAAAAGGGTGGAAGCAATATGTGATGGAATAATAAAAAGGGGTTTAAATATAAAATGGACATGTGAGCTTAGAATAGATATCCTACAAAAGGAACTCCTTAAGAAAATGAAAGAAGCGGGTCTTTATTATGCCTCCTTTGGACTCGAAGCTGGGTCTGAAAGGGTTAGGAAGGAGATAATAGGAAAGAATATTGATTTGAAACACTTAAGAAACACTGTAGAATGGTGCAAGGAACTGGAAATTAAAGCCAACTGTTTCTTTATATTCAGTCATCCAACAGAAACATGGGAAGAAGCAAAAGAAACAATTGAAATAATAGAAAGTTTGAAGGAAGATTGTGAAATTTCAACCTCTATTCTTCACATCTATCCAGGAACACCCCTTGAGAAATGGGCAAAGGAGCACGGAAAGTTACCAGAAGATTTTACATGGACAAAAAAAAGAGACAGAAGGGTTATTGTTCTTCCCGCTGCTCAAGGGCATGTTCCATTATTTAAAGATAAACTAACATGGGTTCAAATATCAGAGTTGATCTTCAGATGGGCGGAAGCCCGTGGTGGGATAAGCTACATAAGAAAAATTCCTGATGTAATGAAAAACATCAGTTCATTTTCAGATTTGTTAAGATATACAGTAATGTTCTTAGTTTTTGTTAAATTAAAAATAAAAAAATTATTCAAAAAAAATTAACATACAATAGGCTGTTGGCAGTCAGCTTTGAGCAGTTAACCTTTCGACATTTTTTTATTTTCAAACATATCAAGGTCAACTTTTTTAATTAGTGCTTCAACTTCCTCACCATCTTCAGGAAATCCTGAAATGCCCGCACTCACTGTAATGGGCAAATTTTCCTTTACAAGTTTCTTCAATCTCTCAGCAACCTTTTTTGCCCTTTCCTTGGGAAGTTCAGGTAAAAGGACAAAGAACTCTTCACCTCCATATCTGAAAACCATATCAATCTTTCTTACTGAATTAGAAATTAAATGGGAAAATTTCTTCAAAATTCTGTCTCCTTCAAGATGCCCAAAGTTATCATTAAACTTTTTAAAATCATCAATATCAAACATTATCAATGAAAAAGGGTGACCGTATCTTTTACTTTTTTCTATCTCCCTCTGGAGTATTTCTTTAAAATACCTGTAATTGAAAAGCCCTGTCAGACCATCCCTTATGGACAAATCTTTGTAAAACTCCTTCTGTTTTGCCTCCTCAATAAGATACTGCCTTTCAACTGCTCTCTGAACAACTATCTTTATGGAATCCACATCAAAGGGTTTTGCAATATAATCATAAGCACCAGCAAAAATTGCTTCCTTTACCGATTCAATAGATGGATAAGCTGTGATAATTATCACAGTGGTCAAGGGAGACAATTCTTTAATCTTCTTTAAAAGAGTTATTCCATCCATTTTTGGCATTCTAATATCAGTAATAACTATGGGAAAATTCTCCTTCTGAAAAAGTTCAAAGGCATCAGTTCCGTCATTTGCAGTCGAAACATCAAAACCTTCTGCTGAAAGAACATCATAGAGCAAATCTCTTACATCCCTCTCATC
The DNA here is from genome assembly GCA_964649495.1 of uncultured Clostridia bacterium. GTDB lineage: Bacteria > Acidobacteriota > Aminicenantia > JBFLYD01 > JBBIMS01 > JBBIMS01. The sequence goes on along the minus strand of CAZYPR010000001.1, from coordinate 40,462 downwards.
ATCAACAACAAGAATCTTTATTCTTGAGTTGTCAGCCATTTCTGAATCCCATTCATTTTAATATATTAAAAATATATATTCGTCAAGCTCATAAATTTTTCAATTAATTGACAGTTCTAATATATTTTCATAAGATATAATATGATTGATATTTTTAAAATTATAAAAGTTCGTTTAAGAATGAACAAGTTAATTTAGGGAGGGAAAAATGAGAAAAATGGGTTTTGCTATATTTTTCCTTTTCCTTTTAAATAATTTTATAGTTCTCGCCTCAAAAGAAAAGAGAGATGAGATTCCACAAAAGTATCTAAAATGGCTGAACGAAGAGGTTGTTTATATAATCTCATCCGAGGAAAGGGAGGTTTTTCTAAGCCTAAAAACTGATGAGGAAAGAGAGAATTTCATAAAATTTTTCTGGAAGAGAAGGGACCCAACCCCAGAAACAGAATTTAACGAGTTTAGAGAGGAGCATTATAGAAGAATTGAATATGCTAATAGGAATTTCTTTGAGGGGATGCCAGGATGGAGGACTGACAGAGGAAGGATTTATATAATGTTTGGTCCTCCAGATTTTGTTCAAACAAATCCTGGCGGATTGAGGGGGTTTCTCTTTGGACCTACCGCAGACACTGCGGAGTTTCCCTCAGAGGTGTGGACATACAGGTATTTACCAGGTCTTAAAACAAGAAACCAGAACATAGAATTTATTTTTGTAAACTACTACAATGCGGGCGCCTACAAATTAACAACATCTCCATCCCTTGCAAATGCTCTAAGAAACATTTCAACTGATGCGAGATTTGCGGGATATAACGATGACCCGAGACCAAAAGAGGGTGTTCCAAGAAATATCTCAGATTTTGAAGCCCAGAGAATGGCTCAGGATAAAGTTATCGGAACCGGAGATTCTCCCCTTGGTCAACTTGCATTATTCTCCGAGCTTACAAGGTCAAGGGGAGAGATTCTTGAAGAAATTGAAAGGGCAAATCGCTTGAGAAAACTAAAGGGAATAGTTTTAACAAGGGATTCTTTATCTTCAATAAAGTTTGATTTTATTAAACCTGTTTTCAGAGCGGGAAAAGAGGAATACTACATTCCAGTTGCTATTCAAGTAGAGCTTAGTCAGCTATCCTTTGCTAAAAAAGATAACAAATACACTGACAAACTCAACTTTTACATAAGTATTATCAGAGGTGGCACTTCTATATACGAAGGCTCTGATAGCTTAGAAATGAACCTTTCTGAAAACACATACCGACAGTTGAAAGGACAAACATATCAGTATCATCATTCAGTAAGTCTACCTCCAGGAGAATACTTGCTTAAAATTATCTTAATGGACGAAAATTCAAGCTCTGTGGGATATTCTGAGGAGCCTTTAAAACTTCCTCCCATAAGCAAAGAGGATTTTATTAGCGATATATTAATTGCTGAATCGGTAAAAAGAGTTGAAAAGAAGGAAGAGAAAATAGATGCTTCCCAGCTTGAAGCCTTGAAAGTTGTCCCTAAATTAAAAGTTCCTGAAAAAATAAATCTAACAAATAATAGAGCTCCTTTTGTATTTGAAGATCTCTTTGTTGTCCCCAAAATAAAAAATCTTGTGAGAAAGAGTGGTGAACTTATTTTTTTCTATCAAATATATCCTGAATCCATTGGCTCAAGGATAAAAGTAGAGAGTATAATTGAAAAGGATGGAAAGAAAATAGCAATGGCAGGGGAGCCATTAATATTTGAGGCAAAAGATTTAAATCCAATTAACTATGGTGCAAAAATACCTCTTTCAAATTTTGAAAAAGGAGAGTATTTTCTGAAGATTGTTGGAACGGATATGGGGTCAGGGAAAAGGGTAGAAAAAGGAACAAAATTCAATGTAATATAAGAAGTTCAAGAAAATGTTCAAAAATTTGAACATTCAAAAATTTGAATAATGTTCAAAAATTTGAATATTTTAAATATCCACCTTCATGAAAAACCTCATAAAAAGACCATTTTATTCTGGCACGAATTTTGCTATAAACTTTATATGATGGGAAAGATAATATATGAAAGTTTGAAAATGAAAAGGAATCAAAATTCGAATTTTAACTTTTACCTTTTTAATTTTAAATTTTATTTAAAAGGGGGTGATAATAGAGAGGTAGGATTTAATCATAGTATTGGCAAAGGGCATTGGGATTTTAAAATTTTTTGAGGAGGTAATATGAGACATTTTAAGTATTTAATTTTAGCTCTTCTATTGGTCGGTATTTCTGTCTGGGCACAGCCCACAGGAACAATTGTAGGCGTTGTCCAGGATGAGGAAGGTAATGCAATTCCTGGGGCAACTGTAACAGCAAAGAATGTCCAGACAGGATTAACCCAGTCAACTGTAACCAATGAAAGGGGTTTTTTCAGGCTCGAGAGATTACCAAGAGGGATCTACAATATAACTGCAGAACTCGAAGGTTTCCAGACCATGACTCAAGAGGGGATTGAGGTTGCAACAGGAGCTGAGGTCAACTTAACATTTAAACTAAAGATTGGAAAAATTGAAGAGGCAATTACAGTAGTTGCAACAACCCCACTGGTTGAGACAACAAGGGCAGCGGTATCCAATGTCATAACTGAAAAACAGGTTATGGACCTTCCAATGCTCAACAGAAACTTCTTCCAGCTTGTTTATATTTCCCCAGGTGCAACCCCTGGAGCTGAAAGAGCGGGATATTCAATAACTGGACAGAGAGGCTCATCCAACCAGGTTACAATTGATGGTATAACCAATGATGACATTGGAACTGCGGCCAATGACACCCTCACACTTCCTCCTGAGGCAATTCAGGAATTTCGTTTGATTTCCAATAACTTTTCAGCCGAGTATGGAAGGAACACTGGTGGAATTCTCAATGTCTCAATGAAATCAGGAACAAATGAGCTTCACGGAAGCGCATGGGTTTTCAATAGAGATGGTAAACTTGCAGCTGCAGACTGGCTCACAGGAGAAAAAGAGCCACTGAAAAGATGGCAGTATGGGTTCACCCTTGGTGGTCCAATTGTGAAGGATAAGACCTTCTTCTTCGTAATGTTTGAGGGTGTAAATCACGATGCTACTTCTGTCCCAGTTGGTCTATTCTTTACTCCTCAAGCTCTTGATCGCATTCCCGCAGGGACACCTCAGAAATGGTATTTTGACAAATACAGAAATAACTATGTTGAGCAGGCAGGGAATAAATATCCAGTCCCTGACCGTGATTTTGTAGATGTTGATGGAGATGGTATCCCTGATTACGGAAGAGCTCCATTCAACGATGTTTACAGATATGAAGAATACAATATGGGTGTAAAGATAGACCACATCTTCTCTGAAAAAGACAGAATCTCCTTCAGATGGATTTATGACTTTGGTGAGTCCCACTGGAACTACAATGGTGGTTACAATACCCTTCTTCCTGAGATGGCAAATAACTACTTCCACTATCATACTGGTGGAATCACATGGCTCCACATCTTCTCTCCAACAATGTATAATGAAGTGAGGCTTGGATTCCACAGAGACTACGACGACTATCCAAGAACAATTGCAGATGTTCCCCTTGCTTACTTCTATGATGGAGTTGTCGGAATCGGAGATGCTACGAATCTTCCTCAAGTATTCACAAACAATACATTCCAGCTTGCTGATACCCTCTCCTTCCAGGTTGGAAACCATTCTATTAAAGCGGGATTTGAAGCAAGATACTGGAGATCCTACTCTGTATTTGATGCGTATGTATATGGGAGCTATTACTGGTACTATGGGTTAGATTTCTTGTATAATTATCCTGCTTACAGATTTACAATTGGTGCTGATCCACCCCCTGGAGTAGGTGGAAATGATGATTATACTACTGCAGTCGGTTCATGGAGCAGAGGAGATACCTACAGGAACTTCCACTGCCTTGAAGGAGGAATATTCATTCAGGATGATTGGCGAATAACTCCAAGATTAACCCTTTCAATGGGCTTGAGATGGGAATATTATGGAGTTCCTTCTGAAAGACATGGAAAGATAGCTATGCCATCCTTTGCTCCCGGGGACTATGTAACTGGGATCAAAAACCTCATTGCAGATGGAAGACAGAAGGAAGGGAAAGGGCTCTGGGATCCATATTATCTGAACTTTGCTCCTAAGCTGAGCGCAGCGTATGACTTAACAGGTGATGGAAAGACATCATTAAGAGTTGGTGCGGGTGTATCCTATGACAGAACATTCAACAATATCTACGAAAATGACAGGTTTAACTTCCCTGACTTCTGCTTTTCCAGCTTCTTTGGAAGTTATTATTACAGCATCCCCACAGGGCTTCCAAGAGACAATGTAAGAGGCACCTACAGCCTCAGATGGATGGATCCAAAACTAAAACCCGGAATGGCATACAACTGGCTCCTTGGAATTCAGAGGGAGATTGCCACTGACTTAGGACTTGAAGTAAACTATGTTGGCTCCATTGGAATGCACCTCGGATGGATTCACAGATTGAACAGATTCACTGGTGACAGACTTGATGGAAAAAGAGATTACATAAATAAATACTTCGCTGTAACACAGGTTAACTTCAGAGCTCAGGACGCTAACTCCCGCTATCATGGACTCCAGATAATCCTTACAAAGAGATACTCAAAGGGTCTTCAGTTCCAGGCTTCCTACACATTGGGTAAAGCAATTGATATGAACTCGGACTACTTCGGAGATACAATGACAGGATCCCTTGCTGCAGTTGGACATGAAGTTCGAGAGATGGAATATGGAAGAGCTGCATTTGACTACAGGCACAACCTTGTTGGCTCCTTCATATATGAGCTTCCCTTCTTTAAAGAATCTGAGAACAAAGTTCTGAAGGCAATCTTTGGAGGATGGCAGATAAATGGCATTTTCCAGATTCTCTCAGGAAGGCCATTTACAGTTTTCCATACTACCGCTGACTGGAATAGAGACTGGAACGGATATGACAGACCTCTCTGGGGTGGAGGAAACTTCCAGGATGCAATAAAAGATTACACTCCATTTGGTGGCTCAAAGGCACCTTCCCTCGATAAATCAAAATTCCCATCTCCCAGCTATCCAAAGGGACCCGGAGATTTGGACTACTACAAGCAGAATCTTCTTGGAAGGAACACCTTTGAGTGGCTCTGGAACTATAACATCGATCTCTCCCTAATGAAGAACTTTACAATTCCGGTTGGTGGAAGAGATACAACCCTCCAGCTCAGAGCTGAATTTATTAATGCTCTCAATCATCACATCTGGCAGTTCCCGGAGAGAAACCTTGCAAGCCCTGTTTTCGGAACGACTACAAGAAAAGATGGAAGAAGAATTGTCCAGCTCTCCTTAAGGTACCTGTTCTAAGCTGGAACTGAATTTACTGAGGGGATGGGGCGGACTTCCCCATCCCCTTTTTTATTTGTAATTAATTGACAGGAAAAAAAGAAGAAGATAGAATTAAATTGATATGTCAGTGGCAGAAAGAATGGAAGAGATAAAAAGAAAGCTCAGACAGGTTTTCAATGAAGAACAGTCTGAAGCTATATTAAGTGCAATAGATTTAGCTTACAACGAGCTTGTGAAGGTTTCTGACTTTAACGAGCTAAAACAGATAGTAAAGGAACTTGCGGAAGCACAGAAAAGAACTGGGGAAAGAGTGGAGGAGCTTGCTGAAGCCCAGAAGCAAAGTGAAAAAAGGCTTACAAGGTTAGAGGAAGCTGTTACAGAGCTTGCTGAAGCCCAGAAGAGAACTGAGAAGAGAGTGGAGGAGCTTGCTGAAGCTCAGAAGCAAAGTGAAAAAAGACTTACAAAGTTAGAAGAAGCTGTTGCAGAGCTTGCTGAAGCCCAGAAGCAAAGTGAAAAAAGACTTACAAAGTTAGAAGAAGCTGTTAGAGAGCTTGCTGAAGCTCAGAGAAGGACTGAAAATGAGTTGTTTGAACTTGTAAAAGAGCATAAGAAGACTCGCCAAATGTTAGCTGGACTATCAGATACTGTGGGGTATGGTCTTGAAGATAAAGCCATGCTTTACATGCCTTCTTTCTGCAAGAAAGAGTATGGAATAGATGTAAATGTAATAGATAGGAGGAATGTTGTTTATCCTGATGGAAGATTTGATGAGATAAACATATATATTGAAGGTCAAAAGAACGGGAAAAAAGTCTATGTGATAGGCGAATGTAAAGCAAGACCTGGCAAGAAAGAGATAGACTCTATATTAAAAGTTGCTGAAAGATTAAGAAATTACCTTAAAGCTGAAGTATATCCTTTTATAATAGGTTTTTATTATTCGCCTGATGTCGAAGAATACCTTAAGAAGAAAGAGACTGAGATAAAGGCACTTAAAAGCTTCGAATTAGAAATGAAGTACAGACAAGGTTAAAATTTTATTAGATTTCGTTTATTCCATAATGAAGAAAAAAATTTTAAATCTCTTTATTATCCATTCTCTTTATCTAATTTTTTTAATTATAAATTCTTGTTCTTATTCTCCCAGAAACTGGAATGTTCTTTTAATAACCCTTGACACAACAAGGGCTGATAGAATTGGATGTTATGGATATGGGAAAGCAAGAACTCCCAATCTTGATAGACTTGCCTCTAAAGGTGTCAAATTTGAAAATGCCTACTGCCAGGTTCCTCTCACACTCCCCTCCCACTGCTCTATCTTTACAGGGACTTATCCTCTTTATCATGGGGTAAGAAACAATGGAAACTACAAACTCTCTGAAAAGATAGAAACTCTTGCTGAGATATTGAGAGCCAGGGGTTGGAAGACATCTGCTTTTGTAGCATCATTCAGTTTAGATTCGAGGTTTGGGTTAGATCAGGGGTTTGAAGTTTATGATGATGAAATGGGTGAGGAGAGGATAAAGACATTTTTATCTGAGAGGAGGGCTGAGGAGGTATATTCTGCATTCAGGAGGTGGTATAGGGAGAAGGGTGGAGGGAAGTGGTTTTCTTGGGTTCATTTTTATGATCCTCATTTACCGTATGATCCACCTGAGCCATGGAGGAGTGAGATAGGGGACAGGTATGATGGGGAGATAGCGTATATGGATGAGTATGTGGGGAAGGTGGTAGAGGAGCTTGGTGATGAGGTGGAGAGGACTCTGATAGTTATAGTAGGAGACCATGGAGAATCCCTTGGTGAGCATGGAGAAATTCAGCACGGCTTTTTTCTTTATGAGTCAGTTCTAAAAGTTCCATTGATTTTCGTAAAAAAGGATGATATACCTGAAGAAAAATCCATAAAACCAAGGGTGAGATTGATAGATGTAATGCCAACCATTCTTTCTTTACTCAAAATCCCATTTCCACAAAAAATTGACGGGGTAGACCTTAAACCTTACCTAAAGGGAAGAAAAAAAGCTGATATCCCCTCTTATATCGAAACTCTATATCCTGAAGAATCCATGAGATGGTCAAGATTGATCGGATTTATAAAAGGGGACTGGAAATTAATTATGGCTCCCGAGCCCGAACTTTACAAACTATCTTTTGATCCTGAAGAAAGAATAAATCTTTATAATTCTGAAATTGAAAAAAGGGAAGAGCTAAAAGCATCTCTCAATGAAATAATTTCAAAATACTCTTCATCAGAAGCCCAGACTCGCAAACTTTCAAAGGAGGAGTTAGAGAAACTCCAGTCCCTTGGTTATATTCTATCGGAAAAAGGTGGTTCTCTTTCGGAGAATTTACCTGACCCTAAGAAAAGAATCGAAGTTGTCAAAATAATTGAAAATGCCCAGATCCATGAATTTGAAAAAAGGGATACAATGGTTGTTGAGCTTTATAAAAAACTCATCTCCCTTGAACCTTATTGCACTTTTGGATATACATCCCTCGCAGAAGGATACATGAAATTGGGAGATGTAAATAGTGCTATACAGTCAATAAAGAAAGGAATTGAATTAATACCCGACTCCTTCTTACTTTGGAACACGCTGGGCAAAATTTATTTTAAGATAGATAATCTTAAAGAATCCCTTTCTGCATTTGAGAAAGCTCTTTCCCTTAATCCTGATGATTTTGATTCTTTATACTTTTCAGGATGGATATTAAATCGGATGGGGAAGAGAGCGGATGCTCTTGCAATGTTTGAGAAGGCATTGAAAATAGAGCCTGAGAATAAAAGATTGAGACAGGATTGTGCAGTCACCCTTGCAGAAAATGGAGAATTTGAAAAAGCCTGCCAGATTTTAAATGAACTTCTCAAAAATTTTCCCGATGACCCATTAATCTATAGGGATTTTGCTCTTGTCTACTTCTCCAATAAAGATTATAAGAATGCAATTTCAATGGCAGAAAAAGGGTTGAAAATAAAGGAAATTAAAGACCTTTACCAGACTCTTGCGATTATATATGAAGAATTAGGAGATAAAGAGAAAGCAGAAGAATACCATGAGAGAGCAAAAAGGCAAAAGTGAAAATCTTTCGGAATAGACTTTGTTGGTTCTTTAAACTGAATTTAATGAGAGGCAAAATTTTTTGACAGATTTTTCACATTGGGTAATAATTTATATATGAGTAAAAAGAAAATTAATAAAAAACAAAATATTGAAAGAGATAGTGTGCCTAGCAAAAAAATAAAATCAAAGGTTATTTATATCATCCCTTTTTTAGTTTGTTTGTTCCTTCTATTTTTTATATATCATTTCTTTTTTAAAAATATAAAAGGTGATGAAAACTGGAATGTTCTTTTAATAACCCTTGACACAACAAGGGCTGATAGAATTGGATGTTATGGATATGGGAAAGCAAGAACTCCCAATCTTGATAGACTTGCCTCTAAAGGTGTCAAATTTGAAAATGCCTACTGCCAGGTTCCTCTCACACTCCCCTCCCACTGCTCTATCTTTACAGGGACTTATCCTCTTTATCATGGGGTAAGAAACAATGGAAACTACAAACTCTCTGAAAAGATAGAAACTCTTGCTGAGATATTGAGAGCCAGGGGTTGGAAGACATCTGCTTTTGTAGCATCATTCAGTTTAGATTCGAGGTTTGGGTTAGATCAGGGGTTTGAAGTTTATGATGATGAAATGGGTGAGGAGAGGATAAAGACATTTTTATCTGAGAGGAGGGCTGAGGAGGTATATTCTGCATTCAGGAGGTGGTATAGGGAGAAGGGTGGAGGGAAGTGGTTTTCTTGGGTTCATTTTTATGATCCTCATTTACCGTATGATCCACCTGAGCCATGGAGGAGTGAGATAGGGGACAGGTATGATGGGGAGATAGCGTATATGGATGAGTATGTGGGGAAGGTGGTAGAGGAGCTTGGTGATGAGGTGGAGAGGACTCTGATAGTTATAGTAGGAGACCATGGAGAATCCCTTGGTGAGCATGGAGAAAGAGATCATGGAATTTTTTTGTATGAAGTCAGTATGAGGGTTCCCCTCATAATGGTTGCGCCTAAGAAATTTCCTGAGAAAAAAATTGTAAAAGCAAATGTTCGTCTTATAGATTTAGCGCCAACTATTCTCGATTTTCTAAAAATTGAGCATTTAGAAAGTATGCAGGGTGAAAGCCTGCTTCCTTACATCACTGGCAGAAAGAAAAAAGATCTACCATTCTACATGGAAACAGTTTATCCAATGGAAAGTTTTAATTGGGCTGAATTGAAGGGCGTTGTTGATGGAGAATGGAAATATATTTTTGCACCAAAGGAAGAGCTTTACAACATAAGAAAGGATCCCCACGAAAGCATTAATCTTTTCGAAAAAGAGAGGGAAAAAGCGGAGAGCTTGAAACTCCTAATGGAAAGCATGAAGAAAAAATATTCTTCAGGGATTTCGGGGAAGAGGGTATTGACAAGAGAAGATGAGGAAAGGTTAAGGTCCCTCGGATACATTGGAGGAGATTTTTCTTCTAAAAAGGGCGAAAACCTTCCTGATCCCAAGGACAAATTGGAATCTTTAAAGCTCCTTCTTGATGCAAAAGAATGTGAATACAGAAAAGATATAAGATGTGCAATTGATAAATATGAAGAGTTGATAAAAATTGATCCTGAGGTTCCCCTTTCGTATCATTATCTTGGGAGAATTTATCACAGGCGTGGAGAATATGAAAAAGCAGTTCAGGTAATAAAAAAGGGACTTGAGATAAACCCTGATTCATACCAACTTCTCAGCCAGCTTTCAGCTATATACACAGTAATGGGAAAAATGGATGAGGCTCTCGAAACTGCAAAAAAAGCTCTTGAAATAAAACCTGACTTCTTTGAAGCTCTTGTTGCAGCGGGATGGATTTTGAGTCATTCCAACAGACCTCGGGAAAGCCTTTATTATTATGAAAAGGCTCTTAAAATTGAACCTGAAAATAAACTTTTAAATATTGATTACGCCTACTCTCTTCTTCTCTCAGGAGAGGTTCAAAGAGCTCTTGAAATTTATAATAGCTTAAAAGAAAAATACCCTGATGACTACAAGATCTATCAGGAATTGGGAATAACATATTCCGCAATAAGGAACTTTGAAAAGGCTTACGAAAATCTTTACAGAGCTGTTCAGCTAAATCCTTCTCCAGAAACTTTTTACAACATGGCCGTCATGCTTGCTCAAGCGGGAAAAACTGACATGGCTTCCTATTATTTAAGACTCTTTTTAAATTCAGCAAGACCCGATGATCCAAGGAGAAAATCTGCTGAAATGGCTCTGGCGAGTTGGGAAAAAAGAAAATAGTTTTAATAGAATTTGAGCTCAGTTGAAACTCTGAAAGTTCTTTCTGAGACGAAAATTTTAATCCCTTCGGAGTTAATAAGAATAAGCATAAGCTTATACATACCAGGCTCTCTAATGTAAAACTCGTTAAAGAATCCCTTTTCAAGTTCTTCTTCACTAATCATGAAAGAAGCGCTATCTATTGGAATCCATCCCAGAATCTTTTCCATCTCAAGAGGCATTGAGGGTGGAACAAGCTCAGCCCAGTAAAGATAAAGATCTATTCTTAATGTGCCCTTTATGTTCTCCTGAATTTCCTCAGGAAGATTATTTTTATTTACCGTGAACATTATATTTATATTTGATGGTGCTATAGAATGAAGGGGGAAAACCTCAAAAATTATTCCTGTTAAGTACTTGTTGTAGGAACAAAATGTTAATAAAACTAAAATAATTGAATAAAAAACAAGTTTTTTTAAAATTTTTTTCACTAAAATTTCAAGCTTTTGATCTCTTGGTAGAAATACCTATTATTGAATAGAGGGGACAGTATCCAATAATGCTCGTTAGCAAAAATATCAGAGCGATGACAATAAGAATTATCCCCAATGTGCCTGAGACAGTTTTTGTCAAGTAAAGAACACCAAAAATTATCGCAATAATTATCCTCAATATTCTGTCAAATACTCCCATATTTCCTTTCATTTTTTCCTCCACAAAAAATTTTAGAAACATTTTGTTAACAAGTCAAACTTAATTTTTCTTTACTATTTTTCTTAATCTCTTTTCCACCCCTGCTGACTTTGCTAAAAGGAATAATTTTCTTTTATCTATACCTTCCAATTCATACAAATTCTTTACATCGATTATATCCTGTGGACCACCCGCTTTTACTTTCATTACAATCAAACCTTCTGGCTTAGCAATATTTATCGATGCTCCAAAAATTTGGGCTGAAAAATTTACAGAGTCTCTTAGAATTTTAAGATGCCACTTTTTTGTGGCTATTATCAGATCTGTTATAGTTAGTTCGTCATCTATCCTTATTACATACATCTTTGTGAAATTGTCCATAATTAAATCAGTTTTATTAAATTCCATTTTTATTCTTTCTTTTAATCTCTGAATATTTCTAACTGTTAACTCACCAATTATGGAGACAAGAAAATCTATGTCCTTTGTGGCTCTTGGAACGCTCCATGCAGATACTGCAAGACCTCCCACAAGTGCAAACTCCTTTACAATCTTTTCATCCACAAGTTTATTTAATAATTTAACTATCCTTTGAAAGGATTCCCGCATTTTTCATCTCTCTTTTTAGTTCTTGACATAGTTCAGAAAGAGAAATTGCCTCCTCTATTTTTTTGTCTAAAGGAACATCCTTAAATTTTTCCCGTAGCAACCTCTTTTTAATCTCTCTAAAATCTTTAGATTTCTTTTTTCGCATCTATTTTATTTTTGCATAGGTATTTAATTTAGTCAAAAAAATGATTTAAATTATTCGAAAAGTTTTGAGCCTGCTTTAATCTGAAGATACTACTTTATAGGACCCAAAATCTCCCTTGAAATTACATACCTCTGAATCTCGTTTGTCCCTTCATAAATCTGAAGAAGCTTTGCATCTCTCATAAATTTTTCCATGGGATAGTCCTTCATATATCCATATCCACCAAAAATTTGAAGAGCTTCAACAGTCACCCTCATGGCAACATCTGTTGCGTAAGCCTTTGCCATTGCGGCTTCCTTTGTTGCCTTCTCTCCTCTGTCAAGAAGCCATGCAGCATGATAGACAAGATGGCGAGCCGCCTGAATCTCAGTAGCCATGTCAGCCAACTTAAAAGCTATATGCTGGAAAGATGCTAATGGCTGACCGAACTGCTTTCTTACCTTTGCATATTCCAGTGCCTGTTCATAAGCAGCTCTTGCGACTCCAACTCCGCCCGCTCCAACAGATGGTCTTGCTTTATCGAGCGTCTTCATTGCCACAAGAAAGCCCATCCCCTCTTTTCCAAGAAGATTCTCCTCTGGAACAAATACATCATCGAAATAAAGCTCAGCAGTATTTGAAGCTCTGTGTCCCATTTTTTTCTCTATCTTTCCAACTTTAAATCCAGGAGAATCTGTAGGAACTATGAAAGCGGTAATACCCCTTGGACCTTTTGTAATATCAACATTGGCAAAAACAGTTACCAGAGAGGCAACCCCACCATTGGTTATAAAACATTTGGAACCATTTATCACATATCCTCCATCAACTCTCTTGGCTGTTGTCTTCAATGCTCCCGCATCTGAACCCGCCTCTCTCTCCGTGAGAGCAAATGCGGCAAATTTCATCTCCTTTGTAAATGGAGTTAAAAATCTCTTCTTCTGTTCGTTGGTTCCGAAAAGAATTATGGGTGTTAAGGCAAGGGAATTTGCCATTATGGATGTATACATCCCTGCACATCCCCAGGCAAGTTCCTCGCAGATTATAACTGTGTCAAGAGTTCCAAGTCCTCCACCTCCATACTCTGCGGGAATCGAAGAGGATAGAAAGCCAGTCTCAAATGCCTTCTGCATAATTTCCCATGGGAATGATTCTTCCTCATCATATTTTGATGCATTGGGTCTCATCTCCTTCTGAGCAAATTCTCTTGCGAGAGACTGCAAAGCTAATTGCTCCTCAGTCAAATTAAAATCCATATTCTCCTCCTAAATAAGGAAATGGAAATATTCCTTTTAACATAAAAATCAAAAGAGTTCAACTATAAATGCCAATTTTTCAAAGAAGTTTTTAGAAAACTATTTCGTTGAGGTTTATTGAGATTTTAGACTAATCTTCCTTCTCTGCTCTTTCCTTTCTCCTTCAACATTAATTTTTTGCTCCTGTAGATTTTTTGTATTTTAAACTTTCCTTTGATAAAATTTTCTAATATGGTTGAGAAGAAGAGATTGCTGGAACTTATAAAAAGCTTTAAAAAGAAAAAAATTGTTGTATGGGGAGACTTCATCCTTGATGAGTATATATATGGGAGAACATCAAGGGTCTCGAGGGAGGCTCCTGTTCTTATAATTAAATACGAAGGGCGAGAATTCAATCTCGGAGGTGGAGCAAACTCTATAAAAAATATAAAGGCTTTAGAAGGGGAACCTATTCCTGTTGGAATAATTGGAGAGGATGAGCAGGGCGAAAGGCTACTATCTTTAATAGAAAAATTGGGTATAACAACAAGATTTATTGTTAAAACAAAGAATTACATGACTCCTTTAAAAACAAGAATCCTTGCGGGAGGGGAACATACAAGGAAACAGCAGGTTTTAAGAGTGGATAGGGAAGAAAGAATAGCCTTCAACAAAGATTTAAGGGATGAAATACATAAGAATCTTTTAGACGCTTTAAATGATGCAGACGCTCTCCTTATATCTGATTATGACAACTGGACTGTTGATTTGGATGTCTTTGAGAAAGTCATTTCTCAATTGAATAATATCCCGGTGACAGTAGATTCAAGGCATAGACTTTTAAAGTTTAAAAATGTAAGTATAGCTACTCCCAATGAGCCTGAAGTGGAGGAGGCTCTTCACATTAATATTGGAGAGGAAGATGATTCCCTTTTTAAAGCGGGTGAAAGAATACTTTCTGAAATTAATTCCTCCGCACTTTTGATAACAAGAGGTTATAAAGGGATGTGCCTTTTCGAAAAAGGAAAGAAACCTTTCTTAATACCAATTTACGGCTCAGAAGAAATAGTGGATGTGACTGGAGCGGGTGATACAGTAATAAGCACTGTCACCCTATCCCTTTCGGCGGGAGGCAGTTTTCTCGAATCAGCTTTCCTCTCCAATCTTGCTGGTGGAGTAGTTGTAATGAAGAGGGGAGCGGCAACTTTGACCCCTTCGGAACTTGAGGAGGCAGTTTTAAGTGCATTCAGATAAATTAATTTCTCTTCAGGAATTAAAAGAAATAACAAACTTTCTAAAAGAAAAGGGGAAAGAAATAGTTCTTGCTAACGGTTGTTTTGACATAATACATGTAGGACATGTGAGATATCTCAAAGACGCAAAAAGCAGAGGAGATGTTCTTATAGTAGCTTTAAATTCCGACAATTCGGTAAGAGCCTTAAAGGGAGAGGGAAGACCTTTGATGAGCGAATTGGAAAGAGCAGAAATCCTTTCTTCCTTTGAATTTGTCGATTATATTGTGATTTTTGATGAAAAAGATGTAAGTAGAGTTCTTCTTGAGTTGAAACCTCACATCCATGCAAAAGGTTCTGACTATACTGAGGAAACTGTTCCCGAAAGAAATGTAGTTCTTTCTTACGGAGGAAAGATAGCGATCTGCGGAGGAAAGAAGGTAAAATCCTCATCAGAAATCATTGAAAAGATCAAGTTGAAAAATGAATCCTGAAAAAATTCTGATAGTAAAACTTAGCTCCCTTGGAGATATTGTTCATACTTTACCTTCATTTAAAGCTATCAGGGATAATTTCTCGGAAAGCAAAATATACTGGGTTGTTGAAAGAAATGGAGCTGAAATATTAAAAGCCCTTGAAGGACTTGATGAAATAATTATATTCGATACTTTAAACTGGAGGAAGAAGCCTTTTTCTAATACAACCTTGAAAGAATTTAAGGAATCAATAGAAAAAATAAGAAGGGATTTCGATTTAGCAATTGACTTTCAAGGAACATTAAAATCTTCATTCATAACCTTTATTTCAAATGCAAAGGAAAAAATAGGGTTTGGAAAAGGGAATCTTAAAGAACCAATTTCATCAATTTTCTACACTAAAAGGGCTGAAACTATCCCTGAGAACATCCACATTATTTTGAAAAATATGAAACTTCTTGAAGTCATTGGAATTAAGAAAAATTTACCAGAGTTTCCAGAGTTAAATATTAAAGTTGATTTACCTGAAGATTTAAAATTTGATAGTAAAAGACTTGTAATTCTGAATGGTGGAGGAGGATGGGAGACAAAAATATGGGTAAAGGGGAGGTGGCGAGAGCTCGCTCTGAAAATAAAAGAAATGGGTTTTGAGCCTTTATTCTTATGGGGGAATGAAAATGAAAGGAAAAGAATGGAAGAAGAGTCGAGAGGGGATATCCCCCTTGCACCATTCCTAAATATTCCCCAGTTAGTGAAAATAGTCTCCCTTTCTCGTCTTTTAGTAAGTGGCGATACATTTCCTCTCCACATTGCAGATGCCCTTGGAATACCCGTTGTTGGAATTTACGGACCTTCGAACCCATTGAGGAATGGACCAATCTCAAAAAATTCGAAAGTGGTTTTTAATGAACTTTCCTGCAGTTTTTGCTATAAAAGAAAATGTAAGAATGTGAAATGTATGGAGAGTATTGATGTAGAGAGTGTCTTAGAGAAGGTTAAGGAGATACTGAAAAAATGAATTTTTCAAATTTCGCTGAGAGGCAAAGGGTTAAAATTAGTGTTTTAATTTCCTTATTAATAATTATTATCTCAAAACCAAATATATGGAGTATCCTCGGAGGATTTCTCATATCCATTCTTGGAAATATTCTGAGATTTTGGGCTTCTGGATATATAAAAAAAGAAAAAGAGCTTGCAACATCAGGTCCTTACAGCCTGACCCGAAACCCCCTATATCTTGGCAACTTTATAATAGGAGTTGGATTTTGTCTTGCATCATGGCAAATCTTTTCAATTCCCATTTTCTTACTTTATTTCATTTTCTTCTACATTCCTCTTATAAAAAATGAAGAGAAAAGAATGTTAGAGATATTTAAAGAAGATTACATTGAGTATAAAAAGAGCGTCCCTGTTTTTCTTCCAAAAATAGATAAGATAGAGAAAACAGAGAATTTTTCTTTTAAAAATATTGCTGAAAATAGGGAATGGAGAGCAATTATTTCAACTATGCTTTTTTATTTCGCCATTATTCTGAAGGGAATCCTTATAAAATGAAAAAACTTTTTCTATTAACAATATTTTTTATCTTTTATCATTCTCTTCAGGGGAGCCCATTCCCCCCTTATGAACTGATGAAGTTTAAAGTGCGATGGTCATTTGTTTCTGTGGGTATGGCTGAAATTGAGCTTAAAAAAGATGATGAAAAAAAAGAAATTTATCATATCAGATTGGATGCAGAATCTTCAGGAATTATCTCATCCATATTTGATGTGGACGACCATGCAGAATGCTGGGTTGACAGTAACCTATGCTCTATAAAGTATCTTAAAAACCAGAGGGAGGGAAGATGGGTAGCGGATGAGAGCGTAATATTCGACTACAACACAAGGAAAATTATTTACGAGATAAAAAAGAAGAAACAAAAAGGAGAAATTGAGGAAAAGAGAGAAGAAATTGAAATGGGTGAGAGAGAATGCTTTCAAGACATACTTTCATCCTTCTATTACTTTAGAGCCCTTTTTCTTAAAGAAGGAGAAACATATCAGATTCCGACTTTTGACAGGGGTAGAATTTTCAACACAGAGCTTCATGTTCTCAGAAAGGAAAAAATCTCCACTGAAATAGGAGATTTTGATGCATATCTCCTTCAACCGGTGTCAAAATTTGAGGGAGCATTCAGAACAAGGAGGGGAAAGATGTGGGTGTGGATTTCTGCTGATGAGAAAAGGATTCCTCTTAGGATCAAAGCCAAGTTCACATTTGGCTCTGTCTACATGGATATTATTTATTATCAGAGGGGAGATGAAATTCTAATGCCCCAGAAAACAGGTCTTCCATAATCATCTATTTTAAAACCCTCGAATTTTTTACTGAGATAAAATTTCACTTTAAATTTGCAAAGGGGAACGAAAACAGCACTCTCTATCATGTTTTTTTGTATATAGAATAAGTTCTCCATTTTCCTGTCCTCATCTTTGATGCTCTCTAATTCAGATAAAAGATTTTTTGAAACAAAAAAATTTTCATCGTATTTGGAAACCTCATACTCTTCTATGTAATGAATCAACTCCTTTTCTTTTGAATAGAAGGGAGAAGGATTGGGAATAAAAATAATAACTTGAAAATAAGGGCTTTCAAAAACCCTTTTAATCTGAACTGTGGGAATGAAAACAAATTCAGGTTCAATTCTCATCTCCCTTAAAATTTTTTCCAGAGAAGGAACCATATTTTCGAGCCCCTTTTCCACTGCAATGTTAAGCTTGAGCTGAGGAAGAACAATATTCTGATGTCCGGGAGGTTTTGGCAAAGGGATTGAAAAATCCGCTTCTATATATGAATTGGCAGGCTCAAAAAATTCATTTTTAGAAAATCTATTTTTAAGTATTAGAAATAAAGATACTCTTGTGTTATGGTTTAAAGCCTTGGAATTAAAGAAAATGAAAACCTTTCTGCTTACACCTTTATATTCATTCATTATTGAACTTTTGATTCCTTCATAGCTAAAATCTAAAGTGGGGTTATCTTTTTTGAAGTATATTTTGATTCCTTCAAGGAAAACCCTACCTCTTCCATAGTATGGATTCGGCTTAAGGCTCATACTTTCTCCCTTTTCCCATGAGGAAAGAATATAAGGTCCAGAGAAAACATTTCTTGAGCCAGCATAAAGGAAGATGTATGGAGATGATAAAAAATTGAGGAGATCATCTTTATCAATTTTTAGATTGATTGAAAGTTCTGAAGGATTTGAGGCTAAAATACCACGAACTGTGCTCGATCCTCCTGAAAGAAACTCTTCACCTCCAGAGATTATTTTTGAAAGTGTCCTGGAACCAGGTTGCTCACTTCTCAAATAAAGTTCTATTGACTTCTTAACATCGGAGGAAGTAACTGGAGTGCCATTGGAAAAAAGGAGTCCTTCTCTCAAGACGAATCTCCATGCTCTTTTCTCTTTGTCATATTCCCAGCTTTCAAAAATTGACGAATCTATCTTCCCATCTATCCTTTCAAAAATATTTGTCCATAGCAAAGCAAATAAAGGAAGGTCTGAGAAAGAGGATTCGTAAGGATTTAGACTAAGGGGCTCTTGCAAAAAAATTGACAATTGTCCTCCATATCTTGGCTTTGTAAAAGAAAGGATCAATATAGAAACAAATAGAATTATAAATAATCTTCTCATCTTTTTCTCCACAAATGCAAGAAATTATTGCCATTCTTATCTCTACAAAGAACAGCTATTTTATCAGAGCGATTGTAAGCCATTGAAATTATATTACCATTTAAAGAAGCTTCCTGAAGAACACTCCTATCTTTTTGAGAAATAACAAGGAGAGAGTCATCTTCGTTTCTACCAAACTTAGAACAAACAAGATAATTCCCAATTGAGATCATCTTATCTCCCACTTTAAATTCAGGAATTTTCAATTCTCTGAAATTCCTGTTGAAGAATCTAAGATTCCCATTGGCGTCTACAATATAAATTCCAAAAAACCTTCCTTTTTCATCGTTAATGGAAATAATATCATAAAATGGAATCAGCTCTATTTCTCTGCTAATTTCTGGGTTTTCAGAAGCAATTGCTGATAACTGGATTAAAGCCACTTTTCCTTTGAAACTATTCATTCCCTCTCGAGTTTTTACACAGAGGAGATAATTTTTGTTACCTATGGCTATTTTTTCCACAGGAATGTATTTAAGGGGGGAGCCTGAAACCCATTCTCCCTCTTTGAACGAAAAAATCAAAACAGAAGAGGAAAGGGATGAATCCGCAATGATAAAAGGTGACTCTCCCATCAATTCAAAATAGATTCTCCCTGTTAAATCTTGAGAAGGGAAAATTGGATTTTCCCATTTTAACCCTATCTCCTCTAATAATTTAAGTCTCTCTCCTTCAAGTTCATAGAAAATAAGCTTTTTTTCTGTAAGAAATACCATTTTATTTTCATTAATGAACTTTATATCCAGGGGAGAAAATGGAAGATAAATTGGCTCGTAAAGAGGTGCTATGAATGAAAATTGTCGGGATAATGGCTTTTCAATAAGCTCTATTTCCTCATGGGTCAACGGAAGGGATGAGTAGAAAAAAGCTATTAATTTTTGGGGTTCCTTTCCATCAAAACCCTTGAGGGAAAGACTTGCCCTCCCTTCTTTCTCAGAGTATGTTAAGGAGAAGAGGTAATCATAATTTTTCTCCTCTGAAATGTTAAAATAGCCAATATTTTCATCAAAACCAATAACCTCATCCTCTATTGTTATACTCTCCTTAAGTTTTTTTTCAAGGGTTGCCAGAAAAAGCTGATAAACATTCTGAAGAAAAGAAGAGGAACGGGGGGTTAGATTGTCAAATTCAAAGATACAAACAGTTTTAGGGGTTGAAAAATCAAGCCCTAAAACAACTCTATCCACAAGATTAGAAACCAACGCATTAAAATCTCCACTAATTGAAAAAGGAATAAGGGAAATTATCAAAATAACATTTGCAAAAAACCGATTTATCACAACAAAATTTTATCATAAAACTTAACTTCTTCAAAATCAGAGGCATTTGATTTGCATTTACAAAGATTTTTATGTAAATTTTTAGATTATGATTTATTTCTGGAATTTAATCTATCTCATCCTTCTCATTTTGGTATCCCCTTATTATCTTTTTGTCAAAAGGTCATTTGTAAAAGGGAAATATAAACTCTCAGATAAATTTGGAAGAAATTTGAATTTTCCCAATAAGAAGGTAAGAAGGATATGGATTCATGCTGTATCCCTCGGTGAGGTCAATCTTTCTTTTCCCGTTGTAAAAGCCCTGAAGGAGAAGGGCGAATTTGAGATACTTCTAACATCAACAACACCTACAGGTCTTGAATTGGCAAGGAAGAAGCTCTCTGATTTATGCTATGTAAGACCTTCCCCTTTTGATCTTATCATTTCAATAAGAAACTTTCTCAAAAAATTTGAGCCTGATATTCTTATTTTGGCAGAATCGGAAATATGGCCAACTCTAATCACTGAAACAAAAAAGAGAAATATCCCAATAATCATTATCAATGTCCGAATTGGAAAAAGAACTGAATTTTTATTCAAAATACTAAAATTTGCAGTCTCAAAGTTGCTTGACAAGATTGACAAATTCCTTGTCCAGAGTGAAAGAACGAAGAATTTACTTTTAGAGTTGGGAATCGATGAA
This sequence comes from uncultured Clostridia bacterium, assembly GCA_964649495.1. Classification (GTDB taxonomy): domain Bacteria; phylum Acidobacteriota; class Aminicenantia; order JBFLYD01; family JBBIMS01; genus JBBIMS01. The sequence continues at coordinate 19,760 of CAZYPR010000001.1, read as the reverse complement.
AAAAAGATCAGCGTTGCTGGCTCTCTCAAGGCAGATCAAATCCTTCCTGAATTCAGTGATGAAAGGATTAAAAGAAAAAGAGAGGAGCTTAATCTTTCCGAAAAAAAGATAATTGTAGCGGGTAGCACTGCAGATGGTGAAGAGAAGATTCTTTTAAATACATTTAGAATGGTCAAGAGAAATGATCTCGTTATGGTAATAGCTCCAAGGCATCCGGAAAGGTTTTCAAAGGTGGAAAATTTGATAAACTCCTATGGGTTTAGATACCAAAAGAGATCCACTTTCAAAAAAGATGATTTTGAAATCCTTCTCCTTGATACAATCGGTGAACTTCCTGAATTTTATGCTATTTCCGATTCCTCTTTTGTGGGAGGGAGTCTTGTAAAGGTAGGAGGTCACAATTTTCTTGAGCCGATCTTTTACAAAAAACCTGTGTTTTTCGGACCTTACATGTTCAATTTCAGAGAACTTTCGGAAATTTTCATTACAAATGGTGGAGCAAAAATGGTAAAAAATGAAAAGGAACTTATGGAAATGATTGAAGATACTGGAAGTGAAAACCAGAAGAAAATGGGTTTGATAGGATACGAAATTTTAAACAAAATTAAAGGAGCAAAGGATAAAACTATTACTGAAATTCTCTATTTTTTAGAGAAATGAAAGCCCTCTACAGCATTTTATCCATCCCCTTTCAAATATCCAGCTTCATAATAGATTTTTTTTACAAAAAAGGGATTAAAAAGTCTTGGAGAATTAATATTCCTGTTTTATCCATTGGAAATATATCTTTTGGAGGCGAAGGGAAAACCCCTATCGTAATTTCTCTCGCAAAGTTTTTTATGAAGAAAGGGATTAAACCCGCTGTTCTCCTTAGAGGATATAAGGGTAGAAAAGAATCGGAAGGTGCAATTGTTTCCAATGGGATAGCTGTAAATAAAGATTGGGAAGAAATTGGGGATGAGGCTCTCCTTATTGCAGAAAATCTTCCTTCAGTTCCAGTAATAATTGGGAAAAGAAGAGAAGATTCTGGATTAAAGGCAATTGAAATGGGTGTAGAATTGATAATTCTTGATGATGGATTTCAATACAGAAATCTCTTCCGCGACATGGACATTGTTATTGTTTCTTCTCAACCCTCTTTAAAAAGAGAGTTTTTATCATCAATTTCAAGGGCAAATGCAATCCTTATAAATGAAGATTTTGCGAAAGAAGAATTTGTAAAAAAGGTTGAGAAATCAAGCAAGAATCTTCCCATTTTCAAATTCAGAACAATAAATTGTGGAATTTTCGATAAGAAGGGCTCTATGATTGATTTAAAAGGTGAAAAGGTCATTGCATTCTGTGGAATTGCCAACCCTCATAGATTTTTAAAAGCCTTAAAGTCAATTCCAATAAATCCTGAAAAGACAATTTTCTTTCCTGACCATCATAGATTTACTTTAAAAGATTTAGAGAAAATCAAGAAATTGGCAGAAAAAAGGGGGGTAAAAATAGCAGTGACAACCGAAAAAGACTTTATCAGACTTTCAAAACTTCCATTTTCTTTACAAATAGTTTATTCTAAGATAGAGGTAGAGCTCGAAGATGAATTTTATAGGTTCTTGCTGGAAAGATTGAAAATATGAAAGTTCGACACATTTTTGAATTTCTTCTCTTTAAATTCATTCAAATAATTTTCTATCCCTTCCCAAGAAAAGTCCATATAAAAGCTGGTAAATTCACAGGTTTAATCGCATACAATCTTTTAAAGAGCAAGAGAAGGATAGCTATAGAGAATCTTAAATTGGCTTTTGGGAACAAATTAGATGAAAAAGAAATTGAGAAGCTTTCAAAGGAATCTTTTCAACACTTTGGGTTTTTAATATTTGATATTCTTTGGCTGATGAAGAAGGGAGAACCATCGTTAAGAAAAATTTACAAAATAAAAGGGATTGAAATTCTTAAAAAAACAAAAGAGCTTGGAAAGGGGATCCTTTCTCTTTCAGCTCATTTTGGAAACTGGGAGGTTATCCCATTTGCTCTTGCCCTTGAAGGTTTTCCAGTTACTGCCATAGCAAGAAAATTTGATAATCCCTTCCTCGACAAAGTTGTAAAAAAATTTAGAGAAGGGTATGGAAACAAAACAATCTATAAAGAGGAAGCAAAAAGAGAAGTGGGTGAAATTCTCAGGAGTGGTGGAATCCTTGGGATTCTGGCTGATCAGAATACCTTGAAAAACAAGGGTGTATTTGTGGATTTTTTTGGAACCCCTGCATGCACCTCAACCGGTCTCGCTCTCTTTCACATTAAATACGGTTCACCAATTTTGCCTATCTTTTGTTATCCTGATGAAAATTACAATTATATCGTTGAAATAAAAGAGCCAATAAAAACAGAGCCAGAAGACAATGTATTGAAAATCACCGAAAAGTATACTAAAATCATAGAGGAAGAAATAAGAAAGAAGCCACATTTTTGGTTATGGATTCACCAAAGATGGAAAGAGAGACCTTGATTTAAAAGGAAGAAGCAAAAGATGGATGAAAAAAGATTTATTAAGAAATGTTTTTTACTAAGGAGGGAGGAAAAATGCGTAATTACAACTTATTCTTTTTATGTTTAGTATTTCTTCTAACCTTCAGTTCAAACTCTTTTTCTATTGAAGAAAAGGTTCAGAAAATTTTGAACTCTATCAAGTGGTACGGTCATGCATCAGTAATGATAAAAGCTGAAAAAACAATCTATATAGACCCCTTCGAACTTCCAGCGGGAACTGAAAAAGCTGATATAGTTCTTATAACCCATGAACATTACGATCATTTTTCGCCTGACGATTTAAAAAAGATTCAGAAAGAAGACACAATAATAGTTTCCACTCCTGATGTTATTGCAAATGTAAAGGGAGAGAAAAGGGAAATTCTTCCAGGTAAAGAGCTTGAAGTTTATGGAATAAAAGTGAAAGGTGTTCCCGCATACAATATCGGTAAAAGATTTCATCCAAAGGAGAAAAACTGGGTTGGATACATTGTAGAAATTGAAGGTGTAACTGTTTATCATGCTGGAGATACAGACTTGATCCCTGAAATGAAGAATTTTGGGAAAATAGACATAGCCATGCTTCCTGTTGGTGGAACATACACGATGAACGCCAGTGAAGCTGCTCAGGCTGCAAACACAATATCTCCAAAGGTGGCTATACCGATGCACTGGGGATCTATTGTTGGCTCAGAAAAGGATGCTGAAACATTTAAAAAAGAGTTCAAGGGAAATGTTGTGATACTAAAGAGGGAAAAATAGTTTATGAGAAAGAATGGGAGAGGGAATGAAGAGTTAAGAGAATTAAAGATTTTCCCTGATTTTTTAAAATTTCCTGAGGCCTCTGTATTTTTAGAATTCGGAGATACAAAAATAATCTGTTCTGCTTCAATCGATGATAAAGTTCCTCCATTTCTCAAAGGAACTGGAAAGGGATGGATCACTGCAGAGTATTCCATGCTTCCAAGAGCCACTGAAAAAAGGAACATCAGAGAATCTGTCCAGGGTAGACTCTCGGGAAGAACCCATGAGATACAGAGAATGATCGGAAGGTCTTTGAGATCTGTTGTAGATCTTTCTCTCCTTCAGGAGAGAACCGTTATAATTGATTGCGATGTTATTCAGGCAGATGGTGGAACAAGGACTGCTTCGGTAACCGCTGCTTCTGTAACCCTTGCAATTCTTTTTCACAGAATGAAAAATGATGGTCTTATAATAGAATCACCGATGAGAGCTCTTTTGGCTGGGGTATCTGCGGGAATTGTGGATGAAGAATTCCTTCTGGATCTTGACTTTTCAGAAGATTCAAGAGCTGAAATTGACTTGAATTTAGTAAAAACAGACAGAGGAGAGATAGCGGAGTTACAGGTTACAGGAGAGGGAAGGACTTTCAGAAAGGAAGAACTTCAATCTCTAATATCCCTTGCTGAAAAAGGAATAGAAAAGATCATCGATGAGGAGAGAAAAATTCTTGAAAAATTGCAAATTAAATTTTAGTTTTTTATCTTTTTAAGTTTCGGTTATAATTAAAATTTCAGGAGGACCAATGAGTATTGACCCTGAACTTCTTAAAATTCTTGCATGCCCATTATGTAAAGAGGATGTAAAACTTGTAAAGGAAGGAACTGGATTGCAATGTGTGAAATGTGGAAGAATTTACCCCATAAGGGATGGAATACCTGTTATGCTCATTGATGAGGCTTATTTTGAAGAAGGGAAAAAGGATTCTGAGTAATTTAATTTTATTAGAGAAACTTAAAAAGGGAAATTCTAATACTTCTGATCTATCATTAAAATTGCAAAATGCTAAAAAGATTCTCATTGTCAGATTGAGGCTCATTGGAGATGTCCTGATGACAACTCCGTCAATAAAAATTCTAAAGAATACTCTTCCAGAGGCAAAAATTTTCTATCTTGTAGAGCCACCTCAGGATGAGATACTAAGAGGGAACCCTGATATTGATGAACTAATTATTTTAAAAAGAGATGCTTCTTTAAAAGAGCTTTTTAGTGTCATAAAGAAAATGAGAAAAGAGAAATTTGATTTTGCAATAGACTTTCATGGCGGTCCAAGAGCCTCTTTTCTTACTTTATTCTCTGGAGCAAAAATAAGAGTTGGTTATGACTACTCTCCGAGAAGAGCTTTTTATCATTTGAGAGTTCAAAGAGGTGTTAAAGATGGGTATATTCACAGCGTTGTCAATCAGTTCAATCTAATAAAGGGTCTGGGGATTGAAAGAAATGATATACCACCCTTGTTCATGCCAGAAATAGAAGATTGGGAGAGGGAAAAATTTGACAGATTTATTATAGAAAATGGACTGGATGGGAAAAGGTTTATTGTTTTTCATGTTTCAGCTGGAAATAAGTATAGGGAGTGGGGGATTGAAAATTGGAAGTCTTTAATAAAAATTGTCACCATGGAAAAAAGAGGATTAAAAATAGCTCTGATCGGTTCGGAAAAAGATTTAATTTACGAAGAGCATTTAAAATTTCCAGATGTAGTTTCACTGATTGGAAGAATAAATTTAAGGGAAGTTAGGGAACTCATAAAAAGAAGTATTCTTTTTGTTGGTCCTGATAGTGGTCCAATGCACATCGCCTCGACAACTGAAACTCCGGTCATTGCTCTCTTTGGTCCAACAACCCCTCGTGTTTTTGGACCATGGAAAAAGGACGCAATAATTATTGAGGGTTCTACTGACTGTAGACCCTGTAATCAGAAAAGGTGCGATTATAACTTTAAATGTTTAAGGGAAATAAAACCTGAAACTGTTTTTGAAATGATTAAAAAAATCTTAAAATGAATTTAAAAGAAAGAAATTTTTCCGAACTTCTGCTCATTTCTTCATTCTTTCTTTTCATTTTCTTCATTCCTGTTTCTGTTTCCTTCTCCCATATCTTTCTCGCCATTTCAATTTTTTCCTTTCTCTATTTAGTTATAAAAAGAAAAGAAAAGATAAAAATTAATAGAGCATTCATTCTCCTTTTGGTTTTTTCCTTTTTTGAAATAATTTCAACAATTTTATCCATTGATTTCAGAACAAGTTTTAAAGATCTCAAAGAAATTTTATTGTTTTTTATAGTTCCCCTTACCCTTAACTTGACCAAGAAAAAAGAAGACTTTAAAACTTTCAATTACGCCCTTTCCTTTGCAATCTTTCTCTCATTTATACTTTCTGTTCTTGAATATTCAGGCATTATAACAGGAAGGGAGAGAGCATCAGGATTCCTGAGTCATTATATGACCCAATCAGGAATTTTGATGCTCTTTTCAATTCTTTCTCTTTCCATGACCTTCTTTGAAAAAAGGAAGAGAAGACTTTTATGGCTATTTCTTTTTTTAATTTCTATATTTTCTTTGATTCTGACCATGACAAGAAGTGCTTGGATTGGAGCTATTTTAGGGTTAGCAATTATAACAATTCTTTTTAAACCAAAACTCCTGATCTTTTTTATTATATTTGCAATAATTATTGCTTTTCTCTCACCGGAATCTGTAAAAAAAAGATTCATCAGCACATTTGACCCAAAGGATGAAACTGTCAAAGAAAGAATCTATATGGCAAAGGGTGGATTGAAGATAATTTTAAAATATCCCATTTTTGGAACAGGTCTTGACACTGCAAAAATTGCATATAAGAAATTTAAACCTCCAGAGGCTATAAGGGATGTTCCTCATCTTCACAGCAATATTCTTCAAATAGGAGGCGAACTTGGTATCCCAGCACTTACTGTATGGCTTCTCTTTATTCTCTTTTCATTTATAGACAACTACAAAATTTGGAAGATTTCCCATGAAAAGTTTACAAAATTTTCAGGACTCGTGGGAGCAGGAGTAATTGTATCATTTTTTGTAGCGGGTCTTTTTGAATTCAACTTTGGAGATTCAGAAGTAAAAATGCTCTTTCTATATTTAATAACATATCCCTTTGCTCTTAAGGAGATTGAGAAATATGAGCTCAAAAAACAATGAAATTATTAACTATTCCAATGACAAAAAGATAAAATTTCACTGGAACCCCCTAACCCAGCAACCAAACATTCCATACTCAAAATGGCAAAGGAATATTGAGTACATGGAGTTTGCCAGAGATCACCTAAAAATGTTCTGGTATAGCATCAAATTACTTCCACGATTGATTCCTGAATATTTTGCCCTTCAAAAAAGAGAAAATCAAAGAATAATAGAAAAAGGATTCTGTGTAGGAACAGATAATGATCCATCCCGATTTGACAAAATTTTGAAAGAGATAAAAGAAATAGGAGTAAATTCAGTTCTTTTAAGAATCCCAATATGGGAGATTGAAAATCTGAGCTATTCTCGTTATTTTCTTGAGGAATTAAAAAATTCAGGAGTTGAACCCATTGTATCCATCCTTCAGGACTATAACTCTACTGTTGATCATAATTACTGGAAAAGTGGAGTTGAAAAAATTTTAGAGAAATTTTATGGAATATCCAACTATTATGGAATAGGACATGCATGGAACAGATACAAATGGGGTGTTCGTTCATTTCTTCAGTACCTCGATATTGTTGAAAAAGCTGAAGAAGTTAAAAAATCTTTCCCAGGAATAAAGTTTTTCGGACCTTCTGTAATTGATTTTGAATACATTTGCACAATGGGGGTTCTTAATCATCCAGAAAGGAAGCCAAAATTCGATGTTGTAAATGCTCTCCTTTATGTGGACAGGCAGGGAGCACCAGAGAATAAGCATGTAGGATTTGATCTTTATCATAAAACTCTTTTAATGAGAGCCATAATAAATTCAGTTTATGGAGAAGAAACTCCCTTCTGGATAACTGAGACAAACTGGCCTCTAATGGCTAAAAGTGAATATGTTCCAACTTCCCTGAAAGAAAGTGTAGATGAAGAAACATACTCCGATTACCTTGTGAGATATTATATTTTGTCCCTGACCTCTGGAGCTGAAAGGGTTTACTGGTGGCAGTTGGTAGCCCATGGTTATGGAATTATAGATGATATTGAAAAAGAATGGAGAAGAAGACCCGCATGGTATTCGTTAAAAACAATGATTGAAGTTCTTGGCTCCTTTCGCCTCATAAATAGAAAAAAGGAAAAATCAATCTACTCCTTTACCTTTGAAAACTCAAGGGGAAAGCTTGTCACAGTTGCATGGTCAATGAAAAAGAAAAGAAGGCTAATAATAGACTTTGATGTAGAGGATATAATCTCAAGGGATGGTGAGATAATTCCTTCTTCTGACTCAATATTTCTAACTTCTTCTCCTATTTATATAATACATAAAAGATAACTGTGCATTTTTTATTTTGTTCTTCTTAAAAGATAAACTTAATCTAAAGATGGAGGTGAAAATGGTCAAGTCAGACAGATGGATCAGGAAGATGTCGATAGAGAAAGGTATGATCGAACCATTTTCAGAAAAACAGATTAAAGAAGGGATAATATCATACGGACCTTCCTCATATGGATATGACATAAGATTGTCAGAAGAGTTCAAAATTCCTGTTATGAAAAATCTAGGACTTATAGATCCGAAAAAAATTTTAGAAGAAGAATGGAAAGAGAGGAAAGGGAAGAAAATCATAATTGAGCCCAATTCCCATATCCTCGGTAAAAGTGTTGAATATTTTAGAATTCCTCGAAATGTTATAGGAATTTGTCTTGGAAAATCTACATATGCAAGGTGTGGTGTCTTAGTTAATGTGACACCTCTTGAGCCTGAGTGGGAGGGATACTTAACAATTTCCATATCAAATACATCAAAATACCCTGTGGTGGTGTATGCGGGAGAGGGTATAGCCCAAGTTGTCTTCCTTGAATCAGACGAGGATTGTGAGATTTCTTATAAAGAAAGAAAAGGAAGGTATCAGGAGCAAAAAGGAATAGTTCTGCCGAAGGTGGGGAAATGAAAAACTTATATGAGAAGGGATTTGATATATTAAAAACCGCAATAGAATCGGTAAAACCTCACAATCTTTTAAAAGAAAGAGTTATATTCAATGGAGAGATGCTTAAAATAGATAAAATATATTTAGATATTAGAAAATACAGAAAAATCTGGGTTCTTGGAGTTGGGAAAGCTTCTTACGCAATGGGAGAGGCTATATTAGATATTATGGGAGAGAAGGTGGAAGGGGGGTTAATCTGTGGAAATTCGGATAAGAAAATAGTTGGGATTGAAACATTCAGAGGTTCTCATCCTTTTCCAGACGAAAGAAGTTTCCTTGCTTCGATAAAAATGGAGGAATTTATAAAGAACAATATAGAAAGAGATGACCTCTGTATATTCCTTCTCTCAGGAGGTGCATCGTCAATTCTTTGTTATCCCGATTTTGGGCTTTCCATTGAGGATAAGTCCCAAGTCCACAGAGCTTTGCTGGAGTCAGGTGCATCTATTAAAGAAATAAATATTGTCAGAAAACACTTTAGTAGATTTAAAGGAGGAAAACTTTCAAAAATTATTCCATGCGATGTTATAAATTTAATTTTATCTGATGTCCCTGGAGATGATATTGAAAGTATTGGCTCTGGACCCCTGAGTAAAGATTCATCCTCATGGAAAGATGTTAAAGATATTTTCAAAAAATATGGTCTGGAAAAAAAGGTCCCAGTAAAAATTACCAAAATTGTCGAATTAGGTGTTAAAGGTGATTTAGAGGAAACCTTGAAAGAAGAGCCTGAAAATGTGAGAAGTTTTATCATCGGAAATAATCTCTACGCTCTTGAAAAGGGTAAAGAAGAGGCTGAAAAAATTGGTTTTTCAACATTGGTTTTAACATCAAGGGATGGTGGAATAGCGTCAGAGCTTGCAAGATTTTACAGCAGGATTTTGATGGAAATAATAGATTCTGACTATCCCTGCAGGAAACCTTGCTGTGTTCTTGCGGGTGGTGAGGCTCAGGTAAAGATTAAGGGAAAAGGGAAAGGAGGAAGAAATCAGGAATTTGTGCTTTCTTTTTTGATGGAGATGGGAAAGCAAAAGAGAAAATTCCTGGTTATGAGTGTTGACAGCGACGGAATTGATGGACCGACTGATTCCTCTGGAGCATGGATTAATGAGGAGACTTATGAAAAAACAGAAACACTTGGTTTAGATCCCAATTCATTCCTTGAAAATAATGATTCTTACAACTTTTTTGAAAAAACTGGCAATCTAATAAGACTGGGAGAAACTTCAACAAATGTGAGTGACATACGGATTTTTATTGTATTAAATGAATGACATTGAAAAGATTATTTTGGATGTGATAAAAGAAAGGGGGAAAATTTCATACAAAGAATTCATAGAAATTGCTCTCTACTACCCTCAACTTGGCTATTACTATCGCAAATCTCCTGGGAAAAATGGTGATTTCATCACATCTCCTACTTCTTCCTCCCTTTTTGGCTTTGTGATTTCAAATTTTATAATAAAAATTTCCAATTTTTTCGCAAAAGATTTTTCGGTTATTGAATTAGGGGGTGGTGAGGGATTTCTTGCAATGGATATATTGAAATTTTTAAATGAAAAGGAACCTTCCCTCAGAAAAAGAATAAATTATAAAATTTTTGAACTCTTTGAGAGAAAGCACCTCTATAATAAAATCTCCTATATTACATCCCTGGAGTACCTTGCTGAATTTGAGGGATTAATTATTTCTAATGAATTCTTTGACTCATTACCCTTCAGAATTGTGGAAAAAATTAATGGAAAAATAATGGAGCTTTATATCAAATACAATGGAGAATTTTTTGAAGAACCTGGAGTTCCTTCTGATGAAATCATAGAATACCTGAGAGTATTTCCTCTTGAATTGGAAGAGGGGGAGAGGACTGAGGTCAGGACTGAAGATTATAAACTAATGAAGTTCATTGCAAAAAAAATTAAAAAAGGTGGGATTCTAACAATAGACTATGGTTCAGAGATACCAAAGAAAAACACATACAGAACCTTTAAAAACCACAAGATTTTTCACGACATAATTTCAGAACCAGGGGAAAGGGATGTTACCGCTGATGTCAATTTTGATGTTTTGAGGAAAGCGGGAGAAGAAGAAGGTCTTGAAGAAGTATTTTTCTACTCTCAGGAAAGATTTCTTCTTGAATATGGAATACTGGAGATCATTGAAAAATCGAAAGATTCTGAAACTTTAAAAAATCAAGCCAAAATCCTCCTCTCTCCTGAAATCATGGGCGGAAGATTCAAAGTTCTTTTTCAGTGTAAAGGTCTTTTTTAGAAGTATTGAAAAATTGCTTTTAATATTACAAGCTACAAAAACTCCCTCTCTGAAAAAACTTCTGCTTCGAAAACTTCTATTTCAACTCCCTTCTTCCATTCGTCCGATGGGAGTCCTGCTTTCATACAGCCGTGGGACAGATACTCTTCAAGGCTCCACTCATACTCAACGGGAACCTGAGGGAGGAGAAGCCCTCTGAACGGTCCTTTTGATACGATTATTCCATGCTTTCCTATTTCAATCTCTTCATAAGATGAAATAGGCTTTGGAAGTGTGAGGACAGAAATTTCTATTTCGATTTTTTCCAGTTCTTCAAGTTGAACAGGTGGGAATCTCGGATCAGATGTGGCAGATTCGATTGCCAGTTCAGCGACTGCAGAGTAAAGAGGTTTGTATGGAATGGGATATCCTATGCAACCCCTTAGTTCTCCATTAATCTTTAGAGTAACAAATACTCCTCTTTTCTCTTTTAGTTCAGGGTCATCCACCTTTGGTGTAATTAATTTCTTATTCTTCAAATACTCCTTTATGGAATCCCTTGCGATCTTCAGCAATATTTTCTTTTGTTTTTCAGTCATTCTTACCCTCCTGACTAAAAACTTTTATTGGCAATTCTGTCATTTTGGGGATATTCCTTTCCTCAAGCTCTACAAAATATCCTTTAATCCCTTCTTCCGATATTTTAAGAATGGCAATTCCGTAAAGGAAATCTGGAAGACTCTCAAAATCATCCTCCTCAAAACTGAAAAATCCAAGAAAATTTTGGTTTGAAAAAATAGATGAGATAAATTTTTCAGAATTCAAATCGATTTTTTTCAATGGAATTAAATCTTCCACAATGAATGAATTCCCCCTTTTGTGTCCTGATATAATTCCCTTACTTTTCTCTTCAATATTCTTCAGAATTTTAAGCTTTTCTGATGCTGTTCCAAGGAGCCAGATTTCCATTTTTAATCTTTTATTTTAAAACGCCAGGCACACCATGAATCTTCGGGATGATTGTCAGGAGGACAATAAACACAATCCGTTTCTATTCTCGAGTCAATTGTTTTAGCAAAATATGAATACTCAACAATTCCAACGGATTTACAAGGGAAATCTAAAAGCCCCTTTCTTTTCCTTGCTTCCTGAACCCTGCATGAATTCATTCTGAAAATAAAACTTTTCTCGTTCTCTTCTATAATTTCCTGCTGGTTTATGTAAGCATAAAGCCTGAATTTCAAAGCAGTTTTTAAAGCGGATAAACCACCATTTTCAGGAAGGGAAAGTCTTTCTATTATTCTTTTTGCCTCAATAACTGTAAAATCTTTCCATGCATCTCTGTCGATTTCAATGGCTTTTTCTATTCCAAATCTTTTTTCCACATTCAAAAACCACAGTCCATCGTGGGCAAGCCAGAGTTTAGCAGAATCCGAAAGAAGAGAGGATTTCTGTTCCATTGCAAATTTCTCCTCCGGACTAATCTTTTCATCCAGCCAACCCATTTTTAGATTAATCCTTGAATCTCGAATTGTGTATGGCTTTATATCGAGAACTGGTGTGCCATCAATCATATCTATTCCTTTTACTCTTAGAAATCTTCCCTTTCTCTCAATGAGTTCAACAATTGTAATACCAATAGGATTCGGTCTAAATGGGGATCTTGTAGAAAAAACACCTCTTTCATTACCGTCAAGAGGAGGAATAACTTTTAATCTCCCTTTATTAATCATGTGGAAAAAAAATACAACGATTAAATGGGAAAACCCTTCTATATCCTTTAGACCTTCCTCAAATTCCTCCTTAATTTCAATCTCTCCGATAAAATCTTCAAAGCCTGATGCAAGTTTATATCTCTTTTCCTGGATTTCCTCTAAGTTTTTAAATGGTGAGCGAATAAATCCAATTGAGCTAAATTTAATCTCCATTTTTAGATTTTTCCTCTTCTAAGGCTGTTTTTATATATTTACTTATGGATTTTTTATTTCGCATAATTAAATAATATTAAAAAGAAAATTAGAATTCAACAATAGGAAATTTTTTTAAAAAAGCAATTTAAAATTAATGATAATTGGTATAAAATAAAAAGATTAGGAAAATGATAACTGTAATTGGTGGTGGACTTGCTGGCTCTGAATGCGCATATCAGATTGCAAAAAGAAAGATCCCGGTAAAACTTTACGAGATGAGACCTTCAAAAATGACATCCGCTCACACCACCCACTATTTCGCTGAACTCGTATGCAGTAATTCCTTCGGCTCAGAAGATTTAAACTCTGCCTCAGGGTTGTTGAAAGAGGAGCTTAAAATTCTTGGTTCATTTCTAATTGAGGTTGCAAAGAGGACAAGGGTTCCAGCAGGATTGTCCTTAGCTGTTGACAGGATTCTTTTCCCACAGAAGGTCACTCAAGCCCTTGAAAAGAACCAGTTTATTGAAAAAATTTTGGAAGAGGTTCAAGAAATTCCTCAAGATGGGATTGTTGTAATTGCCACAGGTCCTCTAACATCTGATGCAATGAAGAAGAGTATTTTAAAAATTACAGGTCAGAAAAATTTATATTTCTATGATGCCTCCTCTCCGATTGTTACCTTCTCTTCCATAAACATGGAAAAAGCCTTCTTTGGTTCAAGGTATGGAAAGGGAGGGGATGATTTTATAAATTGTCCCATGACAAAGGAAGAGTATGAAAGATTCTGGAAAGAGCTGATAAAGGGAGAGAAAGCTTTTATACACCCCTTTGAAAAAGAGATCTTTTTTGAGAGTTGCCTTCCCATTGAGGAAATGGGTAAAAGAGGGTTTGACACCCTGAGATTCGGACCTCTGAAACCTGTCGGATTAAGGGATAAAAGGACAGGAGAGATTCCCTTTGCTGTTGTTCAACTTCGAAGGAATGACCTCAAAGGCGAATGGTATGAGCTTGTTGGTTTTCAGAGTAGATTGAGATGGAGGGAACAGGAGAGAATTTTCAGGTTGATCCCCTGTCTTGAAAAGGCTGAATTTGTAAGATTTGGAAAACTGCATGTCAACTTTTACATAAACTCTCCCTCCCTCATTACCCCCTCCCTCAGACTGAGAAATAATGAGAGGATAATTTTTGCAGGACAGATCACTGGTGCTGAGGGTTACTGCGAAAACATTGCAACAGGCTTGATAGGAGGGCTTTCCGCAATAGCACTTTTAAAGGGAAAAAGTTTTTCTCCGCCTCCTCCAACAACTGCCATCGGAAGTTTATGCTATGCAATTTCTAATCCAGAAATTAAAAAGTTTGATCCCATAAATTTCACTTTCGGTCTCCTTCCTCCACTGGAAGGAAAAATATCAAAAAGGATGAAAAAGAGTGCTCTAATTGAAAGGGCTATTAATGATCTTAAAAAATGGATCAATGAACTGAAAATTTAATAATTATTTCTTTCTCAGAAATTGTTAGACTCTTTAAAAAAGAACTTTATTCCATAGTGTAAATTTTCAACACTTGAAAGCTTTTTTCTCCTACAAAATATAAATTTCCGGAAAGATCAGATGTTAGAAAATACCAGGGTATTGCCTCCATTTTCTTTTCTGTCATAAAGTATTTTGCTCCCATGCTCTTGAAAAATGTATATTCTTTTGTAGTATAAATCCATATGCCATCATTGTAAGGGATTATTCGCCATCTAACATAAGGATCAAGACTCATCTCATCAATTAAATTGCCTGAGTAATTAAAAACTCTCACCTTTTTCCCTTCAGAAAATGGCAAGAATTGGAGAATTTTTCTATTTTTCTGATCTAAAAAGAGAGAGCGAGGGGAAGAAAAATATTCACGATTATTTGAAACAAATGAAACAATGTCCTCTTTAGAGATTTTACCTACAGGAGAAAATGAATTTTTATGGTTTCCTTCAAAGTCAATGGTATGAAGAGAATACTTTCTAAGACTCTCCTCTTTCATAACACCATTAACAAGAATAATATCCTCAGGACGAAGGATCTTTAAGGAGATAATAACTTCAAAAAGATTTCCTAAATTAATCTCTCTTTTCCTCTTTCCATTTCCATCGAACCAAACTAAAGGAATATAGGTAATATTTTTTACCATCTTTGGAGGGAACATGCATACTATATTTGAAGAATTATCAAGATCAAAAGATCCAATTTCCCCTTCTATTCTTGAAGGAGCTCTTAAAATTAATTTTCCTGTCCTATCCAATTTCAAAAATTCATCTTTTCTCCATTGAGTGATATAAAGGTTTCCTGAGTCGTCTACTGCGGCCATTATTCTGTCAGGTTGATTTGGTCTAAGGAAAAAGCTAAGATCCACTTCTTTTTTAAGTTTTAAAATCCCAGAAAAGCATGGTAAAGTAAATAAAATTAATAATGTTGGAATTAAAATTTTTCTCATATTTTACCCCTCCATTTCAAATTTTTAACTACCAAATAATAGGACAAGGAATGGTAGTACATGCGCCGTAGCAACAATATTCATTCCCCCATTCATCATAACAGCAAAAATGCATTGCATAATAAACACATGCATAATAGCAACTACCATAACCACAGTAGGAGAACCATGTGTCGCAGTCTTCCTCATAGTAAGGAACGCACACATAACAACATTGTGTTTCCAATTTGTTTGTGAAAAATAGTGTTCATCCTTACCTCCTTCCATAATATGCTTTTTTGTCACGATAAATATTTTACTTTTTTAAAAAAACTTGTCAAGTGTTTTTATAAGTTATATACATATGCGACACTATGTTTTTTCAATTAAAATTAAGAATTGAAGGGGATTTTTTATGAATTCGATTCCTTGAATTCTTTACATTTCTGAAGAATTCAAGGGAATCACGGATCTGATTGATAGGAAGCACATGTCCATAAGGATACTTTCTATAGATTACATCGATTCCCAACTCTTTCGCTTTTTTATAGAAATTTTCTACAATCTCAATCCTTCCTTTGTCATCCTTTCCAACACTTACAAAAAATTTAACATCAACAAATTTTTCAGGGATAACAGTTCCTCCTCCTGCATGAGCAGATACCGCAGAGCAAAGTTCTGGTTTCCAGAGAGCAAATCTAAGGGAAAATTGAGCACCTGCGGAGAATCCAAAAAAGAAAAATTTGGAAATTTTTAATTCGAATTCTTTTTTAACCTTTTCGGCTATTCTGATAAAAGCCTCTCCTGACCATGCAGATGGATACTGATAACTTCTCTGACTTTCCCAGTTTTTCTCATCAAAAATAAAGGATGGAGAGATAATTACAAAACCTTCCTCATCTGCAAAATCTTTAAAAATCGGAAGGACGAAATCCTCACCTCTACCAGAAAGATAAGGAATACATGCGAGTATTGGATGAGCCTTATCCTTTTCCTTTAGAACTTTTGAAGGAATGTAGTAATAGTATTCAAGGACTCTGTTTGCGTAATTTTCAGTTTCTATTGAGCTTTTCCCCTCAATTTTATCTTGAGAATAAGAAAAGTTGATAAGAGATAAAAAAATTAATGCAAAAAAAGCTCTTTTCATAAATACTATCTAAAAGGATAAAATTCCCTCATCTTGTTAGCATATTCTGTTAGAGTCTTTTCTACGAAATAATTGAATGTTCCTTCAGGGAATTTTCCATCTTTTCCCCTTTCTCCTGCGGGCATCCCTGTAAGAATCTCAATCCCTTCTTCAATTGTTTTTATTGCGTATATATGAAATTTCCCCTCTTTTACAGCTTCAATAACTTCATCATCGAGCATCAAATCGTCTACATTTTTATCTGGAATTATAACACCCTGTGTTCCAGTTAACCCTTTAGCTTTGCAAACTTTAAAGAACCCCTCGATTTTTTGATTGACTCCACCTATTGGTTGAATTTCTCCTTTTTGATTTATTGAACCTGTTACCGCAATGTCCTGTCTTAGAGGAACATTTGCCAGGGATGAAAGTATTGCATATACTTCAGCTGAGGATGCAGAATCTCCATCCACCTCACTGTATGATTGCTCAAAACAAATTGTTGCATCCATTGGAATAGGCTTGTCCTGCGCATACTTCCACTTTATAAATCCAGAAAGGATAAGAACACCCTTGTTATGAGTCTTTCCAGAAAGGTCTGCCTCTCTTTCAATGTTTATTATTCCTTCTCTTCCTACGGATGTTCTTGCTGTTATCCTTGTGGGTCTTCCGAAGGAGTACTCTCCAATAATTATTACAGAAAGACCATTTACCTGACCAACAACCTTTCCTTCAGTGTCAATCATTATTTTCCCTTGTTCTATTATTTCAAGAATTTTTTCCTCAGGAAGATTTACCCTTTTTTTCCACTCCTGGATAGCTCTTTTTACATGGGAGGCACTAACCATCTCTTTTCCTTCCTTTACAGCCCAGTAATTGGCTTCTCTCAAAACATCAGCAATCAGATTGAATCTTGTGGTTATTTTATTCTTATTTCCCGCAACCCTTACTCCATATTCAATAACTTCAGCAATTGCGGAACTGTCAAAGGATCTTAAATTTTCCTCTTCACATAGCATTTTTATAAATGATATATACTGTTCCCTATTTTCTTGGGTGTTATCCATCTCTACATCAAAATCTGCTTTTATTTTAAATATTTTCTTAAAATCTTCATCATAAAACCAGAGAAGATAATAAAGGTAAGGGCTTCCAATCATTATAACTTTCAAATCCATAGGAATTGGTTCAGGTTTTAGGGGTGTGGAGTAGAAGATTCCGAAGGCATCGTAGTATTGAATCTCTGAAACTCCTGTTCTCAAGACTCTTTTAAGTGTTGGCCAAACATTGGGCTCGAGAAGAGCATCGTTAGCATTTATAATAAGATAACCTCCATTTGCCCTGTGAATTGAACCTGGTTTTATCATCGTAAAATCGCTCTTTACGCCCCCTTTTGCATCTATTTCCCTTGCAATTGTTCCGAAAAGATTTCTAAAGCTTGGAGAGGTTTCATATATTATTGGAGTTTCCTTTGTATCTCCATTATCAACAAATAGATTTACTGAGTAAACTGAAAACCTTTCCTCAATTTCTTCTTTGCTCAGCTCTTTTTCAGCAAATATTTCAAGATTTTCAATAACAGAAACCTTTACCTCTTCAAGATATTTAATAATTTTTTCATCATTGAATTTTTCTTCCAATTCCTTTATATGATGGTCGATCAAAGGGAGAACAAATTCTTCATTAAGCTTTTTAATTGCAAACTCAAGTTCCTTCCCAACCTCTCTATTCAACCTCATCACCTCTGAAAGTTCTATCTCCAGCTCGTAAAATTTCTTTTTTAAATTCTCATAGATTTCTTTTGGAAGTCCACCAGATTCCACAAGAGCCTCAATTTGTTCAAGGTTCATAGGTTTCCCATGGACAATTGGAACAAGGGATGGTTTAACAATAGGACCAATTTGTATCTGAATTAATTGAAAACCTGCCTGTTCGACTTTCTTTTCGAAATTCCTTATAAGATTTTTCTGCCTCTCTCCAAACTCCTCCATAATCTCAGCCTTTCTCTTCTGGAAAGACTCACTCTCGAGAATTTTAGGGATGTTTTCCCTAAAACTATCTATCATCTTCTCCATACCACTTTTAAATTCTCTTCCTTTTCCTGGTGGAAGGGATAAGAGGATTGGCATATCGGGATTTTTGAAATTATTTACATAGCAAAGGTCATTGGGAATCTTTTCTCTCTCTTCAAGACCATCGAGAAGTTTCATAATAGTTGTAGTTCTACCTGTGCCGACCATACCTGTTATGAAAATATTGTATCCTGAATGCGGAATTTCAAGACCCATTTTTATTGCATCCACAGCTCTCTTCTGTCCTATTATCCCCTCAAGGGGGATGCCTTGGTTTGAGCTCTCTACCTTTAGACTCTCTGGCTTGCACTCCCATCTCAAATCCTCAGGCTTTAATTCATAAATCATAATTCCCTCCAATCAATATTGTATTTTACAACGGAGAAAGGTGATAGGCAATTATATCTTTCCACCTTTTATCCACCCTGAGATAAAATTCTTGACAGAAGATTTTTGATAAATATAATTGGATTTCTATGCAATACATATTTTTTACAATATTTGCCTTACTGACTGTTGTTCCTATATTCTATATTCTTTTCACAAGAAACACCCTTTACGCGGCTGTTGCTCTCATTTTTTCTTTTTCAGGAATAGCTGGGTTCTATGCCTTGCTCTCTGCCTCTTTCCTCTCCCTAATCCAGCTTCTCGTTTATGCTGGAGCAATAATGGTTCTATTTGTCTTCGCAATTATGCTCATTGATGTAAGGCAGAGAATTAAGTCAAAGACTCCATTTTCTGGTAAAATTGCAATTATCCTCAGTTTTGTCTTTGGAATCCAGATTCTTCTTCCCATTTTTACTCTAACAGGTTTTCAACCTCCCTCAATTTCTCCGATTGATTTGAAGAGTATTGGAAAATCTCTTTTCTCTGAATATCTTTATCCATTTGAAATCACATCCCTTCTTATTCTTACCGGCCTTGTAGCTGGGATAATAATAGCAAGGAGAGAGAGTTGATTCCAGGCATTTATTTTTTATCCATTGCAATATTTATCTTCACAGCGGGATTAATTATTTTCTTTGTAAAAAAAGACCTCATATTTGTCTTTATGTCAGTGGAGATAATTCTTAACGGTATTAATTTATTCCTCCTTTCTCTTGCTCCTAATCTGAAATCTCAGATCATGATTATATTTATAATAACAGTTGCTGCTGGAGAAGCTGCTGTAGGACTTGCCATAATACTGAATCTTTCAAGAATCAAAGGGGATGTGGAAGTTGATACAATGAGGATTCTTAAAGGATGAGATTAGAGGATATTTTCTGGCTAATTCCAATTTTCCCTGCAATTTCAACAATTTTGATACCCCTTTTCAGTAAATATCTAAAAAAAATAGGTGTTTCTTTTCTTGCCTGTGGTTCTGTTTTTCTTTCTTTTATTTTCTCTTCCATATCCTTTTTTCTTCTTTTAAATCAGGGTTATGCAAAAAAGATTCTTTATGAGTGGATTTCTGTCTCAAACCTTCAAATAAATCTCTCCTTCCAGTTCGACTCTCTATCA